>JBDGTU010000035.1:0-24005 GCA_042216495.1 Haloferacaceae archaeon
TGCACGCGAACAACTTCGCGCTCCTCTTGGCGTCGGTCGCGCCCGCGCTCCCGGGATCGCCACTCGCCGTCGGCGTGGCGATGCTCGCCGCCGGCGTCGTCCACACGTTCCTCGACGTGGTGCCGGCGCTGGCACTCGGCGTCCCCGACGCCGCGATGGCCGCGAGTGCGCTCCCCGGCCACCGCCTCGTCCTCGCGGGCCGGGGGCGGGAGGCGTTACACCTCTCGGCGCTCGGCAGCGGCCTCGCCGTCGTGCTCGCCGTCCCCCTGGCGATCCCGCTCACGCGGGCGATGGAGATCGCCTATCCGACCCTCCGGGCGTGGCTGCCGGTGCTGTTAGCGGGCGTCGTCGTCGCGCTCGCGGTGACGGAGCCCTCGATACGCGCCGCAGTCGCGGGGCTCGGCGTCTTCGCGCTGTCGACGGCGCTGGGTGCAGTCGCCCTCGACGTGTCGCCGTCGGCACCGCTGCCGGTCGGCGGGGTGCTCGCTCCCCTCTTCGGCGGCCTGTTCGGTGCGCCCGTCCTCCTCGACGCCGTGGGCGGGTCGGGCGTCCCCGCACAGGCGGACGCGGACGTGACACTCCCCCCGGCGTCGGTGGCGACGACGGCGACGGCCGGCGCGGGCGCGGGCGCGCTCGTCGGCTACCTCCCCGGCGTCTCCGCGGCCATCGGCGCGGTGCTGTCGTTGCCGTTCGTTCCGGGGCGGACGGGCGCGCGGGGGTTCCTGGTGGCGACGAGCGGCGCTAACACCTCGAACACGATTTTCGCGCTCTTCGCCCTCGTCGCCCTCGGTGCGCCCCGAACCGGCGTGATGGTCGCTCTCGACGAGGCCGGCGTCCCCCTGGCGCTCCCGACGCTGCTCGCGGCGGTCGCGCTCGCGGCGAGCGTCGGATTCGTCCTCGTCCTCACGCTGGGCGACTACTACCTCCGAACCGTCGGTCGCGTCGACCCCGCCGCGCTCTCGTATGCGACGCTCGGCGGACTGGCGGTCGTCTCCTACCTGTTCGCCGGCGGCGTCGGCGTCCTCGTCTTCGGCGTCGCGACGTGCGTCGGCCTCGTGCCGCCCCGCGTCGGCACCCGGCGCGTCCATCTGATGGGGGTTCTCGTCGGCCCGCTAGCGCTCGGACTGTGACCCGCGTCGCGGAGCACGCCGGGTCGAAAGACAACGATTAAAAGTCGTGACGGGGTGGTAACGGTATGAGCAACGCAGAACAGCGACAGGAGCGGCAGTGTATCTCCTGTGGCATCAACATCGCGGGGATGAGCGCGGCGTCGTTCAAATGTCCGGAGTGTGGCCGGCAAGTGCACCGCTGTGCGAAGTGCCGCAAGCAGAGCAACCTCTACGAGTGTCCGGACTGCGGATTCAGGGGGCCGTAACGATGGGGAAAGTCGCCGCCAAGGTCAAGGTCATGCCCCAGAGCCCGGAGATCGACCTCGACGAGCTCCAGGAACGACTCGAAGACGCGCTCCCCGAGGGCGCGAAAATCAACGGCTTCGAGCGCGACGAGGTCGCGTTCGGGCTGGTCGCTCTCCTCCCGACGGTCGTCGTCCCCGACGACGCCGGTGGAACGGAAGCCGTCGAAGAGGCGTTCATCGGCGTCGACGGCGTCGAGAGCGTCTCCGTCGAGAACGTCGGCCGCATCTGAGACGCCGCGATTCGTCGCGCGTGTCAGGTCGTCTCTCCCTCGCGGCGGAACGCACCATTTATAGGCGAAAGCGAACTACTGGCCCGTACGACAATGCCGAGTTCAAACGGGCCGCTGAAGGGGACGCGAGGAAAGCTCTCGAACGATCCACGCGACCGCGGTACGTCCCCGCCCCAGCGGGCGATTCAGGAGTACGACGAAGGCCAGAAGGTACATCTCAAACTCGACCCGAGCGTCCCCGACGGGCGGTTCCACCCTCGTTTCGACGGACTGACCGGCGAAGTCGTCGGGAAACAGGGTCGGGCCTTCAAGGTCGAAATCACCGACGGGTCGAAGACCAAGGTCCTCATCACGCAACCGGCTCACCTGCGCGCCCAGCAGTGAGATGACGATATTCAAAGAGAAAGTCGACGAGGAGTTTCTCACCACCTCGGAGGTCAAGGACCTCCTCGAGGAAGTGGAGGCCGACCGGGCGGCCGACGAGGAGCGTGAGATGCGCTACGAACTCGCTCGCGCCATCGAACACGTCAACACGTTCGCCTTCCTCGAGGCGGCCGAGTCGCGCGAACTCGTCGCGGACCTGCTGGAACTGGAGAAGATCGACGAGCCGACGGCGTTCAAGATCGCCGACCTGCTCCCCCAGGACCGGAACGAACTCCGGACCGTCTTCGCCAAACAGCGGTACGCCCTCGACGGCGACGAACTCGACGAGGTACTCAACGTCGTCGCGAAATACGCGTAGTCAGGCGATTTTTTAAGTAGCTGGTAATCGTAGGGTAACGATATGGCTCCTGCCGAGAGCGACGAATCCGGGGACGACACCGACCGGACGTACGCCGTCATCCTCGACTATCTCCCGCACGGCCAACCGGACGACGACCGGCCCCAGTACCAGAAATCGCCACTCGCGTACGCTCTCGGCGACGTGAAGTTTCGGCTCCTCGAACTGACGATGGCCGACGATGCGGACGTATCCATCGGCGACCGCGTCGTCGTCGAACCCGAATCCGAACGCGACGTCGTCGAACGGCTGCACGACGTCGACTACGAGGACATCTCGAACGGTGCCCGCTCGGAACTGGAGTACGTCGTCGAGGACGTCGTCGACGAACAGGCAGACCGGTTCGTGGAGTTCTACAACGAGGCCCAACCCATCACGCTCCGCCTCCACCAGTTGAACCTCCTCCCCGGAATCGGAAAGAAACTCCGGAACAACGTCCTCGACGAGCGAAAGCGGAAGCCGTTCGCGGACTTCGAGGACCTCGAAGAACGGGTGTCGGGCCTCCACAAACCCAAGGAGATACTCGTCGACCGCATCATGGAGGAACTGCGGGACGAGGACCTGAAATACCGGACGTTCGTGGGGCGCGAAGCCGACGTGTAAGCGGGAGGTTTACAGCCGTTCGCTCGCTACCGACGCCAATGACCGAGTCGGACCCAGCCACTCGCTCGCGGGACCGACGCGACCCCGACCGCCTCATGCGGCGGGCGGGCGTTCGCGGCGACCCCGACCGCGACCAGCACTTCCTCGTCGACGACCGGGTCCTCGACCGGGTGCCGACGTATCTCCCCGACGACGCCGACACGAGCCACGTCCTCGAAATCGGCGGCGGGACCGGAGCGCTCACGGACCGCCTGCTCCGGGTCGCCGACCGCGTGACCGTCGTCGAACGCGACCCGGCGTTGGCGTCGTTCCTCCGCGAGGAGTTCGCCGCCGACGTCGACGCCGGCGCGCTGGAAATCCTCGAAGGCGACGCCCTCGAACTGCCGCTCCCCGACTTCTCGGCCTGCGTCTCGAACCTTCCGTACGGCGTCTCCAGCGAAATCGCCTTCCGCCTCCTCCCGTCGAAGCGCCCGACAGTGCTGATGTTCCAGCGCGAATTCGCCGAGCGGATGGCCGCCGAGCCCGGAACGAGCGAGTACGGCCGGCTGTCGGTGGGTGCCCAGCACTACGGCGACGTCGAGGTGGTCGAAATCGTCCCGCCGGAGGCGTTCTCGCCGCCGCCGGCCATCGAGAGCGCCGTCGTCCGGACGACGCCCCGGGACCCGGACTACGTCGTCGAGGACGAGGACTTCTTCCTCCGGTTCGTGAAGGCGGTCTTCACGCAACGGCGCAAGACCGTCAGAAACGGCATCCGTAACACCGCACACATCTCCGGGCTGGCGGACCCCGACGCCGTCGTCGACGCCGCCGACGAGGCGTCCCTCCGACAGCGTGCGGGTGACCTCGCCCCCGACGAATTCGCGGAACTGGCACGCCTCGCCGCCGCCCACAGGCGGGGTGACGGCGATGGCTGACCCCCTCCAGGCCGTCCCGTCCCCGCCGCAGTCGGTCGCGCTTCGCACGGCGCTCACGCTCGGACTCGTCGTCGTCGTCGTCGCCGTCAGGTATCTCGCCGGCAAGTGGCAGTCGAACACCGACGCGGGCGGTCGGTCCGCCCTCCGTCTGGCGGTGTCGGCCGGCGTGTCGCTCGCGACCGGGGCGGGCGTCGTCGCCCTCGTCTACCTCTGGAATCTCGTCGGACCGCTCCGGGCCTCGCTGGAGAGCCTCGGCCTGGAGAACCTCGCCGGGAAACTCCTCCTCTCGGGGGTCATCCTCGCGGGGACGTACGCGCTGACGAGTTTCATCGGCCGGGTCATCGGCGAGGTGACGGGGTCGCGCAACGCCATCAGCGAACACGAGCGCGAGATCATCTACCGGCTGACGCAGGTGGCGCTCTACACCGTCGCCGTCCTCGTCGTCGTCGGCCTCTTCACGAAGGACCTCGGCAGCCTCCTCGTCGGCGCGGGCTTTCTCGGCATCATCATCGGGATGGCGGCGCGACAGACCCTCGGCGCGGTGCTCGCGGGGTTCGTGCTGATGTTCTCGCGCCCGTTCGAAATCGGCGACTGGGTGGAGATCGGCGACCAGGACGGCATCGTCACGGACATCACCATCGTCAACACGCGCATCCAGACCTTCGAGGGCGAGTACGTCATCCTCCCGAACGACACCGTCTCCGGGCGGGCCATCACCAACCGGACGCGGAAGGGCCGCCTCCGCCTCGAAGTCGAGGTGGGCGTCGACTACGACGACGACCCCCGACGCGCCGCCGACGTCGCCCTCGATACCGTCGAGGACGTCGACGGCATCATGCCCGTTCCCGCGCCACAGGTGGTGATGAAGCGATTCGCGGACTCGGCCGTCGTTCTCGGCGTCCGCTTCTGGATAGACAATCCGAGCGCTCGCCGGCAGTGGCGCGCCCGGACGCGGGCCATCGAGGCGATCAAAGCGGCCTTCGAGGCCGAGGGCATCAAGATTCCGTTCCCGCAGCGGGAGCTGATGGCCCGGGCCGAGGCGGGCGGCTTCTCGGTCGCGGAGGGCCGCGAGACGCCGGCGACTGCCGACGGCGGCGACGGCGGAGGCGACGGCGGATGACCGACCTCGCCGACCGCCGCGGGACGGAGACGGCCGTCTACCAGCCGGCCGAGGACTCCCGCCTCCTGGCCGACGCCGCCGTCGAGTACGCCCACGGCCTGACGCTCGACGTCGGCACGGGGTCGGGCTGGGTCGCCGAGCAGGTCGCCGCCGAGACGGACGCCCGCGTCGTCGCGAGCGACGTCAACCCCCACGCCTGTCGGGAGGCGCGCAGTCGGGGCCTCGATGTCGTCCGCACGGACCTCGTCGCCGCCTTCCGTGACGACGCCTTCGACACCGTCTGTTTCAATCCGCCCTACCTCCCGACCGACCCCGAGAACGAGTGGAGCGACTGGATGGAACGTGCCCTCTCGGGAGGCGAGAGTGGCCGGGCCGTCATCGACCCGTTTCTCGACGCCGTCGGACGCGTCCTCGCCCCCGGCGGGTGCGTCCTCGTCCTCGTCAGTAGCCTCACCGGGTTCGACGAGGTGGTCGCGCGCGCCGAGCGACGGGAGTTCGGCGTCGACGAGGTGCGCCAGGAGTCGTACCCCTTCGAGACGCTCTCGGTCCTCCGCCTTCGATAACTACAAAGCATATTTTCCTTTAGCAAATATTAAGCGCCGGCATTACCAACGTCGAATCGATGACCGAACTGGTCGCCACGACACCCGGACTGTATCCTCTACCCGACTGGGCGAAAGACGAACTATCCGACCTGAAGGGCCACCAGAAAGGTGACCTCATCGGCGGCGACGAGGACGAAGCCGTCGTCGGCGCCTACGACCGGGCGCGGCGGGAGGTCGTCCAGGCCCAGACCGACGCCGGCCTCGACAGGGTCGTCGAGGGGCAACTGCGCTGGGACGACATGCTGGCACACCCCCTGACCGTCCACGAGAACGTCGAGACGGGCGGCATCGTCCGCTACTACGACAACAACAACTTCTACCGCGACCCGCAGGTGCAGGGCGAACTCACGTTCTCCGGCGACGTGGGCCGTGAACTGGAGGCACTCGCCGACGTCGTCGACGACGACCTGCAGGCGGTCCTCCCCGGTCCCTACTCCCTCGCGGACCTCGCGACCGACGAGTTCTACGGCGACGAGGCGGAGTTCCTCTCGGCGGTCGCGGACTTCCTCGCGGGCGAAATCGAGGCGTTCCCCGACCACGAGACGCTCTTCCTGCTCGAACCGTCTCTCGTGACCGAATCGCCCGCCGGGGGAGCCGACGAGCGCGCGAGCGAGGCCGTCGACCGGGTCGCCGCCGCGACCGACGCCGACGTCGTCGTCCAGACCTACTGGGGCGCGCTGGAGGAGAAGGCCTACGCGCACCTGATGGACGCCGACGTCGACGCCATCGGCTTCGACTTCGTGACCGAACAGGAGCAGTCCCTGTACAACGTCACCGAGTACGGCACGAAAGCCGACATCGCGCTCGGCCTCGTCGACGGACAGAACACGCTGGTCGAGAGCCCCGACACCATCGTCGAACGCGTCGAGTGGGTGCAAGACCAGATTCCCTCCCAGACGTTCGACCGGACGTACGTCACCTCGAACACCGAACTGTTCTACCTCCCGGTCAACAAGTACGAGGCGAAACTGGAGTCACTCGGCGCGGCCGCGGCGACGGAGGTGGAAGCATGAGCAACCGCGAGCAGTTCCGCCCCGCGGACCACGACCACGACCACTTCCTCCTGACCTCCGTGGTCGGCAGTTATCCCAAGCCGAAGTGGCTCAATCGGGTGTCCGACCTCGCGGAAGACGAGGAGTCGAAGTTCACCGAGGAGCAACTGGCGGAGGCCCACGACGACGCCTGTCGCGTCATCGTCGACGAACACGAACGCGCCGGCCTCGACACGGTCTGTGACGGCGAGATGCGCCGCAACGAGATGGTCGAGTACTTCGCCCATCGCATCGAGGGCTACGAGTTCAACGGCCCCGTGAAGGTGTGGGGCCACAACTACTTCGACAAGCCCTCGGTCGTCGAGGAGGTGAGCTACGAGGAGCCGTGGCTGGTCGACGAGTTCGAATTCACGACGAACGCCGCCTCCAGGCCGGTGAAAGTCCCCATCACCGGGCCGTACACGCTCGCGAGTTGGTCGTTCAACGAGGCCTACGACTCCGACGAGGACCTCGCCTACGCCCTCGCCGACCTCGTCAACGAGGAGATAGAGAAACTCGTCGACGCCGGCGCGCGCTACATCCAGATCGACGAGCCAGCGCTGGCGACGACGCCCGACGACCACGCCATCGTCGGCGAGTGTCTCGAACGCATCGTCGCCGACGTCGACGAGGACGTCCGCATCGGCCTGCACGTCTGTTACGGCGACTACTCGCGCATCTACCCCGAACTGCTCGAGTTCCCCATCGACGAGTTCGACGTCGAGCTCTGTAACGGCGGCTACGAGCAGGTGGACGTGTTCACCGACCCCGAGTTCACGAAAGACCTCGCGCTCGGCGTCGTCGACGTCCACACCGCCGAGGTCGAGTCCGTCGAGGAAATCAAGGAGAACATCAAGGAGGGCTTCAAAATCGTCCCGCCGGAGCGACTCACCGTCTCCCCCGACTGCGGCGTGAAACTGCTGCCCCGGGAGGTCGCCTACCGGAAGATGGAGAACATGGTCCAGGCGACCCGCGAAATCGAGGCGGAACTCGATTCGGGCGAACTCGACGCCGAAGCGCTCCGCACGGACGCGGCCTGACCGCGGCGCTCGGCGACGACTCGAAGCGGGTCGGAACGCTCGCGGCCGAGCACCCCGCGACCGAACCCCCTTTTGCGTGCGGTGCCTACGGACGAGGCATGGACTCCGGAGCCATCCACCCCGACGTCGAGGAGACGTGTGCGGCCATCGAATCCATGGAAATCCGGGGCGCGGCGTCGATAGCCGACGCCGTCGCACGCGCCCTCCGGACCCAGGCCGTCGAGCGGGACGCCGACGCGCCGGCGGCGTTCCGGGAGACGATGTACGAGGCCGCCCGGCGTCTGGAGGCGACGCGGCCGACGGCCGTCAGCCTCCCGAACGCTCTCCGGTCAGTCCTCTCGGAGATGAGAGGAGAATCGGTCGGCGAACTCCGCGAGAGCGTCGTCGCCGGCGTCGACGACTTCCGGTCCCGTCTCGAAAGCGCACGGGGGGACCTGGGACGCGTCGGTGCGAATCGCCTCGCAGACGGCGACACCGTGATGACCCACTGTCACTCGACGGACGCGATGGCGTGCATCGAGGCGGCCGTCGACCGGGGCGCGGACCTCTCGGCCGTCGTCAAGGAGACCCGCCCGCTGAAACAGGGTCACATCACGGCGACGGCGCTCGCGGACCTCGGCGTTGACGTGACGCTCGTCGTCGACAGCGCGGCCCGACAGTTCCTCGACGACGTCGACCACGTCCTCGTCGGCGCGGACAGCGTCGCCGCCGACGGGAGCGTCGTCAACAAGATCGGGACGAGTGGCCTCGCCGTCAACGCCCGCGACCGCGACGTCCCCCTCGTCGTCGCGGCCCAGACCATCAAACTCCATCCCGGGACGCTACGGGGGGAGACCGTCCCCATCGAACGGCGCGACGAGTCGGAGGTCGTCGACGCCGAGACCCGGGCGGAACTGGGCGACGTCGACGTGGCGAACCCGGCGTTCGACGTGACGCCGCCGCGCTACGTCGACGCCGTCGTCACCGAGCACGGCCAGTTCCCGCCCCAGGGCGTCGTGGGCCTGATGCGCGACCTGTTCGGCGAGGACGTCGAGGCCGTCTGGCGGGAGTGAGTTCTGGCGGTCGAAACGAGCGGCGATTCGGCCCGCTCACCGGAGCCGTCGAGTCGGTAGCACGCGTCGCCAGTGCCGAGAAGAGCGTGGCCGCGCCGGTGGCTACTCGTAGAGCCAGTCTTCGTCGACGCGGTCGTAGTCGACCAGTTCGTCCTCGTCGAAGAAGAGGGCTATCTCGCGTTCGTTCGCGCCGGGGTCCTCGTGGTCGGAGCCGTGGATGACGTTCCGACCGAGGTCTAGACCGTAGTCGCCGCGAATGGTTCCGGGGTCGGACTCGGCGGGGTCGGTCTCGCCCATCATGTTCCGGACCTGTCGGGTGGCGTCCTGACCCTCCCAGACCATCGCCATGACGGGCCCCGAGGTGATGAAGTCGACGAGTCCCTCGAAGAAGGGCTTGCCCTCGTGTTCACCGTAGTGCTCGTGGGCGAGTTCGTCCGATATCTGCATGAACTTCGCGCCGACGAGCTTCAGGCCGCGGTCCTCGAACCGGGAGACGACGTCGCCGATGAGGCCGCGCTGGACGCCGTCGGGCTTGACCATCACGAAGGTGCGCTCGTGGTCGCTCACTCGCCCTCACCGCCCTGTCGCTGGCCCTCTTCGGTCCACTCCAGGTCGCGGGGCTCGCGGCCGAGGAAGTAGTTCTTCTCGGCCTTCGAGTCCTTGAAGTGGAGGATGGTTCCGTCGGTCCGGACGAACATCGTGCCCGTCCCGGGTTCGATATCGTCGCCGCTGAAGTCGCAGGTGCGTTTCTCGACCATTATTGACCACCGATGGAGTCGGCGTCACGCTGGGTCTCGCGCAGCTGGAGGATGTCGCCCTCGCGGACGGGACCCAGCACGTTTCGCGTGATGATTCGACCCTGGTTCGATCCCTCGCGGATGCGGCATTTGACCTGCATGGCCTCGCCATGCATCCCGGTCTTGCCAACGATCTCGATGACCTCGGCGGACGTCGAGTCGCTGGCTCCTTCTTCGGCACTCATGGTCGCTTACTGCAGGTCCTCGACCTTGGTCGCGATGTCCTCGACCTGGTCGTCCGCCTCGCCGGCGTCGATGACGGCGGCGGCGGCGCTGCCGACTTCGAGGCCGGCGGCGTGGCCGAGGTCGTCCTGGGTCTGGATGAAGACGTAGGGGATGCCCTTCTCGTCGGCGAGTTCCGGCAGGTGCATCACGATCTCCTCCGGGCTCACGTCCTCGGCGATGAGGACGAGTTCCGCGTTGCCTCGCTCGACGGCCTTGGTCGTCTCGTTGGTTCCTTTCTTGACTGTGCCCGTGTCTCGCGCGATTTCGAGCGCTTCGAGCGCGCTCTCCGCGAGGTCCGCCGGTACATCGTAGTTGACGTAAACTGACATGGTGTGTTACCTCTCCTATCCGTGGGCTCGCGCCCCCCACCAGACGGCCGGTCCCTGATGGCGAGGAGCATCATCAACCCCGGACAGGTTGTACGACGTTGTAGCAGTGCACCCCATAAAAGCGCTTTCAAAGCCGTGACGCCGTGTGAGGCCGGCACACGGGAGAGTGCCGCTCCGGAGAGAAAGGCCCTTGCGGCGGGCGACGAAACTCCGGCCATGGACCTCGCGGGACTGGCTGCCACGCTCCGTACCGAGGCGACGCGGGCGAACGAGCGTCGTCTCGTCGTCCTCGCGGGCGACCGCGACGCCGGCCTCGCGGCCGCACGCACCGTCGTCGACGCCGGGGACGTCGCCGACGCGACGACGTTCGTCACGACCCGCGCCGTCGACGGGGCCGACCGCCTCCATCCCGACCACGCCGGCCGACTCCTCGGGACGACCCGGGAGGCCGTCGTCCTGGACGCCCACGCCGCGTTCTCGCCGAACGCCCTCGGCCGCGTCGTCGGCGCGGTGGACGGCGGCGGCCTCCTCGTCCTCGTGACGCCGCCGCTCGACACGTGGCCCGCACGCCGCGACGACTTCGACGAGACGCTGGCCGTGCCCCCCTTCTCCGTCGACGACGTGACCGGCCGCTTCCGGGAGCGGCTCGTCGAGACGCTCCGTACGCACCCCGGCGTCGCCGTCGTCGACGTCGACGACGAGACGGTCGAACGCGACGGGACGACCGACCCGCCGCCGGCGACAGCGCACCGACAGGTCGACTTCCCGGACGACCGCACCTTCCCCGACGCCGCCTACGAAGCGTGTCTCACGTCCGATCAGGCAGAGACCCTGACCGCCCTCGAACGCCTGCGGGAGTCGGGGCAGGCCGTCGTCGTCGAGGCCGACCGGGGACGGGGCAAATCGAGCGCCGCCGGCATCGCCGCCGCCTGCCTCGCCGCCGACGGCCGGGACGTCCTCGTCACCGCGCCCGGCTTCCGGAACGCGAGCGAGGCGTTCGGCCGCGCCCGGGAGACGCTGACGGCCCTCGGCTCGTTGGCCCTCGACGACGCGGAGGCCCACGTTCTGGAGACGGCCGCCGGCGGTCGGGTCCGGTTCGCGAAGCCGCCGTCCGCCGCCGCCCTCCCCGACGACCCGGACGTGGTCCTCGTCGACGAGGCGGCCGCGCTTCCCGTTCGGCTCCTCGCGCGATTCCTCGACGCCCCCGCCGCGGGCTTCTGTACGACCGTCCACGGCTACGAGGGGGCCGGCCGCGGTTTCTCCGTCCGGTTTCGCGACCGACTGGACGGGAGCGGCCTCGAAGTGACGGAGGTCCGGATGGACGAACCCATCCGGTACGCTCCGGGCGACCCGGTCGAGGTGTGGGCGTTCCGGGCGCTGTTGCTCGACGCCCGGCCGGCCGTCGACCAGCTCGTCGCCGACGCGACGCCCGAGGCGACGACCTACCGCGCCGTCTCGCCGGACGAACTGGTCGAGCACGAGGAGTACCTCCGCGAGGTGTTCGGCCTCCTCGTCCTCGCACACTATCGGACGGAGCCGGACGACCTGGCTCGCCTCCTCGACGCCCCGAACGTCGAACTCCGGGTTCTCGAACACGACGACCGGGTCGTCTCGGTCGCGCTGCTCGCCCGCGAGGGCGACCTCTCGGCGGAGACGCGGGAGGCGATGTACGTGGGCTCGCGCGTCCGCGGCAACATGCTCCCGGACGTGCTGACGAGTCAACTCCGCGACCCGGCGGCCGCCGCGCCCGTCGGCTATCGCGTCCTCCGCATCGCCACCCACCACGCCGTCCGGTCGTCCGGCCTCGGCTCCCGCCTCCTCGACCGGGTCCACGACGAGTTCGCCGACGCGGTGGACTGGCTCGGCGTCGGCTTCGGCGCGACGCCGCGGCTCCTCCGCTTCTGGCGGCGCAACGACTACCGGACGGTCCACCTCTCGACGACGCGCAACGCGACCAGCGGCGAGTACTCCGCGCTGTTGCTCCGCCCGACGAGCCACACGGGATGGGCGCTCCACGACCGGCACGCCCGCTGGTTCCGGGACCGGGTCGGCGGCGTCCTCCTCGACGCCCTCGACGACGTCGACCCAGACGTGGTGCGGGCCGCCCTCGCGGCGACCGCGGGCCGGCGCGACGTCGACCTGACCGCCTACGAGTGGCGCGTCGTGGTCGGTGCCGCCTACGGCCCGGGGATGTACGACACCGCCCCCGGCGCGTTTCGACGTCTCGCCCTCGCACACCTCCTCGACGGCGACGCCGACCTCACGCCCCGCCAGGAGCGACTCCTCGTCCGGAAACCCCTCCAGGCCGCACCGTGGGACGTCGTCGCCGACGAACTCGACTACGTGTCGACGCGGCAGTGCATGCGAGACCTCGGCGAGGCGTTCCAGCCGCTGGTCGACCGCTACGGCGACGAGTACGCCCACGCCGAACGCGAGCGATACACCGATTAGGACGGGGACACGAGACCCGGCATGGGCCAGTGTGCGGAGGACGGCTGTGACCGCCCGGCGGCCGTCCGCGTGTACGTCCCGTGGGGCACAGACAGGGACGTCTGTCCGGCCCACGCCCGCGCCATCGCGCGGCAGGACGGCGTCGTCGCCGAACCGCTCGACGGGGCCGAGGACGCGTGGCCGTAGCTACAGGGAGTCGCCCATCATCACTTCGTCGACGTACTCCCCCTCTATCTTGTAGTGGTCGTCGCGGACCGCTTCGGTCTCCCAGCCGTGGGCTTCGAGGAAGCCGATGGCCGCCTCGTTGGTCGCCGGGATGCTGTTGTAGAGTTTCTCGTAGTCGTGGTCGCGCGCCCACCGAACGCCGCGTTCGAGGAGGGCGCTCCCGATACCGTGACCGCGGTACTCGGCCAGGAGGCCGACGGTCAACACCGCGGTGTGCGCGAGTTTCTCCGCCTCCGGCAGGTCGAGGTGGACCCACCCGACCACCTCGTCGTCGACGCTGGCGACGAATATCATTCGCGACCGGACCTCGTTGTGCCGGAGGACGACCTCCTCGTGGTCGATGAGGTTCGCGACCGTCTCGGCTTCGATGTACGTCCCCTCCTCGGCTACCTCGCGGATGACGTCGATGAGCCCCGACAGGTCGGGTTGGGACGCCGCCCGGATGGTGTAGGTCGTCCCGTCGACGTCGTGTGTCTCCTCGTCTTCGGCCTGGTAGGCGACCTGTAGCTTCCTGCCGTCCTTTCGGAGGTAGCCGTCCCGCCGGAGGATGGTGAGGTGAGAACCGAACGCCTCCGGGTCGAGGTTGAGCGCCCGCCGCACCTCGTCCTCGCGGACCGTCCCGTGCCGTTCGACGTACGCGTAGATGTCCTTCCGGTCCTCGTTGTCGAACTCCAGGTCGTCGGTGAGTTCCATGTCCCGTGATATCACACACCAACGATACTTAACTTTTCGTCGCCTCCCCGCGGTCGGGGACGCGAGTGAGCAACTGTGCGGTGTCGCGCAAGTCGTGCGTCTCGACGAGGAGTTCGGCGGCCTCGCGCACCGAGAACTCGGCGTCGATGGCGACGCCGTAACAGCGAGCGTAACACTCCAGCCAGTCGTTCAGCGCGCGTTCCAAGAGCACCCACTCGGCTTCGGAGAAGGCGACGTAGTCGCCCGTCCGCGCCTCGACGTACAGCGAGAGGACGGGCGCGAGGCCGTCCTGCAGGTGAGAGAGCGCCCGGTCGGGCGCGGGCGGGTCGTCCGGCGGGTCGAACGACGCGCGCGCCTCGTGGGCCTCGGCCGCGAGCGCCTGCACGCGCTCCTCGAACCGGCTCATGCTCGGGGCGTCACCCCTCGCGGAACTCGACGCCCTTCCCGCCGCGGGGGTGTTCCCACTCGGTGTCCGCGACGACGGCGCAGGTGCCACACTCCACGCAGGGCTGGGTGTCGAGGCTGACGACGCGCTCCTCGTCGCCGTTCGTCATCACCGACTCCTCGCGGTAACAGCCCCCGCCGAAGTCCTGGGCACTGACCGGACAGGCCGAAACCGCCGCGCCGCTGGCGTCGACGGAGTTGTCCACCAGCCGGATGTGGGGGTTGCCGACGTCGGTGTCGTAGGTGAGGTCGCCGATGCGGTCGGCGAGGCTCGGCGGGTCGACCGAACTCTCCTCGCGGACCGGCGTCCCGAGTTCCTCCGCGATGACCGTCGGCAGCGTCACGTAGGAGGTGCGAGTGTCCGGTGCCATGGACGTCAGGAACGGCGACCCGAACAGCTTGTCGAGTTGCCCCGAGAGCGCCCGCACTGCCGCCCGCCCGACGCCCGAGGTGAGGACGCCGTCGACGACGCTCGTCACCGCGTCGTGCTCGCCGAGGGCGCTCACGGCACGGTACTGCGGCGGCCGGAGCTTCTTCGCGACGCCCTCGGTGCGGAGTTTGTCCGCGTATCGCTCGCCGGCCGACGCCGGAGCGTCGCGGGCCTTCGCCTCGGCGTACGCCTCGGCAGCCAGCGCGCCCGCCGTGACCGCGTGGTTCATCCCCTTGATGATGGGTCCCTGGGCCTGCATCTGGCCGGCGGCGTCGCCGACGACCACCAGTCGGCCGCGGTGCGGTTCCTTCAGGGACACCTTCTTCGAGTCGGGGACCAGCTTCGCCGAGTACTCCCGCTCCTCGTACTCGTCGCCCAGCCACTGGGCGAGGAGAGGGTGCGTCAGCAGGGCGTCCAGCAACTCGTGAGGTTCGGCCCGCTCCGCGACGAGGCTGTCGAGGTGGAACACGGTGCCGATGGAGAGCGAGTCCTCGTTCGTGTAGAGGAAGCCGCCGCCGCGCACGTCCTCGAACAGGTCCCCCGAGAACAGGTGGGCGACGCCCTCGTCGTCCGCCACGTCGAACCGCTCGGCGACGACCTCGGGAGGCACGTCGACGACCGCCTTGACGCCCTGGAACCACTCCTCGGGCTCCTCCCAGTCCATCAGACCGGCGTCCCGGGCCAGTTCGGAGTTGACGCCGTCGGCGGCGACGACCAGGTCGGCCGTGATGGGGTCGAGTTCGTCGCAGGTGACGCCGACGATCTCGCCCTCCTCCCGCAACAGGCCGTTGACGCGGACGTCAGTCAGGAGGCCGCCGCCCGTCTCCCGGGTCATCTCGTGGACCCGGTCGGCCAGCCAGGAGTCCATCTGGCGCCGCAGGACCGAATCCGACCACTCGGTGTCGTGTTCGTGCAGGTCGGTGACGTCCACCGTCTTGACCTTCTCGCCGGCGACGTTGTGGAGGTAGTACTCCGTTATCGGGCGCTCGCTCGCCGCCTCGCGGAAGCCGGGGAACAGGTCGTCGATGGTGTAGGGGGCCGACTCCTCGGCGTAGATGAGGCCGCCGGAGACGTTTTTCGCCCCCGCGTCGACGCCGCGTTCGAGGACGAGCGTTTCCACGCCGTAGTTCGCCAGGGCCGCCGCCGCCGCGGCACCGCCAGGTCCCGCGCCGACGACCACCGCTTCGTAGTGTTCGTAATCGTCACTCATCGGAATCACCGCCGTCGCTCGCAGCAGTTTCGCTCGCCGTCCGTCCGCCGTCGGTCACCGCACCGAGGTCCAGTTCGCCCGTCTCGACGGCGTCGACGAGTCGCGGCAGCACCTCGAACAGGTCGCCCTCGACGAAGTAGTCCGAGAAGTCCCGGATGCGCGCCTCGGGGTCCGTGTTGATGGAGACGATGGTGTCCGACTCGTCCATGCCGACCTTGTGCTGGACGGCCCCGGAGATGCCCGCCGCGATGTAGAGGTCCGGCTCGACGACCTGTCCCGTCTCGCCGATCTGTCGTTCCTCCTCGGTGTACTGCTCGACGTGTCCCTCGAAGTTGTACGACCCCGTGACGATGCCCCGGGTGACGCCGATGGCGGCGTCCTCGAAGCAGTCCGCGAGTTCGACGGCGAGTTCCATCCCGCGCGTGGGGTCCGCGCCGATGCCCCGGCCCATGGCGACGACGACGTCGTGGCCGGTCAGGTCGACGCCCTCCTCCAGTTGGTCGAACTCCGTCACCTCGACGCGGAACCAGTCGTCGTCGAGGGCGGCGTCGTGTTCGACCACCTCGCCCTCGCGCTCGGGGTCCGGGTCCGGGACCTCGAAGCTCCCGGGGATGACCGACGCCCCCTGCGGGTGGAACTCCCGGTTCGGATTGTCCAGACAGAGGATGGTCGAGTACTCGAAGCCGCTGAAGTCCGGGCGCTTCATGTGGAGGACGCGCTCGAACGTCTTGTTGGTCCCGGGTTCGCCCGTCTTGACCGGGTTCGAGATGACGGCGTCCTCGATGAACAGTCCCGAGCAGTCCGAGGCGAGGCCGCTGTCGAGTTCGGCCTGGACTTGCGCCGACAGGTCGCGGCCGTTGTTCGTCGCCGGGAAGACGACGTAGCGCGGTTCGTCGTAGTCGCGCCAGTCGGCGGGGTCGGGGTTCCCCTCGCCCGGGTCGCCGCCCCACCGCGCCATGTCACAGAATATCTCGGTGTAGGCCTTGTGCTGGAAGCGGTCGAGTCGGTCGTCCTCGTGGTAGACGACGACGTCCGCGCCGCAGGCGATGCACTCCTCGACGTGTTTCTCGACGTCGTCGCCGACGAGGACGGCCACGACGCGTTCGTCCGCGTCGTAGTCGTCGTTGTAGCCGTCCATCAGTTCCCGGGCCTTGCCGAGCATCTCCCGCGAGACGTCGATCAGGTCGCCCGCCTGCGTCTCGCAGTAGACCCACATGTCGCCGTAGGTGCCGTCGGTCAGCGCGCGGACGTGGCGCTTGTCGGCGGTCGGGTGGTCGAGTTCGGGGTGTTTCTCCTCGGGCGGGACGACCGCTTGCTCCTCGCGTTCGCCCCCGCTCACCGACTCGATGCGCTTCTCGACGAGGTTCTTCGCCGTCTTGCGGTCCTCGCCCGCTTCCTCGGCGTCGAGGATGGCCTCCAGCGCCTCCACGTCGTCGACGTTCTGGAGGGCGTTGCCGAGCTCGGCGACGGTCAACTCCGTGGGGTCGATGTCGCCCTCGACGTCGCTCTCGGTCAGTTTGTCGATGCGACTCTCGACGAGGGTGACGACGCCGTCGCGGTTCTCGCCCGACTCCTCGGCGTCGAGGAGCGCCCGGAGGTCGTCGACGTCCTCTACGTCCTTGAGTTTCGGGCCGAGTTCGGCGATGTCGAACTCGCCCGGGTCGAAGGGCGCTTCGCCGCCAGCCTCCGGATACTCGCCCTCGGTGTCGGTGCCCTCCTCGACCGCCTCCTCTTCGGGGACGCCGAGTTCGTCGAGGCGGTCGCGGATGGCTTCGAGTGCAGTCTTGCGGCCCTTGCTCGTCCGCTCGGCTTCGAGGACGGATTCGAGTTCGTCCGCCGTCTCGACGGTGTCCAGTTCCTCGCGGAGTTCGTCGACGGTGTAGTCGCTCGGGTCGAGCGGCACGGTCAGTCACCCCCCGCGAACGGTTGCATCGTTTCGAGGACCTCCTGCATCTCCCCCTCGTCGGCGGGGTCGACCATCGTCGCCTCGCGTTCGGCGGGTGCTTTCGGAATGGGGTCGACCGAGGAGACGATGGTCGGCGACCCGTCGAGACCGATGTAGTCCGGGTCGAGATTGAGGTCCGAGTGGTCCCACGTCGTCAGGTGGTCCTCGAAGTTCTCGGCGCGTTCCTGGGTCTCCTCGCGGCGGTCCTTCAGTTCGAGTCGGTCGCCCGCCGTCCGGTAGGACGGGTCGAACTCGGGGTCGGTAACGACGAACGCCGGGAGGGGCGCTTCCACCGTCTCGATCTCCTCGATGTCGCCCTCGACGAGGCGTTTCGCCCGGATGCGCTCCGCCTCGGGGTCGACGTCGAGGGCGATGACGTGCGTGACGATGGGCAGGTCCAGCCCCCAGCACGCCTGCGGACCGGTGTGGCCCGTCTCGCCGTCGGCCGTCTTGAACCCCGCGATTACGAGGTCGAGGTCCCCGACCTTTTCGAGCGCGGTGCTCAGCGTGATTGCGGTGGCCCAGGTGTCGGCGGCGGCCATCTCGCGGTCCGAAACCAGATAGAGGTCGTCGGCGTACACCGTCTCCATCGCCTCGCGGAGGACGTCCTTGTAGCCCGGCGGTCCCATGCTCATCACGCTGACCGTCCCCCCGTGGCGCACCCGCGTCTGCAGCGCCGCTTCGAGCGCGAAGCGGTCGTTCGGGTTCATCACCGTCGGCGTCTTCCCCCGTTCGAGGTGGCCCTCCTCGTCGAAGGAGACCTGCCCCTCGCGGAAGTCGGGGACGCCTTTCGTCAACACTGCCGTGTGCAATGCTACCATGAGTCTGCCGAAACGTCGGCAGTATAACGTAATAGTCTTTTATTATCACGGTTCTGCCTACATCGACGCGCGTACGCCGCCGATACGACGTCCGTCGATAATCGACGGCGTACGCGCGACGAGCGTCGCTACTGCGGAGGAAAACTGCGAGCGAGCGAATCGGCCGCTCAGATGCGGCCGGCGCGGCCGGGGTCGACGTCGATGGCGTCGACGGGACAGACGTCGACACAGAGCATACAGTCGATACACTGGTCCTCGTGGGTCGGGTTGGCCTTTATCTCGCTCTCGGGATGGTCCGGCGAATCAACCCACTCGAAGACGTCGACGGGACAGTCCTCCAGACACGCCCCGTCCGCGAGGCAGATGTCGAAGTCGACGGCGACGTGCGTGCCGTGGATACCGAGCTGTTCCGGCGGGTCCACCGGCCCCCAGACGGCGACGCCCTCTTCCTCGCCAACCTTCTCGCGGTTCTGTTCGAAGTTCGGGTCGATGGGCATTGCTAGCTGTGACCAGAAAGCCCGGCTATTAAAATATGCCGCCGGACCGGCGGGTGCGGACGCTACCCGGTCGTCCGCTGGCCGTTAGTCGCGTTCGAAAGTCCGCGCACGCCCACTCGCACAGCGGTTTCGCGATTGGGCGTACGAACCGGTCACACGCTGCCGTAGAACACGTCGGCTATCGACTCGTCGAGCGCCGACACCGCCTCGTCGACGTCTGACCGGTCGACACAGAGCGGCGGCGCGAACACGAGCTGGACGTTCGGCCGACCGCCGCCGACGAGGACGCCCTTCTCCTGCATCCGCTCTTGGACCTCGTCGACGGGGTTGTCGCCGTCCTCGACCCACGGGTGGAGGAACGGCTCTCCCGTCTCGGGGTCGGTGAACTCGACGCCCCAGAGGAGGCCTCGGCCCCGCACGTCGCCGACGACGTCGTACGACTCCAGTTCACCGAGCTGCTCGCCGAAGTACGCCCCCACCTCGCGGGCGTTTTCGACGAGGCCGTCCTCGTAGACGTCGAGGGCGGCCACGCCCGCCGCACACGCCAGGGGGTGGCCGGCGAACGTCTGGCCGATTTCGAGGCCCTCCTCGCGGAGGAAGTCGCCCATCCGTGGGCGGGCGATGACGCCCGCGAGGGGGACGTACGCACTCGTCGCGCCCTTCGCGAAGGTGATGAGGTCCGGAACGACGTCTTCGGTACCGATGCCGAACCAGTCGCCACACCGGCCGAAGCCCGTGATGACCTCGTCGGCGACGAGCAAGATCCCGTACTCGTCACAGAGTTCGCGGACGCGTTCGAAGTAGCCCGGCGGCGCGGTGTAGGCACCGCTCGACCCGCCGACGGGTTCCATCATCACGGCCGCGACGTCGTCTGGGCCCTCGTTGCGGATGACGTACTCCAGGTGGTCTGCCGCCTGCCGCCCGATTTCCTCCGGCGTGTCGCCGTCGAACGGCGACCGGTAGGTCAACGGCGGGAGGAACTTGGCGGCGGCGCTCCCGCCGTAGCGCTCCATGGCGTTTCGCGTCGTCGGGTCGCCGGTGAGCGACGCCGCGCCGTACGTCGCGCCGTGGTAGGATTGCCAGCGGGTCAGTACCTTCCGGCCGCCGGTGTACTCGCGCGCGAACTGGACGGCCGTCTCGTTGGCCTCGCTCCCGGAGACGGCGAAAAACACCTCCGAGAGGTCGCCCGGCGCGACCTCGCCGATTCGGGCGGCGAGTTCCGTTCGCGCGTCGTTGCCCTTCGAGGACGAGACGTAGGGGATGCGCAGGGCCTGGTCGGTGATGGCGTCGATGATGCGTTGCTCGCTGTGGCCGGCGTTGACGCAGTAGAGTTGCGCGACGAAGTCGAGATACTCGTCGCCCTCGTCGTCGTACACGCGTGCGCCGTCGCCGTCGGTGAGCGTGACGACGTCCTCGCCCGCAGTGTACCAGTGCGGAATGGCTCCGTTCTCGGGATGCGATTTCCCGTGGGTCATATCCGGGGTGGGTCCCATCGCAGGATAAATTTATCCCCATTTTGGTCCACGCTTCCGGCTCCGGGTCGCCGCCGGACGATCGTGACCGGACGGCGACCGCCTCGCCACCGACGCGGGGTCGCTACTTGTGCGCGAAGTACGCCACCGACTCGTCGTCGCCGTGGGCGTCGACGCGCGCGAACCCGACGCGCTCGAACTGGACGACGTCGTCGACGGCGGCGGCGGCGAAATCGGGTTCGGCGACGCCCGTGACGTCGCCGTCCATCGTCCGCAGACGGAGGGAGACGCCGCCGTCCGCCGGAGCCCAGTGGACGACCGGGACGTCCTCCTCGCGGACGGCGTCGATGTCGTCGCCGGTGTATTCGAGAGCGTCCCGGGTGTGGCGCACACAGCCGTAGCCCTTGAGCCAGACGCGCTTCCCGTTCGGCGGCACGTCGTCCGGTTCGACGAGAACGCCCCCGGGCACCGGGACGTCGCGGGTGCCCCGTTCCTCGTGGTCCGGATGGAGCGGCGGGTGCCCGGCCGCCGGGCCGCCGACGACGGGGAGTTCCACCGGGTCGCGGACGAAGAAGTAGCGGTCCGCCTCGTCGTCGACGACGTCGCGGTTGTTGGCGTAGATGCTGCTCATCGAGAGTTCGACGTTGCTCGTGGAGGTGCCGAGTTCGACCATCGCGTCGACGATGGCGTCGCCGCGGATGCCGCGCCGTCGGAGGCTGGCGAGCGTCGGCGCGCGCGGGTCGTCCCAGCCGTCGAGTTCGCCCCCTTCGATTCGCTCCTTGATGGTCGAGGTGGAGAGTTTCACGTCGTACTCGTCGACCTGGACGTGGCCCCAGTGGACGACTTCGGGGTACTCCCAGTCGAAGTAGTCGTAGACGAACCGCTGGCGCTTCGCCGAGTCCTGTAAGTCGATGCCGCGGATGATGTGGGTGACGCCCGTGAGGTGGTCGTCGACGCCGGACTGGAAGTCGAGCATGGGCCAGCACCGGTAGTCGGCCGCCTCGGGACGCGGGTGGGGCGTGTCGATGATGCGGAACGCGACCCAGTCGCGCAGGGCGGGGTTCTTGTGCGTGATGTCGGTCCTCACCCGGAGGACCATCTCGCCGGCGTCGTAGTCGCCGTCGACCATGGCCTCGAACTCCGCCATCGTCGTCTCGGGGTCCTTCCCGCGGTGGGGACAGGGTTCGCCCGCGTTCTTCTTCTCCGAGAAGGCCTCGCCCGGACAGGAGCAGGTGTAGGCTCCCCCGAGTTCGACGAGCCGCCGAGCGTGGTCGTAGTAGGTTTCGAGGCGGTCGCTCGCGCGGAGGACGTCGTCGGGAGCGAAGCCGAGGTAGTCGATGGCGTCGAGGATGGCGTCGTAGGCGTCGAGGTCGGGGCGCTTCGTCTCGGGGTCGGTGTCGTCGAAGCGGACGACGAACGACCCGTCGTAGAGGTCCTTGTACGTCCCGATGACGGCGGGCATCCGGGCGTGGCCGAGGTGCCACGGCCCGTTGGGGTTCGGTGCGGCGCGCATCCGCACCTCGTCGTAGGCGTCGACGTTCGGCAGTTCCGGCAGGACCTGTCGCTCCTCCTCGTCCGCGGCTTCCAGTTCTTCGAGCAGGTCCGGCGCGAGTTCGGCCAACTGCTCGCGTCGTTCCGCCGGCGAGGCGTCGTTCACTTCGGCGACGACCTGCGCGACGACGCCCGGTATCTCGTCGCCGTGGGGGCGAAAGTCGGGATTCTCGCCCATCAGCGGCCCCATGACCGCGCCGACGTCGGCCTCGCTCTCGTATTTCACGGCGTTGAACAGGGCGTGCTTTCGCGCCTCGCGTTCGACCTGCTCGCGCAGTTCGGAATCCATCGTACCCCTATTCCGGCCGACCGCTAAAAACAGGCGTGGATTGCGACGCGAGAGCGGCACGCGAACCGACGCGGAAACGTTCGGGTCCGCGCAACGAGGGAGTTCGCCACCGCGTTACGCGGTCAGTATCCGCGCGTGATGAGGTACTGCGCGATGTCCGCGAGTCGGGCGCGGGCCTCGTTGTCCGGGAGAATCGCTAGCCGCTCCTGGCCGCGTTCGACCAGCGACTTCGCCTTCTCGCGGGCGTAGTCGATGCTGCCGGCGGCGTCGAGTTCGGCGACGGCCGCCTCGATGGCCTCTTCGGTGACTTCCTCGGGGTCGTCGGCGTCCAGAAGGCCGTCGACGTCGACGCCCTGCTGGCGGGCGTGGAGCGTGATGAGCGTCTCCTTGTCCTCGACGAGGTCCGACCCGCGCTGCTTGCCGAGTTGCTCGCTCGGGACGGTCAAATCGAGGACGTCGTCCTGAATCTGGAAGGCGCTCCCGGACTCGATGCCGTAGCGATAGAGCGCGTCGACCACGTCGTCGTCGGCGTCGACGAGGACGGCCGGAATCGCGGCGGACGCGCCGTAGAGGACGGCCGTCTTCGACTCGACCATCTCGAGGTACTCCTCGGGGAGCACCTCCGTCCGGCGTTCGAAGCAGACGTCGAGCGCCTGGCCCTCGCAGATGCGGGTACACGTCGTCGCGAGTCGCCGGGTCGACTCCAGCCCGTTCGCCGGGTCGGCCCCGGTCTGGGTCATGAACTCGAAGGCCTTCGAGTAGAGGGTGTCGCCGGCGAGGATGGCCGTCTCGGTGTCGTAGGCCTCGTGGACCGCCGGAACGCCCCGGCGCAGGTCGTCGTCGTCCATGATGTCGTCGTGAATGAGGGTGAACGACTGAATCACCTCGAGACTCACGGCGGCGGCCATCACGTCGATGACCTCGCCGGTGACGGTGGGGAACTCGCGGTAGTCGGCCGAGAGCGGTTCGACGTCGGTGACGGCCTCTGCGGCGAGCAACGTAACCGTCGGTCGGAGACGCTTGCCTCCCGCCTCCAGCAGGTAGCGCGACGCCTCGTAGAGGCGTTTCGGCTCCGCCATCGGGAGATAGTCGTCGATGGCCTCGTTGACCAGGTCGCGTCGCTCCTCGACGGTTTCGAGGACCCGCCGTTCCGTCGCGTCCGACGTCATTCCACCAGTTGAATCATGTTACCGTTACGCGTCACGTGCAGGTCGCGCCCCAGCGCGTACCCCTGCCCCTCCGCCAGATCGACGTACGGCGCGAAGCCGGCCATGTCCTGGTGGGCGGGGATGACGTGCCGGGGCTGGAGGGCGTCGAGCATCTGGTAGTGGCCCTCCTGGCGGAGGTGGCCGGAGACGTGGATGTCGTCGTAGATGCGCGCGCCCTGCATCCGGAGCAGCCGTTCGGACTGGTAGCGCTGGCCCTCGTTGGTCGGCTCGGGGATGACGCGGGCCGAGAAGAGGACCTTGTCGCCGTCGTCGAGTTCGTACGGCGTCTCGCCACGGCCCATCCGGGTGAGCATCGCGCGCGGTTCGCCCTGGTGACCCGTGACGATGGGGAGGTAGTTCTCCTTACCCTCTTTCATGATGCGCTTGAACGTCCGGTCGACCGACTTGCGGTGACCGTACATCCCGAGGTCCTCGGGGAAGTCGACGAAGTCCAGGCGCTCGGCAGTGCCGGAGTACTTCTCCATCGACCGACCGAGCAGGACGGGCTGGCGGCCGATGTCCTTCGCGAACTCGACGAGGCTGGAGACGCGGGCGATGTGGCTCGAGAACGTGGTGGCGACGATGCCGCCGTCGTAGTCCTCGATGCTGTACATCACGTCCTTGAGGT
>JBDGTU010000031.1:0-23520 GCA_042216495.1 Haloferacaceae archaeon
GCCATCCCGCTGTACGCCTCCCACATCGCGCTGGTGGTCATCGGCGTCGTGATGCTCCGGAACGTCGTCGAGGTGGCGTGGGACGACGTCACCTACGCCATCCCCGCCGGGATGACCATCCTCGTGATGCCCTTTACTTACTCCATCGCCTACGGCATCGCCGCGGGCATCATCTCCTACCCCGTCGTCAAGGCGGCCCGCGGCGAGTGGGCCGACGTCAGCGTCGGCCAGTGGGTTCTCGCGGGCGCGTTCGTCCTCTACTACGTCGTGCGGACGCGGACGCTGGCCTGAGGTCCCACGGGGCCGGCCGCTGACTCCGCCGTACCGCGACCCGCGTCGCACTCGCCCACTGGCGACGCCGACACACACATCCGTCGCCCTCTTTACGCTCCGGCGACTACCCTGATTCGATGGCGACACTCCAGCTATACCAGCTTCCGGGCTGTCCGTACTGTGCCAAGGTCCGAAGCAAACTCGACGAACTCGGCGTCGACTACGAAACGCACGAGGTGCCCCGCGCACACGACGAACGGACGGAAGTGAAAGCACTCAGCGGCCAGGCGGGCGTCCCCGTCATCGTCGACGAGGACCACGACGTCGACGGGATGCCCGAGAGCGACGACATCGTGGCCTACCTCGAAGAGACCTACGGGGCCTGACGTTAGCTCTCGGCGGGTTCGTGGGCGCGGTCGCGAAGGAGGTCGCGAATCTCGTCGGGGTCGTCGAGGTCGGCGAGTTCCTCGGCGCTGACGAGGGCGGTCCCGTCGACCGAGTCGCGCTTCGCCCGCTCCTCGGTGAAGTAGACGGAGCGCGTCCGGGTTACCTCGCCGAGCGAGGACATGATGCGCGCCCGCTTTTCGGCGCTTCGCGTGAACGCCGAGTGACCGGTGAGGATGTTGCCCGAGTGCTGGTCGCTGTCCTCGCTGACGGCCTTGAACGGCGCGCGCGAGGTGGGGTGGACGGTGAAGCCGACCCGGGCGAGGACGGCCAGCACGTGGTCGTCGTCCGGGTCGAAGTCGGGGGCGTCGGGCGTCGGTTCCGCCTCGCGCACCTCGTCGGCACCGTCGAGGACGTCGACGGGGTTGCTGAACGGCTGGTCGAACAGCTCCTCGAGCTGGATGGCGACGTCGATGCTTGCGTTCATGCCGTCCTCGTACTTCGAGACGGTGCGCCGGGAGACGCCGAGTTCCGTGGCGAGTTGTCCCAGACTCATCCCCTGGTCCTGCCGTTCGTCGGCCAGCAGGTCGCCGTCGATGTTGACGTACAGGCCGCCGGGGGCGGCGTAGATGAGCGGCGGGACGCCCTCGACGAACAGGTCGAGTGCGGTGTCGGGGTTGATGACCGGCACGCCGTGACGGAAGTAGACCACGCCGGGGTCGAGGTCCTCGTCCCGCGTTCGCAGGCCGATGACCATCGGCGTCGCGTCGAGATACGAGCCGAGGCGGCGCATCTCCGCGCCGGTCGCCCCGTCCAGCGCGTCGATGTTCGCGAGAATCTTCACCAGGAGGAGGTCCTCACCCCGCCGGGCGGCCAAATCGAAGCTCTTGGGACGGATGGCACACCGGTCGCTCACCACGAATCCCGCGTCCTCCAGCATCGCAGTGACGTTTCCGACCAGTGCGGACCGTGACATACGGGAAGATAAGCGATTCGGCACATATATAGGTTGTGTCGGCGCAAACCTGCCGTCTCCCGATTCGACGACCCGACGCCGGTCAGTCGGGGGGACGGGCCTTGCGTCCCGACACCTCGGCGACCCGGAGCTGATACCAGTTCGTCGCGAGCTCGGCGAGCGGCCGGTCGAAGACGGTCAACCCGACGGCCGCACCCGTCTCCGAGAAGACGGTTGCCGCCTCCACGAGGTCGTCTTCCGGGAGCGATTCGACCGGTCCCGAGACGACGACGCTCCGCCACTCGTCCGGCGTCGCCCAGTCGTAGACGGTCAGCGTCGCCGTCGCCGTCTCGGCCAGGAACGCCTCCTTGTCGCTCTCCGGGGCGGAGACGAACTGGAGAACGCACCGGCGGTCCGCCGGGTCGTAGCCGAACGACATCGGGATGCCGTAGGCGGTGCCGTCCCGCGAGAGCGAGAGGACGCCGTGGCCCTGCTCTTGCAGGTACGCCTCGATTTCGGCGTCGCTCATTTCTGTCCCGTACTCGGTCTCCATCGCGGGGACCTCCGGCAGCCAGCCATTTTTATATGTCGACTGGGCGTCCCGGCGGGAGCGGCGGCGTCCACGCCGGTAGTGACGGGGAGACGTGAGGAGGCGACGAGCGAGCGAACTCGAAAGGCGTTACTCCCCGGCGGACCGACGGGAACCATGACGCTCGTCGGTCTCGACGACACCGATTCCCGCGAGCGCGGGATGTGTACGACCTACCTCGCGACGCGAGTCGCCGACGCCATCGAGGCGGCGGGCGGGCGGGTCGACCGGCGGTTGCTCGTCCGCCTCAACCCGTCCGTCGAGTACAAGACGCGCGGGAACGCCGCCCTCGCGCTCGAAACCGACCTGTCGGCGGCCGACGCTTTCGACCTCGCCTGCGCGGAACTCGAATCGCTGGCCGAGACGGCCGACGACCGGACGAGTCCGGGCGTCGTCGTCGCGGCGGGCGACGCCGCGTCGGTGCCCGACGCGGTGGCCGACTTCGCTCGGCGGTCGCTCCGCGAGCGACACGCCATCGACGACGCCGTCGCCCTCGCGGACGCGGCCGGCTACCGACACCGTGGCTGGAAGGAAGGCCGTGGCCGCATCGGCGCGCTCGCGGCCGTCGGCGCGCGCCGCGCGTTCGACGACTGGACGTACGAACACATCTGCTACCGCGAGTTCGACCGCTGTGGGACCCCTCGCGACGTCGACGCGGACTCCGTCTTCGACGCGGCCGACGACGCCTACCCGGCCGCCTGGGACACCGTCGACGGCGTGGAGGGCGAGGCGGTCTGCGTCCCGAACGCGCCGGGGCCGATTCTCTACGGCATCCGCGGCGACGACGCCGACGCCGTCCGCGAGGTGGCGGCCGCCATCGAGAGCGAACCGGTCGAGCGCGAAGCCACCTTCCTGACGAACCAGGGGACGGACGCCCACCTCCGGTCGGCGGCCTTGGACTCCGTTCGCGACGGCCGGGCCTACCGGGTCGACGGCGTCGTCGCCTCGGCACCCGAGACGCGGGCCGGCGGCCACGTCTTCGTCACGCTCCGCGACGGGGAGGAGGAACTTCCCTGCGTCGCCTTCGAACCGACCAAGCGCTTCCGCGACCGGGTGCGGGCGCTCCGTCCCGGCGACCGGGTGACCGTCTGTGGCGAGGTCGGGCGAGGGACGCTCAAACTCGAGAAGTTCGCGGTCCGGGACCTGGTTGAGACCGAACGGGTCGTGCCGACCTGTCCCGACTGTGACCGCTCGATGGAGAGCGCGGGGCGCGACCAGGGGTATCGCTGCCGGGACTGCGGGACGACGGCGGCCGAGCGCGCGACGGCCCCCCTCGCTCGCGACCTCGAACGAGGCTGGTACGAAGTCCCCCCCTGTGCGCGTCGCCACATCGCCAAACCGCTGGTGCGTGGCGGATTCGACGCGCCGACACATCCCGAACGCTGAGGGTAAGCTTCACTTGCGCCGAGTTAATCGGCCGATAAGCGAAGTATGGCCCCGGTTTCGAGGCGCTAATCGGCTCATACTAAAGGCGATGGGAGTGGCACGGAGTGCCATGGGACAGGAGCGTCCGAACGAACGGGCAGTCGGCGCGGACGGGGTACAGGTCGTCGACGAGTCGCTCTCGGAGTGGCCGACCTTCGACGTCCGGTACGTCGTCGAAGTCGCGGACGACGAACCCGACCGGTGTACGGTGTATCCGGCCGAAGCCACCGAGGGGGAGCGGCTGACGGCGTGGATTACCGCCGAGCAGGGGTCGTACGTGAGCGTCGTCTCGCGGCGCTAGGTCTTCAGGCCGCTCCCGGTCAGGGGGACGACCACGTCGTCGTCGGCGTCGAGGACGCCCCGGTCGCGGTAGGCGCGGAGTGCGGCCGGCGCGACCGCGGACGTCGGTTCGACGTAGAACCCTTGCCGGTGGAGCGCGTCGCGTTCGCGTTCGACGGCGTCCGCCGGGAGGGCGATGGCGTCGCCCGAACTCGCCGCGACGGCGTCGAGTATCGCGCGCTTTCGCACCGGGTCGCGTATCTGGATGCCGTCGGCGACGTCGTTGGTCGTCTCGCCCTCGTCGCCGTGGAGTTCGGCGGCGATTGGGGCGTAGCCGGCGGCCTGTGCGCCGAGCAGTCGCGGCAGCCGGTCGGTCCACCCGGCGTCGTAAAGCGCCCGGAACCCGCGGTAGGCCCCGAGAAAGAGCGTTCCGTGGCCGAGGGGCGTCACGACCGCGTCGGGCACCGACCAGTCGCGCTGGGCGGCCACCTCGTAGGCGAACGTGGCCGTCCCCGCGAAGAAGGCCGGGTTCCAGGCGTGACTCGCGTACCACCCCTCGCCGGCCTCGACGGCGCGCACGCAGGCGTCGGTGACGTCCGCTCGACTCCCCTCGACGCGGACGGGCGTCGCGCCGGTTCGTTCGATGGCCCGCAGTTTGGACGCCTTGACCGACGCCGGGACGTAGACGTCCGCGTCGATGCCGGCGCGGGCGGCGTAGGTGGCGATGGCCGCGCCGGCGTTGCCCGAGGAGTCGTCGACGACCCGGTCGACGCCGCACTCGGCGGCCCGGGAGACGACCGTCGCCGCGCCGCGGTCCTTGAAACTCCCCGTCGGGGAGACGTACTCCAGTTTGAACGCCGCGTCCCACGCGGGGGCGTCGACGAGGGGCGTCCAGCCCTCGCCGAGGGTCGCGTGCGCCGCCATCGGCAGGAACTCGTCGAACGCCCAGAGGCCGCGCCGAGCGTCGAGCGCCGCGAACGCGGGCGCGGGACCGTCCGGACGCGGCGGGTCGGCGTAGTCTAGCGGGCCGCCGCAGGGACACCGCCAGCGGTCGGCGTACTCCTCGCCACAGACGGAACAGCGAAGCGTCGCGGGCATGTGGATACGTGTCGACGTCGGGGCGTTAGTACGTGTCGACGTTGGTGCCGACCGAGCAGACGTACTCCCCCGTCGCGACCTGCGGGAGGCGGCGCGCCCGCCAGAAGACGCCGTCGTTGTCGGCGGCGATGCGACTCTTCAGCGTCCCGAAGACGTCGGTGACCTCGAACAGCGTCTCGCCGGCGCTCACCCGGTCGCCGAGTTCGTGTTCGAAGCGAACCAGCCCGCCGACGGGGCTGCCGTACTGGTCGAAACCCTTGGCGCGGGTCTGGGGGTCGGGGTCGACGTCGCCGTCGAGGAAGCCGTAGCCCCGGAGGACGTTGAAGACGCCGTCGACGCCCTTCCGGATGCTCCGTTCGTCCCAGCCGACCGCGCCGCCGAGTTCGGGGTCGACGGCGACGATGCCGTCGTCGGGAGCGACGCGGGCGAGTTGGCCGTCCGGCCCCTTCTGGTCGAAGATGTGGCCACAGCCGAACGTCTTGGCGAGTTCGAGGCAGTCGTCGTAGAGTCGGTGGTGGCGGCCACACCGGACGCGCACCTCGTCGAGCATCCGGCTCGTCGACCCCTGGTGGAGGTCGAGGACGACGTCGGCGTCTTCGGCGACGTCGTAGGTCGCGGCCGCGATGCGCTCGCTGGACGTCCCGTTGGTCGCGCCGGGGTAGGTCCGGTTTATTTTCGTGTCGTCGATGGGGTTGCGGTGTTCGGCCACCTGGAAGCCGTGGTGGTTGACGATGCCGACGGCGACGACGGTCCCCGAGAGGTCCGCCGGATTCAGCTCCGGGACGACCCGCTGGACGACGCCGACGCCGTTGAGTTCGTCGCCGTCGCTCGCCGCCTGCAGGTAGAGCGTGTCCCCGCTCTCGGCCCCGTTGATGACGGCGACGGGGAGGCCGAACGTACTCCCGTCGCGCGTTTCCCCCACCTCGATTCTGCCCGTATCCACCGACCCGGGCGGTGCGTTCGCGGTTCCGACCGTCGTCATTGTCCGAGACAGGACCGCACCCCCCTTTAGGAGTTCGGTCCGCCGGGGCACGGCTCGGTATCTCACGGGAGCGGTCCGGACTGCACCGACCCATCGTTTATGCACGCTCCCGCGAATCGACGGATATGAGCGACGAGGCCGGGGGCGGCGACCCCGGAGCACTCTCCACGTTTCGACGGCTGTTCGCGCTCGACGGCGACGTGCTGGTCCTCTCGCTGGCCATGTTCGCGTTCAGCCTCGGGTTCCAGATGACGGGGCGGTACATGCCGCGGTACCTGAGCGTCCTCGGAGCGGGGAGCCTCGCAATCGGCCTCTACGGCAGTTTCGGCAACCTCGTCAGCGCCGTCTTCCCCTACCCCGGCGGGGCGCTCTCCGACCGCATCGGATCGCGGACGGCGCTGACGCTGTTCGGGTTCGCGTCGACGCTCGGCTTCCTCATCTGGTACGCGGCCGGCCCGCTCGCCGACGTCTCCCTCGGACCGACGAACGCCGCCGTCCTCGTCGTCTTCGGCGGCCTCCTCCTCGCCCAGGCGTGGAAGTCGTTCGGCCTCGGAGCGACGTTCGCAGTGGTCAAACAGAGCGTCGAGCGCGAGCGACTGGCCACCGGGTTCGCCAGCACCGAGACGTTCCGCCGGACCGCCTTCCTCCTCGGGCCGCTGCTCGCCGCGGCGTTGCTCGCCCGGTTCGCCTTCGAGGTCGGGTTCCGGTACGTGCTGCTCGTCGCCGCCGCGTTCGGCCTCCTCGCCACCGTCGCTCAGCACCGCCTCTACGACGCGAGCGAGGACAGCATCGGCAAATCGTTCGCTGGCGTCGCGTCCATCGTCGACGACCTGCGCCGGATGCCCGACCCGCTCCGACCGCTGCTCCTGGGCGACACGCTCGTCCGCTTCGCCAACGGCATGGTCTACGTCTTCTTCGTCATCGTCGTCACCGAGTACCGCCGCGTCGGTGTGACGCTTCCGGTCGTCGGGCGACTCGGCCCCGACGCCTACTTCGGCGTCCTCCTCGCCGTCGAGATGGCCGTCGCTCTCGTGGTGATGGTGCCGACGGCGAAACTCGCTCGCCGCGTCGGGCTGAAACCGGTCGTCGCGCTCGGCTTCGCCGTCTACGCCGTCTTCCCCGCCCTCCTCGTCTTCGCTCCCGCCGACGCTGCCGTCCTCGCCCTGCTCTTTGGGTTCTCGGGGCTCCGCTTTGCGGGCCTGCCGGCACACAAGGCGCTCATCGTCGGCCCCGCGGAGGCGAACGCCGGCGGGCGCGTCGTCGGGACGTACTACCTCGTGCGCAACGCCGTCGTCGTCCCGAGCGCCGCCGTCGGCGGATGGCTCTACGCGGCGTCACCGGAAGTCGCGTTCGGGACGGCCACCGTCGTCGGCCTCGTCGGGACGGGGCTCTTTCTCGCCTTCGGGGAGGAGTTCGAGGCGTACGTCTGAACGTCGTCGCACCTCCGCTCGCACGCAGTCTCGCGAGCAGGTGTGCCAACCGCTTCATAGTGATTACTGTAACTGTTTACCGGTGGTTCGCTGAACCGTCTCGGCGAACCACCGGTAATGACATACAGTAATCACTATCAAACGCTGCTGTCGCCGAGGCAATCGGTCAGCCACTCGTGGTGGACGAGCAAGGCCCGCTCGCCCGCGTCGGTGAGTTCGTACCGGTCGTGGACGCCCTCCGCGGTCGCGTCGAGAAAGCCGGCCGCTTCGAGGGCGTCGAGTGCGCCGTAGAACTGCCGCGGTTCGAGGCGGTCGTCGTAGTGGGCTTCGAGCGTCGTCTTGCACTGCTGGCTCGTCGGTGGCGTAGACGGCGGCACAGACGTCGCGCCGGAGGCCGCTGCGTAGCCACTTCACGGTCGATTGCGTGACGCGAGCAGCGAAAGAGACTGTCGATTCGAGGGACCGCGAGCGTCCCGGTTAGGACTCGAACGGGAGACGTTGTCCCCGACCCACACGGCTCGACGCCACGCCGGCGACTGTAGCCGGCCTCGCACCGGCCTTGCCGGTGTGAACGTCCGGCTTTAGCTGGATTCCCACCAGCGTTTGTCGCCGTCGTGTGCGCCGTACTCCCGAAGTCCGCTCGCGCGTGCTCCGGTTTTCGCCTTCGCCTCCGACCGCCATGGCGGTCGGACGCCGGGTCGGTTCGGTTCTCCTTCGGAGCGTCGACCTCTCCACCGTGTGATGGGTGCTTCGGTTGTGGCCCCTAACTCGCCCGTCTCGGCCGTATCCGACCGGTTCGGGTCGAGTCGTTCGATGCATCCCCGTAACTCTCGCGGGAGTTCGATGTATGACTGCAGAGAAAATAAATCTTTTTGAAATTTGTTTGTCAATGTCTGCCGTACGAAAGACGTCGGAAACGACGGGGATTTGGTGCTGTGCGTCGTTCGGTCGGACGTGAGCGACGAGTCGTCCGACCGGTTGCCCGTCGCGGGTCTCGTCCGGGCCCTGTCCGTCCGCCGGAACGCGACGGCGGGCGTCGCCGTCGGCGTCTGTTTCGGCGTGCTGCTCTACCTCGCTCGAATCTTCGAGGTACTCGGGCCGTTCCGCGGGACGCGCGAGTATCCGGTGTTCGGCCCCGAGGGCTACTTCCTCGTCCTCGCGTTCGTCCTCGCGTCGACGACGGCGTTGCTCGTGGCGACGCTGTTGACCCTCGGGTCGGCGTATCGACTGGCGAAACGGCTCTAGGCCGGAGAACGGCGCTATGCCCGCCCGTCGCCCGTGAGCGACCGGAGTCGGTCCGCCCCCGTCCGCGTCCCCTTGGCGACGATGACGTCCCCGGCGTGGAGTTCCGTCTCGGGGCCCGGAGAGAGCACCCAGTCGCCGCCGCCGCGCCGGACGGCGATGACGCGCATCCCCGTTTCGGTCTTCACCCTGAGTTCGCCCAGCGTCGCGTCCGCGAGGGTGCTCCCGTCGCCGATGGCGAGGCGGACGATGACCTCGTCCGACTCCTCGACGGCGGCGGCGACGACGGGGTGGGTGTCGAGGCCGCGCAGGACGCCCTCGCTGATTTCGAGGGCGGCGTCCGAGATGACTTCGGTGGCGCTGGCGAGGTGGACCAGCCCCCGGAGCGAGATGGGGTCCTCGACGCGGGTGGCCGCGCGGAGCACCCACGCCTCGAAGCGGGACTTGAGCGCGTCGACCTCGGCTTCGAGTTCCGACACCTCCTCGGCGACGCCCTCGCTGTCGAACAGCACCGACCCGTAAGCCAGGTCGACGGCGAGTTCGCTCATGTTCTTCATCAGGACGATGGAGTCGACGGCGCGTTCCAGGTCCTCGATGGTGGGTTCGACCGTCTCGGGCGGTTCGTACGTCTCGCCGGCGACCGACTCGTACACCGGCGGGAGCGCGTCGCGCGTCCCGCGGAGGAGCGTCACGTCACCGCGTTCGAGCGTCGTCTCCCTGTCGGGATTCGGTATCCACTCGCCCTGCCGACGGATGGCGATGACGCGCACGCCCGTCTCGGTTTCGAGGTTGACGTCGCCGAGCGTCCGGCCGGCGAGACGCGAATCGGCCGCCACCTCCGCGCGGACGACGGCTTCGACGGCCTCGGGGATGGCGGTGCGCATCTCCTCGGGAATGCCGATGTCTTCGAGGACGACCTTGGCGATGTCGCCGGCGGCGTCGCTGATCTTCTCTGCGGCCCCGACGACGCCGAGGACGGGGGCGAGTTCCTCGGCGTCCTCCGGGTTCCGTGCGGCCATCAGCAGGCTCATCCGGGCCTGCAACTGGAGGACGTCCATCCGCTCTTCGAGTTCGAGCACCTCGGCGGCGACCTCGTCGCTCCCGTGTAACACCGCCGAGTACGAGAGGTCGATGAGGAGCTCCGCGGTGTCTTTCATCTCCGCCAACACCTCCTTGACGCTGACCGGCTCGTACTCGACGTCTCCGGGGTCCATACTTCGGGCACCGGCCCCGGTACACAAATGAGTACCGGGGCTCGTTCCCCAGTCGCATAAAATGGGCCGGTAGTGACACCTCGTGGGACAAACGATAACGCTTTTTTGAGATGGAAAGGTAGCTGACGTATATGTCAGACGAGCTAAAGCGGGGATTAGAGGGCGTGCTAGTCGCCGAATCCGACCTGAGCTATATCGACGGCGACGAAGGACGGCTCATCTACCGAGGCTACGCCATCGAGGACCTCGCTCGTCAGGCGAGTTACGAAGAGGTGCTGTACCTCCTCTGGCACGGTGAACTACCGACGCGCGAGGAACTCACGACGTTCACCGAGCGGATGGCGGGCGAGCGCGAACTCGACGCCGGCGTCTACGACGTCGTGCGCGAACTCGCCGACCAGGAGGAGGACCCGATGGCGGTGGTCCGCACCGTCGTCTCGTCGCTCTCGGCGTACGACTCGGACACCGACGCCGACCCGCAGGCCCGCGACGCCAACGTGGCGAAGGGCTGTCGCATCACCGCGAAGATTCCGACGGCGCTCGCGGCCTACGACCGACTCCGACACGGCGACGAACCGGTCGCGCCGCGCGAGGACCTCGGCCACGCCGAGAACTTCCTCTACATGCTCAACGGCGAGGTGCCCGACGAAGTGACCGCCGAGACCTTCGACACGGCGCTCGTCCTCCACGCCGACCACGGCATCAACGCCTCGACGTTCTCCGCGATGGTGACGGCGTCGACGCTCGCCGACCTCCACAGCGCGGTCACGAGCGCCGTCGGCACGCTCTCGGGGGCGCTCCACGGCGGGGCCAACCAGAACGTCATGCGGATGCTCCAGGAAATCGCCGAGAGCGAGAAGGAACCGGTCCAGTGGGTGATTGACGCCCTCGAAAACGACCGTCGAATCGCCGGCTTCGGCCACCGCGTCTACAACGTCAAGGACCCCCGCGCGAAGATTCTCGCCGACTACTCCGAGGAACTCGGCGAGGCGTCGGGCGACCGCAAGTGGTACGAGTACTCCGTCGCCATCGAGGAGTACATGAAAGAGGAGAAAGGCATCGCGCCGAACGTCGACTTCTACTCGGCGTCGATGTACTACCAGATGGGCATCCCGGTCGACATCTACACCCCGATCTTCGCGATGAGTCGCGTCGGCGGGTGGATTGCCCACGTCCTCGAACAGTACGAGGACAACCGCCTCATCCGCCCGCGCGCCCGGTACACCGGTCCCGAAGACCGGACGTTCGTCCCGCTCGACGACCGGTAACGCCGAAAGGCCGAACTCCGCGCGGCCCCTCCCGGACGTATGGACTGTTTCGTCTACGGGACGCTGACCGAACCCGAACGGGTCGCGAGCGTCGTCGATTCGTTCGCCTTCGTCGGCGGGGCCGTCCTCGACGGCCTCCATCCGGTCGAGGGGCGGTATCCGACGCTCGCTCCCGGCGGCGAGACGGGGGGTCGCCTCCTCCGAACGGCCGAGGTCGACCGACTCGACGCCTACGAGGGCGTCGACCAGAGCCGCTCCGTCCGCGTCTCGGTCCCGCGCGCCGGCGACGACGCCGTCGCCGTCTACGTCGGCGACCCGGACGCGCTCGACGTGCGTGAACCCGTCTCCTGGCCGGGCGACGGGTCGCTGGCGGCGCGCGTCGAACGCTACGTCACCGACCACGACGTGACCGTGCGGCCGATTTCGTGAACGCTCGTCGCCGCGACCGACAGACGCGACTGCAGGAGATAAACCGTTAACCACGTCGGCCGGAAAGGGGCCGCTATGCTGTCCCTATCGGACGTACTCGACGCACGCCCGCGAGTCATGGAGGTCGCGCGGCACACGCCGCTCGAGTACTCTCACTCGTTTTCGGAGATGACCGGTGCGGAGGTCAATCTCAAACTGGAGAACTTCCAGCGAACCGGCGCGTTCAAGATCCGCGGCGCGATGAACCGCATCGCGACGCTCTCGGACGAACAGCAGGCCGCGGGCGTGGTGACGGCGAGCGCCGGCAACCACGCCCAGGGCGTCGCGCTGGCGGCGACGCGTGCGGGCGTCGACTCGAAAATCGTGATGCCGGAACACGCCCCCGTCTCGAAGGTGAAAGCGACCGAGCGCTACGGCGGCGAAGTCGTCCTTCACGGGGCCGACTACAGCGAGGCACAGGCACACGCCCACGAACTCGAAGACGAGGAGGGGCGCACCTACGTCCACGCCTTCGACGACCCGGTGGTGATGGCCGGCCAGGGGACCATCGGTCTGGAAATCATCGAGGACTGTCCGAACGTCGAAACCGTCGTCGTCCCCATCGGCGGCGGTGGCCTCATCGCCGGCATCGCCACGGCGCTGAAGGAGAAGAACCCGGACGTCCGCGTCGTCGGCGTGCAGGCCGAGGGCGCGTCGAGCGTCGTCGAGTCGCTCCAGCAGGGGTCGATATACGAACGCGAGAGCGTCGACACCATCGCCGACGGCATCGCCACCCGCCGCGTCGGCGACCTGACGTTCGAGGTCATCGAAGCGCGCGTCGACGAGGTGGTGACGGTGACGGACGAGGAGATCGCCGTCGCGCTGACCTACCTGCTCGAACGACACAAGGCCCTCGCGGAAGGCGCGGGAGCCATCTCCATCGCGGCCGTCCTCTCGGAGGCGTTCGACTACGACGAGGGGGAAGTCGTCGTCCCCGCCTGCTGTGGCGGCAACATCGACCTGAACACGCTGACGACCGTCGTCATGCGCGGTCTGGTCGCGACCGGGCGCTACCTCCGCTTCCAGACCATCCTCAAAGACCAGCCCGGTGCGCTGGTCGACCTCGGGGAGATAATCGCCGAACACCGCGCGAACATCACCGCCTTCCACCACGACCGGACCTCGCGCGACGTGGCGATGAACGACGCCCGGGTGGAACTCGAAGTCGAGACGCGCGGCCCGGACCACGTCGAGGAACTGCTCGCCGCCCTGCGCGCCGAGGGGTACGACGTCGAAATCGTCAACGGCTACGAGATGGGCGTCGGCATCCCGTCCCGACACGCGAACCATTAAGCGGCCGGCCACAGACGCCTCGGCTATGAAGCGAACCATCAGCACGGACGACGCACCGGCGGCGGTCGGCGCGTACAGTCAGGCGACGACGAACGGGTCGCTCCTCTTCACGGCCGGACAGATTCCGCTGACGCCGGACGGCGACCTCCTCGCCGACGCCGACGTCGCCACCCAGACCGAGCAAGCACTCGACAACGTGATGGCCATCCTCGACGCCGAGGACGCCGACGCGTCGGACGTGATGAAAGTGACCGTCTTCCTCGACGACATCGACGACTTCGACGAGATGAACGAGACGTACGCGACGTACTTCGAGACGGAGCCACCCGCCCGGAGCGCCGTCGAGGTGGCGAATCTCCCGAAAGGCGTCGGCGTCGAAATCGAAGCGGTCGCCTCCGTCGAGGAGTGACTCCCCGACGCAAATCCAGCCTCCTCTGGGGAGCGGTCGGTGCGCTCACCGTCCTCGTGGCGGCCCAGGGCTACCAGCTACTGGTCGCCCCGCTCGGATTCGCCCCGGCGACCCTCGTCGCCCTCGCCCTCGGCGTCGGCGTCGGCGTCGCCGGCGTGACCTACGCGATAGAGCACCGCCTGCATCTGAAAGGAAGGACTTAACAGTCGGAGCGAGGTAGCACTGACCGGGCCGGGATGGCCGAGTGGTAAGGCGCACGCCTGGAAAGCGTGTTCCCTCACGGGATCCAGGGTTCAAATCCCTGTCCCGGCGTTTCTCTGACGTCTCCCCGCCAGCGAGGCGTCTCGTCGCCGAGCCACGTGGGGGAGCGTCTGCGAACGGTACCGATGGGGATTTGAACCACGCGAACCGAACGGAGTGAGGTTCGCCATCGGGTTCAAATCCCTGTCCCGGCGCTTCTCTACCTCACCCCCAGCCTCGCGTCTCATCGCTCCGCACCGTCCCGACGTCCGGACCGCCAACCAGGGATTTGAGCAGGGACGTCGCAGCGCGAACGAAGTGAGCGACCGTCTTCCCGGGGTCGAATCTCCGTCCCGTCGATGCCGGCGTCGGCACTCGCCGAGTGATGCTACCGACGGAGAGTCGCTCCGTCGGCGACGATGCGACGCGAACGCGACACCGGCGTCAGTCGGCGAGGACGACCGGTCGGTCGGCGTTCAGTACGACGAGTTGCGCGACGCTCCCCATGAGCGCTTTGCCGACGGGCGTTCGCTTTCGCGGACCGAGGACGAGATAGTGGGCGTCGCGCTCTTCGGCCTCCCGGAGGATGCGCGCCGACGGGTCGCCGAGTGACCCCACGGCGGTGACGCCCTCTCGGTCGTCGAGTGCCGTCCGTACCGCGTCCGAGGCGACCGATTCGGCCGCCTCCACCGACTCCGTCTCCGGTTCGACGTGAAGTACCACCAGTTCCTCGTCGAACGCAGTCGCCAGTTCGTGGCCGCGCTGAACCACGTTCTTGCTCCCCTCGCCCCCGTCTACTGCGGCAAGTATTGTCATGCGTCGTCATCCTGTCTGATTTCAAAGATATTAAATTTTGGTTATGGTTCCCGTGCGAGGGAAGCGTGCATTCCGCTCGCCGAGAACGGGAGAAAGATTGATGCTACCGGCCCCCTTCTATGCGTGACAATGCCTGACACGAAATCGGGGCGAGAGAAGAAAGGCGAGAACAAGCGCGCACAGATGCGGGAGCGCTTGTACGACCGCGAACTCGAAACGCTCGACGGCGAGGAGGAGTTACCGGATCTGACCGACGAGGAGAGCGAATTTTTGGCCGACGTCCCGCCCGAGGAGTAGGGTCGGCGAACTTATACTGCCGGGGAAGAAACGCCCGGGCGTGCGATTCCGCGCGAACTACGCGACCGTGTACGTCGGTGCCCAGTTGACTGCGGACGGCCAGCGACTCGACCTGGAGTGGGCGACCGACGCCGGCGACGAGACGGACGTCTACGAGTTCACCGTCCCGACGGACGATGCGACCGACGGCTACGTCGGACTGCAGGCGTTCGACGTCGGCGAATACGGTCACGAAATCGTCGTCAACGGCGACCCGTCGGGCGGGTTCGCCGTGCCTCCCGGCGAGGGGTGGCAGTACTGGGTCGACACCCTCACCGACGTCGAACTCCACGAGGGGACCAACACGCTCCAACTTCGCCGCGACCGCGACTCCGTGGACTCCTTCGCCGTCGGCACCGTGACCGTCCACTGGAAGGAACCGGTCGCGGAACAAGCTTAAAGAACGGACGAGCGACGGTACGGTCACGCCACCGACGGTTCGAGACAGCCGCGGCGGTCCCCGATTCGAATCACCGCTATCCGTCGGTTTCTCCGGGTGGGACGGCCGTCCGGACTGGGCATCCTCGCACGACGGAAGCCGAACGTTTATATAGAACCGTAGACAATCTTTCCTCTGAACCATGAGTCAGCGAATGCAGGGTCAGCCGATGATAATTCTCGGTGAGGACTCCCAGCGCATGAAGGACAAAGACGCACAGGAGCACAACATCTCAGCGGCCCGCGCCGTCGCGGACGCGGTACGGTCGACGCTCGGGCCGAAGGGGATGGACAAGATGCTCGTCGATTCGATGGGCGACGTCACCGTCACGAACGACGGCGTCACCATCCTCCAGGAGATGGACATCGACAACCCGACGGCGGAGATGATCGTCGAGGTCGCCGAGACCCAGGAGGACGAGGCCGGCGACGGTACGACGACCGCCGTCGCGATCGCGGGTGAACTCCTCAAGAACGCCGAGGACCTCCTCGAACAGGACATCCACCCGACGGCCATCATCAAGGGCTTCCACCTCGCCTCCGAACAGGCACGGAACGAGGTCGACGACATCGCCGAGCGCGTCGCCCCCGACGACGAAGAGCTCCTGAAGAAGGTGGCCGAGACGTCGATGACCGGCAAGGGGGCCGAGAGCAACAAGGAACTGCTCGCCGACCTCATCGTCGACGCGGTCCAGCAGGTCACCGTCGAAGCCGACGACGGCAGTCACATCGTCGACCTCGAATTCGTCGAAATCGAGACCCAGACCGGTCGCGGCGTCGGCGAGTCCGAACTCCTCAAAGGGGCCGTCATCGACAAAGACCCCGTCAACGACGAGATGCCCACGGCGGTCGACGACGCGAACGTCCTCCTGCTGAACGACCCCGTCGAAGTCGAGGAGGCCGACGTCGACACGCAGATTAGCCTCGACAGCCCCGACCAGCTCGAGCAGTTCCTCGACCAGGAGGAACAGCAGCTCCGCGAGAAGGTCGACCAGATCGCGGCCACGGGCGCGAACGTCGTCTTCTGTCAGAAGGGCATCGACGACCTCGCCCAGCACTTCCTCGCGAAGGAGGGCATCCTCGCGGTCCGCCGGACCAAGAAGTCCGACATGCGCTTCCTCAAGGAGATTCTCGGCGGAGAAGTCGTCTCCGACCTCGACAGCGCCACCGAGGCCGACCTCGGCCACGGCTCCATCCGCCGCGACGAGGAGGACGACCTCTTCTACGTCGAGGGGCCGGACTCCCACGGCGTGACGCTCCTGCTCCGCGGGTCGACCAAGCACGTCGTCGACGAACTCGAACGCGGCATCCAGGACGCTCTCGACGTGGTGTCGACCACCGTCGCGGACGGACGCGTCCTCGCCGGCGGCGGCGCGGTCGAAGTCGAAGTCGCGGACCGCCTCCGCAACTACGCGGACAGCGTGAGCGGCCGCGAACAGCTCGCCGTCGAGGCGTTCGCCGACGCGCTCGAACTCGTGCCGCGCGTCCTCGCGGAGAACGCGGGGCTCGATAGCATCGACACGCTGGTCGACCTGCGGGCCGCCCACGAAGCGGGCGAGGTCCGCGCCGGGCTGAACGTCTTCTCCGGCGACGTCGTCGACACCTTCGACGCCGGCGTCGTCGAACCCGCCCACGCCAAAGAGCAGGCCGTCGCCTCCGCTACCGAGGCGGCGAACCTCGTCCTCAAAATCGACGACATCATCGCCGCCGACGAGCTCTCCACCGAGGGCGACGAGGAGGAAGGCGGCCCCGGCGGCCCCGGCGGTCCCGGCGGCGCGCCCGGCGGCATGGGCGGCATGGGCGGCGGCATGGGCGGCATGATGTAAGCCCCGTCCCGACGCCACACCCTACGCACGCTCCCGACCCCCCTCCCACGCGCGACCGTCCCGTTTTCCTGGCACAAAGCCCTTGCCGCAGAGACCGGTAGGTCGGTCCATGCCCTCCAGCCGACGCCAGTTGCTTGCGAGTCTCGGTGTAGGTCTCGCCGGCCTCGCGGGATGTAACGCCGCGCCGGACGACGGGACGCCAGCCGATCCGACGCCGTCCGACACGACGGGGACGCCAACGCCGACGCCCACGTCGACGGCGCTCGGCGACACCGCGACCGTCGACGGCGTCTCGGTCACCGTCTCCGACCTCGTCGACGCGCACTCGTTTCTCTATCTCTCGGCACCCGACGCCTTCGGCGTCACCGTCGCCGACGGTCAGTTCGCGTTCGTCACCGTCGACGCCGGCGGCGACGCCCCGCCCGCGCCGGACGCGTTCGCCCTGACGTTCGACGGGAAGCGACGTACCGCGACGACCTACAGGGATTACGGCCCCGCCGGCGACCTCCCGGTCCCGGACACGGAGTACGCCACCGACGACCCGCGCGGCTACCTCGGCTTCGAGATTCCCGCCCCGCTCGACGCCGATTCGGTCGCCGTCGCCCTCGACGACGCGGTCCGGTGGACCGTCCCCGAGTCGGAGCTCGCACCGCTCCGGTCCCCGCCGCCGTCGTTCGCCGTCGAGTACGACGTGCCCGACGTCGTCGCCCGCGACGAGGCGATTCCCGTCTCGCTCTCCATCGCCAACGAGGGCGACGGCCGCGGGACGTTCCGCGGCGCGCTCAATCACGAGGGACCGCTGTACGGAGCCAGCGACTTCGCCGTCACGCTCGACGCCGGCGAGTCGACGACACACGAGGAGCGCATCACCTACCACCGGCAGGAGGGGTTCTCCTCCGACCGACTCCGGTTCACCGTCGTCTCCGCGGCGGGCGAGCGCTCGTTCGAAGTCGGTCTCGGAACGGGGTCGGACGGCGGAACCGCCACGCCGTCGGGGACGACGACGGCGACGGATACCGCGACGTCTCCTACCTCGTCCGGGTGAGGGTACCTCTCGTGGTGACGGCTCCCTCGACGGCGGCGGGTGTGAACGAACTAAGTACGCGCCCACGGAAGGGGCGTGTATGCAGACGCTGCTCCTGAGCGGAGAGGACGTCGACGAGAACGTCCGAATGGCGGAACTCATCCCCGCCGTCGAAGAGGCGTTCGCGGCCTACGAACGCGGCCACGCGCAGATGCCGGCGAAGTCGTACATCGACCTCCCGCAGTACGACGGGGACTTCCGGTCGATGCCGGCCTACCTCGAAACGGAGTCGTGGGACGCCGCGGGCGTCAAGTGGGTGAACTCACACGAGAAGAACCGCGAGCGCCACGGCCTCCCGACCGTCATGGGGACGATGATATACTCGGACCCGGCGACGGCGTTCCCGCTCGCCATCATCGACGGCACCGAACTGACGATGAAGCGGACGGGCGCAGCGGCGGCCGTCGCCACCGACTACCTCGCCGTCGCGGACGCCACCTCGATGGGCATCGTCGGCGCTGGCGTCCAGTCGTACACGCAACTGGAAGCCGTCGCCGAAATCCGACCCATCGAGGAGGTGGTCGTCGCGGACGTCGACGAGGAACGAGTCGAGCGGTTCGTCGCGGCGTTCGAGGACCGTTTCGACGTCCGCGGCGGGTCCATCGCCGAGGCGGCGACCTGTGACGTCCTCTCGACGGTGACGCCCGTCGAGTCGCCCATCGTCACCGCCGACGACGTCGGCGACCACACCCACGTCAACGCGATGGGGGCCGACGCCGCCGGCAAACACGAACTCACCGACGACCTCCTGCGGGGGGCAAAGGTCGTCATCGACGACTACGACCAGTGTACCCACTCCGGAGAAATCAACGTCCCCTACGGCGAGGGCGTCCTCACCGACGCCGACATCTACGCCGAACTCGGCCAGGTCGTCGTCGGCGAGAAGGCGGGGAGAACCGACGCTGACGGCGTCACCGTCTTCGACAGCACCGGCCTCGCGATTCAGGACGTCGCCGCCGCACGCGTCGTCTACGAACGCGCCGACGACAACGACAACGGGACGCCCTTCCCGCTGGTATCGACCGACTAACTCCGGGGCGCGACCGCGTCCATCACCTTCGTCACCAGCCAGACGAGGACCAGAAACGGCAGCAGCGGCACCAGCAGAACCAGCATCGTCAGGAAGATGCTCCAGCCGATGGTGTCCATCTCGGCGTCGGAGTGGGACCGATACGCCGGCGAGAGCGCGCCGTACGCTCTCGTCAACACGCCGGGTTCGCCTTCGGATTGGGCCTCGTTGCTCATACCCGACGTACGCCCGCCGAGGAGAAACGGGTTGATTCGAGGGACGTCGGAGCCCCTCACTCGAGGTGAATCGCCGGCCGGAACGGCACCGCGTTCCCGGCGCGGTCCGCGGGGTCGTACGGGTCCGCGTCCTCCGCGTAGAGTTCGACGTCGGCGTCGAACTCGCGTTCGAGAAAGTCCGTCGCACGCCCGTAGAGGGCCATCTCGTCGGCGTCGGCCATCGCGGCGAGCGTCTCGTCGTCGAGACCGCGCACCATCTCGACCAGTTCCCCCACCAGGTCGTTCACCTCGTCGCCGCGTTCGCGCAGGTCATCGTCCTGCATGACCGTTCCCATCACCGCACCCACGTCGGGCCCCGTCTCGGCGACGGCGTCGAACACCCGTCGTTTCCAGTCGGCGGCGACGTAGAGGTGAATGGTCCCGGGTTCGGCGTCGGTCACGTCCACGATGTCGCGGACGTCCTCGGTGAGTCGCTCGACCTGCCGTTCGGCGACTTCGACCGCCGTGCTCTCCAGTTCGGGGTCGGCCTCCGGCCACGGGGCGTCCTCCGCGGGCGTCCCCGTCAGGCGCTCGTGGAGTTCGTTCGCGAGGAACGGGACGAACGGCGCGAGCAGTCGCAGCCGCGTCTCCAGCACCCGGCGGAGCGTCCACCGAGCCCCCGGTCGGTCGAGGTCCGTCCGCCGTCGGTACCAGCGCAGCGACTCCTCGAAGCCGTAGAAGGCGGCCTGGCTCGCCGACCGCGTCTCGGAGCGCTCCATCGCGTCCGTCACGTCGCGGACCGTCCCCTGCAGTTTCGAGAGCAGCCACCGGTCGGCGTGTGCGAGGTCTCGGTCGGACGCGTCGGCGTCGAAGGTCGAGCCCTCGTCCGCGTCGTCGACGATCTCGGCCGCCCGGTTCCAGAAGCGCTCGAGCTGGTCGCGGGTGCTCTCGACCTGTTCGGTTCGCCAGTCGTAGTCCTGCCACGGTTCGGCCGAGTTGAGCAGGAAGAATCGGACGGTGTCCGCGCCGTAGTTCTCGATGGCCTCGCCCGGCAGCACGACGTGGCCCTTCGAGGAGGACATCTTCTCGCCCTCCAGCAGGCCCATCCCCATGATGACGATGCCCTCGGGCCACTCGGCGGCGTCGAACAGTTCGGCGTGGTGGAAGAGGTAGAACGTCAGGTGGTTGCTGATGAGGTCGTTCGCGGAGAAGCGATAGTCCACCGGATACCAGTAGCTCCACTCCTCGCGGAGTTCGAGGGCGCGGTCGTCCGGGTCGTCGACGGCCCCGGGGCCGTAGAAGAGCGCGTCGAAGAAGTCGCGGTCGAGGTCCTCGACGGGAATCTCGCGCAGGCGGGGCGCGAGCGTGTAGTAGGCCATGTAGATGGTCGAGTCCGAGAGGGGTTCGATGACGAAGTCGTCGTCCCACGGCAGGCGCGTCCCCAGCCCGTAGTTGCGGATGCAGGGCCACTCGTTCAGCCAGTCGATGGTGTGGAAGTACTCCTCGCGGGTGTTCTCGGGGATGCACTCCATGTTCTCGACGACCCGGCGAGTCATCTCCTTCCAGTCCTCGTCGCTGTAGGTGAGAAACCACGTGTCCTGCTCGGCGACTTCGACGTCGCCGCCACAGCGACAGACGACTTCCTCGGAGAACTCGTACATCGAGTCGAACCAGCCTTTCGCTCGCCCCGCGTCGCGGAACTCCTCGCGGACGTCCTCGACGACGTCGCCACCGAACTCGCCGTACATCGCCTTCAGTTCCCCGGCGTGGAACTCGCGATTGTACAGTTCCTGAGTGGCGTCCTCCAGGGCGGGGTCGTCCGCGGATTCGACGTCGAACGCCTCGACGGCGTCCTTCGCCGGAATCTCGCCGTACCCCTCGATGTCGAGGATGGGGACGGGGTCGATGTCGCGGACGGTTTCGGGGTCGATGCCGTACTCGCGCATCCGTTCGGCGTCGGCTTTCGCCTCCTGTAAGGCCACGTAGTCGTCGGGGCTGTGGGCCGGCACGGACATGACGACGCCCGTGGCGTTGTCGGCGTCGACGAACGACGCGGGGAGGATACTGACCTCGTCGCCGGTGACGGGGTTGGTGACGGTATCGCCGACGAGCCGTTCGCCGGCGAACTCCTCCAGTATCTCGACGTCGCGGGCCTGCAGGCGGAGTTTCTCGGCGGCGGCGGCGGAGACGACCCACTCCTCGCCGTCGACGTCGGCGCGGACGTAGTCGGCGTCCGGGTCGACGTAGGCGTTCGTGACGCCGCGGACCGTCTCGGGGCGGAGCGTCGCCATCGGCGCGACGGCCCCGTCGTAGCCGAAGCGAACGAGCGTGTACTCCTGGTATTCGGCCTCTTCGCCCTCCAGCAGGTCGTGCGTCGTGACGGGTTGCTCCTCGTTCGTGCAGTACTTGACCGGGTGGAGCCCCTTCTCCAGTCGCCCCCGGTCGCGGAGCGTCTCGTACTGCCAGGTGATGAACTTCGAGTAGCGCTCGTCGTTCGTGGTGAACTCGCGTCGCCAGTCAATCGAGAGCCCCAGCGACTTCATCCCCTTCTTGTAGTGGTTCTCGATGAAGTAGCGGGCGTAGCCCATCGGCGTCTCCAGGTCCTGCAGCGTCTCCTCGGGGACGTCGTAGGTGTCGCGCAGCACCGAGAGCTGTTCCTCCTCGCCTTTCTTGAGGCGCTCGACGGCACCGATGATGGGCGTCCCGGTGACGTGCCACGCGATGGGGAAGAGGACGTTGTCGCCCTGCTGGCGACGGTAGCGGGCGTAGACGTCGGGGACGGTGTACGTCCGGGCGTGACCGATGTGCATCCCGCCGCTGGGGTAGGGGTAGGGGACGGTGATGAACGTGACGTCCTCGCCGTCCGGGTCGGCCTCGTACCGACCGGTGTCGGCCCAGCGCTCCCGCCAGCGCGCTTCGAGCTCCTGCGGGTCGTAGTCCATATCAGCCCTTGTGGCTTCGCGGCCTAAAATAACTCCTATACGACAGGCCGCTGTGAGGCCGCCACGGCCGCGCTCTCCTCGACGCGTTTTCGTCGACCTCCCCGGGGGTAACGGGTCCATCACCGAGTAGGAGCAGTCGCCTGCCGGAATTCCGCACCGTTTCAGACGAACCCTTGTGGGGGTTGAAGCCATCGGCGAGGGAGCTGTGAACTACCCTACCCTACTCGCTCACGGCTGACGCCGTTCGCTCCTTGAGGGTAGGGCTTCCTGCTTCCACGACGCGCTTTGCAGACACGGAGGTATCCACAGGGAGCGCAGTCTCCACAGGCGTTGACGAATCGCTACGCGATTCGTCCGCACACCAGAAATCGAAGATTTCTGGGGACGTTGATTCGGAGTGTCCCACTCCTACATCTTCGAGGCCGCGAGAAAGGATGTTCCACGCCGCGTTCGCGTCCCTGTCCGCCTCAAACCCACAGGCGGGACAGGAGTGTTCACGGACCCACAGCGGCTTGTCGGCCGAAACGCCGCATGACGCGCACTCCTTGGTCGTTCCTTTCGGGTTGACCGCGACGAAGTGCGTTCCTTCACGCTCGCACTTGTACTCAAGTAGTGAGAGGAACGTTCGCCACGCGGCGGACGCCGTGTTGCGGCTGTTCGACGGTGACTCCATCATCCCCTTCACGTTCAGGTCTTCGACCGCCACGAGGTCGTATCCCCGAGCGTAGTACGCCGAGAGTTTGTGCAAGAAGTCACGGCGCTTCCGTCGGAGGTCGGCGTGACACTCCGCGACTCGACGCCGTTGCTTCTCGTAGTTGTTCGACCCGTGCTGTTTGCGCGAGAGCTTCCGTTGCTCGCGCTCCAAGCGGTCGCGTTCGTCGGAGAGGTCGAGCGACCCGACCGCCGTGCCGTCGGTGTCGTGGGCGTACTTGAGAATCCCAACGTCGATACCGACGCACTTCTCGGGGTTCTCAGGCGGTTCGGGTGGTTCGCGGTCCATTTGGACGCCGAAGGTGGCGAACCACTCGCCCGTCGGTTCCTTCTTGACCGTGACCTGCTTCACGGTGGCGTCGTCGGGGATGGGTCGGTGGAGCCGAATCGGTATGTCCGCGAGTTTCGAGAGTGACAGGACAGTCTGACCGCCCTTCTTGTCGAGCTTGAAGCCAGACTGACTGTACGTGAAACTGCGGAACTCGCGTGGCGGCTTCCACGTGAGTTGACCGACGCCGTAGCCGTTCTTCTTGAGCGCCGAGAGTCCTTTGAGGTTGTCGAACAGGCGTTCCACGACGGTTTGGAGAACCTTCG
>JBDGTU010000012.1:0-23454 GCA_042216495.1 Haloferacaceae archaeon
AATCAGGAGGCACGGGTCACGGTTGTCGTCGCCAGTAACTCCGGACGTCAATATCCAGCGTTACCGTCCGTGCTACAACAGGAAATCGAATCGAACCTAGATCGGAGCGTGCAAATCCGTGTCCAGATGGTCAATTACCGGACTCCGAAGGTAGTGACGAACTCTCCGCCACGACTCTACCGAATCCGCAGATAGCGACGATATTCACTGTTTGCGGGGCCGGTCGACGTTGTAGACTGCCGCGGCGAGCGTGATCTCTCGAAACTGACGGTCACCGACCGCTCGATCACCGAGCTCACGGTCTCACAGACCGAGCGCCGATTGTAGAGACCGTCCTCAATCCGGGCGTGGTCGTACGGTGCGAAGGCGCGGTGCTCGATCAGCGGTCGGACGCCTTCTGCGCGAAGTTCTTCTCGGAAGCTGGTCTCGGCTAATCCTTGTCGGCGGCACGGCTCCGCAGGTCGCCTGCGTTCCTCCGAATGCTATCTGCCTTGAGATAGTCGGTCTCAACTATTCCCCGGTACACAGTTACAGTAACCACTAGGACGTCAGCCGCTTCCCGCGCGGGCCGTCGCCGCGAACTGCCGCTCGCGGACTGCCGCGTCGTGACCGGAGCGTTCCCCTGTCAAACGTACTCACACGACGGAAAGGGTTTTAGCGAGCCATTGCTTACCACGCCCCATGAGCGCTGACCGGGCTCTCCTCGAAGAGGCCCTAGAGCGCGGCGAACGAGAGGGCGGTCACATCGAGTTCAAGGAACGGCTCTCCCGCGACGTCCACCTCGTGGACGGCCGGATGGAGAGCCTGGCGGCGCAGTTACGCCACCGCGTCCTCTCGGGGGACGGCGAGGCGACGTACGTCGTGGGCGTCACCGACGACGGCCACCTCGCCGGCGTTCCGGCCGACGACTTCTCCGAGTCCATGGACGTGCTCTCGTTGCTCGCCGAGGAGGCCGGCGCACACATCGAGGACGTCGAGACGTGGAGCGTCGACGGCATCGCCGGCGACGCCGACCGGTCCGGCGGCATCGTCGGCGTCGCCACCGTTCGCGAGGGCGCGATGCTGGAGACGGACGACTCCCACATCGTCGTCGGCACCGCGGGCCACGTCGACCACGGCAAGAGCACCCTCGTCGGCACTCTCGTCACCGGCCAGGCCGACGACGGCGAGGGCAGCACGCGTGGCTTCCTCGACGTCCAACCCCACGAAGTCGAGCGCGGCCTGTCGGCCGACCTCTCCTACGCCGTCTACGGCTTCGACGACGAGGGGCCCATCCACATGGACAACCCCCACCGGAAGACCGACCGCGCTCGCGTCGTCGAGGAGGCGAACGACCTCGTCTCCTTCGTCGACACGGTGGGTCACGAACCGTGGCTCCGCACCACCATCCGCGGGCTCGTCGGCCAGAAACTCGACTACGGCCTCCTGACCGTCGCCGCCGACGACGGTCCGACCGAGACCACTCGCGAACACCTCGGCATCCTGCTCGCGACGGAACTCCCGACGCTCGTCGCCATCACGAAAGTCGACGCTGTCCCCGAGAACCGCGTCGACGAGGTCGAACGCGAGGTGGAGCGCCTGTTGCGCGACGTGGACAAGACGCCGCTGCTCGTCGAGCGCCACGGCGTCGACGCCGCCGCCGAGGAGGTCGGCGGCTCGGTCGTCCCCGTCCTGCGGACGAGCGCCGTCACCAAGCAGGGTCTCGACGACCTGGACGCCCTCTTCGAGCGCCTGCCGAAGACGAACGACCGGGGCGGCGACTTCCGGATGTACGTCGACCGCACCTACTCGGTGACGGGCGTCGGGGCCGTCGCCTCCGGCACGGTCAACTCCGGCACCGTCGAGGCGGGCGACGAGTTGCTCCTCGGCCCCATGCCCGACGGCGCGTTCCGCGAGGTGAAGGCGCGTTCCATCGAGATGCACTACCACCGCGTCGACCGGGCGAAAGCCGGCCGCATCGTCGGCATCGCCCTCAAGGGCGTCCGCGAGTCGGAACTCGAGCGCGGAATGGTCCTCCTGCCGGGCGACGCCGACCCGACGCCGGTCAGGGAGTTCGAGGCGGAGGTGATGGTCCTGAACCACCCCACTCGCATCGGGACGGGCTACGAACCCGTCGTCCACCTCGAGACCATCAGCGAGGCGGCCGTCTTCCGCCCCGACGGCGGCCAACTCCTCCCGGGCGACAACGGCTTCACCAGCGTCGAGTTCAAGTTCCGCCCCTACCTCGTCGAGGAGGGCCAGCGGTTCGTCTTCCGCGAGGGGCGGAGCAAGGGCGTCGGCACCGTCACGGACGTGACGCCCGCGGACTGACCGTCGACTCACTGCCGTCGACAGGCGTTTGTCGCCGCCCCGCCTACGGCCGACGATGCGACGACCCGTCACTCGTGCGTTGATGGCCCTGACGGGGGTGGCGATGCTCTTCGTCTACGCCGTCGCCGCCCTCGCGGTCTACCGACTGCTGTTGCTCCTCTGGCGGCAGCGCCCGGACCCCGCGACGACCGCGCTCGTCGTCGTCGGCCTCTCGCTCGCGTTCGGCTACGCGAGCTACCGGCTCGGAACGGCGCGCATCCTCTCGGCGCTGGACGCGACCGAACTCTCCCGCACCCGCGCCGCCGGCTTCTACGACCGAGTCGACGCCCTCGCCGACGAGATGGGCGTCGACGCCCCGCGGGTCCTCGTCGCGCGGATGCAGTCGCCGAACGCGCTGGCGCTCGGCGGCCCGAACGACGGCGACGTCGTCCTCGACGCCTCGCTGTTCCGGTTGCTCGACGGTGACGAACTCGAAGCCATCGTCGCCCACGAACTCGCCCACCTCGAACGCCGCGACAGCCTCGTCAAGACGCTCGGCTACTCGCTCGCGCGGACCGTCGTCGGCGTCGTCGTCCTCCTGTTGCTGCCCGTCACGATACTCCTGGCGGGGTTCGCCCGCGGCCTGGCGTACCTCCGCGGCGGCGACCCGGCCGATGTTCGGCGTCTGACCGCCCGGGTCCAGACGGCCGTCGCCAGCGTGGTCGTGCTCTTCCTGTTCGTCTTCACGTTCGCCCTCCAGGCGTACTCGCGCCGGCGGGAGTACGCCGCCGACCGGCGCGCCGCCGACGTGACGGGCGACCCGCTCGCGCTGGCGCGGGCGCTGGCGAAGATCCGGCGCGCGTCGACGCCCGGCGGCCTGCTCTCGATGCTCTACATCCACGGCGAGGAGGAGGGGACGCTCACCAGACTGCTCGCCTCCCACCCGCCGATGGACGAGCGCATCGACCGACTGGCCGACCGGGCCGAGGAACGTCGCGGGCGGGCGGTCCGGATACCCGTCGAGTAGAGCGTCGCGAGCGGTACGCTCTCGGGAGGCCGCCGAGCGGCGTGCCGTCGAGTCGGCGGCGGCGGTCAGGCCCGTCGGTACCGCCCGTCGGCCGTTCGCTCGGCCGCCCCGAGCAGCGTCAGCCAGTCGAGGACGCGCTCGACTCGCTCGCGCCAGACGGCCTCCCACTCGGTCGGGTTCTTGTGGTGTTCCCACGTCGGCACCCGGTCGCGGAGTCGCTCGAACGCCTCGTCGGCGGTGAGCGCTTCCGTCGCCTCCAGCGCGTCGACGACCTCGCTCGCGCCGAAGACGCGGTCGACGAACGCCTCGCGGAGAGTCTCCCGGGTCGGGTCGACGTCGGTGCGCTTGAACCCCGACGGCGTCTCCTCGGCGAGGCGGAGCGCCCGGAGGAAGGTGAGCCACGTCCGGGCGACGTCGCGCGAGGGGAAGTCGAGTCGGCGCATCAGGCGCGCACAGCAGTCGTCCTCCGTGTCGGGGACGAGCGGGACGGCACGCTGGGCGTCGGTGACGACGTCTAGCGACGCCGGCGGTTCGGGGACGAGTTTGAACTTCACAGCCCGAACGACGACCCGAGGACGGCGTCGTTCGTCTCGCCGAGGACGTGCGTCGGGCCGTCGACGACGTCGACGGTCACCTGTGCGGGCGCGAAGACGGTCTCCGGAATCTCGTAGAAGTCCCAGTCGGCGGCCTCGAAAATGTCCTCGAAGGGCGTGCCGTACTCGTCGGCGGCGGTGGACGGGAGTTCGTCGAAGTGGTCGAACGCCTCGCGCACCTGCAGGTAGACCTGCCCGCCGTAGGCGACGGCGTCGTTCGTCCGCCCCATCGCCACGCCCTCGTCGTAGCTGACGGGTGCGACCGGCGCGCTCCCGTTCACCGAGAGGACGTCCCGCGGGTCGTAGCCGAGTTCGAACAGGCGGAAGACGGCGAGTTCGGCCGCCCGCGCCGCCGCCGTGACGCTCCCGGCGGTCGAGCCGGTGGCGTACGTCGGCAGGAAGACGCCGCTCGGGTTGACCCCCGCCTTCTCCGCGACGTGCTCGGCCACCTCGTCGCCCGGGAGTTCGACCGACTCGACGGCGAGGACCGTCAGGTCGAACTCGTCGTAGTAGCCGACGGCCTCGAACTCGGCCTCCTCGCCGACGAGCGCGCGCGCCGGGCCGCTCCCGAGGCCGTCGAAGGTCTCGAACGTGAGTTCCCAGCCCGCTTTCCCCGAACAGAGGAGCGCGAGCGCCGGGTGGTCCGTCGACAGTTCGACGTGCGGGACGGGCGCGCCCGCCACCTCGTCCATCCGTGTCTGTACCGTCGCCAGGCCGGCCGTCTGAATCTCGACGAGCAACAGGCCCGCCTCGACGCCGCCGTCGGCCTCGACGCCGAAGTCGAGCACCGTCGCCTCCGAGTCGAGTTCGTAGGCCCCGACGTTGAGTTCGTCGGCGAAGTCGAGGGCCTCGTCGACCAGCTCGACCGCCATCCGGTTGATGCTGTCCATGCCGACGGCTTGGGCGGGTTCGGATAAAGGGTTTGGCAGTCGGGATTCGGACCCGCCGCTGCCGTCACTCGCGCGGCGCGTCACTCCCGGTCCCGCCGCGCCTCCCGTTCCAGTTCCCGTTCGACCGCCTCGACTTTCGCCCGCGCCGGCTGGTCGACGGTGCGCTTGTCGTCGATTTTCAGGAACGTGCTCACTCGGTCGGCGTCGACCGCCTCGTGTGCGGCGGCGACCGCGTCGAGGAGCGTGTCGACGTCCTCGGCCTCGACGACGGTGCCCATCGGATTGGTCTCGTAGGCGACGTCGAAGTCGTCGAGGGCGGCGACGGCGTTCGCAACCTCCGGAGCCATGCTCCCTTCGACGACGGGCGCGACGCTGAGGAGTGCGACGACTGTCATGGGCGGGATGACGGCCGGAGCGGGTATAGTTGGTGGGGGCCACCGACACGTATAATCCCCGTCCCGCCCACGCCGACGTATGTCCTGGCGACTGCTCAAGAAGCCCTACGAAATCGTTCCGGACGTCTACGACGTCACGGTCCACCGGGAGTACGGACGGCGCTACCGCTGTTACCTCGTCGACGGCGACGTCCCGACGCTGGTGGACACCTGTCACGACGAGACCGAACCGAAGGAGACGCTCTTCGAGGGCCTCGACGAACTCGGCGTCGACCCCGAGCGGTTGGTACTCACCCACGGCGACGGCGACCACGCCGGCGGCTTCGACGCCGTCGTCGACCGCTACGGCGTCGAGACGTGGGTGCCGGCCGAGACCGATCTGGCGACGGCCCACGACCCGAACCACCGATACGGCGACGGCGACCGGGTCTGTGGCTTCGAGGCCGTCCACGTGCCGGGTCACGAACCCGACAGTTACGCCCTCGTGAACGAAGCCGCCGACTACGCCGTCCTCGGCGACGCCGTCGTCGGCGCGGACGTCCGCGGCCTGCCCGCGGGCTACTTCGTCGTCCACGGCGAGGGGTACACCGACGACCCGCGCGCGGCCGAACGGAACCTCACGAACCTCACCGATTACGACTTCGACGCCGGCCTCGTCTTCCACGGGTCGTCCGTGCTGGAAGCGGCGAGCGAGAAGGTCGAGGCCTACGTCGACGGCCCGAAACGGGACCGATAGCGCGGCGCGGTCACTCCTCGACGCGGACGACGGACGGCGCGTCGTCGAGTACCAGACGGAGTTCGTCGCCTGCACAGTCGACGGTGACCGCGGCGCGCCACGGGTCCGCCGAGACGAGTGTGGTCCGTTCGTCCGTCGAAGCGAAGGCCATCGTCCAGAGCAGTTTCTCGGAGACGTCGACGCCGTGGTCGTAGAAAAACGAGACGACGGCGGGGTGCGAGACGACGAGGCCGCCCAGCCGCGTGTACACCGAGCCGTCGCACGTCTCACACGAGTGCAACACGCGATGCTCGATTGCTGGATTGCCCTGGAGCGGCATCTCCTCGTCCGTCGGGAGGACTCGCGAGGTGAGGCGAGCACAACACCACGGACAGACGCCCTTGGCCATCGCGCCGATCTCGCGCTGGACGCGGTCGTTGGCGGCGTGGAGGAGTTGCGTCTTCGACCGGTCGATGACCGTACTCGGCGGGACGAAGTACTTGTAGAACTGTGCCTCACACGACGGACAGCGGACGTGGAACATGCTGTCGCGGTAGGCTGCGACCTGCGCTGCGCCACAGACGTGACAGGCCGAATCCAACTCGAACTCCTCGACTCGAACGCGTTCGGTGAAGGTGCCGGTCTTGATGGACTGGTAGACGCGCTTGCCGGCGTAGCGCAGGCGGTAGCCGTCGTCGGTCTGTTCGACGAAGTGACCGAGCAACTGCTGGAGGTGGTAGTTGAACCGGCCGCTCCCCGACACGTCCGCCCGCTGCCGGAGTTCCGAGAACGTCAGCGTCTCGGGGACGCCCGGTTCGGAGGCGTCGCCGAGTGCGCGCAGGATTTTGAGGCGCGTTCGGTCCGCCAGCAGCGTAAAGGCATCGTCGGGGGAGAGCGATTCACTTCGCCCCGGGTCGATGTCCTCAGTCATCCATGGGTTCGTCGACAGTCCGCTCGTCACCCCCATAGCTCTTTGCGTCCGGAGACGCTTCGTCCGTCGCCCGACCCACGGGAGAGATTTATCCGGCAGTACGCACGTAACGGAAAGGGATGCCGGAACCAGCCATCAGGTACCTCGTGGGGTCGGACAATCGGCGACGGGCGCTCGCCGCCCTTCGCGCCGACGGGCCGCTCACTCGGCGTGACCTCGAAGACGAGATGTCGGTGTCTCGACGTACTCTCACGCGGACGCTCGGTGAACTCGAGGACCGCAACTGGGTCAGACGGACCGACGAGGGATACGACGCCACGGCCCTGGGCGTCGTCGTCCTCGACGCGCTCGAAGACGCACTCGACAGCGCCGCCCTCGCGACCCGATTCGCGCCGCTCCTCGGCAACATCCCCGGCGACGCCCTGGACCTGAACGTCGCGGCCCTCGCGGACGCGACGCTCGTCAGCCCGACCGAGGGGAACCCCTACGCCGCCATCCACCGTCTCCACGAACTCCGCGCCGACGCGGCGTACGTCCGGGAACTCGCCCCGACGCTCTGTGTCGACGGCATCGAGCAACTCACCGAGCGCGTCGTTTCGGAGACTGACCCGCCGGACGTGGAAGCAGTCGTCGAATCCGCCACGCTCGAATCGGTGGCCTCGTCCCCGGACGTCGCGGCGGACCTGGAGACGTTCGTCAGCGCCGAGACGTGCGACGCTCGCGTCTGCGACGCGGAGATTCCGTACGTCCTCGCGGTGTTCGACGAGACGGCCGTCGTCTGTGCGCTGGACGACGAGGGGATTCCGGTCGCGCTCGCCGAGACGACGAACCCCGACGTCCGCGACTGGGTGGTCGACGAGTACCGGTCCTACCGGCAGCAGTCCACTTTCTTCGACGCCTGAGGTTGCGTGTGAGCGCATCGTCTCCCTCTGGTCGTCGACGCTGTGCCATCCTTGGGGCTTCCGTTCGGCGAGGCACGCATCGCGCCGCCGAATCGTGGGGCGCCGCCGTTAAGCCCGTGTGGACCCACGGACTGTTATGGTGAGTTCACCGTGTGTAAACGTCTGCGAACTCGAAGACGGGGTCTGCGTCGCCTGTAATCGCACGCTTGCGGACGTCGCGTCGTGGGCGAGCATGACCGAACGGGAGCGACGCGAGCGGATGCGCGAACTCGACGAATGATGGCGCGGTGGCCGGCCGGGGATTCGAATTCAGGAACGCACACGCCGCGTTCGGACCGAGCGACACGGAGGTCGCTCGCGGCGTGAGATTCTGAAAACTGCGCTGGCCGGGATTTGAACCCGGTGCAAACGCTCACTCCGTTCGCGTTTGCGTGATTCAAATCCGGGATCGGCTTCGCCTCGAAACGCGACTCGCTGGCTCACGGCTCCGCCGTTCGCCGTCCGAGACGTTCACTTCGCTCACGTCTCGCTTCGCTCGTCGGTTTGCGTCGGCAGAACTGCGCTGGCTGGGATTTGAACCCAGGTTGTGACCATGGCAAGGTCACGTGATACCACTACACTACCAGCGCCCTGTTGCAACTCAACGTAACCGGCGATTCATCCTTAAGGGTTCCGAATTCACCGCGAAACCGCCCGCCAGCGTGGTACCAGCCCCCACGAGAGCAAACGCCACGAACTCGCCGTCTGCCGGTGTGTCAGGCCCTCTCAGTCGCTCGGACGATTCGCTACCCTTTTCAGCGAGTGTTCGGTAGCACTGGCACAGTCTAGTGACGAGACGAGGAAGGGCCCCGGCATGACACTCAGCGTACTCGTGCCGTCTTCACTCGTCCGGGAAGCCGAGGACAAACGCGAGGCGACTCGCAAGCTCGGCTACGTCGCCCGCGCGGCGGCGGTGTTCCGGGCGGACAGGCTCGTCGTCTTCCCCGACGGGGAGGGCGAACGACGCTGGGGAGGCGGGTTCGTCGAAACCGTGCTGCGGTACGCCGCGACGCCGCCCTACCTCCGAAAGGAGGCCTGGGGGACGCGCGACGAACTGGCGTACGTCGGTGTCCTGCCGCCCCTCCGCGTCTCGACACGGACCGGCTCCGGATCGAACGGTCCGGGGTCGTTAAGACAGGGAATCGTGACCGAGGTCGGACCTGACGGCCGCGTTCGGGTCAATTGCGGACTGCAACACCCGATCTCCCTCCTCCCCCCGGACGGGGTGGAGCCAACCGAGGGAGAGCGCGTCGCCATCAGGATCTCTTCGCGAGAACCGGTCCGTGCGCGACTCGTCGACGAGCCCCTCCCGGGGTTCGCCGTCGAACGCGCGGACCTGCCGGAAGCGCTGTCCCGCTCCGACGCGGGCGTTCGCATCGCAACCTCCCGCTTCGGGGCGGCGCTCTCGGTCGGTCGACTGACCGACCTGGCCGGGCGCACCGCTGGCGACGTGACCGTCGCCTTCGGCGCGCCCGAACGTGGCCTTCCGGCCATCCTCGACCTGGCAGTCGAGGACGTCCCGGGCGACTGGGACGAGACAGTCGAACCCTCGAACGATCCGGGGTTCGACCTCTGGCTGAATACGATTCCGCGACAGGGCAGCGAGGTGGTGCGAACCGAAGAAGCGATGTTCGCCTCCCTCGCGACCCTGACACTCACGGAGTAAATCCATGCCACAACCAAGCAGACCACGAAAAGGCTCGATGGGATTCGGTCCGCGCAAGCGCGCGACCAGTGAAGTCCCGCGTATTCGCTCGTGGCCCGACGACGACGGCGCCCCCGCGCTGCAGGGCTTTGCCGGCTACAAGGCCGGGATGACCCACGTCGTCATGGTCAACGACGAGGCCAACTCCCCCCGCGAGGGGATGGAGGAGTCGGTTCCGGTGACCGTCGTCGAGACGCCGCCGATGCGGGCCGTCGCGCTCCGAGCCTACGAACAGACGCCGTACGGCCAGAAGCCGCGCACCGAAGTCTGGACCGGCGAGTTCCACGAGGAACTCGACCGCGTGCTGGACCTGCCGGCGGAAGACACCTTCGAGGACGACGCCGACGACCTGCGTGCCGCCGTCGAGGCGGGCGAGGTCGACGACCTGCGCGTCATCACGCACACGGTCCCGAGCGAACTGGCGAACGTCCCGAAGAAGCGACCCGACGTGATGGAGACCCGAGTCGGCGGTGGCTCCCTGCTGGAGCGCCTCGACTTCGCCCTCGACCTCGTCGGCGACGGCGGCGAGCACTCGATGTCCGACGTCTTCCGCGCGGGCGAGTACCTCGACGCCGCCGGCGTCACGAAAGGGAAGGGGACGCAGGGCCCCGTCAAGCGCTGGGGCGTCCAGAAGCGAAAGGGCAAACACGCCCGGCAGGGGTGGCGTCGCCGCATCGGCAACCTCGGCCCCTGGAATCCCAGTCGCGTCCGCTCGACGGTCCCCCAGCAGGGCCAGACCGGCTACCACCAGCGGACCGAACTCAACAAACGACTCATCGACATCGGCGACGGCGACGACCCCACAGTCGAGGGCGGCTTCGTCAACTACGGCGAGGTCGATGGGCCGTACGCGCTGGTCAAGGGCTCGCTGCCGGGCCCCAACAAGCGCGTCCTGCGGTTCCGACCGGCCATCCGGCCGAAAGACCAACCGCGCCTCGACCCCGAGGTGCGTTTCGTCTCGACTGCATCGAATCAGGGATAAATCATGGAAGCAACAGTACGAGACCTGAACGGCGAGGACGCGGGCACGATCGACCTGCCCGAGGTCTTCGAGACGCCCTATCGGCCGGACCTCATCCGGCGGGCCGTCCTCGCCGCCCAGGCAAACCGAAAGCAGGCGTACGGTGCCGACCCCAACGCCGGGCTTCGAACCCCGGCCGAATCCTTCGGTAGCGGCCGCGGCATGGCGCACGTCCCCCGCGAGAACGGACGTGCCCGCCGCGTGCCCCAGGCCGTCAAAGGCCGTCGGGCTCACCCCCCGAAAGCAGAGAAGGACCAGGGCAAGGGAATCAACGACAAGGAGCGCAAACTCGCCACGCGGTCGGCCATCGCGGCCACTGCCGACGCGGAGGTCGTCGCCGAACGCGGTCACCGCTTCGACGACGACCTCGAACTCCCGCTGGTCGTCTCCGACGACTTCGAGGACCTCGTGAAGACCCAGGAAGTCGTGGACGTCCTCGAATCACTCGGCGTCGACGCCGACGTCGACCGCGCCGACGAGCGTACCGTCAAGGCCGGCCAGGGGACGACCCGCGGCCGCAAGTACAAGCGGCCCAAGTCCATCCTCTTCGTGACGAGCGAGGAACCGTCGACGGCGGCCCGCAACCTCGCGGGTGCCGACGTCGCCACCGCGGCCGAAGTGAACGCCGAGGACCTCGCGCCCGGCACGCACGCCGGTCGGCTCACGCTGTGGACCGAGAGCGCGCTCGCGGAGGTGGCCGAGCGATGAGTTCGGTCATCGAACATCCGCTCGTGACGGAGAAGGCGATGAACCAGATGGACTTCGACAACAAACTCCAGTTCGTCGTCTCGCTCGACGCCGAGAAGCCCGACGTCGCCGACGAGGTGGCGTCGCGCTACGACGTCACCGTCGAGGACGTCCACACGATGGTCACGGCGAAGGGCCGGAAGAAAGCCATCGTCACGCTCGGACCGGACGACGACGCACAGGAAGTCGCATCGCGGATCGGGGTGTTCTAATCAATGGGACGTAGAATTCAGGGCCAACGTCGCGGACGCGGGTCGCCCACGTTCCGGGCACCCAGCCACCGCTACAAGGCCGAGCTCTCGCATCGGAAATCCGAGGAGAAAGACACGATTTCGGGGACGGTCGTCGACATCGAACACGACCCCGCGCGGTCCGCGCCCATCGCGGCCGTGCAGTTCGAGGACGGCGACCAGCGCCTCGTCCTCGCGCCCGAAGGCATCACCGTCGGCGAGGAGATTCAGGTCGGCGTCTCGGCGGAGATCAAGCCGGGGAACACGCTCCCCCTCGCCGAAATCCCGGAAGGGGTTCCGGTCTGTAACGTCGAACGCCAGCCGGGCGACGGCGGGAAGTTCGCCCGCGCGTCGGGGACGAGCGCGCAGTTGCTCACCCACGACCGACGGGTCGCCGTCGTGAAGCTCCCCAGCGGCCAGGTCAAGCGGCTGAACCCGGACTGCCGGGCCACCATCGGCGTCGTCGCCGGCGGTGGGCGGACCGAGAAGCCGTTCGTCAAGGCCGGCAAGAAACACCACAAGATGAAAGCCCGCGGCATCAAGTGGCCGCGGGTGCGGGGTGTGGCGATGAACGCGGTCGACCACCCGTTCGGCGGTGGCGGCCGTCAACACCCCGGCCGACCGAAGTCCGTCTCGCGGAACGCGCCGCCGGGACGCAAGGTCGGTGACATCGCCTCCAAGCGCACCGGACGAGGTGGCAACAAATGAGTTCCGTCGCACGCTCCGCGCGCGACGACCTCATGAGTTTCACCAGAGGTGACAACTAATGAGTTCTGAGTACCGAACCGGCCGCGAAGGTGAGTTCACCTACCGCGGTCACACGCTCGACGAGCTGCAGGAGATGGAGCTCGACGAAGTCGCGGAACTGCTCCCCGCACGGATGCGGCGAACCATCGACCGGGGTCTGTCGGTCGAGCACCAGAAACTGCTCGACGACGCCCGCGAGGCGACGGCCGAGGAGACGGCGAACGAGCCGCTCCGGACCCACCTCCGGGACATGCCCATCATCCCCGAGTTCGTGGGGCTCACCTTCGCCGTCTACAACGGCCAGGAGTTCCAGCGCGTCGAGGTCGAACCCGAGATGATCGGCCACTACCTCGGCGAGTTCCAGTTGACCCGGACGTCGGTCGAGCACGGGCAGGCCGGCATCGGCGCGACCCGGTCCTCGAAGTTCGTGCCACTCAAATAACCCATGGGAATCAACTACAGCGTCGAGGCCGACCCGGAGACAACCGCCAAGGCGATGCTCCGTGACCGGCCCATCAGCATCAAGCACAGCAAGGCCATCGCCCGCCAGCTCAAAGGCATGACCGTCGGCGACGCGGAGGAGTACCTCCAGGCCGTCATCGACGGCGAGCGGTCGGTGCCGTTCAAACAGCACAACTCCGGCGTCGGTCACCGGAGCGACATCGACGGCTGGGACGCCGGTCGCTACCCGGAGAAGGCCAGCGAGGACTTCCTCAAACTGCTGGAGAACGCCAAACACAACGCCGACGAACAGGGCTTCGACGGCGAGTCGATGGAGATTTTCCACGTCGCCGCCCACAAGGTCGGCGAACGAGAGGGCCGCAAGCCCCGGGCGTTCGGCAGTGCCGACCCGTGGAACACCACGCTCTGTGACGTCGAACTCGTCATTGAGGAGGTGAGCGAGGCATGAGTGCCTCGAAGAATCCGAACGGGGACCGTGAGGAGGTCGAAGCGTAATGGCCGACGAACACGAGTTCATCGAGAACGGCCTCCAGCGCTCCCAGATCGACGAGTTCTTCGCCGACGAACTCGGTCGTGCGGGCTACGGCGGCATGGACGTCGCCAAGACCCCGATGGGAACGCAGATCGTCCTCAAGGCCGAGAAGCCGGGGATGGTCATCGGCAAGGGCGGGAAGAACATCCGCAAGGTCACCCGGGAACTCGAAGAGCGCTTCGACCTGGACGACCCGCAGATCGACGTTCAGGAGGTCGACGAACCCGACCTGAACGCCCGCATCGTCGCGGACCGCCTCGCCAACGCCCTCGAACGTGGCTGGTACTTCCGTAAGGCCGGCCACACGACCATCGACCGCATCATGGAGTCCGGCGCACTCGGTGCCGAAATCGTCCTGAGCGGGAAGGTCACCGGCGCGCGTTCGCGCGTCGAGAAGTTCAACCGCGGTTACATCAAGCACAACGGCGAACCCGCCGAGGAGATCGTCGACGAAGGCCAGGCGACGGCCGTCATGAAACTCGGCACCATCGGCGTGACGGTGAAGATCATCCCGCCGGGAGCCGAACTCCCCGACGACTTCGAAGTCGCGGAGGACGCGGAGGTCGAGGCCGTCGAACAGGCCGAAACCGGCGGCGGCGTCGAGGAACTCCTCGAAGAAGAACCCGAGGAGATTCCGGACGTCGGCGAAGGCGAAGCGGTCGAGGTCCCGACCGAGGGTCCCGAGGACGTCATCGACGAGGAGATCGACGAGGAGGTCGTCGAGGAGGTCGTCGAAGAGACGCAGTCGCAAGTCGAGACGACCGACGACGAGAGCGGTCCGACCGACGTCTCGCCGGAGGAACCGGTCGAGACGGCGACGCCCGAGGAAGGCATCGAGGACGTCGAGGAACTCGACGAGGACATCGAGGAGGAAGCCGCAGACCTCGTCGAGGAGATGGAAGCGGAATCCGAACCCGGAATCGACGTCGAAGAAGAGGACACGGAGGAGTAACCGATGGCGATACTCTACCCCGAGGAGATCCGTGACATGACGCCCGCCGAACGCGAGGCCGAACTCGAGGAACTCGAAACGGAGTTGCTCAACGCGAAGGCCGTCCAGGCGGCGGGTGGCGCGCCGGAGAATCCCGGCCGCGTCAGCGAACTCAAGCGCACGATCGCACGCGTCAAGACGATCCAGCGCGAAGAAGGCGACATCGAATAATGCCCCTGACACCCGAGACGCTCCCGCGACACGAACTCGTCGGCCTGCACGCGCGGGTCGTCGACGCGACCAACCCCGACCTCGTCGGGGTCGGCGGCCGCGTCGTCGACGAGACGGAGCGGACGCTGTCGCTCGAAGACGGCTCTCGGGTGCGACGGGTGCCCAAACGAGGGGCGACCCTCGAATTCGAACTCGACGCGCCCACAGATGAAGCCGCCGAGGCCGGGAAGGCCTCGGGGACTCCGTCCGAACTTCCGTCGGAAACTCCCGGCGTTCGCGCCGGGCAGTCCGGCGGTTGCGAGGGCGAAGCCTACGTTACGGTGGATGGCGCACGACTGCTCTCACGACCCGCCTTGCGAACCGAGAAGGCAGGTGACTCTACATGGCGATAGGACTGAACGTAACGGAACCGGAGGAAGCCTGTTCCGACCAGCACTGTCCGTTCCACGGAAGCCTTTCCGTGCGCGGTCAGTTGCTGGAAGGCACAGTAGCCTCCACAGATATGGAGAAAACGGTCGTCGTCGAGCGCGAGTACGACGTACGCGTGCCCAAGTACGACCGGTACATGAAACGACGAAGCCGGATTTCGGCCCACGCACCCCCGTGCCTGGGTCTGGAAGAAGGAGACACCGTCCGCGTCGCGGAGACGCGGCCGCTGTCGAAGACTAAATCGCACGTGGTCGTCGAGATCGTCGGAGGTGACGAGTGATGGAGGCGCTGAAGGCCGACGTCACGCGTGGCCTCGCGAAAGGCTCGCTCATCACGTGCGCGGACAACACCGGGGCCCGAGAGCTGAAAGTCATCAGCGTCTCGGGCTACTCGGGGACGAAGAACCGACACCCCAAAGCGGGAATCGGCGACAAGGTGACCGTCTCGGTCACGAAAGGCACGCCCGAGATGCGCCGCCAGGTGCTGGAGGCGGTCGTCGTCCGGCAGCGCAAGCCGATTCGCCGGCCCAGCGGAACGCGCGTCAAGTTCGAGGACAACGCGGCCGTCATCATCGACGACCTGCAGGAGCCTCGCGGGACCGAAATCAAGGGTCCCATCGCGCGTGAGGTCGCCGAACGCTTCGGGAGCATCGCCAGCACGGCTACGATGATCGTATGACTCGACAGCCACGCAAACAGCGAAACCAGCGGGACAACGCGCCCCTGCACGAACGGCAAAAGCACGTTCGCGCCACCCTCGCGGACGACCTCCGCGAGGAGTATGGCCAGCGGAACGTCCGCGTCAACGCGGGCGACACGGTCGAAGTGCTGCGCGGCGACTCCGCCGGCACGGAAGCCGAAGTGCTCGACGTCGACCTCAGAGACGAGGTCATTCACGTCGAGGACGTCACCGTCGAGAAGGCCGACGGCGAGGAAGTGCCGCGTCCGCTCGACGCGAGCAACGTCCGCGTCGTCGACCTCGACCTGGAAGACGACCGTCGGCAGGAGCGACTGGAGGCGGATAACGAATGACGCGACACCAGAAACGACTCTCAGTACCGAAATCCTGGCCGGTCGAGCGCAAGACGGCCACGTTCACCGTCAAGGCCGGTGCCGGCCCGCACGGCGAGGCAGGGGTTCCCCTGCTCGTCGTCCTGCGGGACGTCCTCGGCCACGTGGACTCGAAGAAGGAGGCGCGCTACGCCCTCAATCAGGGCACCGTCCTGATCAACGGCGACGCCGCCAGCGACGAGCGCCGACCCATCGGGATGTTCGACATCCTCGCCTTCACCGAGCGCGAGGAGTACTACCGCGTCTTCCCGGACGAGGGCGGTCGACTCGCCCTGACGCCCATCGACGCCGAGGCGGCGGACAGCCGTCTCGGCAAGGTCGTCGGCAAACAGCAGGTCTCGGGCGACGCGTTCCAGTTGACGCTCCACGACGGCGCGAACCTCCGCGTCGGCGCGGACGCCGACTACACGCCCGGCGACTCGCTCGTCATCGACAACGAGACCAAGGACGTCGTCGCGCACTTCCCCTACGAGGAGGGTGCGCTGGTGACGGCCGTCGCCGGCACGCACGCCGGCGAAATCGGCACGATCGACGAGATTACCGTCACGCCCGGTAGCGGCGACAACGTCGTGACCGTCGCCCAGGACGACGGCGACGGCTTCGAGACCATCGAAGAGTACGTCGTCGTCATCGACGAGAACTTCACCGGCGAGGACGACGAGTCGGCAGCACGTCAGACGGAGTCTGATGGGGGTGCCGACGAATGAGCGAAGCCGAGTCGGACTTCCACGAGATGCGCGAACCGCGCATCGAGAAAGTCGTCGTCCACATGGGCGTCGGCGAGGGCGGGCGCGAACTCGCGGACGCCGAGGAAATCCTCGAAGACGTCACGGGCCAGCAGAGCGTCCGGACGTCGGCGAAAGGGACCGTCGCGGAGTTCGGCATCCGCCAGGGCGACCCCATCGGTGCGAAGGTCACCCTGCGCGACGACGACGCCACCGACTTCCTGTCGACGGCGCTGACGCTCGTCGACCTCTCCCGAGCGCAGTTCGACGACACGGGGAACTTCAGCTTCGGCATCGCCGAACATACGGAGTTCCCGAGCCAGGAGTACGACCCGAACGTCGGTATCTACGGCCTGGACGTGACGGTGAACCTCGTCCGGCCGGGATACCGGGTGACGAAGCGCGAGAAGGCTTCCCGGTCGATTCCGGCCCGTCACCGGCTCTCCGCCGAGGACGCAGTCCGGTTCCTCGAGGCCAACTTCGACGTGGAGGTGAACGAATGAGCGAAAGCGAGACCGAACGCGAGAGCGACGTGACGGGAGAACACGCCACGCGCCGGACCGACGAGCGCCACCAGTGCCGTCGATGCGGTCGCGAACAGGGGCTCGTCGGCAAGTACGACATCTTCCTCTGTCGGCAGTGCTTCCGCGAAGTCGCCCGCGAGATGGGATTCAAGAAGTATCGATAACAATGGCAGGCAACGACCCACTGGTGGACGCGCTCTCCGGGTTGAACAACGCAGAGAGCGTCGGCCACCTGTCGCATACGGTACAGCCCGCCTCGAACATCATCGGCTCCGTCCTCGAGGTCTTCTACGACCGCGGGTACGTCGACGGCTTCGAGTTCGTCGCAGACGGCAAGGCCGGGAAGTTCGAGGTCGAACTGAAAGGCGCGATAAACGAGTGTGGCGCGGTCAAGCCCCGCTACTCGGCGGGCGCAGACGAGTTCGAGAAGTGGGAGAAGCGAATGCTCCCCGCCCGCGACTACGGGGCGCTCATCGTCACGACCAGCCACGGCGTCATGAGCCACTACGAGGCCCGCGACCAGGGCATCGGTGGCCAGGTCATCGCGTACGTCTACTAACAATGAACCGAGTAGCAATCGACATACCGGACGACGTCACAGCCGAGGTCGACCACCTCGAACTCACCGTATCCGGGTCGAACGGGAGCGTCACGCGACGCCTCTGGTACCCGGACGTCTCGGTGTCCGTCGAGGACGACAGCGTGGTCATCGAAGCCGACGCCGAGGACGCGAAGACGAACGCGACCGTCGGTACCTTCGAGAGTCACGTCGAGAACATGATTCACGGCGTCACCGAGGGATGGGAGTACAAGATGGAAGTCTTCTACGCCCACTTCCCGATGCAGGTCGACGTGCAGGGTGACGAAGTGGTCATCGAGAACTTCCTCGGCGAGAAAGCGCCGCGACGCGCGGAAGTTCGCGGCGACACCGAAGTACAGGTCGACGGCGAGGAACTGACCCTCTCGGGCCCCGACAAGGAGGCCGTGGGACAGACCGCCGCCGACATCGAACAACTGACGCGCGTCAAGGACAAGGACACCCGCGTCTTCCAGGACGGCGTCTACATCACCGAGAAACCGCAAGCAGGTGGTGCCTAAATGAGCGACGACGAACCGCAAACACTCGAAGACATCGGCGGCGTCGGTCCCTCGAAAGCCGAGGCACTCCGCGAGGCGGGCTACGAGACGGTCGAGGACCTCCAGGCGTCGAGCCAGTCGGAACTGGCCGACGTCGAGGGCATCGGCAACGCGCTCGCGGCCCGCATCAAGGCGGAGGTCGGCGGCCTCGAAGTCGCCGAAGAGACCGAAGCCGAAATCGAAGAGGAAGCACCGGAGGAGGCGGCGGCCGAGGAGGAAGCGGATGTGGAGACGGAACTCCGCCCCCGCGGCCACGCCGACAAGACGCCGGACCTGGACGAGGAGACCGCCCGCGCGCTGGCGCAGAAACACCGCGAGGGCAAACCCCAGTTCAACCGGCAGGACTACCACAAGAAAAAGCGGACGCCCACCTCGTGGCGCAAACCCCGCGGCAACCTCTCGAAGCAGCGCCGCGGCGTCAAGGGCAAAGGCGACGTGGTCGAGGCGGGCTTTCGCTCGCCGACGGCCGCTCGTGGCCTGCATCCCAGCGGTTTCGAGGAGGTCCGCGTCCACAACGTCGACGACCTCGACGGCGTGGACGGCGACCGACAGGCCGTTCGCATCGCCAGCAAGGTCGGCGCTCGCAAGCGCGAGCGCATCGAGGAGGTCGCCGAGGAACGCGAGATTCGCGTCCTCAACCCGACCTACGTCGAAGTGGAGGTCGAACGATGACTGATCTGGGAGCACAGCGGCGACTCGCCGCCGACGTCCTCGACGTCGGCGAGGACCGCGTCTGGATGGACCCGGACGAACAGGCAGAGATAGCCGAGGCCATCACCCGCGAGGACATCCGTGACCTCGTCCAGGCCGGCACGATTCGTGCCGAGGACGCGAAGGGGAACTCCCGTGGCCGTGCGCGCGAACGCGACGAGAAGCGTTCGTACGGTCACCAGAAGGGGGCCGGCACCCGCCGCGGGAAGGCCGGCGCTCGGCAGAACGAGAAAGACGATTGGGCGAGCCGCATCCGCGCCCAGCGGCGTCGTCTTCGCGAACTCCGCGACGACGGCCCGCTCGACCGCTCGCAGTACCGCGAGCTCTACAACAAAGCCAGCGGTGGCGAGTTCGACAGCGTCGCGCGGCTCGAAGCGTTCATCGAAAATCAATACGGAATCGAGGTGACTGATTAATGGCAACTGGACCCCGGTACAAGGTCCCGATGCGGCGACGCCGCGAAGTCCGGACCGACTACCATCAGCGGTTGCGCCTGTTGAAATCCGGCAAACCACGCCTCGTTGCTCGCACGAGCAACAGACACGTCAGGGCGCAGCTGGTGACCCCCGGACCGGAAGGCGACGAGACCCACGCGGCCGCGTCGAGCGAGGACCTGTCTGCGTACGGCTGGGAGGCCCCCACGGGCAATCTCCCGAGCGCGTACCTGACGGGCTATCTCGCCGGCGTTCGCGCAGTGGAGGCTGGCCTCGAAGAGGCCGTCCTCGACATCGGTCTCAACACGGCGACGCCCGGGAACAAGGTATTCGCAGTACAGGAAGGAGCAATCGACGCTGGGCTCGACATCCCCCACAACGAGAGCGTGCTCGCGGACTGGTCGCGTAACCGCGGCGAACACATCGCCGACTACGCCGAGCAGCTCGACGAGCCGCTCTACAGCGGGGAGTTCGACGCCACCGACCTGCCCGAGCACTTCGACGACGTGCTCGCGCGACTTCAGGAGGACGCATGAGCAGCAACGACTACAACGACGGCTGGGAACCGCGCACGCGGCTCGGCCGCAAGGTACAGGACGGCGACGTGACGTCGATGCGACAGGCTCTCGACTCGGGCCTGCCGCTGAAGGAGGCCGAAATCGTCGACCAGCTCCTCCCCGGGCTGGACGACGAAGTGCTGGACATCAACATGGTCCAGCGGATGACCGACTCCGGCCGCCGGGTGAAGTTCCGGTGTGTCGTGGCCGTCGGCAACCGTGACGGCTACCTCGGCTACGCCGAGGGCCGCGACGACCAGGTCGGCGGGGCCATCCAGAAGGCCATCGACGTGGCGAAACTGAACATCATCGAGGTCGACCGCGGCTCCGGTTCCTGGGAGGACCGCGCCGGTGGCGTCAACTCCCTCACGCGGAAAGCAGAGGGGAAAGCCGGCAGCGTCACCGTCGAGATCATCCCTGCACCGCAGGGCCTCGGTCTCGCGGCCGCCGAGACGGTGCGTAACATCCTCGAACTCGCGGGCGTCCAGGACGCCTGGACGAAGAGCAACGGCAACACTCGAACCACGGTGAACCTCGCGAAGGCGACGTACAACGCGCTGCAGAACGCCTCGCAGTCGCGGACGCCGCGACGCGCACGCGAGAAGCAACGCGAAGGTGAGGTGTCCGAGTGATGCAGGCCATCGTTCAGGTACGCGGCGAGGTGAACATGAGCGGCGACGTGCGCGACACGCTGGAGATGCTCAATCTCCACTCAGTCAATCACTGCACGTTCGTCCCCGAGACGGACACCTACCGCGGCATGATTACGAAGGTGAACGACTACGTCGCCCACGGCGAACCCTCCACCGAGGTCGTCGAGACGCTCGTCCGCCGTCGCGCCGAACCGCTCGAAGGCGAGGCCGACGTCGACGACGAGTGGGTCGCCGAGCACACCGACTACGACGACGTCGCCGACCTCGTGGCGGCGGTCGCCGACGAGGAGACGACGCTCCGCGAGCAGGGCATCTCGCCCGCAGTCCGTCTTCACCCACCCCGGGGCGGCCACGAGGGTCTCAAACACCCCACCAAGGAAGCCGGCCAACTCGGCAAACACACGACCGACCAGATCGACGCACTCCTGGAGGCAATGCGATGACGAGCAAGAAAAAACGACAGCGCGGCTCCCGCACGCACGGCGGCGGCACGCACAAGAACCGGCGCGGTGCCGGACACCGTGGCGGCCGCGGCCGCGCGGGCCGCGCCAAACACGAGTTCCACAACTACGAACCGCTCGGCAAGAAGGGGTTCAAGCGCCCCGAGTCGGCCCAGGACGAGGTCCTGGAAGTGACCGTCCAGACGCTCGACGAGGACGCCGCGCTGCTCGCGGCCGACGGCCTCGCCGAACAGGACGACGGCGCGTACCACATCGACGCCCGCGACGTCGTCGAGGACGGCCACGAGGCCGACGTGGTGAAGGTGCTCGGTGACGGGCAGGTCCGTCAGGAACTGCACGTCGTCGCCGACGCGTTCACCGACGCCGCGGCCGAGAAACTCGACGCCGCCGGCGGCAGCGCCGACCTCTCGGAGCGCGCCGTCGAGGCGGACGACGAACTGGACGACACAGAGGAGTAACCCATGGGATGGAAGGAGGCCGCCGAACCGGTGCTGACGCGGATGCCGTCAGTCGCCCGACCGGAGGGACACGTTCCCTTCAAGCGCAAGCTCGGGTGGACTGCCGGCATTCTCGTGTTGTATTTCTTCCTGACGAACGTGCAGGTGTTCGGTCTCGACGCGGCGACGGCGAACGACCTGTTCGGGCGATTCCGGTCGATTCTCGCCGGGTCGCAGGGCTCTATCCTCCAGTTGGGTATCGGCCCCATCGTCACGGCGAGCATCGTCCTGCAACTGCTCGGCGGGGCGGACCTGCTCGGCCTCGACACGGACGACCCCCGGGATCAGGTGCTCTATCAGGGCCTCCAGAAGCTGCTGGTGGTCGTGATGATCTGTCTGACCGGGCTTCCGATGGTGTTCGCCGGCAACTTCCTGCCCGCGGACCCCGCCGTCGGACGGGCGCTCGGCGTCGGTACCTTCGGCGTGAAGGCGCTCATCTTCGCACAGATCGCCGTCGGCGGCATCCTCATCCTGTTCATGGACGAAATCGTGAGCAAGTGGGGCGTCGGCTCCGGCGTCGGGCTGTTCATCATCGCCGGCGTGAGCCAACAGCTCGTCGGCGGGCTGTTCAGCTGGCAGGGTCTCGGCGGGGCGGCCGGGTTCTTCCCGACCTGGTTCGCCATCCTCACCGGTCAGCAGTCCATCTCTTCGCCGCTCACCGCGGAGGGGCTCCAGGCGCTGTTCATCGGTCAGGGCCAGTTGCTCCCGCTGTTGACGACGGTGTTCATCTTCGGCATCGTCGTCTACGCCGAGAGCGTGCGCGTCGAGATTCCGCTTTCGCACGCCCGCGTCAAGGGCGCTCGCGGTCGCTTCCCCGTGAAGCTCATCTACGCGAGCGTCCTGCCCATGATTCTCGTGCGTGCGCTCCAGGCGAACATCCAGTTCGCCGGACGCATCCTCGAGAGCACGTGGCAGGAGATGCCCGCGTGGCTCGGTCAGTATAGCAACGGCCAGCCGACCGCCGGACTGTTCTACTACATGGCTCCGATTCAGAGTCCACAGCAGTGGATGTGGTGGACGGCCGGCACGGCCGCCGAGCCGTGGCAGGTCCTCATCCGCGTCGCCATCGACCTGACGTTCATGATCATCGGCGGCGCGATCTTCGCCATCTTCTGGGTCGAGACGACGGGGATGGGTCCCGAGTCGACGGCCCAGCAGATTCAAAACTCCGGGATGCAGATTCCGGGCTTCCGCCGTAATCCGCAGGTCATCGAGAAAGTCATGGAGCGGTACATCCCGCAAGTGACCGTCATCGGTGGCGCGCTGGTCGGCCTGCTGGCCGTCCTCGCCAACATGCTCGGCACCATCGGCGGCGTCTCCGGGACCGGGCTACTGCTCACCGTGAGCATCACCTACAAACTCTACGAGGAGATCGCCGAAGAGCAGATGATGGAGATGCATCCGATGATGCGCCAGATGTTCGGGTAACTGGGGACCCAGTGGGACCCTAGATTTATTTTATTAGTGTGAGTAGCTGCGGGTGTGAGCGACCGGAAGAAAGTCAAACTGAATGTGCGGGTGACGCCCGAGAAGAAAGAAGAGTGGCGGGAGGCACTCGAGGAGGGGGAGACGCTGACGACGCTGGTTCGCCGCGCGGTTGATCGAGAAATTAGAGACGAGTACGTACACGAATCTGAGTTGGGTGCTTACGGGGGAGTCGAAGCTGACGGAGTCGAATTAGCTGAGCAGATGCATCAGAAGGCTATGGAGGAAGTTGAGAACCGGACCGAGGCCCTCCAAAACCAAATTGACGAGATGATGGTCTCAGAGGGGTACTCCCAGGAGCAAGTCGAATCGACGGCCATGGATGCGTATGAAGAACTCCCTGAGGCACCCGAACCGCCAGCGGATGCAGAATCAACGACGAAC
>JBDGTU010000026.1:0-22261 GCA_042216495.1 Haloferacaceae archaeon
AACGTCACGAAGTTGGCGATCCCGACGACGTCGACGCCGGCGGCCCAGAGGTCGGGATACTCCGTCAGCGCGGCGAGAACCATGAACCCGCCGTAGGACCCGCCCATGACGGCGACGCGGTCCGGGTCGACGGCGGGGTGGTCGTGGAGCCACTCGACGCCCGCGCGCAGGTCGGCGACGGCGTCGAGGCGCTTCTCGACGTCGTCGAGGTGGCTGTAGGCCTTGCCGTAGCCGGTCGACCCGCGGACGTTCGGTTCGAACACGGCGTAGCCGTTCGCCAGGAGATACTGTTTCACCCGGCCGAAGGAAGGGCGGCGCTGTGACTCGGGACCGCCGTGGACGTCGACGACGACGGGCGTCTCGCCGTGGCCGGTGTCGGTCTCGGGCAGCGAGAAGAAGGCCGGAATCTCACGGCCGTCGAAGGTGGGGTAGTGGACGAGTTCGGGCGCGACGAACGTCTCGCGGGGGATGCCCGCCGTCGACGCGCGCGTCCAGCGCTGGCTCGCGCCGGTCTCGACGTCGACGACGTAGACGTTCGCCGTGTCGTCGCTCGCCGTGACGGTGATGGCGAACGTCTCGGCGTCGGGGCCGAAACTCACGCCGCCGGCGACGCCCCGCGGCAGGTCCGGGTCCGGGAACGGCCGGAGTTCGTCGGGGGCGACGAGTTCGCCGGCATGGAGTTCGGTGTAGCCGTCGACGTTGCGCGAGTAGACGAGTCTGCCCGTTTCGTCGTCGAGTGCGACGCCGTCGACGTTCCAGTCGCCGCCCGACTCGACGACGGTCAGGTCCGTCGTCTCCAGGTCGAGGCAGGCGAGCGCGAGCGTGTCGGCGTCCCGGTCGGTGACGAGATAGAGGTTCTCGCCGTCGGGCCCCCAGGAGACGCTGCGGTAGCGGACGTCGCCGTCGTGGGGCGTGAGGTGGTCCATCTCGCCCGACTCGACGTCGAGGACGTAGACGTCCTGGTCGTAGTTGGAGAGCGATTCGATGACGAGAAGCCGGGAGTCGTCGGGGCTCCACCCGCCGACGGAGAGCCAGCCGTCGCCCTCGTAGACGCGTTCGGCGTCGGTCCCGACGGCGTCGCGGTCCTGGACGTAGACGTCGAAGACGGCCTGCGCTCGCCGGTTCGAGGAGAAGGCGAAGCGGTCGCCGTCGTGGCTCCACCCGCCCCACCAGTGTTTGGCGTCGGGGTGGCGGGTGAGGTCGGTTATCTCGCCGGTCCCGGGGACGAGCCGAAACAGTTGCTCGCGTTCGTCGCCGCCCTCGTCCATCCCGAAGGCGAGTTCGGCGCGTTCGGGCGACCACGAGGCGAACGTGACGCGTTCGTCGAAGAAGGTGCGCTGTTCGGGCCACGCCCCGGCGTCGTCGAGCGTCCACACCTGCGGGACGCCAGTGGTGTCCAGCAGGAAAGAGAGCGTCTCACCGTCCGGCGAGACCGACGCGCCGTGCGCGCTCCGGACGTTGAGGTAGCGTTCGATGTCGAACTCCATACCCGGCGTTGGCCGGGAGCGACCAAACCGTTTCGGGCTAGAGCAGGTCCTCCGCCCGCAGGGCCGCCATCACGTCGTCGACGAGGTCGTCGGCGTTCTCGTAGGGGAACTCCTGGTGGCCGCCGAGTTTCGTCGCCATCTCCATCGCCGAGATGCTCACGCCGCCCGATTCGAACCGCGTCGCCGGGCCCTCGGGCAGGGCCGGGACGAGGTCCATCTGACTCGACACGGGGTAGTCGGCACCGCTCAACGCCTCGTGCAGTTGTGCCCGAATGTCCGCTTCGACGTCTTCGTCTGCCATGGGGGCTACTTGATCCAATCAGGAGGAAAAGCGTTCCGAAACCGTCGATACCGGGAGGCGAGACGTTTTTCTATCGGCCGCCGCCACGGGGCGTATGGACGATGCAGAGGTGGACTTCGACGCCCGCCTGCTGACCGAACTGACCGAGACGAGCGGCGTCCCCGGCCACGAGGACCGCATCCGCGACGTCGTGCGCCGCGAGTTCGACGGCGTGACCGACCGGATTCGCTCCGACGCGATGGGCAACCTCGTCGGCACCGTCGAGGGCGACGACGACTTCGAGGTGGTCGTCGCGGCCCACATGGACGAAATCGGCTTTCTGGTCCGGCACGTCACCGACGAGGGCTTCCTCCAACTGGACGCCCTCGGCGGGTGGGATGCCCGCATTCTGAAGGCCCAGCGCGTCTGGGTCCACACCGACGGCGGCGACGTGCGAGGCGTCATCGGGTCGCCGCCGCCTCACACCCTCGACGAGGACGAACGCGAGGCATCGGCGAACGTCGAGGACGTCTACGTCGACGTCGGCCTGCCGGCCGACGAGGTGAAAGAGCGCGTCGGCGTCGGCGACCTGGTCACCGTCGAGCAGACGACGGTCCGCATGGGCGACCACGTCACCGGGAAGGCGCTCGACGACCGGGTGTGTCTGCTCGCGATGCTCGAAGCGGCGCGTCGCCTCGACGACCCCGCCGTGACCGTCCACTTCGTCGCCACCGTCCAGGAGGAGGTCGGCCTCCGGGGCGCAAAAGCGGTCGGCGTCGACCTGGACCCCGACCTCGCCGTCGCGCTCGACGTGACCGTCGCCAACGACGTCCCGGGCTTCGAGGCGGGCGATTACGTGACCGAACTCGGCGAGGGCGTCGCCGTCAAACTGAAGGATTCGAGCGTCCTCACGAACCCGAAGGTCACCCGCCGACTCCGGGACGTCGCCGAGGCGAACGGCGTCGACCACCAACTCGAAATCCTGCCCAGCGGCGGCACCGACACCGGCCAGTTCCAGCGCAGTAGCGGCGCGACGGCCGTGGGCGCGCTCTCGGTGCCGACGCGCTATCTCCACACGCCCACCGAGAGCGTCCACGTCGACGACGTGGCCGCGACCGTCGACCTGCTGACGGCGTTTCTCGACGCCGAGACGGGCGAGGCGGACTACACGCTCTGAGCCGTCGTCACCGACGCACCTAGAAGAAGCCGTAGTCGTCGATGGCCTCGCGGTAGCAGTCGAGATACCGGCGCTCGACCGCCGCGTGGTCGTAGCTCGCGTACTCCTCGTCGACGGCCCACCGCTCCAGGTCGGTCGCGGCGCGTATCTCGTCGGCGATCTCCTGGGGGTTCGTCACCAGCGACCCGCGCGGGTCGCCCTCGACGAGTTCGTGGGCGCTCGACCCCGCCTGATACTCGACGATGCCGACACAGCCACACGCCAGCGCCCAGAGCAGGTCGGTCGCGAACGGCTCCCAGGTCGCCGTCTGGACGAAGACGTGTGCACCCTTGAGGATGGGGACGCGTTCCTCCGGATCGAGTGCGCCCAGGAACTCCACCCGGTCGTCGATGCGGAGGTCGGCCGCCGTCTGCTCTGCCGCCCCTCGCTCCGGGCCGTCGCCGACGACCGCCGCCCGCCAGTCGTGCGTCCGGAGTTCGGCCAGCGCGAGCAGAAAGTTCTCGACGTTGGCGTGTTCGTCGACGTGACGGGCGTAGACGAGGTCCGCGCGGTCGTCGACGGGGGTGTCGCGGACGAGCGCCATGTCCACGCTGTCCGGGACGACCCGCACCGACTCGGCGGCGACGCCGTACTCCCGGACCTGGGTCTGGACGGTACGCGACGGAACGAGAACGTCGTCCGCAGCGCGGGCGGCGCGTCGGTAGCCGCTGCCGTCGTCCGGCGTGGCCCACCAGTCGGCGACGACGGGGACCCGGAGGACGCGCCCGGCGGTCTTGGCCGCCGACACCGCCAGCGGCGGGTCGGTGGCGGCGTGAATCACGTCGGGGCTCGCCTTCCGCAGGACGAAGGGGAGCTTCGAGGCGAACGCTCGCGGGGCGTAGTCGGCCGTGACGCGGCGGTAGGTGACGCCCCCGTGGTCGAAGGTGTCGTGGTCGCCGCCCCACCACTGGGTACAGCAGTGGGTGACGTCGTGGCCGTCGGCGGCGAGGCGTTCGGCGATGCGGCGCACCCGGGCCGTGTGTCGCGTCTCTCGGTGGTGTGCGGTCGACGACGAGACGAACGCGACACGCATACACGCCGGCAGGCGGCGGGACGGTAAAAAGTATGCTGTCGACGCCGTCGTGACGGCCCCAGCGTCTCCCGTTCCCGCCGACCGGGAACGGAGGACGAGATACTTATCGGGGGCGGGCGAACGACGGACCATGTACGACAACGTTCTCGTTCCGACTGACGGTAGCGAATGTGCAAACGCCGCCGTCGACCACGCGCTGACTCTCGCGGAACGCTTCGACGCGACGCTACACGCCCTCTACGTCGTGGACGTGCGAGCGACCCACCACAGCGCACCCGAACTCGGGATGGAACAGATTCGCGAGTCGCTGGAGGCCCAGGGCGAGGAGGCGACGGAGTACGTGGCCTCGCGAGCGCGCGAACGGGGCGTCAACACCGTCGAGGCCGTCGAGGAGGGGACGCCCGAGGACGTCATCGAGGAGTACGTCGACACCCACGACGTCGACGTCGTCGTGATGGGTACCCACGGCCGGACCGGACTCGACCGCTTCCTGCTCGGGAGCGTCACCGAACGCATCGTGCGGACGTCCGACGTGCCGGTGTTGACCGTCGGCGGCGCGGAGTCGGAGTGAGACGCGGCCCTCGGAACGACGCCGGCGGAACTTAACTCGCTGCGAAGCCTAGCCCTACTCGTGACCCAGTATTCGGACGTCCTCGTGGCGACGGACGGCAGCGCTCCTGCCAGCCACGCCGCGGCCCACGCCGTCTCCCTCGCGGACGCACACGGCGCGACTCTCCACGTCCTCTACGTCGTGGAGACGCGCACGGGCTACGACAACGCCATCGTCGACCCGGAGATAGTACGGACCCGCCTGCACGAGGAAGGAAGCGAAGCGACTGACGCAGTCGCCGAGGAGGCCCGGGCGCGGGGCCTCGACGTCGTCACGGCCATCGAAGCGGGCGTCCCGCCGGACGAGATACTCGCGTACGTCGCCGACCACGACGTCGACGTCGTCGTGATGGGCGCACAGGGGCGCTCCGCGTTCAAGACGGCACTCCTCGGCAGTACGACCGAAGCAGTCCTCTCCCGGGCCGACGTACCGGTGCTGGTCGTCGGCCGCGGCGACGACTGACTCCTCGCGAACCGACGACTGCGCGCCTCCGGGGCGACGACTGACTCCTCGCACCGGCCCCGGGCAGGCACGGCCGGCGAGCGAAAGCCGGAGAAGCAAAACAGTTACTCGGGGTCGCCGGGTAGTCGTGGTGTGGCGTCCGAATCGAGCGCTTCTACCGACCCGTACGGAATCCGCCTCCCCGACGAGTGGACGGTGACCACCGAGGACTCCCGGGTCGTCTACGAGAACGGCGACGCGACGGTTCGCGTCGTCGTGACCGAGTTCTCGCGGAACCTGATGCTCTACTGGTGGGTGGACGTGGCGACGCGGCCGACGCCGGACGACGCGTGGACGCGCCGCGCCGTCGGTCCCGAGACGACCTACCGGGACCACGAGACGGCGGCCGACCACGCCGAGACGCTGATTCACGAGGCCGCGGCCGGTCGCGAGTTCGCCGACGCTCCGCCGGTCGAGTCGCCGGAACGGAGCGAGTCGCCGGGGCGCGACGAGCGGGTGGACGAACCGGCCGACGCGAACGACGCCCGTCCCGACGCGAACGGCAGGGAGTCGTCGGACACGGACCGCTAGGCGAACGGGAGGAGAATCGTCGCCGTCGCCTCGACGAACTCGAAGCCGTAGACGTGGTTCAAGAGGAGGTACGCGAGAACGCCCATCGAGAGCGAGAGCACCCACGTGCCGGCGGCGACGCGGCCGACGCGGGCGTGAGACGTCTGCCGGAGTTCCGCGGGCGAGCGTGTCACCCCGAGGACGATGGCGTAGAGGACGACGGGGACGGCGACGATGGAGAGGACGATGTGTATCGCCAGCATGGCCAGATACGGATAGTAGACCAGCGTCGGGCCGACGAACTCCTTGGTGCCGCCGCCGCCGATCTTCGTCAGGTAGAGCACCAGGAAGACGAGGATGAGGACGAACGCGGTGCTCATCGCGGCGGCGTGTTTCCGGACGTCGCCGCGGCGAATCCATCGCCACCCCGCGACGAGCGAGAGCGTCGCACAGGTGTTGACGACGGCGATGGCGTCCGAGAGGATGTTCACCTGTTCGAGCGTCAGGTCCGGGAAGACGGCACCCGGGACGACGCCCGCGAACGTGCCGACGACGAGTCCGTAGCCGACGGCGGAGAGCACGGCCGTGACTGCCACGGGATGGTCCTTGGCGGGGCCGCTCGCACTGGCAGTAGCCATGGGCGGCCGTTGGGCCGACGACGTATTCCCTCTTCGGATTTCCGGTGACGATTCGGAGTTCAGATGACGCCCGTCACGGTGCAGGCTTCGAGGGCGGCGTCCTCGCTGACGCCGTTGCCGAGGATGGTGTAGCGGTCACGGATGGCGTGGGCGGTGGTGAACGCCTCGACGAACGTCTCGTCGTCGACGCCGAGGCCCGCGGCCGTCGTCGGCGCGCCGATTCGGTCGAGGGCGTCCCGGACGTCGCGCCACTGGCCGTTCTCGCCCTCGTGGAGGTAGGCGGTGACGAGCGATCCGACGCCGACCTGGTGGCCGTGGAGGGCGGCATCGGGCGCGAGCCGGTCGAGCTGGTGGGAGATGAGGTGTTCGGCCCCGCTGGCCGGGCGCGACGACCCCGCGATTGACATGGCGACGCCGGAGGAGACGAGGGCCTTGACGACCACCCAGGCGGACTCCTCCAGTCCCTGCTTGACCGACCCGGCGTTGTCGACGAGCATCTCGGCGGTCATCTGCGAGAGCGCGCCCGCGTACTCCGAGTACTCGACGTTCTTGAGGCGGTGGGCGAGCTGCCAGTCCTGGACGGCCGTGTAGTTCGAGATGATGTCGGCACAGCCGGCGGTGGTGAGTTCCCACGGCGCGTCGGCCAGGAGTTCGGTGTCGGCGACGACGGCGAGTGGCGGGTCGGCGGCGACGCTGTGGCGGGTGTCCCCCTCCGGAATCGAGGAGCGCCCGGAGACGATGCCGTCGTGGCTCGCGGCGGTGGGGACGGAGACGAACCCGCAGCCGAGGCGGTGGCTCGCCATCTTCGCGGCGTCGATGGCCTTGCCGCCGCCGAGGCCGACGAGGAAGGCGACGTCCTCGCCGTCGGCGGCGTCGATGACGCGCTCGACGGCCGCGAAACTCGCGCTCTCGATGGTGACCGTCGCCGGGTCGTCGAACTGGGCGCGGACGCGGTCCCCGGCGACCCGGTTCGGCGTGGGACTCGTGACGACGAGCGGTCGCCCCGAGACGACGAGGTCGGCGACGGCCGCCCCCACCTCGTCGATGACGCCGTGACCGACGACGACGTTGCGGGGGAGTTTGATCCACGTCGACTTGTCGAACATACCGGCACCTCTCGCGGGACGGTTGAAACCCTTTCGTGTGGGAATTGCCCCCGCCCTTAATCCGTCGGCGCGCCGAAACGCCGACGGGTGTCAATCATGTCAGACGAAGAGATGGACGAGCCGCGACCGGAGGAAGAGACCTGTAACGCGCCGGGGTGTGAGAAGCCCGCACCCGGGGACCGCGACTTCTGTGACGAACACCGCGAGGAGCAGGCGGAAGTGGCCGCTCGGGAGGAAGCCGACGAACCGATGGGCGAGAACGCGAGCGAGTCCTACGACGAGACGTTCGGCGTCAGGAGCGAGGGGAAAGACCGCGAAGGCTAGAACAGGAGCGTCCGCGCGGCGTCGGAGAGAAAGAGCACGCCGAACCCCGCGAGGACGAGTGCGCTCGCGCCGGCGACGGCGGGGGCGAACGCCTCCACGCGGCGTTCGGCCGCCCGGAGCGCCGCCGGGAACGACGTTATCCAGACGAGGATGCCCAGGAAGAAGCCGACGAGCATCGCGGGACTGCCGGTCTGGACGACGAACAGTCCGGCGAGCGATTCGCCGACGTAGGGCGTCCGTCCGAGGACGTCGACCCGGCCGGACTGGAGCAGGCCGACGCCGATGGTGAGCCAGAAGAGAATCTGGTAGGGGTTGGTGAGCGCGAGGACGAACGCCTTCCTGAAGCCCCTCGTTCGCGGCGTCTCGCCGCCGTCGGTCGGGAGTTCCTCCTCGGGGACGAACTCGCCGCGCGCCTCGCGGGCCGCGCCGTAGGCGAAGTAGAGCATGAGGACGCCGCCGACGCCGACCATGAGCGCCTGTACCGTCGGGAACTGCTCGACGAAGGCGACGACGCCGAGGAAGGCGAGGACGAAGAACGTCGCGTCGGCGCTCATCGCACCGAGGCCGGCACGGAAGCCCGCGGTCCAGCCGTTGACGACGGATTCCTCGGCGATGATGGCGTTCATCGGCCCCGGCGGGGCCGCCAGCGCCAGTCCGAAGACGACGCCCGCGACGAGCGACGGGAGGAGGTTCGGCATACCACCCGTGTACGCCGTAGAGGTGGAAAAACCTTCCAATCGGTGCGGCCCCGTCGTCGTGGGACTCGGTCGGTCAACGCGCGGCGAGAAAGCGAGTCAGAGCGCCGCGAGGAGCGCGTTCGATATCGTCGTCACGACCTGCTCCCACACCGAGAAGCCGGTGACGAGTTTCAAGCCGACGTCGGCCGCGAAGAACGCAAAGAGCGCGGCAGAGGCGAAGTGTGCCTTGCGGACGTTCAGTCGGTGGGAGAACCGGTGGAAGAAGAAGGCGTTGGCGACGCTCACGGGGATGATGGCGAGCATCTCGCCGACCCAGATGGCCGACGTCGCGCCGTACTGGATCGCGAGGCCGATGGTGATGAGTTGGGTCTTGTCGCCGAACTCGCCGAACGCCATCATCGCGAAGATGGGGAGGAAGCCGCCGAAACGCTCGGGGATCTCGTAGCCGAGCACGGACGGGAACTCGACGTCGTCGGCGAGGCCCGTGACGCCGCCGTCGGCCTCCGCCGGCACGCCGTGGTCGGGAGCAGAGCGAAAGAGCAACACGGCAAAGAGCAAGAAGAGCGCGCCGGTCAACGCGTCGAGGACGACCGGCGACAGCGTCCGCTGGAGCGCTCGGCCGAAGAGGATTTCGAGCGCGGTCCACCCGGCGAAGGCCGAACCGGCCGCGGCGACGACGAGCGCCGGGTTGTAGCGCGTCGAGAGGCCGGCGATGATGAACTGGACCTTCTCGCCGGGCAGGACCGCCAACTGCGCGACGAAGGCGATGGTGAGGATTTCGACCCAACCGGTCACGCGCCGTTCACCCCGCCTGCCGTCTCGGCCCTGCTCTCGCCCGTCGCGGGGCGGACGCGAATCGTCCGCGCGACGGACTCGGGGAGGCTCTGTTCCTCGTCGCCGACGCGGACGGTCACCATCCCGAACGGTGCGACGTCGACGACGACGAGTTCCGTCCCCGGGACGACGCCGGCGTCGTCGAGGTAGTCGAGTTCCGCCGGGTCCCGGTCGCTGACGCGACTGACGACGACCCGGTCACCCACGTCGTGGTCGTCGAGGGGCGCAGTCTCGGCGTGGTCGAGGGGGTCCAGGTCGACGCCCGGAATCGGGTCGCCGTGGGGGTCCACGTCCGGATCGCCGAGCGCCTCCGCGACCCGGCGTTCGAACTCCTCGCTGATGTGGTGTTCGAGGGCGTCCGCCTCGTCGTGGACCTCCGCCCACGAGTAGTCGAGGTGTTCGGTCAGGTACGCCTCCAGCAGTCGGTGGTGGCGCAGCACTTCGAGGGCGACCGTCTCGCCCTCCCCGGTGAGTTCGACCCCCTTGTACTTCTCGCGTTCGAGAAACCCCCGGTCGGCGAGTTTCTCGACCATGCTCGTCACTGTCGGCGGCGTCTTCTCCATCCGTTCGGCGATGGCCGACGTTGAGACGGGCGGGCCACGTTCGGCCTGCAAGGAGTAGATGACCTTGAGGTAATCCTCCATGACGTCGCTTAGCATACCTGATTTAGACTAGTCTAATAGAAAAGCTTGTTGCATCAAATGCCTGCAGCAGCGCGGAATTCGCAGTTAGATACCTTTGCCCATCAGGTGGCTCCGGAGGACGTCCGCCGTCTTGACGCCCGCGTCGGCGTTGACGATGACGACGGTGTCGTCGGCGTCGAACGCCTCGTCCGCGAGTTCCCACGCGCCGGCGGCGGCGGCACCGGCCGTCGCTCCCACCTCCGTCCCCAGTCGCTGGGTGACGACGACGGCGCTTTCGAGGACGTCCTCGTCGTCGACGGCGACGGCGTCGCCGCCGGATTCGTCGACGGCCTGCACCGCGAATCGGCCGCCCGCCGGGTCGGCGATTTCGAGTTCGCCGGCGATGGTGTCGGGGTGTTCCCACGGTTCCGGGTCGTCGACGCCGCGTTCGTGGGCGGCGACGACGGGCGCACAGCCGGCGGCCTGGGCCGCGTAGAGGCGCGGGAGGCCGTCCGTCGCGCCGACCGCCCGGAGTTCGCGAAAGCCCTTCGCGACGCCGGCCAGCACCTCACCCGTACTCGTGGGGACGACGACGGCGTCCGGACGGTCCCCGAGTTCGGCGACTACCTCGAAGGCGAGCGTCTTGATGCCGTCGTGGCGGTAGGGCGTCGTGAACTCCTGGAGCGAGTACCAGTCGGTCTGGAGGTCCTCGTGGAGGGCCGACAGGGCGTCCGCGAAGCGCCCGCCCACGACGCGCATGTCGCCGCCGTGGACGTTCACCATCGCCTTGTTCGGGAACGGCGCACGCGAGGGGAGGAAGGCGTAGACGTCGGCGCCGACGCGTTCGACGTAGGCGGCGGCGGACTGACCCGCGTTCCCCGGCGACGCCAGCGCGAAGAGGTCCGCCCCGTGTTCGCGCCCCATCGTCACCGCGAGCGACAACCCCCGGTCGAGGACCGTCCCCGTCGGATTTCGCCCCTCGTCTTTGACGAACACGCCGTCGACGCCGAGGTCGGCGGCGAACCCGTCGGCCGGAACGAGCGGCGTCGCACCCTCGACCGCCGAGACGCCGCGGTCCGCCGGGACCGGGAGGAGAGCGTCGTAGGTCCACATCGAGTCGGCGTCGGCGGTCAGGTCGGCCGGGTCGACGGCGTCGTAGTCGTAGGCCGGGTCGAGCGGCGCGTCGGCGTCGCTCCGCCCGACGTGGTCCGGGTCGTAGCGCTCGCCGGTCGCCGTACAGTCGAGTCCGCGGAAGGCGTCCGTCGTCTCCATATCGATGCTCTCGCCGGGAGCGACTAATCCCTTCCCGTCCCGTCCCGTCCCGGACGGAACTCCCGTTCCGGGCTTTCAGCCGCGGCCCGGCGTGGGGATTCTTGGGCTCGGTGTCCCAATCCGACGGACATGGGAGAGACGACAGTCGTCGTCGCCGGTGCGGGCCTCGCGGGACTGGTCACAGCGCGGCGACTCGCCGACGCCGGTGCGGACGTGACCGTGTTCGAACGACGACCGACGGTCGGCGGGCGCGTCCGAACGAGGGAACGCGACGGGTTCACGCTCGACTACGGCTTTCAGGTCCTCTTCACTGCCTATCCGGCAGTCGAGGCCGAACTCGACCTCGACGCGCTCGACCTGCGCCGGTTCCGTGCGGGTGCCTGCATCGCCCGTCCGGGCGAACGGTCGATTCTCGCCGACCCGCTCCGCGACCCGGGCGCACTCGTCGAGTCGCTGTTCAACCGCGAGGTGACGACGGGCGACAAGTTCCGGACGCTGGCTCTGCGCCGCCGCCTCGCCAACCGCGACGTCGACGACGTCTTCGCCGGTACCGACGAGAGCATCAGCGCCTACCTCTACGAACGGGGGTTCTCCGAGCGGTTCGTCGAGCGGTTCGTCGCCCCGTTCTACGGCGGCATCACGCTCGACCGGTCGCTCTCGACGTCCAAACGCGTCTTCGAATACACGTTCAAGATGCTGACGGAGGGGGCGGCGGCCGTGCCCGCGGCGGGAATGGGCGCGATACCCGAGCAACTGGCCGACGGGGCACGCGCGGCGGGCGCGACGGTTCACACCGGGGAGGCCGTCACGGACGTGGCGGACGGGTCGGCGGAGACGGACGACGGCGAAGGCGACGTGACCGTCACCACCGACGACCGGACCGTGACGGCGGATGCGGCCGTCGTCGCGACGGACCCGCCGACTGCGCGGGAGTTGACCGGCGTCTCGTCGATACCGACCGAGGGGCGTGGCTGTGTCACCCAGTACTACTCCCTCCCCGACGGGCCGACGCTCGACGCCGGGAAGCGCCTCCTCCTCAACGCCGCCGACGGGTGGCCGAATACGGTCGCTCCCCTGTCGGCCGTCGCGCCCGAGTACGCTCCCGACGACCGGCGGCTCTTCGCCGCGACGTTCGTCGACCCGGCGTCCCAGGACCGCTCCGACGCGGACCTGTTCGACCGCGCGACGTCGGCGCTCCAGTCGTGGTACCCCGAGCGGAGTTTCGACGGGGCGGAGCTCCTCCACACCGACAGGATTCCGTTCGCGCAGTTCGCCCAACCGCCGGGCGTCCACGAGTCGTTGCCGGACGTACGCGCGCCCGGCGGCCGGGTGTATCTCGCCGGCGACTACACCGCGTGGTCGTCGATACAGGGCGCGCTGGAGAGCGGACGGGCCGCGGCGGAAGCCGTCCGCGCCGACTGCTAGCTCTCGCGCAGGAACGCCTCGTCGCCGTACTCGTCGAGCAACGAGAGCAGGGCCTCACGCTGGGCGCGGAGTTCGTCCGGTAACTCCGCGTAGGCGTAGTCGAACATGTCCGCGGGATTCCCGCCGGCCCCCTCGGCCGCCTCGACGACGGCGGCCACCGATTCCTCGATTTCGGCCTCGATGGCCGCGGCGCGTTCGGCGTCGAGGCGGCCCGTCGCCTCCAGAAACGACTCGAACCGACGGATGGGGTCGCGCTGTTTCCAGCGTTCGACCTCCGTCTCGTCGCGGTAGACCGTCGGGTCGTCCGCCGTCGTGTGCGCGCCGTAGCGGTACATCACCGCCTCGACGAGCGTCGGTCGCAGTTCGTCCTCGCCCGGCGACTTCGCCTTCTCGACGGCGTCGCGCGTGACCGAATAGACGGCGAGGGGGTCCATGCCGTCGACGCGAACGCCGTCGAAGCCGTAGGCCTCGGCCTTCCGGGCGAACGTCGCGCTCGCCGTCTGTCGGTCCGCGGGGACGGAGATGGCCCACTGGTTGTTGTTACAGAAGAAGACGGTCGGCGTGTCGAAGACGCCCGCGAAGTTCATCCCCTCGTGGAAGTCGCCTTCGCTGGTCGCGCCGTCGCCGAAGTGGACGACGAACGCCTTCTCCTCGCCTTTGAGTTTCGACGCCCACGACATCCCGACGCCGTGGGGGATGTGGTCGGCGATGGTGATGTTGAGCGGGAAGACGTTGTCGTCGGCGAGGGCGGCGTTGCCGCGCTCGTGACCCATCCAGTATTCGAGGTAGTCGGCGTCCAGTCCGCGGACGACGACGGCCCCGTGCTCGCGGTACTGGTAGAGTATCCAGTCGTCGGCGGCCAGGGCGTACGTCGACCCGACCTGTGCACCCTCGTGACCTGCGGCGGAGGCGAAAGTGCCGAGACGGCCCTGTCGCTGGATGCTGATGGCCTTCTCGTCGAACGCCCGGGTCAGTTTCATGTCGCGGTAGATGCCGAGGAGGGTCTCGTCGTCGAGGTCGGGCACGTCGGCACCCTCGACGACCGCACCGTCCTCGTCGAGTATCCGGACCAGTTCGGTGTCGTCGGTCGTCACGTCTTCCCCCACTCACGGCGGCGTGATAACTGCTCGGACGGACGCCACGCGCCCCCCAGAAACGACCCACTCCGTCGACGGGGCGGCACACTCCGTCGACGAGTCGCTCACCCGGCGTGCTTTTTCGCCGTCGTGTAGGCCTCGCGGAGTCGCCGGAACGACTCCCGGTCGCCGCCGTGGTCCGGGTGGACGTCCTTGACCTTCGTCCGGTAGGCGGCTTTCACCTCGTCGACGCCGGCAGAGGGCTGGAGGCCGAGCGCCCGGAACGCCGACGTAACCGGGTCGTCGGCGTCGACCCGGGTCGCCCGCTCCGGAACGTCGAACGGGAGGCGACGCCCGAGTTGCGCCGCCGGCATCTCGTGTTCACAGAGGACCGCGTACGTCCCTGCGCGTTCGATGCGGAAGTACGCCTGCGGGTCGAAGGTGATGGCGACGTCGCGTTCGGGGAGATAGAAGGCGACGGCGTCGCCGTGGACCACGTCGTCCTCGATGAACCGCTCGCCGACGTCGAGGAGGTAGTCGCGGATTTCGGCCCGGCGGCGGGCCACGCCGTCGACGCGCGGCCCCCGTCCGGTCGACGGCGTCGGAAAGAGGCGACCCGCGACGACGAAAATGCCGGCGATGGCGACGGACGCGACCGCGCCCACGGCGAGACCGACGACGAGCCACGACGGGAGCGTAGAGAGCCAGTCGGTCGACACGTCGTCCCGTTAGCGACGGACGCTAAAGAATCACTCGCCGGGCGGCCGACGGCCCGCAGGCGGGGTCGCGGAACTCACCCGATGTACCGCAGGTCGTCGTCGGTCGGCACCGCAGCCTGCTGGTTCTGCATCTCCTGAATCTTGCCGACGACTTCCTCCATCTCCTCGGCGCGGTCCTCCAGCGTCTCGTAGTCCACGTCGAAGCCGAGCAGTTCCTGCAGGACTTCGAGGACGGCGCGCGCGCTCTTCGGGTCGACGAGATAGCCGCTGGTCTCGCCCATCAGGCAGGCGGCGTCGTGGCCGCGCCGGCCGCCGAGACCGAGCAACAGGCCGCTGACGCCGACGATGCCGCCGGCGGGTTCGTCCTCCCGGAATTCGACGCCCGCCGCTTCGACCTCCTCGACGAGGGCGTCGTCGGTCACCGCACCGACGACGTGGTACTCCTCGACGAGTTCGCCCGTCGGGACGCCGCCGAGGGCGAAGATTCGTTCGACTCCGTGGTCCTCGGCGACGTCGAGGAAGGCGTCGGTGACGTGGTAGTGGCCGGCGTTGCTCCCCGCCTGGTGGTCGCCAGTCAACACGAGGAGGTCCACGGCGTCCAGCTGGATGGCGTGGAACTCCGCGCACGCGAGTTCGGCCACGCCGTCGTCGATGGTGACCTGCGGCGGGAACTCGTCGGCGTAGACGCGACAGACGAGTTCGCTCTCGAACTCCTCCAGCAGGTGTTCGACCGCGAGTTTCCCCACGTGACCGACGCCGGGTAGCCCCTCGACGAGGACCGGGTCGGAGAGGTCCGGCTCCGCGACGACGTCGATGTCGATCTCGTCCATGGCCCTACTCCCGAACGCGGCGTTTAAGAGCGCGTCGGTACTCGCCGTAGGGGTCTTCGGGACTGAACGGGGCGGGAGCGCTGTTGACGGCCTCCGCACCGCACTCCGGACAGGTGTCAGAGAGCGTGTACACCGGGCGTTCGTGGCGGTCACGCCACGCCGAACACGCCCGGATGTCCGATTTCATTCGTCTTCGGTTTCGCGTTCGCGATGGTAGTGGGCCGAGCCACCGACGGCTTCGATGGCTTCGCGGGCGCGGTCGGCGGCGTCTTCGAGCGCCGTTTCCGCCAGTTTGTAGTCGGGAGCGCGGACCTCGATGCGGTACTCCGGCGCACCGACGTAGGAGACGGCGAGGTCGACCTCCTCCGACACCTCGCCGTCGCCCTCGGCGGCTTGCAGCGCCTCGCGAATGTTGTCGACGCCGTCGCCGGTCGGACAGCGGATGTCGACGTAGCCCGTGACGTTGACGTACGGGACCGAGACGTTCTCGCGGGCCGTCTCGACGACGGCGTCGACGTCCGCTTCCGAGAGGTCGGCGTCGTCGAGGGCCTCCGTGCCGTGGATGGCGGCCTGTTCGAAGGCGTCGTAGAGCGTCTCGAACTCCGCGAGCAGGGCGTTGGCGACGGCCGAGTACCGCTCGTCGGAGACGTCCTCGCCGAAGGCGATGCTCATCCAGTTGTCCGCCTTCTGCTCGTTTTTCCACTCCTGAATCTTGTCCTTGCGCTGGTGTTCGTTGACGTCCTTCAGCGAGAGGTCGATCTGCTGGGCGTCCTCGTCGACGTCGAGCACCTTCGCGACGACCGTCTGTCCCTCGTTGACGTGGTCGCGGACGTTCTTGATCCAGCCGCTGGCGACTTCGCTGATGTGGACGAGGCCGCGCTTGTCCTCGTACTCCTCCAGGTCGATGAAGACGCCGAAGTCGGCGATTTCGTCGACCTTGCCGACGACGAGTTCGCCGGACTCGGGCCAGCCACTGTACTTCATGCGAGTACCACCCGTCTATCTCGCCTCGACGGTTTCGACGACGTCGCCCTCGTAGGCGGTCTTGCCGCCGGTGGGGCGAGCGAGGGTGCTACCGCAGACGGCGCAGTTGACCGCCGTCGAGACTTTGCCGAAGACGACCTGTTCGTTGCCGCAGTCGGCACACTGGATGCGGAAGAAGTTCCCGGCCATCGTTACTCCTGGAACTCCAGTCGACCGGCGCGCCATCCCTCGCGCATGTGCGCCTTGCCGCAGTCCGAACAGCGGTACTTCAGGTGCGTCTTCTTCGTGGGCTTGTCGCCACCCGGCACTTTCGAGAACTTCCCGGAGTTCCCGATGCGGCCGCGCTTGCGTTCGCGCTGACGGTCGATCCACTTCATCCCCGTCTCGCGTCCGCGGCGGACCTTCTCCACCTCGTGTTCGTGGTGGGAGTTGCAGTGCGGGCAGTAGGTGTTGAAACGCCGTGGCATCTGCATAGATATCTACCTTGGTCGGTGTTGGACACCGGTCGTTAAAACCCGTTTGGTATCGCTTCGGCGAGTTGCCGGACGTGGAGTGGGTCGGGGAGTGAGAGCACGTGCCGTGCCCGTCGGCGTCGTGGATACCGCGAAAGCCATCTCCTGTCCCGAATCTCCCTCCTCGAAAGCCCTCGACGGTCTCGACTCGCGCGACTCGTTGCGGTCCTCGGTCGCTCCGCTCCCTGCGGTCCTTACGTCGTCGTGCTTCGTCGGGACCACCTCGCCCTTTCGGGGTCACTGAAAAACGGTCTCGGGCGAACTCACTGAAACAGCCACTGCTCCAACACACCTACGAACGATCCGAAGCGATTAAGCCCGAACTCGGAGAACGCGCACGTATGCAGATTCTCATCGTCAGGGGGGACCCCGGCATCCGGAAGGACGCCATCATCGAGTACGACGGAAAAGAACAGGTCTGCTTCGCCATCCAGCGCCAGGGCGACTACCACGGCCCCGACGAGGTGCAACTCTGGTGTACCATCGGGACCGAGGACGAGCGCGAGACCTTCGAGAAGCGCCAGTTCGTCTCGCACTGGCTCGACGTCGACTCCATCGACGCCGAGGCGCTCGACGTCGTGAAGGGGAAAGGCGAACTCGCCGTCTAGGTCACGCGATAGATCGTCACCGCATCCGACTCGTAGAACACCTCGACGCCCGCGACGTTCTCGAAGGAGACGTTCCCGTACCGCGCGCGCTCCGCGGGCCCGACCCAGATGTACGCCACGTCGTACTGCTCCAGCAACGCCGCCCGGCGGTCGGTCCGGCCGGTGTAGATGGCGTCTACGTCCCTGACCCGGGAGAGGTAGGCTTCGGCACCGCGATAGCCGACTTCGTGGTGCCAGCCGGCGACGGTCGGAATTCCGGTGAGGCTCGCCGCCGGACTGGAGTTCCAGCTGTACATCCCGGGCGGTGCGGGATACGACCCGCCGGGGCCGGGATACCGACTCGTCGCGGGAGCCGAGAGGATGTTGGGCTGGCCGGCGAGTCGGTCGAGTCGACGTATTGCGGGGGCCTCGTCGGGGTGCTCGCGCTCCACGAACGCCGTCGCGTCGAGCGTCGGCCCGCCGGCGCGACCGTCGGCGACGTGCGCCGAGAGCGCGAGACCCGCGTACAGCGACGTCGAGAGGACGAGCGCGACGGCGAACGCGGTCCGGAGGTAGCGACTTGTGCCGGAGGGGACGGACAGCCCCCCCGGCCAGCGGACGAACGCGGGGAGGACGGCACCCATCGCCGTCCCCCACAACACCCACACCTGCATGTACGTCTTGAACACCGTGTTCAGGCGCAGGGGACCGGCCTGCTCTTTCACGTAGACGAACTCGACGAGCGTGACGAGGCCCGCGCCGGCGACGACGAGCACCGTCTCGTAGCCGACGGGACGGTCCACGCGGAGGGCGACCCAGCCGACCGCGACGAGCGGGACGACCGCGAGAAGGACGGCGGCGTCGTGGACGAACGCGACGGCCGCCAGCGCGGTCAAGGCGACGAGAAGCGGGAGGACGCGCTCGACGTGCAGTCGGTCGAGGAGGTAGGCGTAGAACGCGAGGAGGAACGCGCCGTGGACGAGGACGAGCGCACCGAGGCTACTGCGCTCGCTCGCGGCGAGAACGGCGACCTCGCGCCCGCCGCCAGCGCCGAGGAGGAACGTCCCGACGAGGGGCGCGGCGACGACGCCCGCGACGGCGACGGCGACGCCAGCCCCGGCGACACGCCGGAGTTCGGCGGCGAGTGAGTCCCCCGCCGCGTCGACGCGTTCGGCGACGGAGCGCGGCAACAGCGTCCACGGGTCGGCCGGAGCCGCCGCCACGGCGAGGAAGGTGAGCCCGAACACCGACGGGAAACTCCAGGTGTCGACGACGACCTGCATGCCGGCGAGGACGGGGACGGCGACGAAGACGACGACGCGCCGTCGCGTCCGCCGCGCCGCGGACGTCCGGTAGTAACTGAAACCGAGCGCGGCCGCGAGCAACAGGAACGGCGTCCCCATCATGTGGGCGTGCAGGTCGCCGTTCAGCCACGCGAACAGCGGGAACTCGTTTATCGTCCCCGGGATGACGCGGCTGGCGTCCCAGTAGGAGAACGACCCGAACCCCGAGAGCGCGTCGACGGAGTAGCGCGTCCCGGCGGCCACCGCCCGGGCGACGGCCTCCCGAAACGGCGACGGGAGCGTCCCGAGGACGAACCGGCCGGCGGTGACGAGGTTGCTCGCGAGGCCGACGAAGAAGACTGCGACGAGGCCGGCGACGCGAGGCGAGCCGGCGCCTTCGTCGGCAATCGCGCCCGCGAGGTCGTAAGCCGCGGTGACGAGCGAGGCGTAGAAGCCCGCCAGCGCGAGGTTGTAGGCGTAGCGCGGCGGCGTCGCCGCGAGACGGGCGAGCAGCGTCGTCATCAGGTGACCCCCGTAGTAGTACTGGACGGGTTCGCCCGCGAACCACATGTCCTCGGGGGGGAGCCGAGTGGCCCGTGCGAGCGACTTCAGCAGGCCGAAGTCGAGGAACTTCTCGCCGCCGAGCGGGTGGACCGACGGGTCGACGGCGCGGACCGCGACGACGAACAGGAAGCCGGCGAGGAAGACGGCGGCCGCGTCGGCGATTCGACGCCGCTCCAGGGCGCGGACGGCAGCCGCGAGCGCGACCCGGCGGTCGGCGAGCGCGCCCCAGTCGAGGACGGCGACGGCCGCGACGACGAGGAGGAGCGAGCCGCCGGCGACGAGGGCGAGCGCGCCGAACGTGACGTGGCCGACCCAGTACGCGCCGGTAGTGAGGAGGACGAGCGAGACGGGGAGGGCGAAGCCGACGCCCCGGGTGGCAAGCGGTGCGAGCAGTCGTGCGGCGACGGGGAGGCCGACGACGAACAGCGCCGCGTAGACGACGAGCCAACGTGCGAGGAGGCCGAACTCCATCACCTCACGGAACGGAGCAGCGACCGTAAACCGTTTGCGGTCGACGGAACGGAGTCGGACGCTTTTTTATCGCCGTCGCGTAAGGAGCGTGCATGACGCGCTCCGTGGGGGTGGTGGTCCCCGCGTATCGGCCGGACGTCGAGCGGTTGACGACGTACGTCGACGCACTCCGGGAGCGACTGGACCCCGCGGAGATTCGCATCGAACTCGACGCGGCGACGCCGGAGACGCTCGAACGCCTCGACTCGCTCCGGGCGACGGTGAACGTCGCGTCCACCCGGCGCGGGAAGGGAGCGGCCATCACCGCCGGCTTCGAAGCGCTCGATACGGACGTCCTCGCGTTCGCCGACGCCGACGGGAGCACACCCGCGTCCTCGTTCGCCGAGGTAGTCGCCCCCGTCGTCGACGGGCGCGCGGACGTCGCCGCCGGGTCGCGCCGCCACCCCGACGCGACGGTGCGGTCCCACCAGACGTTCGCCCGGCGGTATCTCGGCGACGGATTCGCGTGGCTCGCCCGGCGACTGCTCGACGTCCAGCTCTACGACTACCAGTGCGGCGCGAAGGCGCTCACGGGCGACGCGTGGGAACGCGTCCGCGCACATCTCCACGAACCCGGCTTCGCGTGGGACATCGAACTGCTCGCCGTGGCCGACGCCGTCGACTGTCGCGTCGTCGAAGTGCCCGTCGTCTGGGAAGACCAGCCCGAATCGACGGTATCACCGGTCAAGACGACGCTCCGTCTGGGACGTGGGCTGGTCGTCGCCCGCCACCGGGCGCGCGTGCTCCGTAACGACCCGTTGCACCGACTGCTCGACGTCCGCCGGCGACGCCCGCCGGCGCTGGTGGACAGCCTCGCAGTGGAGACGGCCGATGAGTGAGGACTGGGGGCGACTCGGCGCCCTCCTCTCGGGCGTTCGGTTCGGACAGTTCGCCTCCGTGGGCGCGACGGGTGCCGTCCTCGACACCGCGACCGTTGTACTCCTCACGACGCAGTTCGGCGTCTATCGCGGCGCGGCGAAGCTCGTCGGCGCGGAACTCGCCATCATGCTGATGTTCCTCATCAACGAACACTGGACGTTCGCCGAGCAGGGCTCGGCCGGGATGCGGGCGTTTCTCGGGCGGTTCCTGCGGTCGAATCTCGTCCGTGCCGGCGGCGTCCTCGTCGCGACCGGCGTCTTCGTCGTCGTCTCCGGCCTCCAAGTGAGACTCCCCGTCGGCGGCGAGGGGACGTGGCTCGTCGTCGCCAACCTCGTCGGCATCGGCGTGGGGACGTTCGTCAACTACGTCGCCGAGAGCCTGTTCACGTGGCGCGTTGCGAGAGGCGTCTAACCACGCCGGAAACTACCATACGGTACCCGAATCACAACCCTTAACTCCGACACCCGATTTGTACTCGGTAGCGGGATGGGATAGCCAGGAGATTCCGCCGGGCTCATAACCCGGAGATCGGTGGTTCAAATCCACTTCCCGCTATGGTTCTCCGGCGCTCACGTGTCGAGCGGCGAGTCTCGCCGCCAGACCGAGCGCCGAGTGCATAGCCAAATGGATTCGAACCGGGGAGTGGAGCGAACGCCGTGAGCGGAACGACCGGGGTTCAAATCCACTTCCCGCTACTTCTACCGACGTCGACCAGTGAGCGACGAGGTTTATCTCGTCGTTCACTCGCGTCGGAGCCGTCGGGCAGTGGATTCGAATCGGAGACGTCAGCCACGGACGACCCGGACCGTCCGCCGTCGGGGTCCGTCACACTCGACGAAGAGAATCGACTGCCACGTCCCGAGGTCGAGTTCGCCGTCGGTCACGGGAACGGTGACGCTCTCGCCGAGGAGCATCGCTCGGAGGTGCGAATCGGCGTTGTCGTCGATCCGGTCGTGCTCCCACCCCGAATCGGGGACGAGGTCCGAGAGGAACGCCTCGACGTCGGCCAGCAGTCGGTCTTCGGCCTCGTTGACGACGACGCCGGCCGTCGTATGTTCGACGAAGACCGTACAGGTGCCGTCGGCATCTGCCGGGAGCGCCTGCGTGACTCGGTCGGTCACGTCGACGACGGTCAGTCGGTCGTCCGTTCGAACCGCGAGTTCCATGACCGACCATGACGCGAGGAGCGCAAAAATCCACGGTGTGAATCCGGGTGCGGTCGGTGGCCATCGAGATGGGCGACGACTCGCGATACTTCGCCCGTCGCCGGTGAGTAACTCATCGCCCATCTCTAGCGTCGATTCACCTCCCTGCGTTCGTGACGCTGGTCGGCGTCAACGCGCTCACGTCCGTCCTCGGCCATCCGTACAAACAGCCAGCGTAGTGTGCCCATCACGTCAATTCGTCAATAAACGTTCGTCATTAATTATCATTCATCGTTGACCGTTCCAGCGGAAATATTTGATAACGTTTATGACTTACAATCCGAATCCACAGTCGGGTTGCTAAACCATGGCAGAGAAATCATCCAGTGAGAAGACGAGTTCGGAAAACGGCGTCAGCCGACGTAACATGCTCCAATCCGCGGGGGCCGGCGCGGCCCTCGCGGCGATGGGCGGGCTCGCGGGCTGTTCCGGCGGCGGTGGCTCCGGCGGTAGCTCCGGCGGCTCCAGCGGCGGGAGTTCCGGCGGCGACGGCGGTTCCACCGACTCCGACGGCGGCACGACCGGCGACACCGAGAAACCGACGCTCGACATCTG
>JBDGTU010000006.1:0-11050 GCA_042216495.1 Haloferacaceae archaeon
CCTTCCGCTGGTGGTACAGCCCCCACCACTTGAAGCGCTCGAACCAGGCGTCGTGCTCGTCGTCGGGGATGGCGTCCCAGCCCTCCTCCGCGAAGCGTTCGAGGTGGTCACGGATTTCGACCCCGTACACCTCCTCCTTCCATCGCTCTACGTCTGTCGGCATACGAACGTCCACGGACTACGCACGTATAGGCCCGCGCGTGCTGTCAAGTGTCCCCGGGGCTACGGCCTCTCGGCAATCATTTCCCCTTCCCCCGACGCTCCAGCCGTTTCCCCTTCCCCCGACGCTCCCGTCACCGGCCCCGGTGACGTCTCGCTCGCGCGAACGCTATCCGACCCGCTGGATGGCGTCCGTCGAGACGGGTCTGAACGTTCCGTCGTCGACGCGGCCGAACGTGAGCCAGTCGAGGACGCCGTCGGTGCCGCAGTCGATGCACTGGCCGGCGACGCGGGCGCGGACGTCGTGGCCGTCGACGCCGACGTCGACGAACGCCTCCACGAGAACGTGGCCGACCGTACACGGGCAGAAGTCCTGGTCGGTCACGCGACGTATCTCGCCGGCACCGACTGCGCGGGAGTCCGCGACGTGAATCCAGGCCCCGTCGTCGAACTGACGGATAGCGACTGTCATGGGTGCCCGAGGGGCCGGAGACGCCTCAAGCCGACGGCATCGGCAACGGGTGCCGCTGTGTCTGATGGGGAGTACTGTAACTGTTTACCGGTGGTTCGTCAAGGAGGTTCAGCGAATCACCGGTAATGGCTTACAGTAATCACTGTGACGCGTTTCGGCTACCCGCCGAAGCGGTCGACCACCCACTCGGTCAGGGCGTCGCGCCGGAGGTAGCCCGCGGCCGAAAGGAGGACGAGGACGAACAGAAGCGCGACGCCGCGATAGAGGCGCTGGTCCGCGAGGTTCGCGCCCGAGAGGACCGCCAGCGCGTACGCCGGCGTCCGCCCGACGAGGACGACGACGAGGAACTGACGCGGCGTCAGGTCGCTGAGGCCGCAGGCGAAACAGACGACGTCGTCGGGGAGGCCCGGGACGACGACGAGCACCGTGATGCCGACGACGCCCAGGCGGTCGACGGCCGCGTCGAAGGCGTCGACGACGTCGGCGGCGAACACCCGTTCGACGTACGGCCGACCGAGTCGACGCGCCAGCGCGAAGGCGACGTAGCTTCCGAGCGTCACGCCGACGACGGTGTAGACGAGGCCGGGGCCGGCCCCGAACAGGTAGCCGGCGGCGACGCCCATCGCCTGTCCCGGAATCGGGACGACGATTATCTGCACGACGTGGAGGGCGACGAACGCGACGACGCCGACGGGGCCGAACGCCGCGACGGTCGCTCGAATCGCCGCCGGGTCGCGAATGGCATCGAGATGGGGGTCGAGGGCGTACCAGGCCGCCGCGGCGACGGCCAGTGCCGCGACCAGGTGTGCGAGGAAGCGACGGCGCTGGCCGGGCGACGAGAAGAGACGAGTGCGGTCCACCGAGTGGCACTACTTCTCCCCGCGACAAAGGCGTTCGTGTCGGTCGAACCCCACCGCGGCGAGGCCAACGCCTTTCACCTCGCCGCCCCAGGGACCGGCATGGAACCGGACCTCTCCGCCCTCGCCGACTTTCTGGGCGACGACTACGACGGCTACCTCCTGGACGCCGACGGCACCGACTCCGACCAGCGCTACCTCTCGGGGTTCGACGCGCCCGACCCGTTCGTGACGCTCTACACACCCGACGGCACGCACCTCCTCGTCTCCGGTCTGGAGTACGGTCGCGCAGGGACGGAGAGTCGCGCGGATTCGGTGTCGCGTCTCGTCGACCACGGCTACCACGACCACGTCGATGCCCACGGCCCCACCGTGGGCCGGGCGAAGACCGTCGCCGCCTTCCTCGACGCCCACGACGTCTCCTCGGTGGCGACGCCGTTTCGCTTCCCGTTCGGCCCCGGCGACGCCCTGCGCGAGGAAGGCGTCGCCGTCACGCCCGAAGACGCGGACGTCGTGACCGAGATACGGGCCGTCAAACGCCCGGACGAACTCGACCACGTCCGGGAGGCCCAGCGCGCGAACGAGGCGGCGATGGCCGCCGCCGAGGAGTTGCTCGCAACTGCCAGCGTCGACGACGGCATCCTCCATCTCGACGGCGACCCCCTGACGAGCGAGCAGGTGAAGACGGAGATCGAACTGACGCTGCTCCGGAACGGGTGTGCGCTGGACGAAACCATCGTCGCCTGCGGCGCTGACGCGGCAGACCCCCACGACCGGGGAAGCGGTCCGATTCGGGCTGACGCGGCCGTCGTCGTCGACGTCTTCCCGCGCGACAAGGCGTCGGGCTACCACGCCGACATGACGCGCACCTTCGCCGTCGGCGACCCGAGCGACACGCTGCGCGAGTGGTTCGACCTGACCGACGAGGCGCGCCGCGCCGCCCTCGACGTCCTCGAACCGGGCGTGACCGGCGCGGCTGTCCACGACGCCGTCTGTGACGTCTACGAAGACGCCGGCCTGCCGACGCTCCGCTCGGACCCCTCGACGGAGACGGGGTTCATCCACAGCACCGGCCACGGCGTCGGCCTCGACGTCCACGAACTGCCGCGAGTGAGCCCCGACGGGGGCGAACTCGAACCGGGACACGTCGTCACCGTCGAACCCGGCCTCTACGACCCCGACGTTGGCGGCGTCCGCATCGAGGACCTCGTCGTCGTCACCGAGGACGGCTACGAGAATCTCACCGAGTACCCGGTCGAGTTCGTCGTCTGAGCGGCGCTCCGCGGCGGGGAATCGGCACGCTTCCCCGGAGATTTCTCAGCCGAACTCCCCGGTACCGCAAGCGACTTCCCCGCGTTGGACGGAGTCCGGATGTGCACTGGCGGTACCGACATACGGTCCTCGTCCTCTGTACGCTCGCGTTCGCCGCGACGATGGCCGCGCGCCTCGTCATCAGCCCCGTCGTTCCCGACGTCACCGCCGGCTTCGACGTCTCGACGGGCGCGGTCGGACTGGCGCTGTCGGGCATGTGGGCCGCCTACGCCGTCACGCAGTTCCCCTCGGGCCTCCTCGGCGACCGGTACGGGGAACGCGCCGTCGTCCTCGCCGCCGTCGGCACGACGGCGCTCACGAGCCTCCTGCTCTCGGTCGTCCCCTCGTTTCCCCTCTTCGCGCTCGTCGTCGTCCTCCTCGGCGCGGGGGCCGGCCTCCACTACAGCGTCGCCACGGCGCTCCTCTCCCGCGAGTTCGACGACATCGGCCGCGCCATCGGCTTCCACGTCGCCGGCGGGCCGCTGGCGGGGCTGCTCGCCCCCATCGCCGCCACCGCCGTCGTCGCGCGCTACGACTGGCGGGCCGCGCTCGCCCTTGGGGCCGCCGTCGCCGCTCCCGTCTTCGCGCTGTTTCTCTGGCGCGTCCGACCGACGCCCGCGGCCCGTCCGGACCAGCCGATGCGCGAACGCCTCGCCCTCTCGCCGCTCGCCGAACTGCTCACGCGCCCCGCCATCGCCTACACGACGCTGCTCGCCGTCGCCGGCGCGTTCACGTGGCAGGCCACCGCCTCGTTTCTCCCCACCTTCCTCGTGTCGTTTCGCGGCCTCTCCGAGACGACGGCGGGGCTCCTGTTCTCGCTGTACTTCGTCGTCAGCGGCCTCGCACAGCCGATGACGGGGTGGCTATCGGACCGGTTCTCCCGGGACGGCGTGGCGGCCGCCGACATGGCCGCCGGCGTCGCCGGATTCGGACTGCTCGTCGCCGGGCCGAGCGTGGCCGTCGTGCCGGCCGTGGTCCTCGTCGGCGTCGCGATGACGTGGGGCGCGCCGATACAGTCGCGCTACTTCGACCTCTTCGAGGCGGGGGAGGGCGGCGCGGCGTTCGGCCTCGTCCGGACCGTCTACATGGTCCTCGGGGCGTCCGGGAGCGTCGTCGTCGGCGTCCTCTCCGACGCCGTCGGCTGGACCGGTGCCTACGGACTCCTCGCCGGCGTCATGGGCCTCGGACTGGCGTGCCTGCTGGCGAATCGAACCTTCCGTCTCGGCCTGTAGCCCGGCCGGTACCAACCCCTTTTTGCACGTCGGGAGTCAGGGCTCGTACATGGACCTGCTGGTGGTCGGGGCGGGCGAGATGGGTCGATGGGTCGCCCGGACCGTCGACGCCGACGTCGCGCTCGCCGACGCCGACCCGGCGGTGGCGGAGGCGGCCGCCGCCGAACTCGACGCCCGGTCGGTGCCGACCGACACGGACGAGACGTTCGACGCCGTCTGTCTGGCCGTCCCCATCTCGGCCATCGCGGACGCCGTCGCCACGCACGCCTCTCGCGCCGACCGCGCGATGTTCGACGTGTCGGGCGTGATGGGGCCGCCCCTCCGCGCGATGCGCGAACACCTGCCCGACCGCGAACGGGTGAGCGTCCACCCGCTCTTCGCGGCGGCGAACGCGCCCGGGAACGTCGCCGTCGTCGCCGACGCGCCCGGCCCGGTGACCGACGCCGTCCGCGCCGACTTCGAGGCGGCCGGCAACGATTCCTTCGAGACGACGGCCGCCGAGCACGACGAGGCGATGGAGACGGTCCAGGCGGGCGCACACACGGCCATCCTCGCGTACGCCCTCGCGGCCGAGGACGTGCGCGACGAGTTCGCCACGCCCGTCTCCGCCCGCCTCGACGACCTGGTGCGGACCGTCACCGACGGCACGCCCCGCGTCTACCGCGAGATTCAGGAGACGTTCGCGGGCGCGGACCGCGTCGCCGACGCCGCCAACCGCCTCGCCGACGCGGAGGGCGACGCGTTCGACGACCTCTACCGCGCTGCCGGCGCGCACGCGGAACGCGACGCTCACCGGTCGGACGCTGACGACCGCTCCACGCCGACCGACGACCGCTCCACTGAGAACACATGATCGACCGCGACGCCGTCCGCGCGAACGCGAAGTACCTCCGGAACGTCCGCCCCATCGACCCCGACGAGGTCGCCGACTACGTCGAGGGCCAGCCGCACCCGGCCGTGGTCAGGCGCGTCCTCCGCGAGGAGGCCTACGACCTCGCCCTCTTCGAACGCGACGACGGCACGTTCGTCCCCGCCGACGAGGACCCGGTCCCGCCGGGGTGGGACCCCGAGGGACTCCCGGAACGCTACGAGGACGCCCTCGCCGACCTGCTGGTCGAACGCTGGGGAATCGAGTGGTACGACGGCCCCGCCGGCGACCACCTCCGCGACGTCGTCAGCCGACTCAAGGCGGACTACTACAACCAGAACCCCGTCGAGTACGACGACGACGCCGCCCTCGGCTACGCCATCTACCACCTCCCCGACTACTACGCCGCCGTCGGCTACGTCCTCGACGACCTGGCGGAGCGGTCGTTGCTCCCGCGTCGCCTCCGCGTCCTCGACGTGGGGGCGGGCGTCGGCGGCCCCGCGTTCGGCCTCCACGACTACCTTCCCGCGGACTCGGTCGTCGAGTACCACGCCGTCGAACCGAGCCCCGCCGCCGACGTGTTCTCCCGCCTCGCCGACGAGACGCGCCGGAACTTCCGACCCACGGTCCACGACGACCGCGCCGAGACGTTCGACCCCGACGGCGAGTACGACCTCGTCTTGCTGGCCAACGTCCTCAGCGAACTCGACGACCCCGAGGCAGTCGTCGACCGCTACCTGGAGTCGGTCGCCGCCGACGGCTCCCTCGTCGCCCTGGCTCCGGCCGACCGCAACACGAGCATCGGTCTGCGCGAGGTCGAACGCGCCGTCGCGCCGCCGGGCGACGACGTGACCGTCTACGCGCCGACGCTCCGCCTCTGGCCCGGCGAGTCCCCGTCGGACGTCGGGTGGTCGTTCGACGAACGGCCGGACGTCGACGCGCCGGACGTACAGCGCCGCCTCGACGACGCCGGCGACGGAGACGGCACGTTCGTCAACACGTCAGTCAAATTCTCCTACTTCGTCGCCCGGACGGACGGGGCGCGGCGGTGGGACGGCCGGGCCGACGCCTCGCGCTACGCGAAGATGGCCGAGATGGACCGCCACGTCACCGAGCGGGTGGACGTGCTGGCGGTGAAACTCAGCCGGAACCTCGCGGGCGACGGCAACCCGCTCTACAAGGTGGGCGACGGGAGCGAGTCGGTCGAACACTACGCCGTCTGCACCCGGGAGTCGGCGCTGAACCGCGACCTGGCGCGCGCCGACTACGGCGACGTCCTCGCGTTCGAGAACGTCCTCGTCCTCTGGAACGACGACGAGGAAGCTTACAACCTCGTCGTCGACGGCGAAACCGTGGTCGACAGGGTCGGGTAGGGGGCAGCCACAGCGACCGGGGGAGGGGCGGTTCGGACGGCTATCCGCCGGTGTCAGCCGTCACCGCCCCCGACAGCGGCGACGGCCGGGAGACGGGACCGACGCCCCGTCCGAATCGATGGGCCTTTTTCGCCCGCCGTCGGATGGGGTGGCATGAGTGCTCCCCGGATTCTCCTGACCAACGACGACGGCATCGAGAGCGTCGGCTTTCGCGCCCTCTACGACGCGCTCTCGGCGTTCGCGGACGTGACCGCCGTCGCGCCGGCCGCCGACAAGAGCGCCGTCGGCCGGGCCATGTCGAACGAAGTCGCCGTCAGGGAACACGAACTCGGCTACGCCATCGAAGGGACGCCCGCGGACTGTACGGTCGTCGGCCTGGAGTCGCTCTGTCCCGACGTCGACATGGTCGTCGCCGGGTGCAACAAGGGAGCCAACCTCGGTGCGTACGTCCTCGGCCGGTCCGGCACCGTCAGCGCCGCCGTCGAGGCGGCTTTCTTCGACGTTCCCGCCATCGCCGTCTCGCTGTACGTCCCCCTCGGCGACGACGACTGGCGGGACCGGGCCACCGACTCCGAGGACTACCGCGACGCCGCGCGCGCGACGGCGTACCTCGTCGAGAACGCCCCCGGTGCCGGCGTCTTCGACCGAGCCGAGTACCTGAACGTCAACGCCCCGCTCCCCGGCGACGACCCCGCGCCGATGGAGATTACGACCCCCTCGACGCTGTACGACATGCGCGCCGAGTCGAACGGGGAGACCGTCCGCCTCCACGACTACGTCTGGGAGCGCATGCGCGACGGCGACATCCCCGACCCGGAAGGGACCGACCGACGGGCCATCGTCGACGGCAAAATCTCCGTCTCGCCCCTGACCGCGCCCCACACCACCGAACACCACGAGGCCCTCGACGCCCTGGCCGAGACGTACTAGGCCGGTGACGACAGCGCACCGTCCGTGACGGCGCGGGTGAGACGTCGTCCCACAGCTATTCCTCGGTGCGCGCCCACTGGACCGGTATGCCACACCTCCAGTACGAGGTCAATCGCCCGCTCACGGCCGACCAGCGCGCTCGCCTCGCGGAGTGGACGACCGACCGCTACGCGGACGCCATGGACACCGGAACCGGCCACGTTGCCGTCACGGTTCGCGAACGCGACCCGACCGAACTCCGCCTCGGGCGTGCCCCCCGCGGCGACCCGGTGGGCCTCCTGAACGCCGACGTGCGCGCCGGTCGGTCGCGCGAGCAGCGCCACACCTTCGCGCAGGCGGTCGTCGACTACCTCGACGACGAACTCGACGTGCCCGCAGCCCACTGTTACGTCGTCTACACCGAGCATCCCGGGGCGGATTTCGTCCTCTCGGAGGGGCCGCTCGAATCGTGGCGTGACGACGAGACGGACCCACGAGGCTAGGCCACGGTAGAACCGAGGACTCTATGGTGGCGAAAGCGTCCGTCGGATTATGCATCAGTCGTTCGTCGAGTTGCTGAGACGGAACGCGGAGCACGCGGAGACGTTCGACTCCAGATTCGGCGACGTGCAGGACGCCCAGCATCCGGAGGCCGTCACGGTCTGTTGCTCGGACTCCCGCGTCCTGCAGGACCACGTCTGGGGGAACGACCGGCCGGGTCACATCTTCACGTGTGGCAACATCGGCAACCGGGTCGTCCAGCGCACGGCCGACGGCGACGTCGTCTCCGGCGACGTGCTCTACCCCCTGGTTCACACCGGGACGGACCTCGTCGTGGTGATGGGTCACACTGGCTGTGGGGCCGTCACCGCGACGTACGACGACCTGACCCGCGGGCTCTCCGAACCGCCGGGCATCGAACACTGCCTCGACCTGCTGAAACCGTACCTCGGCCCGGGCATCGACGCGCTCCCGACCGACCTGAGTCGGGAGGCCGCCGTCAATCACCTCGTCGAGTACAACGTCGACCGGCAGGCGGAGTTCCTCCTCGACAGTGAGCGAATCGCCGCCGACGTCACCGTCGTCGGCGTCGTCTACGACTTCCAGGACGTCTACGGCGGCCGGCGGGGGGAAGTCCACGTCGTCAACGTCGGCGGGGAGACGGACGTCGAGCGCCTGCGGGCCGAACATCCGGGCGTCGCGTCGCGAATCGAACGACTCTGGGAGTACTGACGCCGCCGTCGGCGAACGCGGAGAGCGCGTCGGCCACCGAGACGGTCGGTGCCGGGAGCGCCGTTTCGCCGAGTCGGAGGCGGATTGAATCGTCCGCTCGCCGACGGCGTGGCGGACGCGAACGTCCGTTCTCCGGCGTCGCTACGGTCTCTGGTCGGGAACGTGCCGCGCCGGTCACAGGCCGAGGTACGTCTCCATCAGGTCCTCCTCGTCGGCCAACTCGGACGGCGGGCCGTCGAACTGGAGGTCACCCTCCGCGAGGATGTAGACGTAATCGGCGAGGCGCAGGGCGGCAGTGACGTTCTGTTCGATGAGAACGACGCGCGACCCCCGGTCGACGAGCGTCGTCACGAGGTCGAACGCGTCGTCGACCAGCGTCGGGGCGAGGCCGGCGCTCGGTTCGTCGAGCAGATACGTGTCCGCCCCGGTCATCATCGCGCGCCCGAGGCTGACCATCATCTGTTGCCCGCCCGAGAGCGACCGGGCCTTCACGCCCATCTTCTCGTCGAGGACGGGAAACGCCTCGACGACTTCCCGCCGTCGCTCGTCGAGCACGTCGCGGTTCGGCTCGGTGAAGCCGCCGATGTCGAGGTTCTCCTTGACCGTGAGGCTCCCGAAGACGCCGCCGCCCTGCGGGAGGGTGGCGATGCCCGACTTCAGGACGTCCTCGGGGTCGGCGTCCGACAGGTCCACGTCGCCGTAGGTTATCGACCCGGACCAGATGGGGACGACGCCGTTGAGCGCCTTCAGCATCGTGGACTTCCCGCTCCCGTTCGGCCCGAAGATACAGGTGATTCCGGGGTGTGACTGCATCGAGACGCCGTGGAGCACCTCGTGGTCGTCGTAGCCGGTGACGACGTCCTCGGCGACGAGGGTTGGCGGGCTATCCGTTCGCTCCGCCGAGTCGCTCCGGCTCATATCGGCACCCCCTCGTCGGCGGCGGAGCCGAGATACGCCTCGCGAACTCGGGTGTCCTGTTTGACCTCCTCGAACGAGCCTTCGACGATGTGTTTGCCCTGGTCGAACACGGAGACGGTGTCGACGACGGTGCGCATCACGTCCATGTCGTGTTCGACGATGACGAACGTCGTCCCTTGCTCGTTCAGCGTCTCGATGTGTGCGAGCAGTTCCTTCTCGAGGGCGGGGTTGACGCCTGCGGTGGGTTCGTCCAGCAGGACGCATTCGGGGTCGAGCATCAGAACGCGCCCGAGTTCGAGCAGTTTCTGCTGGCCGCCGCTCATCCCGCGGGCCTGGTTGTCCGCGATGTGGTCGATTTCGAGGAACTCCAGGATTTCGTCGGCCCGGTCACGTTTGTCGTCCACGTCGGGCGCGGTGACCGCCAGCAGATTCTGCCGGACGGTCATGTTCTTGAACGGCGAGACGATCTGGAAGGTGCGCGCCATGCCCCGGCGTGCGATTTTGTGTGGTTTCCACCCCGTCACGTCCGTTCCGTCGAACGTGACCGTCCCACCCGTCACGTCGTAAAAGCCCGTGATGGTGTTGAAGAACGTGGTCTTCCCACTCCCGTTCGGGCCGATGATGCCGCGAATCTCGCCGCGCGGCACTTCGAGGTCGATGCCGTCGTTGGCGGCGAGGTTGCCGAACGTCTTCGTCAGGCCGTCGGTGCGAAGGATGGGTTCTGTCATAGCAGGTCGAACTTGTCCGCGAGTTCGCGGGCGTTGCGTTTGACGTCGGTGCCGCTGACGTCGCCGGTGATGAAGCCGGCGACGCCGCTCGGTGCGAACAGCACCACGACCATGATGAGGAGGCCGATGAGCGGCAGGTAGAACGTCGTCTCTCCGAGGAACAGCGCCGAGAGGCGCTCGAAGAGGAAGACGATGAGTCCGCCGAGAACCGGCCCGGTGATGGTACCGAGGCCGCCCAGCAGGGCCATGATGACCATGCGGTCGGTGACGATGGGTGCGAGCACCGAGTTGGGGTGGATGTAGGTGATGAAGTAGGCGTTGAGGCTGCCGAACAGCGCCGCGACGACGCAGGACAGCACGTACACCTGTCGCTTGACGCGGGTGGTGTCGATGCCGAGCGACTCGGCGGCGTCCTCGTCGTCACGGAGCGCCTTGACCCGGAAGCCGAACTCGCTGCGCTCGAAGAGCGCCCACGCGAGGACGATGGTGCCGAGCGTCAGCGCGAGCATCTGGTAGTAGAACACCCACGGTTCGGGGCCGACGGGCAGGCTCAGGCCGAACGTCCCACCCGTGATGTTGAGGATGAGCGCGCCCTGTTTCATCGCCTCGGCGAACGCCCACGTCGCGATGGCGAAGTAGGCTCCGGCGAGGCGGAGCGTCGGGACGGCGACGAGATACGCGACGACCGCCGCGACGACCGCCGCGAGGACGAATCCCGCGAGGAACGGCACACCGAAGGTTACCATCGCAACGCCGGTCGCGAACGCGCCGATGCCGAAGTAGGCACCGTGCCCGAAGTCGAGGTAGCCGGCGTAGCCGCCGATCATGTTCCACGAGTGAGCGAGGCCGATCCACATCAACGCCTGGAGCGCGATGCGCGTCCAGAAGCGCGACGTCACGTGTGGAATCGCGAGCAGACCGACGAACCCGACCGCCGCGAGAGCGAGCATCGCCGGCGACGGCACTTCGGTTCGCGTCATGTCGAGGCCG
>JBDGTU010000006.1:11150-21322 GCA_042216495.1 Haloferacaceae archaeon
TCGAGGCCGTTCAGGACCGCACTGCGGTTTCGGTCGCCGTCGCTCACGTCGCCCACTCTCCTTTACCGAGGATGCCGGCGGGCGAGACGAGGAGGACGACGTAGATGAGCGCGAACAGCGTGAACAGCACGAGTTCGCCGCCCAGATACACCGCCGTCAACGATTGTGCCAGTCCGAGGACGATACCACTGACGATGACGCCGGGCAGGTAGCCGAGGCCGGCCAACACGACCATGAAGAACGCGAAGGCCGTATACTGCAGCCCCATCCCGGGATTCGCCGTGAACACGAGGCCGATGAAGACGCCGGCCGTCGCGGTCAGTCCGGCGTACGCGGCGTACGCGATGGACTGGTACCGGTTGATGTTGATGCCCATCATCTGGGCGGTGGTGCGGTCTTCCGCGATGGCGCGGATGGCCGTCCCGCCTTTGGTGTTGTACAGGTAGTACATGAACACCGAGAGCGAGACGACGCCGAAGACGGCCGTCACGGCCCGGACCGTCGGGAACGTCCCGAGACCGGGGACGACGAGCCGGCCGTCGATGAGGCTGGTCGGGACGGTCTTGTTGTTCGGGCCGAAGATGCTCAGGACCGTCCCACGGGCGAACGTGGCCAGCCCGAAAGTGAACACGAGTCCCATGAGGAGCGGTTGCGGTCGGTTCCCGGTCGTGACGTGGTGGATGAACGGCTGGACGAAAAAGCCCACCACGAAGTAGGCGGCGAACACCAGCGGGACGACGAAGATGCCTTCGCTCCCGAACAGCGGCGCGACGAGTGCCCCGGTGAACGCGCCGAGCATGACGTACTCGCCGACGGCGAAGTCGACGACTTCGAGGACACCGAACGCGAGGGAGAACCCCACGCCCACGGTGACGTAGATGCCGCCGAGCAGCAGGCCGTTGATGAGCGTCTGTGTCAACAGTTCCGCCTGGACCATGTATTATCTCTCGTTCCAGGTCGGGGCGGGGTAGGTCGGCTCACCCTCCGCGACGCCTTCCGGACCGACGATGAGCGGCTCCGTGTTCTCGTCGAGCTGGATGGCGAGCGGCGACGTCTGGGTGTTGTCGTGGTAGTACTCGCCCTCCGTATCGAAGGAGACGTCGCCGTAGAAGGTGGAGACGTCGATGCCTTCGAGCACCGAAATCAGCTCGTCTTTCTCCTCCTGGGTGAGGCCGGGCGTGACGCCCATCTCCTTGAACGCCTCCTGGAAGACGATGCCGGCGGCCGACGACGCGGCCTGCGTGTAGTCGGGCGTCGACCCGAACGCCGCGTTCGCGGCCTCGGTGTACTTCTTCGGCGTGTCGAAGAGGACGCCGCCCGAGCGCTCCACCTTCGGGAGCCAGACGGTCGCACCGAACGTGTAGGGGGCGGCGTTGCCCGCGCCCTCCTTGTAGCTGCCGGTGTTGACGCCGTAGTGGGCCATCATCCCGCTCGGGTTGTAGTTGAGCTGGCTCGCCGCCTTCACGAGGTCGACGTGAGAGCCGATGTGACCGCCGTGGAAGTGGACGTCGGGGTCCGTACTCGCCGCCTTCGAGACCACGTTCGAGTAGTCCGCTCCGCGGGGGAACAGTTCGTAGCCGGCGACGTCGACGTCGGCGTTCTTGGCCGCGTCGCGGAACGCGGACGCCGTCGCCTTCGAGAACGGCGTGTTGACCCCCGTCACGTACGCGGATTCGGCCGCGGGGTCGAAGCTGAACAGCGGATTGGCCGCCTCGGCCGCGATGATGGAAACCGTCGGGATGGTCCCGAAGGTGTATTTCGGCTGCTGCTGCCAGATCTGGGGCGATTCGGCGCTCCCCGTGATGTGGGGCACCTTGTACTTGTCCATGATGGGCGCGACGGCCAGCGTGACGCCGCTGGAGTACGGTCCGAGCACCGCGTCGACCTTCTCGTTGGAAATCATCTTCGAGGCGGCGTCGGCCCCCGCGCTCGGCTTGGATTTCGCGTCGGCGTACTTCAACTGCACCTCGTATTTGCTGCCGTCGATTTCGATGCCGCCGTCGCGGTTGATGGTCTGCTTCCAGAGTTCGTATCCGCGCCGGGTCACGTTCCCGCCGAAGCGGAGGTCGCCGGAGAGCGACGTGACGACGCCGAGTTTGAAGAAGTCGCGTCCGCCCGAGGAGTCGCTGGACCCGGTCTTCGTGCCGCCGGACCCGCCGGAGCTACCGGAGCCGTCCGAACTACCGGAATCGCCGGACCCGCCGGACCCGCCGGAACACCCGGCGAGCCCGCTGATACCGGCGGTGCCTGCGAGGCCGGCTGCCTTCAGGAACCGCCGCCGTTTCGTCTTCTGTGCCGCGTTCTGCTGCTTCACGTCCTCCCGTGACATTACATCACTCCATCTCTCGTTTTACTATTTATATCTTCCTCCATTGTTCGTACTGAGTACAGAATATATCTCTGAAATCGGATTCATTACAACACATTCCGGTCGGAAAATGCTCACGCCTACAACGTTTGTCGGAGAAGGTCGCCGATTCGGGGACGCCGTCCATCGTAGCGGTTGAAACTGTTTGCACATCCGACCGAACGCAGTCTTGCGGTCGGATGTGCGATGACCTTCAAACGCTACCGTACTTCCCTTCGAGAACTACGGCCCTTCGACGCTTTCTGGACTGAACACGACGCTGGTACCGTGAGTCGAACGAGATTCGATTACCGTCCGTCGTCCGGTCGGCAGAGCGCGTCGACGAGCGAATCGAAGTCGTAATCGTTCAGCGGACGTGCTTCGTCTTTGACCGTCGTGATGACGAACTTCGAGCTGGTGCGGTTGATGGCGTCGATTGCTTCGAACCCTTCGATGAGCCGTTCGACCATCCCGCGGGTCGCGACGTGGGAGATGACGACGAAGTCGGTATCGCCCATGGTGAAGTACAACTGATTGACCCCCTCGACGGTCGCGAGTTCCTCGCCGACGTCGTCGTGATACCCCTCCTCGAACTCGGCCCACACTTCCGTGATGAGCGTGATGGAGAGCCCGAGTTCCCCGAGGTCGACGTCGAACAGGTCGTTTTCGATGACGCCCTCCTCGCGGAGTTGACCGATGCGGTAGTGGACCGTCGACGTGGGGATACCGGTTTTCCGGTGAATCTTCTCCGGGCTTCCGGTCGACTCCTCCGCGATTGCCGAGAGGATTCGGATGTCTTTCTCGTCCATACGTGGGAAATATGCTTACACTGTTGGCAGACCGTGGTTAGTTCCATCGATGGGCGGGACTCCCCCGAATTCGGGCGATTCCCGTCCCGGCGGCCGACGAGGGCGACGAGGCGCGTTTCAGGCGTGGGTTCGAATGGCCTCGCAGACGACGTCCATGCCGATTTCGGCCTGCTCCTCCGTGAGAACGAGCGGCGGAATCAGGCGCAGGACGTTGCCGCTGCGGCCGGCAGACCACACGAGGACGCCCCGTTCGTAGCAGTGTTGCTGGATCTGCTTGACGAGTTCCTTCCCCGACTGGCCGTCGGCGTCGGTGAACTCCGCGCCGACGAACATGCCACGTCCCCGAACTTCGCCGAGGCGGTCGGAGTCGACCCCCGCCTCGCGGATGCGCGTCCGGAGGTAGTCGCCGACCCGCCGGCCGTGTTCGAGCAGGTCGTTCTGTTGGATGTACTCGATGGCGCGAGTGCCCGCGACCATCGCGGGGACGTTCCCGCGGTAGGTGCCGACGTGGCCGCCGGACTCCCACGTGTCGAGTTCCTCTCGGTACATCGTCGCCGACAGCGGCAGGCCGATGCCGCCGATGGCTTTCGCCACGGGCATGATGTCGGGCGTCACGTCCTCCCAGTCGCTCGCGAACCACTCGCCGGTGCGACCGAACCCGGTCTGGATCTCGTCGACGATGAGCGGGACGTCGTTTTCGGCCGCGAGTCGCTTCAGTTCGGGCAGGAACCCCTCCGGCGGGACGACGATGCCGCCCTCGCCCTGAATCGGCTCGACCCAGATGCCCGCGGGATTCGCGACGCCGCTGTAGGGGTCTTCCAGCAGTTCGCGCACGTTGTCGAGCGCTCGGTCCTTCGCGGCCTCCGGGGAGAGGCCCTGCTCGAACGGATAGGGGTACGGGACGTGGTGGACGTCGGGGAGGAGCGGCGTGTAATCCTTCTTGTACTTCTTGCCCGCCGTGAGGCTGAGCGCGCCGGCACTCCCGCCGTGATACGCACCACGGAACGCGATGAGCGCGTCACCGCCCGTGTTGTACTTCGCGAGTTTGATGGTCGCCTCGATGGCGTCGGACCCCGTCGGGCCGCCGAAGACGACGCGGTTGTCGTCGGCGAGCCCGCCCGGCGCTATCTCGTTCAGTTTCTCGATGAGGTCGAGGCGCGCTTCCGTCGGGAAGTCGACCGTGTGGACGAGTTTCTCCGTCTGTTCTTGGACCGCTTCCAGTACGTAGGGATTGGAGTGGCCGACGTTGAGGACGCCGATGCCGGCGAACATGTCGATGAACGTGTTGCCGTCGACGTCGCGGAGCGTCGCCCCCTTGGCCTCGTCGAGTGCGATGGGAATCGTCTTTGGATAGGCGACGGCGCTGCTGTCGATACGCTCCTGTCTGTCGATGAGTTCCCGGGACTTCGGCCCGGGGATCTCGGTGTCGACGTTCGGAGCGTCGGCGAAGTGGATGTCGTGAATCGATTGTTCTATGGCCATAGTACACACACCTACCGTCAACCACAAATACCTTGCCCTAAGTCCGAACTAACTGCCTTTTTTCGTATCGAATACAATATTCTCATCCACTGTAGCCGCTCTCGGCAATGAAGGAACGTTTATTGAGATGCGTGGGCGACTGTATCACATGCTCCACAGTCGAGGACCGCTCCTGAGCGTCGACCTGGACGCGGAGGCGACCGAGGAGACGGACATTTCGGATGTCAACGAACGGTACATCGGCGGGCGAGGCGTGGCGACGCGCCTCGCTCACGAGCGCATCCCGTTCGACGCCGACCCGTTCGCCCCCGAGAACCGCCTCGTGTTCACGACGGGCCCGATGCAGGCGTCGAACATGAGCTTCACGGGCCGGATGAACGCCACCGCCGTCTCCCCGCTCACCGACGGCTTGCTCTCGTCGAACGCCGGCGGATTCATGTCACGGAACTTCGCGGATACGGGCTACAGCGCCGTCGAGTTCGCGGGCGCGGCCGACTCGCTCGTCGCCGTCCACGTCCGCGACGACGGCGTCGAGTTCGAGGACGTCTCGCAGCTCGCGGGGGCGACGGTCCCCGAGACGGTCGAATATCTCGAAACCGAACGCGACGTCGGTGCCGACCAGACGGCCGTCGTCGGGCCGGCCGGCGAGAATCAGGTGCGCTTTGCGTCCATCATGACCTCCGAGGAACGCGCGTTCGGCCGGGGCGGACTCGGCGCGGTGCTGGGGTCGAAGAACGTGAAGGCGGTGACGTTCGGCGGCGACTCCGCGCCGGACATCGAGATTCCGGCCGCGCAGATGGAGATTCACCGCGAAGCGGCCACCGAGGACAACATCATGAAACGGCAGGGCACCGTCGCGGTGATGGACCTCGCCAACGAGGTGGACGGACTGCCCTCCTACTACTTCTCGAAACAGCAGTTCGAGGGCGTCGAGGGCATCAACGGGGCGGCCGTCGAGTCGAAGAAGTACAAGAAGGGCACCTGTTCGGCCTGTGCGTTCGCCTGCAAACTCCCGACGCGGGACGAGGAGCGAGGCGTCGAGACGGAAGGCCCCGAGTTCGAAGTGGCGATGGCGTTCGGGTCGAACTCGGGCGTCGACGACATCGTCGACGTGATGAAGTCGAACCAGTTGTGCGACGACTACGGTCTCGACGCCATCAGCGCGGGCAACACGATAGCCGCGTATCTCGCCGCCGAGGACGAGTTCGGCAACCGCGAGCTGATATGGGACCTCGTGGAGAAGATCGCCCACCGCGAGGGCGTGGGCGATACGCTCGCGGAAGGCATCGACCGGGTGGCCGACGAGTTGGGCGTCGAGAACTGGTCGGTCAAGGGGATGGATTTCGCCGCCCACGAGGGGCGCGTCCTGCACGGGCAGGGGCTCTCCTACGCGGTGGCGAACCGCGGGGCGGACCACATGTACGCCACGTTCTACTCCGTCGAATATCCGCTCGTCCCGCAGGAGGAGGGGATGGACCCGACCGGAACGCTCGGGAAGGCGACCCGCCTCGTTCACCGGGAGGACCTGATGGCGCTGTGTGACAGCGGCGTCGTCTGTAAGTTCTCGCGGGACTTCATGAACCCGGAGCGGTTCGAGGCGCTGTTCGGTGCCGACTTCGACGACCTGTTGGCGGTGGGCGCGCGGACGGTGACGCTCGAACGCCACTTCAACAACCAGCGCGGCTTCGACCGGAGCGACGACCGCCTGCCCTACGAGTTGCCGGACTTCGAGGCGGCTCTCGACGAGTACTACGAGGCGCGCGGCTGGCGCGACGACGGCACCGTCCCCGAGGCGGCGCTCCCCTGATAGTGATTACTGTAACTGTTTACCGGTGGTTCGCTGAACCGTCTCGGCGAACCACCGGTAATGACTTACAGTAATCACTATGAAACCGTTCCTTCGAAGGCGGCCGTGACCCGGGTCAGGGGCGCAGGACGACGTTCTCCAGTTGGGGGTCGACCGCATCGAGTTGCTCGACGTTCGTCGCGACGATGTCGGCGAGTCGCGGCCAGTGATACGGCGTGTGCCCGCCCGTGTGCGGCGTGATGAGGACGTTCCCCATGTCCCAGAGCACGTGGTCGTTCGGGAGCGGTTCCGGGTCGGTGACGTCGAGCGCCGCCCCGCGGATGCCGTTGACCTGTAGCGCGGAGACGAGCGCGGACGTGTCGACGATGGCCCCCCGAGCCGTGTTGACGACGACCGCGTTCGGCGGGAGCGTCGCCAGTTCCGCTTCGCCGACGAGTCCGCGCGTCATGTCGTTGAGCGGGCAGGCGATGACGAGGTAATCCGTCCGCGAGAGCGCCTCGTGGACGTCGTCGGCGTCGAAGCCGACCACCTCGTCGGTCGGACCGCCCTTCGAGGGCGTGTATCGGACGCCGATAGTCTCGACGCCGAACCCCTGTAGGCGCTCGACGACCGCCTGCCCGATGGACCCGAGGCCGACTATCGTCACCGTCTTGCCGGTGAGTTCGCCGGACTGGAAATGCCGCCACTCGTGTCGCTCCTTGCGACGCAGCCCTTCGTGGAGGTTGCGCGAGAACATCAGGATGTGACCGATGGCCTGTTCCGCGATGCCGGGCGCGTGGATGCCGCCCGCGTTGGTGACGGTGACGCCACGCTCTTCGAGCGCATCCATCGGCACGTGGTCGGTGCCGGCGAAGGCACACGCGAACAGTTCGAGGTTCTCCGCCGCAGTCAGGAGGTCCTCGTCGATGCTGACGCCCGTCACGACGCGCGCGTGGCTGACGAGTTCGCGTTCCTCCCTCGGCGTCCGAGCGAGCGCTACCTCGTGGGCGGGCAGTCGCTCCCGGAGTTCTCCCGCGTAGGCATCCATCGAGAGCCCCTCGGTGCCTTCGCGCAGGACGACGACGTCCGGATGGTCCGTACTCATTCGTATCGAGGGCATCGAAACGTCCCGTGTTAAACATGCTGAGACCCCGTCGTGGGCGGCGACGCCGAATCGCCGTGCGTTCGGGAGCGTCGGCGAAACGTCGCGCCCCTCGCGACCTGCTTTGGGCGGCCTCGTCCGGTCTCGGACTGATGTTACCGATAGTGTTCAGATAAGCCTCGATAAGTAGGCTCACCTCGAAAGCCCCGATTCGCTGGAGTCGGGGACCGAGATGCCGGGGGCTTTCGAGGTATCCTCGGTCGTCTCGCTCTAATCTGAACAGTACCCGACGGCGTGCGCAAATCCTTTTGGTTCCACGGAAAGTAGCCACGGGCATGTACGTCCGGGATGCGAAAAATCGCGACGAGGCCTGGTTACTCGACTGCATCGAGGAGATGGGGTTAGACGACGTCGCCTTCCGCTCCCGGGACTACGTCATCGCCGTCGACGAGGAGACGAACGAGCGGGGCGGATTCGGCCGCGTCCGCGTCCACAAGACCGAGGACGGCGAGTTCTGCGAGCTGACGGGCATCGGCGTCCTCCCGGCGTGGCGCGGGCAGGGCATCGGTGCCCACGTCATCGAACGGCTGGTCGAGACGGCGGGCGACGAGGGGTTCGAGACGGTGTACACCTTCGCCGACGAACCCGGCTACCTCGCCCAGTTCGGCTTCGAACCGGTCGAGTCGAGCGACCTGCCGGACCGACTCGCCGAGCGCCTCGAAGCGAAGCGCGAGGACGTCATGCCCGACGCCGTCGCGATGCACATCGACGTCGACGAGTTCGAGATGCCGCCGCGGCTTCGCGAGGCGTTCAAACGCGCCGAAGCCGGCGGTCAGACCGTCGAGGAGGAACCCGTCGAGAGCGCCGAAGACTTCGGAATCGACCCCGAGAGCGCGACGTACAAGTACGACACGGGGAGCTAACGGTCTTCGAGGAAGTCAGTCCGGAACGCCAGCCACGCGAGCACCGAACAGAACAGGATGGGCGGGAGGATGGCGAAGGCCCACAGCGGCTGGAGTCCCCAGAACAGGAGGAGAACCACGTCGGCGAGCCCGAGCGCCAGGAACGGAGAGACGTAGAGCAGCGCGCGCTTGCGGTTGTAGCCGGTCCCCGGCTCGGTCGGCTCCGCTGAGGTGGCCATGTTCCAACCTCGTCGCTCGGCTCCCAAAAGTCCCCCGTTCGTCGGTCACTCGGCTTCGAGCCCGGACGCCACCTCGGCGGCGACGAACAACGCCCCGAAGACGAGGACGCCGAGGGCGACGCTGAATCCCGCCATCGAGAGCGGTGCCGTCGACACCGCGACGCCGTAGAGGTCGAACGACGACGACTGCCGGCTGACGGCGACGCCGACGAGGTAGCCGAACGCCCCGAGCACCGTAACCACGGCGACGCCGACCGCGAGCAGCAGACGTCGTCCACGAGTCAGGTCGGTCACGGGCGGTGGTAGCCGTCCGTGCCTCTTGACGGTTCCCCTCTCACCACCGGAACGCTTCGCGGGCGACGCCGACGACGCCACCGAGGACGAGGTGGTACGTCCAGTAGCCCGGAGGACGCCGCGGACGACGCCACCCGAACCCCTTTGCCGAACGGCGTCGAGGTCGACGTATGACCGACGACCTCCTCGCGCAGGCACGCACCGCCATCGACTCCTCGTACGCGCCGTACTCGGGGTACGAAGTCGGGGCCGCTCTCCGTGCGGCGGACGGCACCGTCTTCGTCGGCTGTAACGTCGAGAACGCGAACTACAGCAACAGCCTCCACGCCGAGGAAGTCGCCCTCGCGGAAGCAGTCAAGGAGGGCTACCGCGAGTTCGACCGACTCGCCGTCGCCTCTCCCGCCCGTGACGGACTCACGCCCTGTGGGATGTGCCGCCAGACGCTCGCGGAGTTCTGCGACGACGACTTCGTCGTCGTCTGCGACGAGGGCGAAGACGGAACCAAAGAGTACACGCTCGGGGAACTCGTCCCCGACACCATCACCCCGGAGATGCTCGGCGTCGACGTCGATTGATTCGGACGGCCACTCGAATGTCACAAAGACGCATACGTATGCATATGGATATTAGGATTTAAGGAATCTTAGGGGGATGTACCCCATACCCACAGTAACGTTTTAACCCCGGAATGATACTCTACTGACGAGATGGCGCAACTCCTCGAAACCCCGTCCGAGAACGAATCCGCGACCGCGAACGAATCGGCGACCTGTCCGACCTGCGGCGGCGGTGTCGTCAACGTCCAGGGCATCCACGCCTGCGGGACGTGCAGCTGGGTCGACCCGCAGTACTGCTAGCTGCTCCCCCGGGCCGTCCACGACGTGCGTCACCCGCACGGCGGCGTCCCCACCATCAGCCGGTCGCCGCCGTCCCCGTCAGCGCCTCCCCACTGCGGGCCGAACGTATTAATCCCGGGGAGCGCGTCACTCCTCGTATGAACCTCGTGGGCAAGTGTCCACCAGACGCCGACTCCCTCGCTGCCGCCGCGGCCCGGGGATTCGACGCCGTCGAACTGTACCTGACGGCCGAGACGCTCGACGCCTCGGGCGTCGCCGCCATCGTCGAGGCGGCTCCCGTCGGCGTGGCGTCGGTCCACACGCCGCAGTCTCTTTCACCCCCACTCGCGAATCCGGAGGCATGGACGACGACAG
>JBDGTU010000054.1:0-21053 GCA_042216495.1 Haloferacaceae archaeon
CGATTTCGGGCCACTTCGTCGTCGGCGGGTGGACGCCGTAGTCGAGCATCCGCTTCGCCACGTCGGCGGCGTCCGCGTCCGCGCTGGCGACGAACTCGTGGTGGAACGGGCCGTAGGGCACCTCGTACTCGATTTGCGAGGCGACGTAGTTGGCGTTCAGGACCGCCATCTCGCTGACGTTCTCCAGGCCCTCGTCGCCGTGGCGCAGGATGTAGGCGTAGGCCTTCACCAGCACCAGCCAGTTGCCGAGGAACTCGTGGACGCGGCCGATGGACCGCTCGGGGGCGTAGCGCTCGTAGGTGCCGTCGTCGCGCTCGCGCACCTGCGGGTCGGGCAGGAACTCGGTTAGCTCCGAGACGACGCCGATGGGTCCCTGTCCCGGACCGCCGCCGCCGTGGGGCGTCGCGAACGTCTTGTGGAGGTTGAAGTGCATGATGTCGAAGCCCATGTCGCCCGGCCGGGCCTTCCCGAGCAGGGAGTTGAGGTTCGCGCCGTCGTAGTAGAGCAGGCCGCCGGCGTCGTGGACGGCGTCCGCGATGTCGGCGATGTCGCGTTCGAACAGGCCGAGCGTGTTCGGGTTCGTCAGCATCAGGAGCGCGGTGTCGTCGCCGACGGCGGCCTCCAGCGCTTCCAGGTCGACGCGGCCGTCGTCGTCCGACGGGAGTTCGACCACGTCGTAGCCCGCCATGGCGGCGCTGGCGAAGTTCGTCCCGTGGGCCGTGTCGGGGACGACGACCTCGCTCCGGTCGTCGTCGTTGGCCTCGTGGTAGGCGCGGGCGACCAGGATGCCCGTGAACTCGCCGGCCGCGCCGGCGGGTGGCTGGAGCGTCACGGCGTCCATGCCGCCGATGCTGGCGAGGGCGTCCTGCAGGTCGGAGAGCAGTTCGAGGACGCCCTGCTGGTCCGCGTCGTCGCGGAGCGGGTGGACCTGCGCGCCGGGGTGTGCGGCGACGTCCTCCGTGAACTTGGGGTTGTACTTCATCGTACACGACCCCAGCGGGAAGGGACCGGACTCGATGCCGTAGTTCATCTGGGAGAGGCGGGTGTAGTGGCGCGCCACCTCCGGTTCCGGGAGCGACGGCAGTTCGAGTTCGTCCCGGGTCAGGTCGTCGGGGAGCGAGGAGTCGACGGCGACGCTCGTGTCGTCTTTCTCGCTCAGCAGGGGTTCGTACCGGCCGTCGTCGTGCCAGCGCGCCTGGTCGTACGGCCCGGCGGCCGCCTCGTCCGCTCGCTCGTCGCTCATCGGTCGCCTCCGTAGGCCGCGACGGCGTCGACGAGGTCGTCGATTCGGTCCCGGTTCGTGTCGGTCACGCAGACGGCGAGGTACTCCTCGCCGCCGTCGACGACGGTCCGGAGCGCGAAGCCCGCCTCGCGGAGGTGGGCGGCCACCTCGGACGCGGGCGCGTCGGTGTCGACGAGCGCCTCGCGGAAGTGGTGGCCGTCGTAGACCGGGGCCGTGACGCCGTCCAGGTCGTCCAGGCGCGCACAGAGGTCGGCCACGCCGGTCACGCACTCCTCGGCCAGGTCGACCAGGCCGTCGGGGCCGAGCCACGCGGCGTGGATGGCCGTCCGGAGGGCGACCCACGCCTGGTTCGTACAGATGTTCGAGGTGGCGCGCTCGCGGCGGATGTGCTGTTCGCGGGTCTGGAGCGTCAGGGTGTACGCCCGGTTGCCGGCGTCGTCCTCGCTCGCGCCGACGAGTCGGCCGGGCACCTGCCGGAGGAACCCCTCGCGGCAGGCGAAGATGCCGAGCCCCATGCCGTAGCTGGTCGGCATCCCGAGGACGCTCGCGTCGCCGACGACGACGTCGGCCCCGTAGTCGGCGGGGGCTTCGAGCAGCGAGAGGGCGACGACGTCGGACCCGACACAGAACAGGGCGTCCTCGTCGTGGGCGACGTCGGCGACGGTCGACAGGTCGGGTTCGAGGAGGCCGCGCGCGTTCGGCGTCGCGGCGTAGACCAGCATCGTGTCGTCGTCGACGGCGGCCCGAAGCCCCTCGACGTCGACGGTCCCGTCCGCGGTCGGATAGGTGTCGACGGTGAGGTCGGGACCGTCGGTGTAGTTCACCAGCACCGAGCGGACGCGCTCGGGGAGGCTATCCGGGACGAGGACGGTGTCGCCGCTGGTCTCGCGGACGCGACTCGCGAGCAGGGCGGCCTCGCCCAGCGCCGTCGAGCGGTCGTACATCGAGGCGTTGGCGATTCCCAGGCCGCTCAGTTCGACGACGAACGACTGGAACTCGAACAGCGCCTGCAGGAATCCCTGGGCGATTTCGGGCTGGTACTGGGTGTAGCTGGTGAGGAATTCGGAGCGAAGCGAGAGGTGGTCGACGACGGAGGGGACGTAGTGGTCGTAGTGGCCGCCGCCGAGGAACTCCACGCGGTCCGCCGAGCCGTCGAGGGTCCCCTCGACGGCCGCCCGCGCCTCGCGTTCGGAGTGGGCGTCGATGCCGTAGTCGCCGTCGAAGCGCACGTCGTCGGGGATGTCGAACAGGTCGTCCGGGTCGGCGACGCCGACGGCGGCGAGCATTGCGTCCAGGTCCTCGGGAGGGTGGGTCGCGTACGGCATCATCGCCCTCCCGTCGGTCCGGCACCGCACATCATTCGGTCTGTGCCTCGTAGGCGTCGGCGTCGAGGAGTCCGTCGAGGTCGGCCGCGTCGACGTCGGTCAGTTCGAGCATCCACCCCTCGCCGTAGGGGTCGTCGTTGACCAGTTCCGGCGCGTCGAAGAGGGCCTCGTTGACGGCCGTGACCGTCCCCGAGACGGGGGCGTAGAGGTCCGAGACCGCCTTGATGCTCTCGACGACGCCGAACTCGTCGCCCGCCGCGAGGTCGTCGCCCTCGTCGGGCAGTTCGACGAAGACGATGTCGCCCAGTTCGTCCTGTGCGAAGTCGGTGATGCCGACGCGGTAGCCGTCGTCGGTTTCGGCGACCCACTCGTGCGATTCGGCGTATCGGTAGTCGTCCGGGACTTCGAATGTCATGGTTTGTGTCGTGGCGGCCCCACCTTCACTGTCACGCTCCGGTGGGACACGCCGGGTACGGTCGTCTCGTGGGACCGGACCTATATTGGCCCGGCGATTGCGGCACGCTACTCCAGCAGGAGCCGTTCGGGCGTCGACAGCAGTTCCGTCACGTGGTTCGTGAACTCGGCCGCCACCGCGCCGTCGACGACGCGGTGGTCGATGGCGAGCGACAGCGGCAGGGTGTGGCGCGGGACGACCGCGTCGTCGACGACCCGCGGCCGTTTCTCGATGGCCCCCATCGCCAGGATGCCGACCTCGGGATGGTTGACGATGGGCGAGGCGTACTCGCCGCCGATGACGCCGACGTTCGTGACGGTGAACGTCCCGCCCTGCATCTCCTCTCGGCCGATGGTCCGCTCGCGCGTCCGCGATATCTTGTCGTTCATCTCCGAGGCGACCTCGACGAGGCCCTTCTCGTCGACGTCGCGGACGACCGGTACCATCAGCCCCGCGTCCGTCGCCGTCGCCACGCCGACGTTGTACTCGTCGTGCAGGACGACCTCCTCGCGCTCCTCGTCGAGCGAGGCGTTCATGTAGGGGTACTCGCGGAGCGCCGACGCGACGGCCTTCAGCACGAACGGCATGTAGGAGAGTTTCACGCCGCGGTCGGCCGCGATGGGCCGGAGTCGCTCGCGGAGGCTCACGAGGTCCGTCACGTCCACGTCGTCGTAGTGGACGGCGTGGGGAATCTCGGCCTTCGAGCGCTGCATGTGCTCGCCGATGGAGCGGCGCACGCCGCGATACGGGACGCGCTCGCCGGGGGCGGGGCCGGATTCGGCGTCCGCTGGCGTGCCGGGCGTCCCGCCGGGCGCGGACGTCTCCGCCGGTGCGTCGGTCTCGGATTCGACCGGCGACGTCGACGCTTCCTCGGTCGTCGACGCCGCCTCGCTCCCTTCGGCTGCCGCCGTCTCCGCGGCCGCCTCCGCCCGCGCCTCGCGCCGTCGCTCCGCGTAGTCGTGGACCATCGCCGCGGTGACGAACGGTTCGCCCCCGCGGGTCTTCTCGGTCGGGACGTCGTCGATGTCGACGCCGACTTCAGACGCGACCCGCCGCGTCGCCGGCGTGGCGAGCGTTCGCTCGCGGCCCGCCGCCCGCGCCGACGCTCGCTCCTCGGCGACGCGCTCGGCGGCCTGCACCGTCTGTTCGTCGGGTTCGCGCCGCGCGACGGACGGGCCGCGTTCGCCCCGCGAGACGGCCGACGTTCCGCTCCCGACGTCGACCGACCGAGGTTCGGGCGACGCCGACCGCCGTCCCGACTCCGCGTCGGCGGCGGCGCGCACGTCCGCGTCGGTGACGCGGCCGCCCGGTCCCGACCCCGCGACGGCCTGCAGGTCGACGCCGAGTTCGCGGGCGAGACGACGCGTGCTCGGCGGCGCGAAGACGCGTCCACCGGACGTCGCCTCGGCGACCGACGCCGATTCGGCAGGCTCCGTTTCCTCGGCCTCGCTCGCCGCCGCCTCGGCTGTCGCGTTCTCCGCCGTCGACGCCCCGTCGGACCCCTCGTCAGCTACCTCGAAGGTGATGATGACGTCGCCGACGGGGACCATCTCGCCCTCCTCGACGCGGAGTTCCTTCACCGTGCCGTCGTAGGAGGACGGAATCTCCACGAGGGCCTTGTCGGTCTCCACCTCGGCGACGGGTTGGTCTTCGGTCACCGTGTCGCCGGGTTCGACCAGCCACTGGACGAGTTCGCCTTCGGCGACCCCTTCGCCGACGTCGGGGAGTTTGAACTCTCGTGTCGTCATGGTCAGAACTCCACCACGTTGCGGATACCGTCTTCGATGCGGACGACCGACGGGAGGTAGTAGTCCTCCAGCGCGTAGAGCGGGAACGGCGTGTCGAAGCCCGTGATGCGCTCGACCGGCGCTTCCTGATAGAGGAGCGCCTCCTCCTGGACGATGGCCGTCAGTTCGCCGGCGAGGCCGCCCGTCCTGGGTGCCTCGTGGACGACGGCCGCGCGGCCGGTCTTCCGGAACGAGTCGACGACCGCCTCGCGGTCGAGGGGGGAGAGCGTCCGCAGGTCCACCACCTCGCAGTCGACGCCCTCGTCGGCGAGGTTCTCGGCCGCCTCCAGCGTCGGGCGTGTCATCGCGCCCCACGTGAACACCGAGACGTCGCTCCCCTCGCGTCTGACCGCCGCCTCGCCCAGCGGGACGGTGTACCCCTCGTCGGGCACCTCCTCGCGGAACGCCCGGTAGATGAGTTTTGGTTCGAGGAATATCACGGGGTCGGGGTCGCGGATTGCTGCGGCGAGCAGCCCCTTCGTGTCGTACGGCGTGCTCGGGACGACCACCTTCAGCCCGGGTTCGTGGACGAAGAAGGCCTCCTTCGACTCGGAGTGGTGTTCCGGCGCGCGGATGCCGCCGCCGTAGGGGGCGCGGACGACCATGGGACAGGTGAACCGGCCGCGACTCCGGGTGCGGAGGCGGGCGGCGTGGCTGACTATCTGGTCGAACGCCGGGTAGATGAAGCCCATGAACTGGATTTCGGGCACCGGCCGCAGGCCGTAAGCCGCCATGCCGATGGAGGTGCCGACGATGCCCGATTCGGCGAGCGGCGTGTCGATGACGCGGTCGCCGCCGAACTCGTCGTAGAGGCCCTCCGTCGCCCGGAAGACGCCGCCGTTCTTGCCGACGTCCTCCCCGAGGACGACGACGTCCCCGTCGCGTTGCATTTCGGTGTGGAGTCCGTCCCGTACCGCCTGCACGAGCGTGAGGTTCTGTGCGCTCATTCTTCGATGAATTTCTCGTCGCCGTAGCGGTCACGTAGCCGTTCCAGGTCGTCGAACTGCTCTCTGAGATGGGCGGGCAGGTCGGCGAACACCTGCGCGAACATCTCCTCGGGGTGGGGCCGGCGCTCGCTCTCGGCCGCGTCGACGGCCGCCGCCACCTCCGCTTCGACCGACGAGTCGATGGCGTCGACCGCCTCGTCGTCGAGACGGCCCGTCTCCCGGAGATACGTCTCCAGACGTGGAATGGGGTCTTTCCCTCGCCACTCCTCGACTTCCTCCTGAGACCGGTAGACGCTCGGGTCGTCCGCCGTGGTGTGCGCGCCGAAGCGGTACTGCACCGCCTCGACGAGCGTCGGCCGCCGTCCGTCTGCGTCGGGGTCTCTCGCCTTCGCCACCGCCTCGCGGGTCACCCGGTACACCGCGAGTGGGTCCATGCCGTCCACCTGCACGCCGTCGAAGCCGTACGCGGCGGCCTTCTGTGCAATCGTCTCGGCGGCGGTCTGTCGCTCCCGCGGCACGGAGATGGCCCACTGGTTGTTGTTACAGAAGAAGACGGTCGGCGTGTCGAAGACGCCCGCGAAGTTCAGCGCCTCGTGGAAGTCGCCCTCGCTCGTCGCGCCGTCGCCGAAGTAACTGAGGAAGGCCGACCGGTCGTCGCGGAGTTTCGCCGCCCACGCCGCACCCGTCGCGTGGGGTATCTGCGTGGCGATGGGCACGGCGATGGGGAAGACGTTCGCCTCGTCGGGCATCCGGTTACCCGACTCGTGGCCCATCCAGTAGAGCAGCGTCCGTTCGAGCGGGACGCCGTGGACGTGCGTCGCGGCGTGTTCGCGGTAACTCGGGAAGACCCAGTCGTCCTCGTCGAGGGCGAAGGCGCTCCCGACCTGTGCCGCCTCCTGACCGGACATCGGGGGGTAGGTCCCCATCCGTCCCTGCCGCTGGAGGCTCACCGCCCGGGTGTCGAAGTGGCGCGCGAGTTTCATCTCGCGGTACATCGCGACGAGGTCGTCGTCGCTCAGCGACGGCGGGTCGCCGACCAGTTCACCCGTCTCGTCCAGGACCTGCACCTGCTCTCGCGGGCCCCGGTCCAGAACGCTCACAGTCGAACCCTCCTGTCCATGAGCGGAACGTCGCCCGCCGGGGTATTATGGTTTGCCGCGAAACCGGGGGTGGAGATGGCCTGCGTGCCGCGGACCCGCAGGATTATGGCCCGCCACGAACTAGCCGCACTAACGAATGTTCGACGAAATCATGCGGAAGTTCGAGGGGAGTCCGAGCCAACAGGAGGTGATTCGCCTCCTCCTCGAACGCGGCTTCTCCGTCAACGACGAGGGGCGAGTCGTCTCCGGCGGCATCGAGATCCCGAACACGGGCATCGCCCGCGAAATCGGCGTCGACCGCCGCGTCGTCGACTCGACGACCGACGCCATCCTCGCGGACCCCGAACTGCGGCGCATCTTCCAGAACATCTCCTCGATTCCGAGCCTGATGGACCTCGCGCCCGTCCTCGACCTGGCGGTCCTGACCGTCTGGGTCGACGACGAGACGGAAGCCGGCATCGTCGCCGACGTGACGACGGCCATCGCCGACCGCGACATCTCCATCCGCCAGATAATCAGCGAGGACCCCGAGTTCACCGACGACGCCAAACTCTACGTCATCACGGACGAACCGCTTCCGGGGGACCTGCTGGTGGAAATCCGCGAACTGCCGTACGTGCGAAAAGTCGAGTTCTGATGGCCGACTCCTTCCGCACCGTCGGCGGGCGCGGCGAAGCCCGGTTCGAGGTGAACGGGTCGACGTTCGTCGGCTTCGCCGCGCCCGTCGACACCGTCGCGGAGGCGGAGGCGTTCGTCGACGAGGTGAACGCCGAGTACCCCGACGCGCGCCACGTCGTCCCCGCCTACCGCGTTCCCGCGGCGGAGGGGGCCGACGAGGCGATGCTCCGCGAGTGGTGTAGCGACGACGGCGAACCGGCGGGGTCGTCGGGCAAACCCGCGCTGAACGTCCTCGTCCAGGAGGAAATCCGGAACGTCGCCGTGGCCGTCGTCCGCTACAAGAGCGGGCCGAACCTCGGCGTCGGCGGCCTGGCGCGCGCCTACTCGCGGGCCGTGAAGGAAGCGGTCGACGACGCGGGCGTCGTGGAGGACGTCCCCCACGAGCGCGTCGCCGCCACCGTCGCGTACGACGACTCGGGCACCGTCCGCGCCGTCCTGGAGAGCGAAGCCGTCGAGTTCGACGCCGACTACGCCGAGGACGTCCGGTTCGAGATTCGCGTGCCCGTCGACGTCGCGTCCGACCTCCGCGACCGGTTACGGAGCGCCACCAGCGGCCGCGTCGACCTCTCGTGAGGCAGGATACAGCCGGTCCCGAGAGGTATAGAGCGGTATATCGACGTTGGAGGGGCGAGATTCAGTGGAGATTGTGCGCCGCCGATTCGAGCGCAGTCGGTCGAATTTCGACTCGAAGGGAAGGGGTTCGACGGAAGCCACCGAGCGGGGCGTCGCGCCGACGACTCCGTGGACGTGGACGCGGGATGGTCGCCCATGACCGGCTGCACCTACTGCGGATGCGACGTGACGGCCCACTCGCCGGTCGTCGTCGAGGAGGGGTGGGGCGACGAGCGGGAACGCGCCGGGCAGTTCTGTAACTACGGCCGTCTCGCGGCCCACGTCGAACGCCAGGGATTGGCGACGGGGACGACCTGCCGGGTCAATCGACGATGATGCCGTCGCCCTCGTCCTCGCCGTCGACGTCGGGTTGCATCTCGCGTTCGTAGCGTGCAATCCAGTCGGCGAAGCAGTCCGGACAGAGCTGTTGGGCGTCGATTTCGGCGCGGTCGACGCTCAGTCGGACCGTCCGGCTGAGTGCGTCGCGGACGGACTGGCCGCAGGCGTCGCAGGCGTCGGCGTCGGTCATGGTCGCTCCACGGCCGGGAGGGACATAGTCACTTGGTCCGGAAGGCGCGGTCACCGGCGTCGCCGAGTCCGGGGACGATGTAGCCGTTCTCGTCGAGTTCGTCGTCGATGGCGACGGTGAGCAGGTCGGCGTCGGGGAACCGGTCGGCGACGTGCAGGAGGCCGGCGGGGGCGCTGACCGCCGAGAGGACGAAGAGGTTCTCCGGGTCGGGCTGGTCGTCGAGGACGTACTCCAGGACCGCACACATCGTGCTCCCGGTGGCGAGCATCGGGTCGGCGACGATGACGGTGTCGTCCGGCGAGATGTCGGGGAGTTTGACGTAGTCGATGGTGATGGGGAACTCGCCGGCCTCGTTCATGCCGGCCTCCTCGTCGCGGCCGGCGCTGATGACGCCCTGCTTGGCGCGGGGGAACGCCTTCAACAGCCCCTCGACGAACGGCGTCGCCGCCCGGAGGACGTTGATGATGACCACGTCGTCGAGGCCCCGGACGCGTTCGCCCGTCGTCTCCGCCAGCGGCGTCTCGATGGAGACGTACTCGGTGTCCATCGCGCCGTCGATGATCTCGTAGCCACAGATGCGGCCGAGTTTCACCAGGCCCTTCCGGAAGGCCACCTGTTCCGTCTCGACGTCCCGAATCCTCGAGAGCGTGTCCTTCGCGAGCGCGTGCGTGATGAGGTACGCGTCGTCGCGGTCCTCGATTGTCATACTCGAAAGCGGAACGTGAACCGACATAAACCCGGCCATCGTCGGCAGCAGTCGAACGGAGGGCACCCCGCACGCCTATGGGCGTCGGCAGTGACAGCCACTCACATGCCGTTCGAACCGGACCGCGTCGAGACGTTCCACGAACTCGCGGACGCCCTCGACGCCCGATAGTGAGTACGTGACTACCTGATGACGACGAGGTACGTGAGGACGACCAGCACCGCGGCGAGGCCGACGACGTTGCGCGGGGTGAACGGGAGGACGCCGACGAAGTCGAGCCCCCAGACGACGACGATGGCGAAAATCGACGACAGTACGACGTTCATGGCCAGTAACACGCGCGGGTCGCCCTCGGACGCCATACCACACCCGTCGCGTCGCCGTCGACTTATACGGTCGGGTCGTCGACCGAGCGACGACGCTACACCTTCTTTGTGATAGCGACCCAACAGGAGGTGTGAAGCTCCGCAACCGCCGCGGCACCGCCGTCGACCCGGTGCCGTTCCTCGTCGTCGCCGCGATGGCCTTCCTCGTGAGTTTCTCGTACGGCCCCATCTACTGTCACGCCGTCGGCCTCCGGGGGGCGGCGGTACTGGGCGTGCCGGCGGGTGCCTTCCTCGTCGCCTGCGGCGTCGCGTACCACCGCCTCGTCTGGACCGCCCGCCCGGACCTGCGGGGCGAGGTGCCGGCGGAGCGACGCCTCGCCCGCCTGTTCTACGCCGCCCTCGCGGGGATTCTCGTCCTCGTCGGGCTAACGCTACCACTTTTGGTCTCCTGACCCGAAGCGGGACCGATGCGAGACGTCGAGGCGTCCCGGGGCGTCAGCGCCACGCCCCTCGAAGTCCGGCGAGCGCTCACGCCCGAAAACGTCGTCGAGTACGAAGGAAGTTTCGCCGTCCGCGACGTCCGCGAGGAGGGCGACGGGACGGTCGTCACCGCGGGTGGCGGCGGCCTGGAGTTCACCCTGCGGTTCTCGCCCCGGGAAGACGGCCTCTACTACACACAGGAGGGCGAGGAGGGACCGTTCGAGTCGATGGAGACGCGGGTGACGGTCGACGCCGAGACCGGCGGGAGCCGGGTTCGGATGCAGTCGTCGGTCAGCCTCGGTCTCCCCGCGGCGTTCCTGACCGACCGACTCGCGGGGTGGAAGCGCCGCGGCGAACTCCGGCGCGCGCTGCGCGCCCTCGACGCCGACGTCGGCTAAGCGAGAGCGGTTGTCCGTACAACGCGCACAGCCGAACGAACGTTTATGGGCCGCGCCCCGAAGCGCTCACCATGGGTATCCTTGGCACGGTGAGGGACGCGCTCGCGGCCTCGACGCAGGACGCGAACCGCGGGAGCGGCGGCGAACGGTCGAAGGGCGCGTACTGGTGTCACGACTGCGACGAGCGGACGCTCGACCTGGACGTCGAGGGCGACGGGCCGCCGGACTGTCCGTCCTGTGGCGACGCGATGGCGTTCGAGCGGTCCCCCGGGTCGACCGGGTGTGCCTGCTAGGGCGCGGTGATGACGCGTTCCTCGCCCTGTTCGGCGGGGAAGCGGTCGTCGAAGCCGCCGGCGTCGAGTTCGGCGTCCGTGACGAGGCAGTCCTCCAGCGCCGACCGGAGGGCCGCCTCGTCCATCCCGCGGCCGATGAACACCAGTTCCGTCCGCCGGTCGCCCCACCGGTCGTCCCACTCGACGTCCGAGCGGTTGCGCCGGTAGGCCTCCCGCTCGAACTCGGGGAGCGAGGCGACCCACCGCCCGGTCGCCTCGACGCGGACCGACGGCCCGGCCTGACTGACGGCGAGCGTCAGGTCGTCGCGGCCGGCGACGTGACAGGTGCCCTTCGACCGAATCACGTCGGCCGGCACGTCGGCGAAAAAGGACCAGAGCCGGCCGGGGTGGAAGGGTCGCCGGCGACGGAACGTGAAGGAGGTGACGCCGTACACCGCCTCGGGATGCGCGTGGTCGGCCTGGCCGCTGTCGTCGTGTGCGTGGCCCTCTGCGTGTTCGTGGCCTTCGCTGCCATGCTCGGACTCGTCGTCGGCCGCGTCGAGTGACTGCCGCCACCCCGCCGCAGTCGACGGGTCGGCGTCACGAGCGGCGAGTAGCCGGTCCGGGTCGACGGCGCTGTGTTCCGTCCGGACGACGTCGGCGTCGGGACGGAGGACGCGCACCATCTCCTCGACGGCGTCGAGTTCGGCCGTCGAGACGAGGTCGGCCTTGTTCAGGAGGACGACGTTCGCGAACTCGACCTGTTCGACGAGGAGGTCCGAGAGGGGACGCGAGTCGTCGTCCGTGCCGCGGCGTTCGGCGACGCCCTCGCCGCCGAAGGCGTCGAAGAAGAGCCGGGAGTCGACGACGGCGACGACGGCGTGCAGGTCGTACGGTGCCGACGCCGACCCGGTCGTGAACTGGCGCGCGACGGGTTCCGGTTCGCTGATACCCGACGCCTCGACGACGAGGTGGTCGAAGTCGCGCTCTCGCGCGAGGCGGGTGACGGCCCGGCTCAGGTCGTCCTGCAGTTCACAGCAGATACAGCCGTTCGAGAGCTCCGTCACGCCGCCGGCGACGTCGAGCCCCGAGTTCTCGACGAGGTCGGCGTCGACGTTGACGTCGCCCATGTCGTTGACCAGCACCGCGAGGTCGCGGTCGCCCGCGTTCGAGAGGAGGTGATTGAGCAGCGTCGTCTTCCCCGCGCCGAGGCTGCCCGAGAGCAGCGTCACGGGGATTGCGTCGCGGTCCATGGCCGCCGTAGACGGGCTGTGGCCTTCAACGCGGCGGTCGAACCGGCGACATGCTTTTGTCCGCGTGGGTGGGAAGGCGTGACATGACGATCGGAGACCGAATCGAGACCTACCGAGAGGTCGTCGAAGAGTGGCTTCGCGGCCTCTATCACGGGATGGTCAGCCACCCCGCCTACGAGAAAATCGAGAAGGAGGCAGAAGACCTCGAAGACACGTTCATGCTCGCGTGTTTCCCCGACGCCTTCGGGATTCCGAGCCCCGTCTCGTACTACACGGCCGAACTCCTGCCCTACCTCGAAGACGAGTTCGAGGCGTGGGAGCGGCGGATGTGGGACCGCGGGTCGCTGCTCGAACGCAAGGGCCAGCAGTATCACTTCTGACCGATGGAGAAGTTCGTCTTCTTCGGCGGCAAGGGCGGCGTCGGCAAGACGACGGTGTCGAGCGCCTACGGCCTGCGGTGTGCACGCGAGGGGCTGGCGACGCTCGTCGTCTCGACCGACCCCGCCCACAGCACCTCCGACGTCTTCGACCAGCAGTTCACGGACGACCCCAGCCCCGTGGAGGGAATCGACGGCCTCCACGTCATGGAAATCGACCCGGACGACGAACTCGAACGCCACCTGATGGAGACGAAGCGGGCGATGGGCGACCAGGTCAGTCCGGCGATGGTCAACGAAATCGACCGGCAGATAGAGATGGCCCACCAGACGCCCGGGGCCTACGAGGCGGCGCTGTTCGACCGCTTCGTCGACGTGATGCGGAACGCCGAGGGGTACGACCGCGTCGTCTTCGACACGTCGCCCACCGGCGGCACCCTGCGCTTGCTCTCGCTGCCGCAGTTCCTGCAGGGGTGGGTCGAACGGCTTCGGCACAAGCGCGAACGGAGCGTGCGCCTGTACGAACGCGCCGCCATCGGCAAGCAAGAGCCCAGGCGGACGCGGGAGGGCGACCCCATCCTCGCCCGCTTGCAGGAGCGCAAAGAGCAGTTCGAGTTCGCCGCCGACACCCTCCAGAACCGGGCGGCGTTCTTCCTCGTCGTCAACCCCGACGAACTGTCGATCCGGGAGACGCGACGGGCCATCGAGAGCCTCGCGGACCACGACCTCGGCGTCCGGGGGCTCGCGGTCAACCGCCTGACACCGGAGCCCGACCCCGACGAAGACGGCCGCGGCGCGCGCTTCCTGCGCGACCGGGTCGCCACCGAACGCGAGCGACTCGAGGAACTCCACGAGACGTTCGACGCGCCGGTGGTCGCGGAGATCGAGACGCGCATCTCCGAGGTGAAAGGCGACCTGCTCGACGAGGTCGCGGCCGAACTCGACGTCCCGGTGCGACCGGCGGAGGCGTGAGCGGCCAGGGGGGGACAGCCGACCAGCGGAGGCCGGGCGGCCAGCGGTCGTGTATATTTCACGGCTAATTGCCAAATGTTTAAGTAATTTATTTTCGTGATGTACACTGAGTCACATCCATGGTACAAGCTATCACGTTGGTGGTACTGTCGCTGGTGACGTTCACCGTCGGGTACCTCGGCTACTCGCGGTACCTGTCGCAGTTCGTCGACCTGGACGACAGTCGGGAGACGCCGGCGCACAAGTATCGCGACGGGCAGGAGTACGTCCCGTCGAAGAAACCGGTGTTGCTTGGGCATCACTATTCGAGCATCGCGGGGGGCGCGCCCATCGTCGGTCCGATTACGGCGACGGTGGTCTGGGGGTGGGTACCCGCGCTCCTGTGGGTGGCCATCGGCAACCCCCTGTTCGGGTCGGTCCACGACTTCATGTCCCTGACGGCGAGCATGCGCCACGAGGGGAAATCAATCGGCTACATCATCGGCGAGTACGTCGGCGAACGCGGCAAGGACATGATACTGTGGTTCGCGTTCCTGACCATCATCCTCGTCGTCGCGGTGTTCGGCCTGGTCATCGCACTGGTGTTCAACGCGTATCCGCAGGCGGCGACGGCGTCGCTGATATACATCCTGTTGGCGCTGGTGTTCGGGGCGTACCTCTACCAGTTCGACCTGCCGTTCCTGCCGGGGACGGTGGCCTTCGTCGCGATGGTTTTCGCCGGCGTGTGGGTCGGCGTCCAGTACCCCATCGCGCTCGTGCCGGGCGAGTACCCCGCGGGCACCATCGTCCTGCTAGCCGGCAGTCCGCTTCCGCCCGTACTCGGGAGCGTCAACATCGCGACGTGGATTCCCGTCGTCCTCGTGTACGGGTTCGTCGCGAGCGTCCTCCCGGTGTGGGTGCTGTTGCAACCGCGCGACTTCCTCACGTCGAGTCTGCTGTACGCGGGCGTCGGCGGGACGTTGCTCGCCGTCGTGGTCGGGACGTTCACCGGCGCGGCGTCGCAACTCACCGTCGACGTCCCGGCGTACGCCGGCTTCTGGGGCGGCGCGCTCGTGAACACGACGCTTCCGCTGTTCCCGCTGCTGTTCGTGACCATCGCCTGCGGGACCATCAGCGGGTTCCACTCGCTGGTCTCCTCGGGGACGACGGCCAAGCAACTCGACAAGGAGACGGACGCCCGAACCATCGGCTACGGGGGGATGCTCGGCGAGGGGCTACTGGCGACGGTCGCCATCGTCACCGTCGCGGTGTACGCCAAAGTCCCGACCAGCGGCGGCATCGGCCTCGCGCTGCCGAACTTCGCTACCGGCGGCGGCATCATCCTCAACCTCGGCTTCGGCATTCCCGAGTCCATCGCCGCGCCGTTCATGGGGCTGGTGCTCGTGAGCTTCCTGCTCACCAGCACCGACACGGCCGTTCGCCTCGGCCGGTACATGCTCGAAGAAATCGTCGGGACGCCCGAGACGCAGGTGGAAGAAGTCGCCGCGAACCGCTACGTGAACGCGGCGATACAGGTGGTTCCGGCGTACGTCCTCGTCGCTTCCGGCCGGTGGGCGGACCTCTGGCCGCTGTTCGGCGGCGCGAACCAGACGCTCGCCGCCCTCGCACTGCTGGTGGCGACGGTGTGGCTCGCCAACTGGGACGACCAGAAACAGCTCATCAGCACCGGCGGCCCGATGGCGTTCATGCTGGTGATTACGACGACCGCGTTGCTGTATCTGGCCTTCTACCAGAACCTGTACCAGAAGTTCATCCAGGGGAACTGGCCGGGGGGCGAGCCGACGACCATCGCGATGGCGTCGACGGTCGTCCAGATCGTCATCGCGCTGGTCCTCATCTGGCTCGCGCTCTCGCTCGCGTACATGGGCATCAACAACATCAGGAGCGCCCGCGGCGCGGGCGCGGCCGTCGCGGACGGCGGCGAACCCGGCGACGACGACTGATAGTGATTACTGTAAGTCATTACGGGTGGTTCGCCGAGACGGTTCAGCGAACCACCGGTAAACAGTTACAGTAATCACTATGAGACGGAGCGCGCTCGCTGGGTCCCGCGACGGCCGACGGTGGGCGGTCGACGCGGGACTGACCGAGCGCGATTCGTCCGACGCTCACGACGCCGTTTTTTCGTGCGCGACGCCGTCGAGCAGCCGCGCCAGTCGCAGCGTCGCCCCCGACGGCGCGGCCACGGCCAGCGTCACGTAGTCGCCCTCGTGCAGCACCGTCGCTCGGACGAGGCGGAGGGACCGGCCGTCAGTCGACCCTGCGGCCGTGTACGCCGTCAGCGTGGTCTCGTTGCCGAGCAGAGTCACCTGTCGACGCCCCGCTTCCTCGACGCCGGTGACGTCGTAGCCGGCGACGAACGCCGCGACCGACCGCCCCGCGGCGGGGTTCTTGACCAGGTCCGCGCGCTCGAACGGGCGAACGGCCGGCACGCTGGTCAGCGTGACGACGACGGGAGCCGCGTCCGTCGCGCGGCGGTAGACGGCGGTGACCGTCGTCGCGTTCACCTGCCGCGTCGTCGACAGCGTCACGTCACCTTGAATCGCCGCGCTGACGGTGGTGTTCAACCCCTCGCGCGTCGTCGAGACGTGGGCGTAGCCCGTCGCCGACAGCGTCGCCTCGTCGAGCGTGGCCGGTGCGGCGTCGGCGACCAGCGGCGAGGACGACTCGTCGCCCCCGCCGCTCCCGGCACACCCCGCGACGAGGAGCGTCACTGCGAGGAGCAGGGAGACGCGCCGAAGGTTCATCGTGGGAACGTGTCGCCGGACGCCCTTCAATCTCCGCCGGAGGCGCGTCCGAGCGGCCGACCGTCAGCCGAGGAATCGCCGCTTGAGGCGGGCAAGCGGCCCGTGGACCTCCTCTTCGATGGTGTCCCACGTCCGGAACGCCTCGTCGACGTCGGCGTTCGCACTGGCGACGACGTCCTCGCGGTCCGGGGCGGCGACGACCAGGTGTATCTCGTAGTGGCCGTTGTAGCCGTATTTGAGGAGCGTCCGGTCGGAGAAGCCGGACACGAACGAGCGCACGTCGTCGGAGACGTCGGGGACGACGACGGCGAACGTGAATTCGGTGCTGTAGTGTTCCTCGTCGGCGTCGACCCAGTCGTCGGCGAGGTCGTGACCCAGGTCCACGAGGCGTTCGAGGTCGGCCACCGTCACGCGGTCGCGGCGAGCAGTCAGGAGGTGTTCGTACAGTTCGTGGTGGCCGTAGGTAATCGAGGGGTGGAAGAACTGCTTCCGACTCTCCATCTCCAGGCGGCCGTAGAGGGTGAACGTCTCGCCGCGGACCCGGCGGTCCCGTTCGAGGTCGTAGTTGAACATCAACCGGTCGCTGACCCGGTCGACGTACTCGTCCTCCCAGACCGGCACGTCCTCGACGCCGGCGTCGTCCGTGGCGTCCGAGGAAGCAGGTTCCGTCACGGTTCGTAGGCGTGGACGTCGTCGTCCGCCGGCGGCGCACCGACGGCGACGACTTCCACGGTCGCGTCGGCGTCATCCGGATTGTACGCACGCTGGGGGCTCCCGGGGTCGACGACGAAGAGGCCACCCTCGTCGACGACGTACGTCTCCTCGGGCGTCTCGACGCTGAGCGTCCCCGAGACGACGTAGAAGGCCTCCTCCTGGTCGTCGTGGTAGTGATACGCCAGCGGCAGTTGCTCGCCGGGGTCGGCGCGAAAGAGGTTGATAGCCATCTGGTCGAGGCCGGCCGGGTCCGAGAGCCGGCGATACTCGCAGGGCCGGTCCGTCGTGGGCTCGACTTCGTCCGTGTCGACGACGCGGTATCCCATACGTGTGCACACTTCACAGGGCAGTAAAAGCCCACGGGTCGGAGGGACCCCCACGCCAAGGTTTAACGGCGTGGTCGACCTATTGGCGGGCCGAGAACCATGGATAGCGAGCGAACCGAAGCCTGCGGTCGATGCGCGATGAGTTCCGTCGTCGACGTCTCGATGGCCGACGACGAGGACGCCGACGGAAGCGACCCGTTCGGCGAGGCCCGCATCGAAGTCGACGAGGACCAGTTACGGTCGGTGTCGCCGGCGGCGTGGCTGGCCGGCGTCCGGCACAAACTCGACGAAGTGGCGACGCGGCTCACCTACGGCCGATGACGTCGAAAGACAGTTTATTCCGACCCCCCGAGTAGACGAGGACGACAGATGGAAGAGAGCGTATCCGGGTTCAAAATCCGGGGGTCGTGGGGAGACGTCGTCGAACACGGCGAGCGCATCACTCGTGCGCTCCGGGACGCCGGCGTGGACAGCGAAGCGTTCGAGGAGTGGAACGAGTGGCGACCCAAGTCCCACGAGCGCCTCGGTGAGGACGTCAGCGAGAAGACGGCCAAGCAGGCGAGCGTCGGCGAGGGCGAGGGCGAGAAGGCGGGGAAAGAGCCGGACGAGGACCTGCGCGCGGCCGGCGAGAAGCTGAGCGAGTCCTACGAGAAAGTCGAGGCGGGCGACAGCGCCGGCGCGGTCGAGCGCTGGCAGGACTCCATCAACTACGTCGCCCGCGCGGCGGACTCTGCCGGGCGCCGGGCGATTCGCGCGCTCGAAGGCACCGTCTACCAGAAGGTGATGACCCAGCTCGCACCGTACTACTTCGACAACGAACTGGTGAGCGCGAACGTCCAGAAGACGGCCCGCGGCGGCGACGAGGAGGCGTTCATCTTCGAGGTGAACGTCAACGACGACGAACTCAAGTCGGCGGTGAGCGCCCGCCTCGACGAGTACGAGGACAGCGTCGACCGCTGGCACGTCGACACCGAGAAGGAGACGGAGAACGTCGAGGCTGCCGAGGGCGTCGAAGCCCCCAAAAAAGAGGACGAATCGAAGTCGACGACAACGTAAAGGAATCTCGGGCCACAGACACGGAAGATGACCGACCCGTTGTGCGTGGCCGCCGGCGAACTCACGGCCGACGAGATTCTGGACGCGCTGAACGAGGGGCGGCGCGTGGTCGTCCGTACCGAGATGCTCGGGGGCGAACACGACGTGACCCTGCGTCACGACGGCACCACCTACTACTGCGACACGCCGACGACGCTTCACAAACACGACGAGGAGTCGGAGATGCGGACCTGCATCGACCGCATGGGGTACGCGAAGTCCGCGTGAGACGGACCGTGGGGCGTCGGCTCCGGCCGTCGGCGACGACGGAGGTCGACGACCGGTGTGAACCACCCGTGCCCTCGAATCGCCGCAGGAGCGGGATTTAACCCCGCTCGCCGGAATACGGTCGTATGGCAGATGCGCCCGACGTCGAGGAACTGGTGGGCGAGGAGGAGCCGAGCTTCCAGCACGTCCTCTCCTGCGTGTTCGGCATCCAGAACCACGAGAGCCGCACGTACCTCGTCTTGCTCGACAACCCGGGCAGTACCGTCGCGGAACTCGCGGAGCGACTGGACCGCGACCGGAGCAACGTCAACCGCTCGCTGGCGACGCTGCTGGAGAAGGGCCTCGCCGAACGGGAGCGGCGGCTGCTCGACCCGGGCGGCTACGTCTACCAGTACACCGCGACGCCGCTGCCCGAGGCCAAGGAACTGATGCACGAGACGCTGGACGCGTGGGTCGAGCGGGTCCACGAGCGCATCGACGCGTTCGGCGACGAGTAGGGGAGACCGGCCGCCTTTTTACCCGTGGGGCCTATGTTCCGCGCGATGAGCATGGAGTTGACGGCCCCCGCGCCGGAGGAGCCAGCCGCCGCCGACGACGGCGTCTGGCTGGAGTGCATCGAGTGTGGCGAGACGTTCGCCCCCTTCTCGGACATCCGCTACACCTGCGACGACTGCGACGGGCTGCTGGAGGTGCGCTACGCCGACCTGCCCACGTTCGACGACTTCTCCGGGACGGGCGTCTGGCGCTACGACGCCGCCCTCCCCTTCGAGGAGGGCGTCACGCTCCCCGAGGGGAACACGCCACTCCACCGCGTCCCGCGACTGGAGGCGGAGGTGGGCGTCGACGCCCTCCGCGTCAAACACGAGGGAATGAATCCCACGGGGAGTTTCAAGGACCGGGGGATGACCGTCGGCGTCCGCGTCGCCCGAGAACTCGGCGTCGACCGCCTCGCATGCGCCTCGACGGGCAACACCAGCGCCGCTCTCGCCGCCTACGGCGCACGGGCGGGGATGGAGACGCTCGTCCTCCTGCCCGCGGGCAAGGTGGCGGCCGGCAAGATCGCCCAGGCCTCGCTCCACGGGGCGCGCATCCTCGAAGTCGACGGCAACTTCGACGCCTGCCTCGACATCGTCCAGAACCTCGCCGGGCGCGGCGAAGCCTACCTGCTGAACTCGCTGAATCCGTTCCGGCTGGAGGGTCAGAAGACCATCGGCCTCGAAATCCTGGAGGCGTTCCACGCCGACTACGACAGCTATCCGGACCGCATCGTCCTCCCCGTCGGCAACGCCGGCAACACCTCGGCGCTGTACAAGTGCTTCCGCGAACTCGTCCAGAGCGGCGCGCTCGACCCGGCAGACGTCCCGAAGCTCACGGGCGTCCAGGCGGCGGGTGCGGCCCCGTTCGTCGAGGCCATCGAGAACGGCGCCGACGAGGTGCGCCGCTGGGAGGACGTCGAGACCATCGCGACGGCCATCCGCATCGGCAACCCCGTCAACGCACCGAAGGCGCTCCCGGGCGTCCGCGAGACCGGCGGGACGGCCGTCAGCGTCACCGACGAGGAGATTACGGACGCCCAGCGCACGCTGGCGGGCGAGGGCGTCGGCGTCGAGCCAGCCTCCGCCGCCTCCGTCGCCGGCCTGCGGAAACTCCGCGACCGGGGCGTCGTCGACGACGACGAGCAGGTGGTCTGTCTGACGACGGGACACCTGCTGAAAGACCCCGACGCGGCCTACGAGGCGGGACGCGAACCCGAACCGGTCCCCGACGACACCGACGCGGTGCTGGCTCACCTCGCGGAGTAGCGACCGCTGCCCCGTGACGGCGGCGAGTGCGTCTGACGCGAGTCTGACTGGGATTTTTGCGACTGTGGCACGTGCTCCCATGCATGGGCCCCAGCGGTCTCCCGACCGGCACCGTCAGCAGCGGCCGTGAGCGCGTAGAGACCTTCCCGAAAGACGACGCGGGCGACGCCAGCGTCGCCGAACTCGAACACGAGAACGCCGTCCTCCGCGCCGCTCTCGAGAAGGAACGCGAGGAGCGCCAGGAACTCATCGACCACTACGAGCGACTGCTCGAACGGGAACGGGACGAATCTGCGGACGCGACGCCGTCGGACGAACGGGCCGACGACCGGGCGGTCGGCGACGCGGGACTCGTGGCCCGACTCGCCGACGCCCTCGGTCGGTGAGTCACTTCCCGTTGAGCGTGATTTGGCGAACGGAGATGACGCGGTCGTCGGCGAGTAGCGTCTCGATGACGTCCTCGGGGACGTCCTCGTCGAGGTTGTACACCGTCAGCGCCTCGCCACCGATGGTCTCGCGGGCGTTGAACATCCCCGCGATGTTGATGTCGTTGTCGCCGAGGACGGTGCCGATGAAGCCGATGACGCCCGGCTTGTCGTAGTTGCGGGCGACCAGCATCTTCCCGCCGGGGATGGCGTCGACGCGGTAGCCGTCGATGCGGACGATGCGCGGGTCGTCGCCG
>JBDGTU010000034.1:0-20834 GCA_042216495.1 Haloferacaceae archaeon
CGAGTGTGCCTGCGGTGCGGTGACGGTCACCGTCGTCCGGTCGGAAGAAAATTCCTAAATCCGGCGGCCGGTGAGCGGGAGACGTGGAAGAAATCGTTCGCGCGCACGGACACGAGAACGTCACGGCGCGCCACGAGAGCACGTTCGAGGTGACGACGGACGACTGGCTCACGCCCGCCGGCGACTGCATCGTCGGCGTCGACGCCGACCGCGCCCCCGCCGACTTCGACCCCGCGTTCGTCGACGCCTGTCGCGACTGCTCGGCACGAATCGTCGCCACCGTCGAGGTCGGTGACCGCGTCCAGCGAGTGACCGGTCGTGGCGACCCCGAACTCACGTTCGAGAGCGACCGGAGCGCGGTCGGCCGCACCAGCGACTACGTCGACGACCGGACCGTCCTCGTCGGGGCCGATGCCGCCGCCGCGGATTTCGACCGCGAGGTGGTCGCCGCCCTCGCCGACGGCGCAGGCCTCACGCTGACGCTCGCCGTCGAGTGACGAACCGAGTTCGAGCGACGAGCGGGTTTTTTCCGCGGCGACACCTACCGTCACCCATGGCGGACGAACCAGCGGAGAACATCAGCGGCGGCGCGGACGGCGGTGGCGTCGACGCCGAATTCGCGGCCGGCGAGGCGTCGACGCGGGCGGAAGCCGTCGTCGACGCCCTCGGCGACCTGTACTGGCGGAAGGGGTACGGCGGACGGGACGCCTTCGAGTGTCTCGTCCGGACCGTACTCAGTCAGAACACCAGCGACGTGGCGAGCCAACCGGCCCACGAAGCACTGATGGAGCGCTACGACGGCGACGACCTGGCACGGACGCTGGCCGACGCCGACCGGTCGGAACTCGCGGACGTCATCCGTCCGGCGGGACTCTACAACCGGAAGTCGGAGGTCATCACCGAAATCGCCGCCGAAGTCGTCGACGCCTTCGGCGGGGAAGCGGCGTTCGACGAGTTCGTGGCCGAGGGCGACGCCGACGAGGTACGCGCTCGCCTCCTCGACTTCCGCGGCGTCGGCCCGAAGACGGCCGACTGCGTCCTGCTGTTCTCGGGCGGTCGCGACGGCGTCTTTCCGGTGGACACCCACGTCCACCGCATCGCCAGACGGATGGGCCTCGCTCCGCCGGACGCCGACCACGAGACGGTGCGCCAACGCCTCGAAGCGGCCGTCCCACCCGAGAAGTGCGGCTTCGGTCACACGGCGACGATACAGTTCGGGCGAGAGTACTGTACCGCTCACAGACCAGCGTGTCTCGACGGGCCCGAAGCCTGTCCGCTGTACGACCGGTGTGACCGCGTCGGCGTCGACGAACGCGACGGGACCGTCGCCGACCCGGCGTCGACGGTCGACGGGTCGTCGGCCTGACTCACGCCGACGCCGTACCCCCACCCCGACATAAGGAAGCCGCTCATGTTCGGTGGTACCATTTATCATTGTGGGCCGATAATATGATGATCGATTATGGTGGACGAATTCACGAGCACCGGTGAATCGGTCGTCGACGAGACGGCGTTAGAGGCGGAAATTCCGATAACGATCAAGGTCGTCGGCTCGGCGATGGTCGGCGGGTTGGCCGGAATGTTACTGATGGTGCCGGTACTGGTCGGCGTGCCAATCGTCTTCGACCTGTTCCGGACGGAACCGCTGGTGAACTTCGCGACGTTCCTCTCGTACGTCGGCTTCGAACAGTCGGTGACGCTCGGGGCCGCACTCTTCGTCGCCACCGGCGCGACGGTGCTTCCCCTGACGTTCGTCGTCGTGGGCGGGTTCCTGCCGCCGAAGGAACCGCGATACCTCCGGGGCGTCACCTTCGCCACGATATTCTGGACCGGGTTCGTCCCGGCGTTCTGGCCCGACGGGAGCGTCGCCGTCGTGGCCGTCTTCCTCGTGGTGTCGCTGCTTGCCCACTGGGTCTACGGCCTCGTCCTCGGTCGCGTCCTCGACGGGCCGACCGGTATCCCCCAACACGACGTGTAGCGCCGTAGACGCCGCCAGCCGATTCCGCCGACCCAATCCACCGCAATAATTATTAAAGATTAGACAGGAGTGTGATGGGATGCTATCGAATGCCACGGTACGCGCCCTCGTGGTTCTCCTGCAGAGCAGTATCGTCCCGCGGGGTTCACGCTCCGAGGTGTTCAACCAGATTCTGCAGGTGTTCCTCTGGCTCGGAACCGCAGTCGGCGTCGTCGTCATCGCCTACATGTGCTGGAAGGCGTACAAGTACCGGTCGGGCGGCGGCCACGTCGACGAGTCCGCGGTCGACCGACCCGAGCTAGGCGAACTCCCGCAGGGGAGCGGCGGGGGACGAAAGCTGTTCGTCTCGTTCGGGATGAGCGCGGTCATCGTCGTCTCGCTCATCGCGTGGACCTACGGGACGCTGTTGTTCGTCGAGGAGAGTCCGAGCGTCGAGGACACGGGGGGGAACGAACTGGTCGTCGAGGTGGTCGGCTCGCAGTTCACGTGGACGTTCGTCTATCCGAACGGCTACGAGAGTAGCACCCTGCGCGTGCCCGTCGACCGGGAGGTCAAACTCAGGGTCACCTCCGCCGACGTCTTCCACAACTTCGGCGTTCCCGGGCTCCGGGTGAAGACCGACGCCATACCGGGTCAACGGACCGATACGTGGTTCCGCGCCGAGGAGACCGGGACCTACACCGCCCACTGCTACGAACTCTGTGGCGCCGGTCACTCGTATATGGACGCGGAAGTAATCGTCATGGAACAGCAGGCGTACGAGGAGTGGTACGGCAACACGACGCCGAGCGACGCGACGGCGACGCCGAACGGGTCGGCGAGTGGCGGTACCCACGGCCGCCTCGGCGTGCAGCGGGGGGTGAGCGCATGAGCGACGACGGCGGGGCGAGGGACGCCGACCACGACGGGGAAGCCGACGACTCGCCCCTGACGGACGGCGGGGCGTCCGACGGCCACGCACAGGCCGACGGCGGGAGCGCCGAAGCGGCCGGAGCACCCGTGACTCCGGAGGTCCCCGCGGTCGACCGCGACGAGAGCCTCTACGAGACGGACGGCCTCCCCGACTCGGCGTCGATTAAACGCTGGCTGGTGACGACCAACCACAAGGACGTCGGCGTTCTCTATCTCGCGACGTCGCTGTTCTTCCTGGTCTTCGGCGGCGTCCTCGCGCTGTTGATGCGGATTCAGCTGTGGGTCCCGCGCGCGGCCGGGGAGGGTATTCTCGGCCCCATAGCGTACAATCAGGCCGTCTCGGCCCACGGCCTGTTGATGGTCTTCTGGTTCCTCTCGCCGTTCGCGTTCGGGTTCGCCAACTACATCGTCCCGCTCCAGATCGGTGCGAAGGACCTCGCGTTCCCCCGGTTGAACGCGCTGAGTTACTGGCTCTACCTCTTTTCGGGACTGCTGTACGGCGTCTCCTTCTTCCAGGGGTCGGCGTTCGCCGGCGGGTGGACGATGTACGCCCCGTTGAGCGTCCCCTCGTTCTTGCCGAGCATCGGCGCGACGACGTCGGTGCTCGCCCTGGTGCTGTTCGTCGCCTCGGTGACCGTCGGGTCGGTCAACTTCCTCACGACGATACATCGCATGCGCGCGAAGGGACTCTCCATCCGCGACCTCCCGCTGTTCACCTGGACCATCCTGTTGACGGTGTGGATGATGCTGTTCGCGTTCGCGGCGCTTCTGGCGGCGCTGTTGATACTCTCGTCGGACCGCCTGCTCGGGACGACGTACTTCGCCCAGACGAACGACGCGGGGTCGATGCTGTGGACGCACCTGTTCTGGTTCTTCGGCCACCCCGAGGTGTACATCGTCTTCTTCCCGGCGCTCGGCGTGATGGCGGAGACGTTCCAGACGTTCACCGGGCGGCGCATCGTCGGCCGGAAGTGGTTCGTCGGCGCGATGGTGCTGGTCGCCCTCCAGAGCTTCGGCGTCTGGATGCACCACATGTTCCTCACGAGCATCAACCTCCAGGCGAAGACGCTGTTCATGGCGACGACCATCGGCATCTCGCTCCCGTTCGACCTGATGGTGTTCGCCCTGATATACACGCTCGTGAAGGGGGACATCCGATTCAAGACGCCGTTCCTGTTCTCCTTCGGCGCGCTCGTGTTGTTCATCGTCGGCGGCATCACCGGCGTCTTCCTCGGGGCCGTCGTCCTCGACTACGAGTTCCGGGGGACCTACTGGGTCGTGGCGCACTTCCACTACGTGATGGTCGGCGGCGTCACCGCCCTCGTCGGCGGGCTCTACTACTGGTTCCCGAAAATCACGGGGCGCATGTACGACGAGTTCCTCGGGAAGGTCCACTTCGCGATGTACTTCGTCGGATTCAATCTGCTCTACTTCCCGATGTTCATCGCGTGGGAGACGCCGCGACGGGTGTTCGCCTACCAGAGCAACCTCGCGCCGTGGCACCAGATGGCGACTATCGGCGGATTCGTCCTCGGGTCGTCGTTCCTCGTCATGTTCTACAACCTCTACCGGAGCGCGTGGGACGGCGAGAAGGTGTCGAAACGGCCGTGGGAGTACGCGAGCACCGCCGAGTGGACGATACCCTCGCCGCCGCCGCTGGAGAACTTCCCCGGCGTCCCCGACTACACGGACGGCCACCTCTCGTTTCGCGACGGCTCCTCCGACGCCGCCGCGGACGGAGGCGTCGTCGACGCGGCGACGACGGGCGGGGAACTCGCCCACGGAACGGACCACGAACACCACGAGAGCCACGCGAGCATCTGGCCGTTCCTCGTCGGCGTCGGGTCGTTCCTCACGCTGCTGGGTGCGTCGGGGTTCCAGAGCGGGTCGCTCGTCGACGGGACCATGGGCGGCGTCTACCTCGGCCTGCTGTCGACGGGGGCCGTCGTCACCCTCGGCAGCCTCGTCGCGATGACCGCCGAACCGTTCCACGGACCTGACGTCACCCACAGCGAGACGTGGCCGTTCGAGGGCGTCGAGAACACCAAGCTCGGGATGTGGATATTCCTCGCCTCGGACGTGGTGCTGTTCGGGGCGTTCATCGGCTCGTACGCCTTCGTCCGGGTCGCCTACGGGTGGCAGGACTGGCACCACCTCATCCCGGCGGCGCACGTCCCGCTCCCGGGGCTGATAAACACCTACCTGCTGCTGACCAGCAGTTTCAGCGTCGTCGTGGCGATGGTCGCCGCGCGGAAAGAGAAGAAGGGGTGGCTGCTCGGGAGCCTGGTCGCCACGTTCGTCCTCGGCGTCGGCTTCCTCGTCAACAAGGCGCTGGAGTGGAACCACCTGTTTCACGTCCACAGCGAGGCGTTCCCTCAGGGGTGGGACCTCTCGACGAACATCGCGTCGTCGACGTTCTACCTGACGACCGGGCTCCACGGCGCACACGTCGCCGTCGGCCTGCTAATCACGCTGTACATGATCGTCCGGGCCGCCCGCGGGGCTTACCTCGGGAACGACGAGCCCATCGAGTACTTCGGGCTGTACTGGCACTTCGTGGACGTCGTCTGGCTGTTCCTGTTCCCGCTGTTCTACATCCTGTGAGGTGACACGATGACATCCACAAAACTCTACACGGCGATATACGTGGTCCTGTTCGTCCTGGCCACGGCACAGGTCGCAGTCGAACGCGCGGGCTACCTCGGCGAGGCGTACTGGATGGCGTTCGGCGTCATCATGGTGCTGTCGGCGGTCAAGGCGCTGTTGGTCGTCGGCTACTACCAGCACCTCAAATTCGAGCCGCGGTCGGTGTCGTTCGTGATGCTCGGCGGCCTGCTGGCAGTCTTGGCGCTCACGTTCGCCGCCGCCTACTCGATTAGCTGACCCGGCTCCGGCGTTCCGGTCCCCCGTTCGCCCCGGCTATCCTACGAGGAGTTTGGCGACGACGGCGACGAGCAGTAGCATGCCGAAAAACCACAGGCCGATGCCGACCGACTGGGCGAACCGCAGCCCCCGCGTCTGGGCGATGTGGTAGACGCCCCAGACGACGTAGACGACGAGCAGTCCGACGAGAAACCCCAGGAACGCGCCGAAGCCGGTAGCGGACCCCGAGATGGCGGCCCCGACGCCGCCCGACGCCAACACGACGGCGAGGAAAGCGGCGACGATGACGACGGGCCGGACGTCCGGTCCGGTCGCCGAGTCCGAGACCAGCGTCGTCTGCGACGCGATTCGCCCCCGCCAGTCGTTGCTCCGGGCGACGTATCCGACCACGAACAGGAGCAGTACGCCCGTGACGAGGGAACTCACCAGATACGTTTGGGCCATGGGTCGAGTCCACTTCTATCCGAACGTACATAATGTTTGTTCAGGACGTTGACGGTAGCGGCGGGAACAGACGGGGTGGCGACGGCCAGCCAGTTCGCGTCGGCGGGAGAGAGCCGCGGACGAAGCGCCGGCTGATTACTTGAACCGGAACGTTTCGAGGTTCTTGGGCGCGAAGGTCCGCATGTTGTAGTCGTGGTAGAGCGCCGACGAGAGGTCCTGTACCGAGCGTTCGTCGCCGTGGACACAGAGCACCTTCTCCGGGCGGGGATTCATCGTCTTCACGAAGTTCTCGAGGCCCTGTCGGTCGGCGTGGCCGGAGAAGCCGTCGACCGTCTCGACGTCCATCCGGAGTTTGAGCGTATCCGACCGGCCGCCGTTCCGGTCGTTGATGGGGATTTCGTCCCAGCCGTTCTGGATGCGACGGCCCATCGTCCCCTGTGCCTGGTAGCCGACGAAGACGAGCGTCGAGTCCGGGTCCGGGCCGATGTGGCGAAGCCACGACATGATGGGGCCGCCGGTGACCATCCCGGACGTCGAGAGGACGATGGCCGGGCCGCCGTCCTTGACCTCCTGTCGTTCGTCCTCGCCGGCGTCGATGTGGTTGAACTCGTCGGCGAGGAAGGGGTTCTCGTCCTCGTGGAAGATGCGGTCCCGGAGGTCGTCGCGGAGGTACTCGGGGTAGGTGGTGTGGATGGCCGTCGCCTCCCAGATCATCCCGTCGAGGTGGACCGGCATCCGCGGAATCTTCCCGGACCGCATCGCCTCTTCGAGGACGAGCATGAGCTCCTGGGACCGGCCGACCGCGAACGCCGGGATGACGACCTTGCCACCCCGTTCGTGGGTCCGGTTGATGACGTCGAGGAGCTTTCGCTCCGAGTCCTCCTGGTCGGTCTGGTAGTCGTTGCGCCCGCCGTAGGTGGATTCGAGGACGAGCGTCTCGACGCGGGGGAAGTCGTTGACCGCGCCGTTGAACAGGCGGGTGTCCTCGTAGTGGATGTCCCCGGAGAAGGCGACGTTGTAGAGGCCGTCGCCGATGTGGAAGTGGGAGACGGCCGAGCCGAGGATGTGACCCGCGTTGTGGAACGTGAGTTTCACGTCCGGCGCGATGTCGGTCACGTCGCCGTATTCGAGGGGGATGGTGTGTTTGATGGCCTCCCGGACCATCTCGCTCCGGTAGGGCGGCGAACGGCCCTCCTTGGACGCCACGTCGAGGTAGTCGAGCGTCAGCAGTCCCATCAGGTCACGGGTGGGTTCGGTGGTGTAGATGGGGCCGTCGTAGCCGTACTTGAACAGGAGCGGAATCAGCGCCGAGTGGTCGAGGTGGGCGTGGGTCAGGACGACGGCGTCGATGGAGTTGAGCGGCGTCGCCTCCGGTACCTGGAGGTACGGGACCTCGCCTTCAGCGCCGGGCTTGTCGCCGCAGTCGACGAGGATGCGCGTCTCGGACGTCGAGAGGATGAAACTCGCGCGTCCCACCTCGCGACAACAGCCGAGCGTCGTGATGCGAACCCACTCGTCGTTGGACATCTCCTCGCGGTGAATCTGCCGACCCACGCGTTCGAGGATGTCGCGTCGCTCCTCGCGTTCCTGTTTCAGGAAGTTCCGGACGTTCGACACCGTCGACGACTCGATGGGCGGCGTCCGAACGACCTCGGGCGTCCAGCCGATCTCCTGGGTGATGTCGCGCAGCGTCGACCCGTGGCGGCCGATGACCATGCCCGGTTTCTCCGCTTCGATGACGACCTCACCCGTGTCGACGTGGAAGTCGAGGTCGGTCACGCCCGCGTCCTCGGGGATGACGTCGAGAATCCGCTCCTCGGCGGTCTTCGCGTCCATCAACACGTCGGGGTCGGGCCGGACGGTGATGCGCTTGCGTAGCTTGCTCGCCAGGCGGCGAATCAGGTCCCCGTTCTGGGCGAATTTCCGGGGGTCGCGCGTGTAGACGACCAGTTCGGGGCCCTCGTATTTCACGTCTGACACCGAGATGTCGTTCGGAAGTTCGTCTTCTATCGTTGCTCGTAGGTCCTCGAGTTGCTTGTCTACTGAACTCATATGTAACAGCGGTGAACCCGTCTCGCGGGTCCCTGGCTACCGACCACGGGGACGGCACCCGCGGGTGACGCGCGCAAGGTCGGCCGATATCCGACGTCAGTCGTGTCGTGGGACGACATAGTGAACGGGTTCCGAATGGGAAGTTATCGACTGCGGGAAGAGGTAGCGAAAACCCGCTTGCTCGCACCTAACCGTGGCCGGGTATAAAAGCCTTCGCAAAATCTCAAGCCGCTCGCAGTCGAGAAAGGAGTATGAGACTCACGCCGGCAGTCGTCGTCGCCGAGTACGAGTGGACCCGCGAACGCGCGCCGACCGTCGTCCCGCTCGTCAACGAGACGCGCGACCGACTCGGCGACTGGTTCGAGGTGGACGTCGACGACGTGACCGAAACCCAGTACCGCGAGGAGGTCGACGCCGTCTTCGCCGACGGCGACCGCGGCGTCAACGTCGCCGCCTACGTCCGCCTCCTGCGTGACCTCGACGTCGAGAACGACTACCCGGGGTTCGTCGTCGACGAAGTGCTCGGCCGGGAACTCGCGGCCACCATCGCCGGCGGCGAGCCGTTGCGCCTCCTCGCACAGGCCACGTTCCACTTCGCGGACGTGGCGACCCACAGCGACGGGACGGCGGGCAGCGACGACCTCGACGCCGCCCTCGCGGCGGGGTTCCAGACGCGCCTGCCAGGATGGGGGTGGAACGAGGGCGACAGTCCCTTCGCCGTCGACGTCGGGCGGACGTGAGCGGGAAAGAGGGACGTTTTAAGCCGACTTGTCGTTACTATCCGGTAATGAGCGACGACCAGGAACTCGGCATCACCGAGTCGAAAGCGCACAACACCGGCGAGTGGTACGCCGAAGTCGTCCGGAAGGCGGGGCTGGCGAACTACGCGCCGGAGGGGATGAGCGGATTCATCATCACGCGCCCGCGCGGATACGCCATCTGGGAGTTCCTGCAGGGGGAACTCGACAGCCGATTCAAGGCCACGGGCGTCCGGAACGTCTACTTCCCGATGTTCATTCCCGAGTCCTACCTCGAACGCGAGAAGGACATCGTCGAGGGGTTCGACCCCGAGGTGGCGTGGGTCACCCACGGCGGACACGAGGAACTGGAGGAGCGCCTCGCCGTCCGGCCGACCAGCGAGAGCATCATCGCCCCCTACATGAGCCGCTGGACGCGGAGCCACCGCGACCTGCCCCTCCGCGTGAACCAGTGGTGTAGCGTCGTCCGGTGGGAGGCCACCGAGACCAAGCCCTTCTTCCGCACCAAGGAGTTCCTCTGGCAGGAGGGCCACACCGCACACGCCACCCGCGACGAGGCGTGGGACGAGACGATGACCCGCCTCGACCAGTACGAGACCCTCTACGAGGACGTCCTGGCTCTCCCCGTCCTCCGCGGGAAGAAGCCACCACACGACAAGTTCCCCGGCGCGGACACGACGACGACGGTCGAGGCGCTGATGCCGGACGGCAAGTCGGTCCAGGGCGCGACCAGCCACTACCTCGGCACCTCCTTCGCCGAGGCGTTCGACATCACCTACACCGACGAGGACGAGGGCGAACGCGTCGCCCACACCACCTCCTGGGGGCTGTCGTGGCGGGCGCTGGGCGCGCTCATCATGACCCACAGCGACGACCAGGGCCTCGTGCTCCCGCACACGGTGGCCCCCGAACAGGTCGTCGTCGTCCCCATCTGGCAGGAGGAGACGAAAGCGGACGTCCTGTCGTACGCCGAGGGCGTCGCCGACGAACTCCGGGGCGACGGCGTCCGCGTCGAACTCGACGACAGGGACGAGCGCAATCCCGGCTTCAAGTTCAACGAGTGGGAGCTCAAGGGCGTCCCGCTCCGCCTCGAAATCGGCCCCAACGAGGTCGAGGACGAGACGCTCACGTTCGTCCACCGGCCGGACGGGGAGAGCACCGAGGAGGACCGCGAGAGCGTCGTCGAGACGGTCCGGGACCACTTCGACGAAATCTACGCGAAGCTGTACGCCGCCGCCGAGGAGAACCTCGCGGGCAACGTCCGAGAGGCCGACGGGCGCGACGAGATCCTCGGAACCATCGGCCGGCACGGCGGCTACGTCAAGGCGCCGTGGTGTGGCGACGAGGACTGCGAGGCGGAGATCAAAGAGCAAATCGCGGCCGAAATCGTGATGGTCCCCTTCGAGGACGGCGACGCGCCGGTCGACCCGACCCACCACGGCGAGACGTGTGCCGTCTGTGGCGACGACGCCGCCCACACCGCCTTCTTCGCGAAGTCGTACTGAGCCGCGACCTCCTCAGCGGCGTTCCGGTACGTCGACGTCCGCACGGGTGACGCCGTCGACACACGACGTCGTCCGTCGCCGGGAGACGTTCATCGACATTCGATACAGATGGTATGATATTAATAAGGTTAAATGTGTTTAGTGAACCCTTATTCTTTCAGGAACAGGCTCATATGGAGTGCCCTGAAACGGATTGCCATGACCAAGCCACAGAGAGACACTCACGGCGATTCGGTAGGTCTGGCCGACCCGGCCGACGACCGAGCGAACTGTGGTGTCGGCGTCGTACTCGACCTGGACGACGGGAAGACCCACGAGACGGTCGCCGACGGCCTCGACTTACTGATTAACCTCGAACACCGGGGAACCACCGGTGCCGAGGAAGCCACCGGCGACGGGGCCGGCATCCTGATTCAGCGCCCGGACGACTTTTTCGCTGACGTCGTCGACGCCGACCTGCCCGACCGATACGCCGCGGGCACGATTTTCATGCCCCAAGACGCCGCCGCCCGCCAGGGGCTGATGACGATTTTCGAGCGAACGCTCGCCGAACACGGCCTCGACGTCTTCCACTGGCGGGACGTCCCGACCGACAACGGCGACCTGGGTCAGACCGCCGTCGACTCCGAACCCGACGTCCGGCAGGTGTTCGTCACGCCGGCCGCGGAGATGAGCGCCGACGAGTTCGACCGGGCGCTCTACGTCGGCCGACGCGCCGTCGAGAACGAGGTCGAATCCCTCGACTCCGTCGGTGCCGACCGCTTCTACGTCTGCTCGCTCGACCGCAAGACCCTCGTCTACAAGGGACTGCTGAAGGCCGAGCAACTGCCCGACTACTATCCCGACCTGACCGACCACCGGGTGAAGTCGACGCTCGTCCTCGTCCACGCGCGGTTCTCGACGAACACGCTCGGCGCGTGGCATCTCGCCCACCCCTACCGGAACATCATCCACAACGGCGAGTTCAACACCATCCAGGGCAACATCAACTGGATGCGGGCCCGCGAGACGGACCTCGAACATCCCGCCTTCGGCGACGACGTCGACACGCTGAAGCCCATCATCAACGACCCGAACCAGTCCGACACCGCCTCCGTCGACAACGCCCTCGAACTCCTCGTACAGGGCGGCCGGTCGCTGCCCCACGCCCTCCGGATGCTCATCCCCGAAGCCTACCGCGGCGACGAGGAGATGAGCGAGGAGCGACGGGCGTTCTACGACTTCCACGCCAGTCTCGTCGAACCGTGGGACGGCCCCGCCCTCGTCGTCGGCACCGACGGCGAACAGGTCGCGGCGGCGCTCGACCGGAACGGCCTGCGTCCCTGTCGGTACGACGTCACGAAGGACGACCGCCTCGTGATGGCGAGCGAAGTCGGCGCGCTCGACGTCGACCCCGCGAACATCGAGGAACGCCACCGCCTCCAGCCGGGACAGCTCCTCGTCGCCGACCCCGAGGAGGGTCGCGTCGTCCCCGACGAGGAAGTGTTCGACTCGCTCACCGACGAGAAGTACGGCGAGTGGGTCGACGAGGAGCAGCGACGCCTCGACGACGGCCTCGACGAGTCCTACGACCCCCACGGCGAGGTCGAGTCGCTGCGCGCCCAGCAGGCGGCCTTCGGTTACACGCACGACCAGCTCGACCACCTCGTCGAGCCGATGGCCAAAGAGGGCAAAGACCCCGTCGGGTCGATGGGCGACGACACGCCGCTGTCCGTCCTCGAAGACCACAACCGTCCGCTGTTCACCTACTTCAAACAGCTGTTCGCACAGGTGTCGAACCCGCCCATCGACTACATTCGCGAGAAACTCGTCACGTCGATGGAGACGCGGCTGGGGCCCCAGCGCAACCTCCTCGACGAGTCGGCGGAACACGCCCGCCAGCTCGTCCTCGACTCGCCGGTCCTGACGGACGCCCAGACGGCCGCCATCAGGGACCTCGACGGCGAATTCGACTCGGCCGTCGTCGACATGACCTACGCGCCCGACACGGACCTGGAGGATGCCGTCGCCCGCCTGCGTGCCGACGCCCGCCAGGCCATCGAGGACGGGGCCGACGTCGTCGTCCTCTCGGACCGCGACACCGGCCCGGAGCGAATCCCCATCCCGAGTCTGCTCGCCACCGGCGCGGTCCACCACTCGCTCGTGCGAAACGGCCTCCGGAACCACGCCGGCCTCGTCGTCGAGTCGGGCGACCCCCGCGAGGTCCACCACCTCGCGACGCTCGTGGGCTACGGCGCGGGCGCGGTCAATCCGTATCTCGCCTACCAGAGCATCTGCGACATCGTCGCCGGCCCGGACGGCGCGGACGAGGCCGAAGCCATCGGCCACTACAAGCAGGCGCTGGAGGACGGCCTCCTGAAGACGATGGCGAAGATGGGCATCTCGACGGTCGAGAGCTACCAGGGAGCCCAGATATTCGAGGCGGTCGGCCTCTCTTCGGAGTTCGTCAACGAGTACTTCGAGGGGACGGAAATCCGCACCGAAGGCATCGGCATCCCGCAGATCGAGGACGATCTGCTCACCCGCCACGCCGTCGCCTACGGCGACGATCCCGACCTCGAACGGCAGGGCGAGTACGAACACCGCTCGGCCGGCATCCACCACCAGTGGAACCCCGAGACCGTCGGGACGCTCCAGCAGGCAGTCCGGTCGGGAAGCTACGAGAAGTACCGGGAGTTCGCCGAACTCATCAACGACCAGACCGAGACGCTGCAGACGCTTCGGGGCTTGCTGGCGTTCGACTCCGACCGCGACCCGGTCCCCGTCGACGAGGTCGAACCGGTCCACGAGATCGTCGAGCGGTTCTCGACGGCGGCGATGTCGCTCGGGAGTCTCTCGCCGGAGGCCCACGAGAACAACTCCATCGCGATGAACCGCCTCGGCGGGAAGTCGAACACGGGCGAGGGTGGCGAACCGCCCGAGCGCTTCGGCACCGAGAAGGAGTGTAACGTCAAGCAGGTCGCCTCCGGCCGCTTCGGCGTCACCTCCGAGTATCTCTCCTCGGCGGACGAACTCCAGATCAAGATGGCGCAGGGCTCCAAGCCGGGCGAGGGCGGTCACCTCCCCGGCAAGAAGGTCAACGAGATGATCGCACACGTCCGCTACGCGACGCCGGGCGTCGGCCTCATCTCGCCGCCGCCGCTCCACGACATCTACAGCATCGAGGACCTCAAACAGCTCATCTTCGACCTGAAGTCGTCGAATCCCGAGGCGGACGTCAACGTCAAACTCGTCTCGGAAGCCGGCATCGGCACCATCGCCGCCGGCGTCGCCAAGGCGGAAGCCGACGTCGTCCACATCTCCGGTCACTCCGGCGGGACCGGCGCGTCGCCGAAGACGTCCATCAAGAACGCCGGCCTACCGTGGGAACTCGGCCTCGCGGAGGCGAACCAGATGCTCCGCGCGACGGGGCTGCGCGACCGCATCCGCGTCTCGACCGACGGCGGTCTCAAGACGGGCCGCGACGTGGCCGTCGCCGCCCTCCTGGGAGCCGAAGAGTACGTCTTTGGCACCGCGCCGCTCATCACCTCCGGCTGCGTGATGGCCCGCATCTGCCACACGAACAACTGCCCGACCGGCGTCGCGACCCAGCAGGAGGAACTCCGCGAGCGCTTCCCCGGCCAGCCCGAACACGTCATCAACTACATGACGTTCATCGCACAGGAGCTGCGCGAAATCATGGCCGACCTCGGCTTCCGGACCGTCGACGAGATGGTCGGACGGCCGGGCTGTCTCGTCCAGCGCGAGACGGACCACGAGAAGGCGAAACATCTCGACCTCTCGGCCATCGTCGCCGACCCCGCCGACGGCGAACGGTACAAGGTCCGCGAGCAGACCCACGCCGACATCGACACCCACCTCGACCGGAAACTCATCAAGGAGGCCTCGGACGCCCTCGAGGAGGGCGAACCCGTCCGCATCTCCCGCGACATCGCGAACCGCGACCGGGCCGTCGGCGCGATGCTCTCGAACCGCATCTCGCGGCGCTACGACGGCAGCGGCCTCCACGACGACACCATCACCTGCGAGTTCGAAGGCACCGCCGGCCAGAGCTTCGGCGCGTTCCTCGCTCACGGCGTGACGATGGAACTGACCGGCGCGGCCAACGACTACGTCGGCAAGGGCCTCTCGGGCGGCAAGGTAATCGTCAGGACGCCCGAGAACGCCGCCTACGAACCCGAGGAGAACATCCTCGTCGGCAACGTCGCGCTCTACGGCGCGACCCGTGGGGAACTCTACGTCAACGGACTGGCGGGCGAGCGCTTCGCCGTCCGCAACTCGGGCGTGAAGGCGGTCGTCGAGGGCGTCGGCGACCACGGCTGTGAGTACATGACCGGCGGCGTCGTCGCCGTCCTCGGCGAGACGGGGCGCAACTTCGCGGCCGGAATGTCCGGCGGCGTCGCCTACGTCTACGACCCCGACGGGGAACTGGAGCGGAAGGCCAACACCGAGATGGTGACGCTCCACGACGAACTCGAGGAGCGAGACGAGGCGATGCTCCACCGCCTCGTCGAGAACCACGCCGCCTACGCCGACAGCGACCGGGCTGCCGCCCTGCTCGACGACTGGGCGAACGAAGTCCGCAACTTCACGAAGGTGATGCCCGAGGCGTACGCGAAGGTCATCGCGGAGCGCTCCCGCGAGGACGTCCGCGCCGACCTGCCGCCGGCGGCGGACGGCGCGCAGTCCTCACGGTCGGGGACCGGCGTCGCCACCAGCGACGACTGACCGACTGGACTCGATTTTCGCCGCCTCGGCGACTGCGGCGCTCCGCGAACGTCGCCGAGCGTCGCCAGCGAGCGTCGCCGGGGGCCGACGGCGACGTCAGCAGGTCGGCGACGGCGACCGCTGACTGCGGTACGGGCGACGGGTCCCGCTCACTCGGAGCGGTACATCTCGCCGAACTCCTCGTGGTCCATCTCGGACACCTCCATCTCGAGCCACTCCTGGAACCACTTGACGCGCTTGAGCCGCTTGTGGGCGACGCTCTCGGCCGTCTCGCTCTCGACGCGCCGGGCGGCGTCCTTGCCGCGTTCGAGGACGCGTTCGACCATCTCGGCGGCGTCCATGTGGGTCCTGGCCTCGTAGCCCATCCGCAGGAGCATCAGCGCCGTCCCGTTCGCCCCCACCTTGTCGAGGACGTCCGCCTCGATGAGACACCGCGTCTCCAGCGAGACGTCGTCGAGGTCGCCCTGGTAGGAGTGGTCGCGGATGGCCTGACACACCTCCTCGACGAACGACTGCGGGAAGTCGCCGTGGGAGTCGAGATACTTCCGGGCGACGCGCGCGCCCTCTTCTGCGTGTCGTTCCTGTTCGGCTTCGAGTTTCGCGATGTCGTGAAAGAGGGCGGCGACGCGCACCACGTCGACGTTCGCGCCCTCGTCTTCGGCGATGCGTTCCGCCAGGTCGACGACGTTCAGGATGTGGTTGAACCGGTAGTCGGCGCTGTGCCAGGGGTACCACCGCATCCGCCCGCCGTCGTCCTCGTTCTCGACGCTCGCGGTGAGATAGTCGTAGACGAACTCCTTCATCGCCTCGAACTCGGCGTCCGAGACGGGAGATTCCTTAATCTCGACGCCCACGGTCCCACCTCCGTTCGATGTGTCGTTCGGTCATTACCGAAAAAAGGGGTGTTCGACTCTTAGGCGTTACGACAGTATCGGTGCGTGAACGCCGGTCGTTCGAACAAGCGTAAGTAGCCCGACGTCGTGAGAACGGACCGTGACCGAAGCGCGCTATCTCACCGAGACGGACCGACGCACGTTCGAGACGCGAGTCGACCGCGTCCTCGACGACCGGGTCGTCCTCGACGCGACCTGTTTCTACCCGACCGGCGGCGGCCAACCCCACGACACCGGGACGCTCCGGGCCGGCGACGAGTCCTGGCGCGTCACCGACGTCCGGAAGCGGGACACCATCTACCACGTCGTCGACGGCGACCCGCCGGCCGAGGGGACGTCGGTCGTCGGCGAGGTCGACTGGGAGCGTCGCCGCGCCCACATGCGATATCACACCGCACAGCACCTCCTCTCGGCGTACCTCCTCGACGCGTACGACGCCGAGACGACCGGGAACCAGTTCTATGCCGACCACGCTCACCTCGACTGCGCCTACGACCGCTTCGACGAGACGGACCTCGCGGACGTCGAGGCGGGCCTGAACGCCCTCGTCGAGGACGACCTGTCGGTTCGGTGGTACTCGATGGACAGGGACGAGGCGGCGGCGACGCTCGACCCCGAGCGCACGCGCCTGTCGCTGCTCCCCGACTCCATCACCGAGGTTCGCATCGTCGAAATCGGCGGCGAGGACGACCCGTACGACCGGACCGCCTGTGCCGGGACGCACGTCTCGTCGACGGGGGAAATCGGCGAAATCGAGGTGACGGGCCGGGAGACGAAGGGGAGCGACGAGGAGCGCATCCGGTTCGTCCTCGACTAGGCGAACTCGTCGCTCGCGAGGACGACGACGGCGACGCCGACGACGGCGATGCCGGCGGTCGTCAGGAAGGCGACTTCGAGCGAGGTGGCGTCGGCGACGACGCCGAGCAGGAACGGGCCGCCCGCGCCGCCGATGGCGGCCGCCGTCTGAGTCACGGCGAAGATGGACCCGCTCAGTTCCTCCGTCGAGGCACCCGCGGTGATGGCGTTCGCCGCGGGGTAGATGGAGTACATCACGACGCCGAGGACGGCGAAGGCGACGGGCAAGAGGAGACGGTTCAGCGGCACCAGCGCCAGGACGGCGACGACGACGGCCGTCAGGAGAAAGCAGCCCCCGGCGAAGACGCGCCGGTCGAAGCGGTCGACCCAGTAGCCGGCGGCCGTCGAGGCGACGCCCGCGGCGACCATCGTCAGCGAGAGCATGGCGTTCCCGAACGCGGGGTCGTCGCCGACGAGTTCGGAGGCGAAGACGGGCGTGAACGTCTGGACCGCCCGCACCTCGCCCCCGACGACGACGAACAGCAACGAGAGGCCGAGCACCGTCGGCGACCGGACGAAGCCGAGCGCGCGGCGCACCTGTCCGACGGAGTCGTGGCCGAACTCCTCGCGGACGGCGGCGACGAAACCCGTCGACGGCTGCGTCGTGGGCGCGACGCGGGGATAGAGGAGATAGAGGGCGACGCCGAAGGCGAGGCCGAGCGCGCTCCCGACCAGGAGCGCGGTGCGCCATCCGTAAGAGACGGCGACGCCGGCCATGATGATGGGGGCAGTCATCGACCCGAACGTGCCGAGCATCCCGTGGATGCCCATGCTCCGGCCGTGGGTCTCGTCGGACTCGACGTCGCTGATGACCGACATTCCCGTCGGGTGGTAGGTGCTGCCGCCGACGCCGGCGACGACCATGCCGACGAGCATCAGCGGGAACGACGGCGCGACCGCGACGAGGGCGATGCCGGCGGAGAGAACGACCATCCCGGCGGCGAGCAACGTCCGCGAACTGTAGACGTCGACCAGGCGACCGACGGGGAGTTGGAAGACCGAGTAGGTGGCGAAAAACACGACCACCATCAGGCTCGCGTCGGCGTAGCTGACGTTCAACCCGGGGACGAGGAAGGGAAACAGCGGCGGAACGATGATGCTGAAGAACTCGTTGAAACCGTGCGAGAGACTCATCAGCCAGACCAGGCTCGGGTTGTCCACGTCGACCAACGTCCGGGCGCGCCCTGCGAACGACATCCTTGGGTGCCAACGTACAGCACCGACGGTTAATATGTATCGTTCTGACACACGGCATCCGGACAACACTGACGTGGGAGCGGGCCGTAGCGGCGGGTATGTATCAGGTGCTCTTTCCGGAGGGACAGATCGAGTGTGACAGCTATCAGGAAGCAGGGAATGGCATCGAACTGTACGACGCGGACGACGAGTTCGTGGCGTTCGTCCCGTTCTCGAACCTCCACGCCGTCATCGACGAGGAGAAAGCGAGCCGGGACGCGAGCGAACCGTCGGTGATGTAGCCGCGGCTCACCACAGCCGCATCAGCGAAAAAACGCGAACACGAGCAGGTAGGCGTAGAGAAAGAGGACGATAGCGTTGCGTTTGGGCGCGTTTCGGTGGACCCCTGGGAGACGCAACACGGCGCGTCGAACCCGGCCGCCGCGGGTCCGCCGCGTCCGGAGCGCGATGGGAACAGTCGTCCAGTCGTCGAGACGAGTCGAACGGAACCACCGAACGACTCGTCGGAGAACGGTCATCGGTACGGAGCGTCGGGACTCGCGGAACGAACGACCGCGCGAGTCGGCCGACTCGTCGCGCTCATCGGTCCCCGGTCGCTACCCCCGGCGACGAGAGGCGAGCGACCGTCGGCGACCAGGGGGAGATGGACGCGTTCGTCCCGTTCACGGTCGTCTCGTTCGTCGGCGTCGTCTCGGTTCCGTTCACGGTCGTCTCGTTCGTCGGCGTCGTCTCGGTTCCGTTCACGGTCGTCTCGTTCGTCGGCGTCGCCGTCGCGTTTTCGGGGACCTCGAGTTCGACCGTCACCGTCTCGCTCGACGAGATGGCCGACACCGTGTGGTACCCACCGGCGAAGGTCAGGCTCCACGCGACGACGAAGAGCACGACGAGGCCGACGGCGGTCGTCCGGTCAGTCATGACGTTCCACCTCGCCGGGAACCGACGCCACTTCGCCACCGTCCGCGACGCCATCAGACGTACAGAGGTAGAGCGCGTCGCCGTCCGGGAGGAAGTACGTCTCCCGGTCGGCGTCGAAGACCACCCAGTCGTCCCCGTCGGTCGCCATCTCGACCAGCGACCCGACGCTCGAAACCGGAACGCGCGTTCGGTCGTCGGTCGACGGCGGCAGTCGACCGGTGCGAACGATTGCGTCGTCGGGCGGGGCATCGTCGGATGGAACAGACTCGACGTCCTCGACGGCGTCGCCGCGTTCGTTCGCATCTCCGAGGACGTACAGTCCGAGGACGAACAGGAACGCGAAGACGGACCCCGACGCGACCGTGAACGCCCAGACTTCGCGAATCCGGTACGCAGTGTAGCCGCTGTAGGGCACGTACACCGCGAGCAACAGCAACAGCAACAGCAGGCTCGACCGGGTGACGACGAACGTCCCGCTGCTGTCCGCCGAGTCGGATGTCGACTCCGCGGCGGGCGTCGGGTCAGATGTCGACTCCACAGACGTCTCCGCGGGGAGCGTCGCCTCGGCCGTCTCCGACTCGGCCCCGGAAGCCTGGGTCGCGCCGGGGTCGCCACCCGAATCGGTCCGCGTCGACGCGATTAGCTCCCACAGTTCGGAGACGACGAACAGCGCTAGCGGGACGACGACGAGCAGAGCGAATCCAGTCGACGAGTTCGCGAACTGGACGACGTAGCCGAGATACGGGATGACGAGGAGGAGTTCTCCGATGACGTTCTCGGACTGGACGAGTCCCCTGTCGGCCTCCTCGTTGGCGTCGCCTTTCGTCTTGAACGCGACGCCGTTCTCAGTGTCGACGACGCGGGTGACCCGGTGGGTCGTCGGCGGTTCGCCCTCTCCCGTCCGGAACGTGATGACGTCGCCGCGTTCTATCTGTGCGGCCGGGACGTCCTCGACGATGACGGCGTCGCCAGCGCTTATCTTGGGTTCCATACTGCCCGAGAGGACGACGTAGCCGTAGTCCGCCCCGACGACCTGCGGGACCGCGTAGACGACGAAGGGCGCGACGAGAGCGACCAGCATGAGGACCGCGAGAGCGCGGCCGACTTTTCGAACGGGCGGCTTTCCTGGAAGCGTTGGATGTATCATGTTACGACCACGGATTCCGTGAGTTCGTTCGGTTGCATTGTTGTGCGACGACGTCGAGTACGTAGTTCGCAGTCACGTCCTCGTCGGCGGTCCGGCCGGTCGGCATCGTCCACTCGAGGCCGAGAAAGAGCGGCCGGCACACCGACGACGCCCTCCCGTCACAGGCACTCGAGAGGAGCGCGCCCGTGTCGAACTCGTCCTGTACCAGGTCGCCCATCTTCCCCGCGTACTGGACGTCGTCGAACTCGGCAGCGGGCGCAATCGCGACGCGCATGTCGATGGTGTACCGCACCTTCGCCAGGTCGATGTTCTGGGGGTTCTCCGGTCGCATCCGCAACCAGACGTTCACCGGGTCACAGGTGTCGACGCCGAGCGAGAGCACCAGCGACTGCGGTTGACCCGAGACGAGCGGTCCGACCGACAGGACGCGCTGGGGAGGGGCCTCGGAACCCCGACGACCCCCGACGGGGGCGGAGTTGCCGGCACCGACCGGGGCCGAATTGCCGCCGACAGGGGCCGAATTGCCGCCGACCGGGGCCGAATTGCCGCCGACCGGGGCCGAATTGC
>JBDGTU010000005.1:0-20615 GCA_042216495.1 Haloferacaceae archaeon
CCGACAGAGCGTCGGAACACTCGTCACTCCCGGGAAGGCGGGGGTATGCGCTCGTATCTCTATCACCGCGGCCGGTCCGCTCGGGTCGTCGCCCCCTCACGTTCGGTGGACGCCGACGACGCCGAGGAGTCGGCGGCTTCGGCGAGCAAGAACCACCACGAAAGGAGTGCAGCGAGTTGTGATTCTGCGACTACTGCGAAAACTTGTGAGACGATGAGAAGGGCGAGCGTGAGGGCGAGGGTCTTTGGGGGGAGTCGCAGACACAATATTTCGTCGGGGCTCTCAAATCCATTTGGTATGGTCGCACGCCTGCTTACCGGCCGTTCCATAATAGTAGCGTAACTCCTCCCGGCGAAAACTATTACGAGGGCAGCTCCGGCGGTCACCCGAACAAGAACCCGGGAGTCAAGACGGTAGCGGCGAGGGCGCTCAGGTACACAAGTATCGCCGTGAGACGAAGTACACCGGCTGTCCGTCGCCGGCTCTCCGGACGTGACTCGGCGATACCCTGCAACGCGAATCCGGCTCCCATTACGAGTGGAAACGATATTGCATCTTCGCTACCGAGGACCCATGTGAAATATACGTACATGCTCAGGAAGACGACTGCTATGCCGAAATAAAAAATCGACACGGGGCGGCCGTCCGGCTCACTGAACACGCGTTTATTGATTGTGGAGGGCATGACTGCTGACTTCTTGTCTAATCAGTAAACCATTTTCTTTCTCGTTTTACAGCCGTTCGCGGAGAAAGCCAACGGCTTCAGCCGGGGGATGAATCCGACACCTCCCGAAACAACTACGACGATTCGTGGGCCCGTTTTCGTACCGACGCGAGGCACTCGGCGGCAACGTCAGGCCCGGAGAGCCTGGATTCGACCAGCGCGACGGCGTCGACGAGTTTCGCCACCGCAGCACGCGTAGCCCCAAACAGGACTGCATCGGCGGAGCCTTCCTCACCGATGGCATCGAGCAAGTCACCATTGGAGTAGTCTCGGACGGCATCGTGGGCGAACGTGAACTGATAGCGTGTGACCGAATCGCCCGCGGTCGTCCCGCTTCCTTCGTCCGGAATCGCCGACCCCACTGGCAACGAGCGTGGCTTTCGGGACAACTGCCGGCGACTGACGAGAATCGGCGCGTGGAACGACGGTGCGGTTCCGCCGAAAGGTTATATACGATTGTAATCGCCATAGCAGTATGAGTACACACGTGGCAATCGTCGGTGCGTACGGAAGTGCCGGCGTCGCGGTCGCGGAGGAACTCGCCGCCGTTCCCGACTTCGAGTTGACGCTCGTCGACGACGGTGACCCCGGTGGCGGACTGTGTATCCTTCGCGGCTGTATGCCCTCGAAGGAAGTTCTCTCGGCGGGCGAACACCGCTTCGCCGCGCGTCACGACCACCGCTTGTCCGGCCCCGCACCCGACGTCGACCTCGAAACGGTCGTCGAGACGAAAGACGAACACACGTCGAACTTCGCGGCGCACAGGCGGGCCGCCGTCGAGCGACTCGCGGAGCGTGAGAACGTGACGTTCGTCCGCGATACGGCGCGGTTCGTCGACGACCGCACGCTCCTCGTGGGCGGACGGCGAATCGACCCCGACTACGTCGTCGTCGCGACCGGGTCGACGACCAACGTGCCGTCCCTCCCGGGCATCGAAGACGTCCCCGTACACACCAGCGCGGACGTACTGGACGCGACCGAGTTCGGTGATTCGGGCGTCGTCATGGGGTTCGGCTACGTCGGTCTGGAACTGGTTCCGTATCTGAGCGAGGCGGGCGGGATGGACCTCACGGTCGTCGAACACGACGACCGACCGCTGGACGAGGCGGACGACCCGTTCGGTGACGCGCTCCTCGACTACTACCGAGACGCGTTCGACGTCGACGTCCTGACCAACACCCGCGAACGCCGGGTCGAACCCGCCGAAGACGGCGGCGTCCGACTCTCCGTCGAAGCGGCGGGGCGAGAGCGGGACGTCGTCGCCGACCAGTTGTTCGCGTTCACGGGGCGTCGACCGACGCTCGACCGACTCGGGCTGGAGGCGACGTCGCTGACGCCGGAGGAGGGATGGGTCGACGACACGATGCAAGCCCGGGACGACGAACGCGTGTTCGTCGCCGGCGACGCGAACGGAAAGGAGCCGATTCTCCACGTCGCCAAGGAACAGGGAGCCCTCACCGCAAAGAACGTCCGCCGTCACCGGGACGGCGAGTCGCTGGAACCCTACGAGAACGTCCACCGCCACGTCGTGTTCTCGGGGCTCGGCGTCCTCCCGTTCGCTCGCGTGGGACACTCCGCCGCGTCGGCCGAACGAGCGGGCATCGCCCATCGTGTCGTCACTCGCGAGGCGGAACGCGACGGCGTGTTCGAGACGAAAAACGCCGCCGACGGTCTGGCCCGCCTCGTCGTCGGCACCGACGGGACGATTCTCGGCTACCAGGGCCTCCACTACCACGCCGACGTCATGGCCAAGACGATGCAACTCGCCGTGGAGATGGAACTGGACGTCCGCGACGTCCCCGACCGGGCGTATCACCCCACGACACCCGAGATACTCGACGGCCTGTTTCGGGAGGCAGTCGCCGAACTCGCGGAGTGAGTCGCGTCAGCGACCGTCCGACGCGACGCTAGATTAATATCGTTCGGCCCGTCTTCAGAGACGGCAATGACGACCGACGATACGGAGTGGACCTGTGCTGCGTGCGGTGAATCGTTCGACTCCGAGGCCGAACTCGAACGGCACGTCCACGAGGTGGGACTCGTCGATTGAGACGGAGCGTGCTCACTGTGTCCCACGACGACCACGTAGGCATCCAACCCGAGGCGAACGCCCGGTCGGCGCGTGGTGTCGGTGGTTCGACCCGCTACATCGACCGACCGCCGCCGACTTCGTCGCGCACGACGAAGTAGAGGACCCAGACCACGAGGCTGCCGAAGAAGGACCCGACGCCCCACGCGAGGGCGTGTCGACTCCCCCGTCGTTTCGCGTCGCGGTAGATGTAGATGGAGACGACGAGCGGGACGACGAACGAGAGGAACAGGACGAACAGGATGACGAGGATTTCGGGGCCACCGGGGACGCCGAACTGGAGGGCTGGGATCGACATACTCCCCAGTCTCGTCCGCAATCGAAAAAACTTCTGGACCGCCGTATCGCCACGGTCAGCGCGGCGTGAGTCCGGCGCCCTCGGCCAGTAGCTCGTGCGAGCGGAGCGCGTCGTCGTGGTCGGAGACGACGTGTTGAATCATCACCTCGTCGACGCCGACGCGCTCGGCGAGTTGCGCGAGCAGTCCGTCCAGCGTCTCCGGGCTCCCGGAGATCGCTCGTGGCCACTCGTCGGGACCGAGCGTGGCGGGCGTCGGGTCGGGGACCGAGCCGAGTTCGTCGACCGCCTCCTCGGCGGACGGTCTGGTTCCGACGTTCCCGCGTCGCATCCGCGCGTAGGTCGCCTCCGCCGTCGCCCGGAGTCGCGCCGCGTCCTCGTCGGTCTCCGCACAGACCGCGTTCACCGCGACCATGCCCCGTGGGTCGTCGACGCCGCCGGCCAGCGGTGACGGCCGGAATCGCTCGCGATACTCCGCGAACGCGCGCGTGGCGAACTGCGGCCGAATGAACGCCGCGAAACAGAACGGCAACCCCAACTCGCCCGCGATAGCGGCGCTCGACGGACTCGACCCGAGTACCCACGGCGAGGGCGGGGCTTCGTCCGAGCGCGCAATCTCGAGGTCGCTGTAGGCGTGGTCGTCGGGGTAGTCGTCGTAGAGATGGTTGACGACGGCTTCGACCTTCTCGGCGTGATCCTCGTCGGGATTGCGGACGTGTCGCTCCGTCCCGAGCGCGCGGTCGGCCGCCGGCGACCCGTTCGCTCGACCCAACCCCGCGTCGATTCGTCCCGGCGCGAGCGCGTCCAGTACGCCGAACAGTTCGGCGACCTTGAACGGGCTGTAGTGGTTGAGTAGCACCGCTCCCGACCCCAGCCGAATCGAGTCGGTCTCGGCGGCGAGGTGGCCGAGCAGTACCTCGGGGGACGTCCCCGCGAGGGAGTTCGCCCGTCCGTGGTGTTCCGCCACCCAGAACCGTTCGTAGCCGAGCCGTTCGGCCTGACGGGCGGCCGCGACGGTGTTGGCGTAGGCGTCAGACGCGGTGCCGTCGTCGGGAACCGGCGAGAGGTCCACGACAGAGAGGTCCATGCCCGGCCTCGGGGACTGCGGGAGATAACGGTTGGCTCTCGGTCGAGCACGGAGGGAGGCCCGGTGTCGTGGGTCACCGCAGCGTCGACGCGACGGTGGCGCTCGCTGCCGACGCGTCACAGTGCGCCCACCGTCGACGCCGCGCCCGCAAGCTGTCGGTACGCGCCGACGAGGAGCGCGATGCCGAACAGCGAGATGAGGCCGGTCAGGAGCGCCGAGGTGACGCTGGCAGCCAGCGGGTACGCGAGTGAGAGGAACTGGAACGCCGCGCCGACGAAGCCGCTCACGACGACCAGCACGAAACCGAGCGCGAAGAGGCGGAGCCGGTTCCCGGAGGCGAGCGACCAGCTCCGCTTGAGCGCCTCGACGACGCCGGCGTCCTCGATGACGACGGCGGGGACAGCGAACGCCAGGCTCACGGCGAGGAAGATGCCGGGGAGGACGAGCAACGCGAACCCGACGAAGATGGCGACCGAGACGACGAGAGTGACGGCGAGGGTGACGACGAGCGTCCGGAGGGGCCGTCGCAGGTGGTCCGCGGTCGGGACGTCGTCGACGTTCCGGTACAGCGCCCGAATCGCGACGATGCCGAGGAAAGTGCCGAACGGGAGGAGCACCAGAGTCGCCGCCGCGGCGACGGGCGTCGGGAGGTCGACGGCGAGCGGATACACTCGCGCGACCTGTTCTGCGGGTATCTTGGCGGCGAGATACGTGGACACCAGGGACTGGAACGCCACCTGCGTGACGAGCTGGTAGAGGAGATAGACGCCGGCGAGCAACGCGCCGCCGCGGGTCAGTAGCTGGCTGCCTGCGTACTCGAACGCCGCTGTCAGGGAAAGCTTGGAGGGCATGGACGGAGGTTCAAATCGACGTTTGAATAACGTTCCGATTCCTCGACATCTCGTCGTGGATTCGCACGACTCCACGCCGGTCAGCACGTCCGCTCTCGCAGTCGACACGATTTTGGGGCTCTCGGGGAACCGTCCCGTATGGTCCCCCTCCAGACCGCGCCGCCTGCGCTCGGGACGGCGTTCGTCGCCCTCGTCGCCCTCGTCCTCGTCGGCGGCGGCGCCGGAGCCGTCGGCAACGCCGTCGCCCGTCGGCTCTCGAACCCCGTCCAGAAGTACCGGCTCCTGTACGTCGTCGTCCTCGTCCCGGTGACGCTCCTGGCGTACGGCCTGCTCGCGCTGCTCGGCTTCGGCCCCGCCGTGGCGGCGGCGGCCCCGACCGGGGCGCCGTTCGTCGGGCGCGTCCTCGGACTCGCCGTCGAGTTCCTCGCGGCGGGACTCGTCTGGCTCGCCGCCTACGCGCCGACGGTCCGGGGCGTCCGCGAGGTCCGCGACGTCTCCCTGTCGACCCGCGTCGCACTCGTCAGGATGGCGCGCTACGTCGTCGGCCTGAGCGCCGTCGTGACCGTCGTCGTCGCCCCGCTCAGACTCCTGCCGGTCGGGAACTCGCCGCTCGCGTTGGCGGTGGGCGTCGCCGCCATCGGTCTCGTCTCGCTCTACGCCTCGCCGTGGCTCGTCCCTGTCCTCCGGTCGACCCACGTCCCGGCCGGTGGCGTCGCCGACCGCCTCGCCAACCTGCGGTCCCGGGCGGGACTTTCCGTCCGCGACGTGCGGATTCTCGACACCGACGACGAGGAGACGGCGCGTACGCTCGTCCGCGGGCCGCCGGGGTACCGACGCCTCTTCGTCACGAGCACCTTTCTCGACGCCTTCGACGACGAGACGGCGGCGGCACTGCTGGCCGTCGAGGCGGGACGGCTCCGACGTCACGTGGTCGAACTCCGCGTGTCGTCGGTCGTCGTCGCCGGCGTCGCGCTCGTCGCGTCGCTGACGGGCGTCGGCCAACGCTGGCCCGCGCTCGGCGTCGCGTTCGGCGTCCTGCTGGTCGGGTTCTGGCTCTCGCGGCGCGGCGTCCGTGCCGCCGACGAGGACGCCGCCGGCCGGGTCGGCGCGTCTGCCGTCGCCGCGGCGCTCGACCGGTACGCGGAGGTCCACGCGATGGACCCGACGCGCCGTCGGCTGCCGAACCCGCTCTCTGCGAACGTGGCCCTCGGCGACCGTATCGACCGACTCCGCAGCCGAGCCGACGAGTAACGCAACCTTCATTTCCGGGGCGTCGCCTCTCGGCGTATGGTCTCCCGCAGAACCACGCTCCAGGCCGTCGGCTCCCTCCTCGGCGGCGTCGGTGCCGGCTGCATCGGTGGCTCGGGGCGGAGCGACGAACGAATCCGCTGGCAGAAGCGCGTCCGCGGTAGCCCCCTCCTCTCCGGCGGCACGCTCTACATCCTCGACCGGCTGACGCTCTACGCGCTCTCGCCGGCCGACGGAAGCACGCAGTTGACCGTCGAGTACGACGAGGACGAGTTCGACGAGCGGCTCTGCCTGAACAGCCAACTCGCCGTCGACGACGGGCGAATCTACGTCTCGGCGTGCGACGGACTCAGAGCGCTACGTCGGGCGGACGGGGCCCAGGAGTGGCTCGTCGACTCCCCGCTCAGGACCGGCGTCGCCGTCGGCCACGGTCGGGTGTACGCCAACGCCGATGACCTGCTCGCCATCGGGGCCGAATCGGGGTCGGTCGACTGGCGCGCCCCGCTGGGCGGCGACCGCCTCACGCGGCCCGCGGTAGCCGGGGACGCCGTCGTCGTCACGAACCGACGCGACGGGGTCGTCACCGCGTACGACGTCGACGGCGACCGCCGGTGGCGACACCGGACCGGCGTCGAGACGCGGAGTCCGACGGTCGCCGACGGCACCGTCTACGTCGCCACCACGTCCGACCCCGGTCGGTCGGGGCGACTCGTCGCGCTCGACCTCGGGGACGGGGGCGAGCAGTGGGCCGTCGACACTCCGTCGCCGAGACGCGGGACGCGCCCCGTCGTCGACGGCGACGCGGTGTATCTCGGCTGCACCGGTCGCGACCACGGGACGCTCGTCGCGCTGGGGCGGTCCGACGGAACCGAACGGTGGTCGTTCACCGACGGAAACAGCGGCGTCTACGAACCGGCCGTCACCGACGGGTTCGTCTACGCCGGGTCGAACGACGACCACCTCTACGCGTTCTCCCGCGGGGGCGACCTGCAGTGGGACGTCGACACGGGGAGCACCGTCGGCGACGTCGTCGCCGGCGACGACCGCGTCTACGCCGCGAACAACGAGCGCCTCATCGGCGTCGACCGGGGGTAGCTGGCACGGGCTGACGGCGGCCCTCGGGCGGACGCCGCCGCTGTCGTCCGCGCGCCGTCCGATTGCCTCCCACTATCGCGCCGTGTCCGCGAGGTCGATGCGGAGGTGAGACGTCCCGTGGCGGTAGTTGTACGCTTCGACCGCGACGCCGACGAGCGAGAGTATCGTCAGGCCCAGCAGGAACGGACTGTCCGCCCCCGTCGCGACGTACCAGACGCCGAGCAGGAGCGCGGTGTAGCAGGCGGACGCGAGGTGATATCGCGGCGACGCCCGCACGGCGTCGACCGAACTCCCGACGAGATAGACGGCGGTCAGCGCGACCATCGCGACGAGAAACGGCGGCGTCGGCTGGTCGAAGGCCCAGACGACGGCGACGACGGCGACGACGACGGCGACGGCGACGGCCAGGCGGAAGCCGCTGACGCGGCTTCGGAGCGAGGTGGAGGGCTGCACGGTCGGACGTACGGCCGCCGCCACAAGAAACGTCGCCATCGAAGACGGCCCTCACGCGGTGGCGACGTACCGGAGGAGCAGGCCGCCGAACAGGCCGAACGCCGCGCCGGCGTAGAGCGCGATGAGGTGGCCGTCGCCCAGCGGGAGGACGACCCACAGCACCGGCCCGACTGCGAGCAGTCCGCCCCCGAACGCGGCGGCGACGAGTCGCTCCTGTCGGTCGATGGATGCGACGTCGTCGGCCGTCGACGAACGAGACAGGGCGTCGGTAATCGAGTCGAGATGTTCGGCCGGGGCCACGAGCGTCCGCGGCGCGTCCGGAACCCCGCGGACGTACGAGAGCCAGTAGACGGCGAACGGCCCGAGCGCGACGGCTCGATGGCCACGAACCGCGTCGAGCGGTATCTCAGTCCCGTCGACGACGAGCGCGTCCGAATCGGGAGCGGCGTACCCGGTCGTCGGGAAACGGGCGGCGAGGACGAGCGGAGTCCAGGCCGCGACGAAGACGGCGAGCGGTGCGCCGGCGTGCAGGCGCGCGCTCCCGAGGAGAACCGCCGCGCCGACCACGCTCCCGACCGCCAGCCAGCGCACCGAGTACCGGTCCGAGAGCGAGTCACCGACGTCAGTCGCGAGGAGCGCGGGGACGTATCGCCGGCCGAACAGACCGATGACGGCGAGGACGACCACGCCGAGCGCGCGGCCCACCTCTCCGGCGGCGAGCGCGTCGACCACGAGCCACCCCACCAGTCCGACGGCCAGCAGCGCCACCCCACCCAGCAGACTCGGCACGAGGTAGGTCAGTCTCCGGAGGAGCGGCGATGCGTCGACGTCGAGGTGCCAGTCGACCGCGGCGTTCGTTCCGGACGGGTCGTCGCCGGCCGACTCCCCGGGCGAGGGCGACGTCACAGCAGGACCCGGAAGGGGCGTACCGCGCGGCTGACTGCCCCGACGACGAGTCTCCGGACGAACGCCGTCGCTCCGGTCCGGTCCTCGTTCAGGACGTACTGGTCGCCGTCGGCGGAGACGACGCCCGCGTCCGTCAGATAGCCGAGCGCTTCGTCGACGCGCGACTCGGTCAGGTCACAGGCCGCGGCGAGTTGCGTCCGCGTTCTGGGTCCCGACTCCAGTTCGGACGCGACCAGGTGGCCGTGGGTCGTCAGGAGCATCACGTCGACCGACGAGAGGGTCGGCGACTCCCCGGCGTCGGGGGGCCGCCCCCGGACGAACGCGGCGGCGGTGTCCGTCAGGAGCCACCCACCGAACGTCAGGAGCAGTATCGGGAGCCACAGTGCGCCGGTCCCGTCGACGGCGCTGTAGCCGAGAAACAGGCTCCCCACGACGACGGCGACGCCGATGCCGCCGGACACGTAGCGCTGGTCGAGTTCCGGCGTGTCCCGGAGCAGCGTCACGAGTTCCGCGGCGGCGAGGGCGACGAGAAAGCCGACGACGGCGTCCCGGGAGACGGCGGGGACGAACCAGAGAACGCCGACGACGCCGGCGACGACGAGCAGGTGGCGCACCGTGAACTGGTCTCGGGCGGTTCGCTGGAGGGCAGCGCGCATGGTCAGGAGTACGCCCCTCTTGCCACATAAACTCTCAGTGTATCCCGCGTTCGACGCCTACCTCACGGTCGGTCGACCGGGAACGCAGGGACGACCGGGAAAGCATATACCTCGCGAGCAATGGGTTCGAACGATGCGAGACGGACGCGACGGTGACGGTCGACTCGACCGACTCGGGCGAGCGCTCTCTCCGGACGGAACGGCCGGCATCGTCGCCCGCGAGGCGCTCCGGTCGGTCCTCACCGTCGCGCTCGTCGGGGCGATTCTGTTCTCCGTCAGCGGGCTCTGGCCGCCGATGGCCGCCATCGAGAGCGGCAGCATGGAACCCGAGATGTACCGCGGCGACCTGGTGTTCGTCGTCGAGGAACACCGGTTCTCGCCGGACTCGACTCGCGGGGCGACGGGCGTCGTCACGTATCGGGTCGGTTCGGGGGCCGACTACCGGACGTTCGGCGACTACGGCGACGTCGTCGTCTATCGGCCGAACGGCGACCCCGGGGCGACCCCGGTCATCCACCGGGCGCGGTTCTGGGTGAACGCCTCCGAGAACTGGTACGGAAAGGCGAACCCGGCGTATCTCTCGGGCAATAGCTGTGCCGAGGTCCCGAACTGTCCGGCCCCACACGCCGGGTTCGTCACGAAGGGCGACGCCAACGACCGGTACGACCAGGTGAAGCGCATCAGCGCACCCGTCCGTCCGGAGTGGATTATCGGGACCGCGGAGCTACGGATTCCGTATCTCGGTCACGTCCGACTCGCCATCTCCTGACGCGCACGGACGAGCGCCCCGGTCACGACGCCTCCGAGACGTACAGCGCGTACCGGTAGAGGCTACCGTCGTACCACAACAGGTTGCCGGTCGACGCCCGGTCGACGGCTCCGAGACCGAGCATCTTCAAAAGCGCGTCGTACGACGTCGAGAGCGGCGTCGTCTCGGCGTACTGGCCCCGAGCGATGGCGCGTTCGAGGACGTCCCGCCGCTCGGGAGCGAGTGTCTCCGGAGCGAGTTCGGCGTCGATGCGCGACCCGAAGACGACTTCCCGGAACTGCTCGCGCGAGTCGGCGACGAGGACGGCGAGGGCAGCGTACGCCGTCTCGACTATCGGTTCGCGACTGACGCGTACCCGGTAGGCCCACGTCCCCTCCTCCGTCATCGTCACGACGCGGCCGTCGAGTTCGCCGGTCCCGAGTCGGCTCTCCTGCTCGGCCGGGCGGCGCAGGACGTAGGCGTCGCCGCGGAGCAGGTCGGCCGTGCTCGTCTCGCCGTGGGTCTGGACGTAGCTGTGGAGTATCTTGAGCGCCCGTGCACTCGGCTGGGGGAGCGAGTCGACGAGGACGGCGTCCTCGGGGACCCGTTCTCTCGGGACTGCGTCGACGCGGACGAGCGTGCGTTCCATCCGCTCGCGCCCGGTGACGACGTGTTTCGTCTGGTAGTACGCTCCGTCGCGTTCCACGTAGGCGTCGCTCGGGAGCGGGGTGTAGCCGTACGTCGTGTGCCGGCCGTCGGGGAGGATGGCGTCGAGCGCCGTCCGGGCGGGGTCGCCGAACAGCGCCTCGTCGTCGGGCCGGTAGAGCGCGTGCTCGACGGGTGCGGCGTCGACGGCTTCGACGTCGAGAGTGTACTCGGATTCGGCGTCGTCGTCGGAGCCGAGAAGCGGAGCCGACGAACAGCCAGCGAACGCCGCGAGCGCCGCCGTGCCGGCCGCCCGGAGGAGGCGTCGACGGGTGGGAACCATACGGGAACGGGCTCCCGTGGCCATATGGGCCTGTCGGCTGCGCCTAGCCCAGGGTGTAGCGTCGGTACCGACGGACTGCGTACCGATAGGAGCCGTACGACAGACCGGCGGTCAGTGCGAGGTAGATACCCAATCCGGCAGCGAATACGGGCGTCACGGCGAGGTGCCCGGTGACGCCGTACCACGTCGCGACCAGTCCGACGACGGAGCCGCCGCCGACGACGAAGATGTACGCCATCGACACGAGCGTCGACGGGACGACCATCTCCGTCCCCCAGAACTCGCGCTCCTCGTAGACGGGGTAGACGGAGCCGAGGCCGACCGCGAAGAGGCCGGCCGCGAGGCACATCCACGCTCCCGTCGCGACGAAGGTAGCGACGTACAGCGGCCGCGTTCCGAGGAGCAGCGACGCGAGTGGAGCGAGCACGGCGACGGGCAGACCAACGGCGAGGCCGGCGAGGATTCGCCCCCGGACGAGAGTGCGGGGCTCCGTCGCCGTGAGCAGCAGAAGGGGAGCCTGCGGCCGGTCGTCGCCGAGCGGGTTCAGGCCGAACGTCGCCCCGGCGAGATACGCCCCGAGACCGACGCCCATCGCCGCGACGAGCGGGCCGAGCGCGTCCCGCGAGGACTGGACGACGGTCGTCCCGAGCGGGCCGAGGAGAAAGAGCACCATCACGAGGTGGCCGAGTTGCTGGGGGCGTCGGACCGTCCGGACGAGAAAACTCCACGCGACGCGACCGGCCGTCCGCCACGCGAAGGGCGCGGGGGGCGTGAGCCCGCCCGTCGACGTCTTGGCCCGTCGCGTGTCGCGTCGTGCCGTGGCGTCGGTGAACCAGAGACGCGACGCCTGTCCCGTCGCGACGGCGAGGCCGACGGGCGTGAGCGCCACGAGTCCGCCGAGGACGGCGAAGGCCGACGGCGACGCCGGGCGGGCGAGCGGCGTCCCGACGAACGCCAGCGCGACGTAGTCGGCCAGCGGCCCGACCGTGAGTGCCGAGCGGAGCGCCCGGAGCGACGGCTCACTTTCGACGAGATACCGGCCGAGGAACTGCGACGCGACGACGAATGCCACCATCGCCAGCACCCCGCCGACTTTCAGGACGCGCCGGACGCCGGGGAGCCGTCTGAGGAGTCGGAGGACGCAGACACCGGCAGCGTAACCCCAGACGGCGGCCCAGCAGACCAGCGGGAGCGCGACGACGCCGGTCGAGAGGAGGAGCCACGGCGCGCCGAGTCCGAGTCCGAACGCGGCGACCAGCGCCACCAGCGGGAGCCCGAACCACGTCGCCAGCCGGGCGATCTCCGCGCCGACGAGGCCGAGGACGACGGCGCGAGGGTGGACGGTCGTCAGCACCAACTCCTCGGCGTCGACGTGGCCGATGCGTTCCAGCGTCCGCAGCGTCGCGAGCGCCAGCAGGACGACGGGCACTGCCGTCGCGGCGGGCGCGAAAAGCGGTATCGCGTCGACGGAGCGAGCGGTTCGACCGACGACGTACGCCGTCGGGAGGGAAAAGAGGAGCTGACCGCCGAAAAAGAGCACCGCGATGGCGAGGCCCGCGAGACGACGCTTGCTCCCGGCGTAGCCACGGAGGCTGCGCACGAACTCGGCGCGGGCGATGCGGCCGCCGTGGCGGACGTCCGCCCGGAGGCTCATGGCCCCTCGGCGTTCGCTCGCTCCTCGTCGCTCGTGACGGCGAGGAAGGCGTCCTCGAGCGACCCGCTCTCGCCCATCTCCGCGCGGGCTTTCACGTCCGCCGGCGACCCCTCCGCGACCAGGCGGCCGTCGAAGAGGACGGCCACCTCGTCGGCGACGGCCTCCACCACGGGGAGGATGTGCGTCGAGAGGAAGACGGTCGTTCCGGCGTCGGCGTACTCGACGATGGACTCGCGGATGCGACGGGCGGCCCGCGGGTCCAGTCCCGACGTGGGCTCGTCGAGAAAGAGGACCTCGGGGTCGTGCAGGACGCTCTGGACGAAGGCGGTCTTCCGTTTCATCCCCTTCGAGTAGGAGCCGATGCGCCGGTCGGCGTCCGCGGCCAGGTCGAACCGGTCGAGGTAGTCCTCGATGCGCTCGCGGGCCTCGTCTCGCGGCACGTCCCGGAGGTCGGCGACGTAGTCGAGTTGCTCGCGGGCGCTGAACTCGTCGTACAGGGGCGGCGTCTCGGGGAGGTAGCCGACGTGGCCGGCGAGGGTCCGCCGGTCGTCGACGGGGACGCCGCAGACGCGGACGGTGCCGGCCGTCGGCCGTGCGAGCCCCGTCAAGAGGCGCATCGTCGTCGTCTTCCCCGCGCCGTTCGGCCCGAGGAAGCCGTAGACGGTCCCGGTCGATATCGAGAGCGACACGCCGTCGAGGGCGACTTCCGAGCCGTACTCCTTCCGGAGGTCGGTCGTCTCGACGGCGAGGTCGGCGTCGGTGGAGGGCATAGAACGCGTTCGCCTTCTGACGGCGCTCGCCTAACCGTTACGGTCGGCAGTCCTCCCGGTCACCCGTCCCGCGGTGGAAGGTCACCGAGGGCGACGACGCCCGGCCCGCCCGACGACGGGAGTCCGGTCGTCGCCGCGACCACCGCGTCCCGGCCGACGCTGACGCCGGTGTCGACGGTCACGTCGACGTCGGCCCGCCACGTCTCCGAGCCGTCCGTCAGCGAGAGCGCGCGGAGGCGGCCATCCGGCGCCGCCACGAACGCCGTCTCCCCGGAGACTGCCGGCGGCGCGTCGATGCGGTCGCCGAACGTCCCGTCGCTCGGCCCCGTTTTGCGGCGGGGTCACATCCAGTCGCGCATCGGCGGCACGAGTTCGAGCGTCGCGGCGGCGAGATAGAGGCCGAACGCGGTGACGGCGACGCCGGCGGCCGTCCCGAGCGGGGACATCCCCCAGAGCGCGGCCTGTACGCCGGCGACGACGAGGACGAACGCGACGGCGACGAGCAGCAGCGTTCCGACGACGCCGAGGAGGGCGTCCTCGACGGCGTCGCGGACGACGGCGTGGAGGCGGGCTTCGTCGAAGCCGTCCCCGCCGTCAACCGTCGTCGCGTCGTCTTCGGTGTGTTCGGTGGGAGGGTCGTTCGCGTCGGGGACCATATGCGTCCCTCTCACCGCCGGCCTTACAAAGGTCCGGATTACCTCGACACTCCCCCGCGGCGGGCGAAGCTACTTGCCGGGGGCGACCCAATTCTCGCGTATGGCACTCACGCTCTACGCCCTCGACGGGTGTCCGTACTGCGAGAAAGTCCACGACGCTCTCGACGCGAACGGCGTCGACTACGACACGGTCTGGGTCGACCCCCTCCACTCGGACCGGAACGAGGTCAGGCGGGTGAGCGGCCAGCGCGGCGTTCCCGTCCTCGTCGACGACGCGCGCGGGGTCGTGATGCCCGAGAGCGACAACGTCCTCGACTACGTCGAGCGGACCCTCGCATGAAAATCTACACCGGTCGCGGCGACGAAGGCATGACCGACCTCCGGGACATGTCTCGCGTCTCGAAGACGAGCGCCCGCATCGAGGCCTACGGCACCGTCGACGAGGCGAACGCGCTCGTCGGCACGGCGCGTCCGACGGGCTACGACGACGTCGACGCGTGGCTCGAAGCGGTCCAGAACCACCTCCACGTGGTGCAAGCGGACTTCGCCAACCCCGACCCGGACGAGGACGACCCGCGGGTCCGGGCCGACCACGTCGACCAACTGGAGTCGTGGATCGACGAGGCCACCGAGGAACTCGACCCGCTCCAGTCGTTCGTCCTCCCCGGCGGCAGCGAGACGGGCGCTACGCTCCACCACGCACGCACGGTGTCACGGCGGGCCGAGCGCCGGGCCGTGGCGCTCGCGGCGGACGAAGCCATCAACGAGGAGGCCATCGCCTACCTCAATCGCCTGTCGGACGCGCTCTTTACGTTCGCCCGCCTGGTGAACGAGCGCGACGGCGTCCCCGAGGAGTCGCCGTCCTACTAGTCTAGCCCTCGTAGCCCGCGTGCGACATCAGCTGTGAGAAGATGTCGCTGTCCATGGCGTCCTTGTAGACGACGCCGCCGAGCATCCCGCCGGGGTAGAAGTTCCCGTTCATCACGTGGTCGACCTTGTGACAGTGCAGGAGGTAGATGCCGGGGTCGGCGTCGGCCTCGAACTCGACGGTGTGACGCTCGGCGGGCGCGACGTTCGTCACGTCCTGTTCGTACTGGGCGGCTGCGGGAATCTGTCCGCCGTCCTTCTCGACGCGGCGGAACCGGTGGTTGTGGACGTGCAGCGGATGGGACATGTAGCCCGCGTTGACGAGGTGGAGGCGGACGGTGTCGCCGCGTTCGACGATGATGGGCGAGCCGTCTTCGGGGTGGAGCGTCCGCGGCGCGCTCTTGCCGTTGACGGTGAACACGTCGGGGTCCCGGGTGCGCGGACTGTAGGAGACGTCCTCGCCGGCGAACTTCCGGGAGAGCCGCGAGTCCCAGTCCTTGACCGTCATGAAGTACTCCCGGTCGGCGGACTCGTACCCCTCGGGGTCGACCCGGAAGATGCCGTACATCCCCATGTCGATGTGTCGCTGGGTCTGGTAGTGGCAGTGATAGAGGTGGGTGCCGGGGACGTTCGCCGGAATGGTGTAGGTGTGCTTCTCGCCCGGTTTGACCGTGATGCCCGTCGTCGTCGGGACGCCGTCGTCCTCCCACGCCGTGCGCGCACCGTGGAAGTGGAGCGTGTGGGGACGCCGCCCGCCGGTGTTGTCGAGCGTCACCTCCACGTCTTCACCCTCCGTCGTCCGGAGGATGGGGCCCGGGACGCTCGGGTCGCCGTCGTCGGCGCTGAACGCCCACACCCGCGGGAGTTCGACGGGACCGCCCATCGAGTCGAGGGGATGGACGGCGTGGCGCGCCGGTTGCGAGGAGACGGTGACCTGGCCGCCCCGTTCGTCGACGTTCACGACCTCGGGCGGACTCGTCGCCGGGAGCGACGGCGACGACGCGGCCGCCGTCTGCGTGTGTCCCTCCGCCGCCGCCATCGAGTCGGTTCGGGTCGGTGCGGCACAGCCGGCGAGCCCGGCCGCACCCGCACCGCCGGTGAGTGCGAGAAATTCTCGTCGCGATACGCGGCTTCCGGGGGCTCCGATTCGGTCGGTCACGGCAACTCCACCTTCATCGTTCGGGTCTTTATACGCCGAAGCCCGTTCCCTCGACGATGGAACGCGGGCGAACGTGTTCGGGAACAGGGGTTAGCCCGGGCGACGAAAACGAGTGAGGACGCGGCGGTAGTCGCCTTCGAAAGTCATCGTCCATCCGCCGCGAGGGCGCGCTCGGCTGGACGCGCGAACAGTCTCGAACGCCACCGTCGGTCACGACGTCAGGTGCTCACACGCCACTGTCGGTCGAGGCGTCAGGTGCCGGCCCGATAGGTATCCGAGAGCCGGAGTTCGACGACGAACGCGGCCCCGCCCATCTCGCTGTCCTCGACGCGGACGTCGCCGCCGTAGCCGGCGACGAGCTGGTCCACCAGGTAGAGACCGAGCCCGGAGTCGAGCGTCGACTCCTCCCGTTCGAAGAGGGCTCCCTTTCGCTCGTCGTCGATTCCGGGTCCGTTGTCGGCGATGCGGACGCGGGCGACTTCGTCGTCGACCGTCGCCGTACACTCGACGTGTGGGACGTCGGCGTCGCTGTGCTGGACGGCGTTCGTGAGCAGGTTCCGGAACACCGAAGAGAGCATCTCGTCGGCCAGTACCTCCACGTCCGGGACCTCCTCGCAGACGATGGACGCCTGGGGGTAGGTCGCGGACGCGTTGTCCACCTGCGTTTCGAGGACGTTCCGGAGCGAGATGGGGGCGACGTCCCGGTCGGTTTCGTCGTCGAGGAGGTTCACGAACTCGCGGGCGGTGCGCGTCACGTCCACGGCGTCGGTCGTCGCCCGCTGCAGCCGCGCGAGATACTGTCGGCCCGGCTCGTCGACGTGGTCCTCCAGCAGTTCGTCCATCCCGTGGACGACGGTGAGGTCGTTGCCGATGTCGTGGTGGACGATGCGGGTCAGCAGTTCGAGTTTCTCGCGCTCCTCCTCCAGTCGGGCGTGTTCCTCTCTGACCTGTTCGGTCTGCTTTCGGCGGTCGGCGTGGTAGTACCCGACGAGAAAGCCCCCCGCTATCCCCACGGTGAGGCTGTTGACGTAGAGATACGCGACGTCGACGAGTCCGATGCCGTGACTACGCTCGTAGACGACGAAACTGAGTGCGACCAGGCCGGTGACGGCGGCACCCACGAGCGCCCAGCCGACGACGTCACCGACCCCTCGACGCTCGACGTCGCTGCGGGCGAGGACGACGCCCTCGACGACGATGCTCAAGGCGAGCAACGTCGGCACGACGCCGCCGACGAGCGCCGCACCTTCGAGCGTGTGCTCCCGAAGCGTGTGTTCGAACGAGACGAGACTCAGTACCACGCCCGCGAGCGCCAGGAGCCCCCCGGTCACGAGCGACACTGGTTGCTCCCGGTGCATGCCTCTCGTGTCTCGGCAGCCACCCCAATGACCGTTCCGACTTCTCTCTCGGTGCTCGGTCGAGTCACCGTCCGGTCCGAGTGCCCGCCCGCGCGTTCGGACGCCAGCTATCGGTTCGATTTCCGCTCCTGTTCGGGGTGATTCGAGATGAATACGCTCGTGTTGCTCGGGACGTCGTCCGTCACCCACGAGTTCGCACCGATGCTCACGTGGTCGCCGACCTCCACCGGCCCGAGCACGTTGCTCCCGGCCCCGATAACGACGTGGTTCCCGATGTCGGGGTGGCGTTTGTAGTCCCGCTTCAGCATGTGGTCCTCCCCCTCCTCTTCTTCGAAGTGGAGTGCGCCCAGCGTCACGTTCTGGTAGATTCGAACCCAGTCACCGACCGTGGCCGTCTCGCCGATGACGACCCCGGTCCCGTGGTCGACGAAGAAGTACTCGCCGATTTCCGCGCCCGGGTGGATATCGATTCCCGTCTCGACCTTCGAGTACTCGCCGAGTTCGCGTGCGTATTCGACGTGGCCCTCGCCGTAGAGGGCGTGTGCGACCCGGTGGGTCAGGGTGGCGTGAAACCCGGGATACGACCGGATTATCTCACAGTAGCTCTTCGCCGCGGGGTCGCCCTTGTACGCGGCCTCGACGTCCCGCTTGAGAGTGCCTCGAATCGCCGGCAATCGACCGAGTATCCCGTCGACTACCCCGGTCAGGTCGTCCGCGTCGCGGTCCGAATAGGCCGCGATGCCTTTCTGCACGCAACGACCGAGCCTGCTCAAGCGGCGGCGAGTCTCGGCGGGGTCGTCCAACAGTTCCGTCGCGTTCCAGCACCGGGGGAACAGGAGCTGTTTGACGAGGAGAGGTTCGTCACGCAGAAAATCACGGCGGGGATACTCCCGCGAGGCGTCCGTCGGGAAGGGCGATTCGTCTGCCCGATAGGCGTCGACGAGTTCTCGGTGGGCGTCGCCGGTGTAGTCGTACCCCATCTGTGTGCGCGTTGACGCCGTCGAGTAAAGTAGTTCTTTCACTTCGAGCCCCGCGGGTCCGTCGGGGCTCTCGGCCGACTGGCTGCTCTCCCCCGAACGACGACTGCCCGGGATTCGAACCCTCGTCCTCGCTCTCCAGTCGGGACGGAACGTCCCCGAGTCGCGGACGACGGGTCCGGAGTTGTCGTGGTTTTCAACACGTAGGAAAGCCCCGGAGGGGTTATTACCGAGTCAGTGATGGGTCAGATTATGGAGCCTCTGAAGGTGCCACTCAAACGACGGTTACGCGGCGTTCCCGGGCGCGATTCGCCCTCGAACGGAACGCCGACGACGAACGGACACGAGCGATTTTCCACCACTGCCAGTCGGGACGAAACGACAGTCGAACGTCAGCATCGTCGCGTTGCGTCAGGCGCGAACGGAGCGGTGACGATTGTCCCCGGTGAGAAATCGAAGTACGCCGTCCAGACTCGTAATTGAGAGAGTATGACGTCGGCAAGCACACGAATTGCAGCCATCGAGCCGACCGACGACAGCACGATGGACCAGCGGCCGATTACGGTCCTGCTGGTCGGTACTGCCCACGCTACCCTCGCGGAGTATCTCGATGCCGAGCCCGGGTTCGAGGTCTACTCCGAAACGAGCGCGGAGGACGCGCTCGACCGTCTAGAGGACGGGGCGACGGTGAACTGTATCGTCAGCGGCTACGCGCTGCCCGGGATGGACGGGCTGGACTTTCTGGAGGCCAGCAAAGACCAGTATCCAGCGCTCCCGTTCGTGATGGTCACCGAGGAGGGGCCCGAGGACGTCGCAATCCGGGCCATGCAACTCGGCGCCGACGACTACCTGGAGACGGAACGGAGCGACGCTCGGTACGAACTCCTCGTGAACCGCATCGACAACTGCGTGACGCTCTCCCGGCAGCGACAGGAGCTCCACGACCTGTATGCGGCGATGGAACACGCGGGCCACGCCATCTTCGTCACGGACGTCGACGGGAAAATCACGTACGCCAACCCCACGATGGAGCAGCTCTCGGGATACTCGGTCGACGAACTCCGCGGGGAGACGCCCGCGATTCTCAGCTCCGGCGAACAGGACGACGAGTTCTACGCGAACCTCTGGGAGACCATCCTCGGCGGCGACGTGTGGTCCGGCGAAATCGTGAACGAACGCAAGGACGGGACGCAGTACGTCATCGACCAGACCATCGCGCCGATTACCGAAGACGGCGAGACCACCGGCTTCGTCGCCATCAATCGCGACACCACTGCGCGGAAGCGACGCGAGCGGAACCGCAAATTCTTCGAGCAGGCGATAGAACAGATCGGAATCGGCATCGCTACCTACGACGAGACGGGCACCGTGCTCTATGCGAACCAGGCGTGCGCCGACATCCTCGAGACGACGACCGAGGAGCTAAATGGCCGTCACGTGGCGGACGCCAACCCGCAGTTCGACGCCGAGCGGTTCGACGACCACTGGGACTCTTTCGAGGAGGGGGAAACGCGCCGCAGAGAGACGGTCCACCGACGATTCGGTGACGGCGAGACGATTCCGGTCGAAACCGTGGAGACTCACGTCACTATCGAGGGCGACGAGTACCACATCGGCACGATACAGGACATCACGGAACGCAAAGAGCGCGAGCGCCAACTCCGTGTCTTCCGCGAGGCCGTCGAACAGACCGGCCACGCCGTCATCATCACCGATTCCGACGGAACAATCGAATACGCCAACCCCGCGTTCGAGGAGATATCCGGCTACGCTACCGAAGAGGCGGTCGGTCAGACGCCGGCGCTCCTCAAGTCCGGCGAGCACGACGACGAGTTCTACCGGGACCTCTGGAGGACCGTCCTCGACGGCGAGGTCTGGTCCGGCGAAATCATCAACGAGCGGAAGAGTGGCGAACGGTACGTCATCGACCAGACCATCTCACCGCTCACTGAGGACGGCGAAATTGTCGGCTTCGTCGCCGTCAATCAGGACGTCACGGAGCTCAAAGCGCAGCGGCGCGAATTAGAACGACAG
>JBDGTU010000056.1:0-15083 GCA_042216495.1 Haloferacaceae archaeon
CACGACGAAAAACGGGATGATGACCGTCGACATGTCGCCGTCGTCGCCGACCGAGTACGGCGGCCAGGGCGTCAACCCCGACGCGACGACGGTGTTCGACGACGTCTTCGAGATCGCCAACCAGGGCACCCAGCCGGTCGGCGTCTGGCTCGACGTCGCTCCCGTCCAGAACGCGAACGGGAATCCGGCCATCGACTTCTACCGGAACGGCGACCGGAGCACGGAAATCGTCGGGCGGTCGAACGCGGTCTGTCTCGACACCGGCGAGAAAGTTTGTGTCGGCTTCGTCACGCGCACGTACGGACTGTCCCCCGGAGACTCCCTCCTCGCGCCCGTCTCGAACGGGAGCGAGCTACTCGTCAGCGCGGACGCCTCGATAGCGTGCGGTGGCGGTGGGGAAAGTCCCGGAATGGGTGGCGGGACGGGCGGGACGCCGGACCCGACTACGGGGAGCGGCAACTGGCTGGTGACGTCGCTACCCGAGGCCGCCGACGTCAAGCCTCACCCGACGCCGCCGTACAGCCCGTTCGTCGTCGACCCGCCGGGCGTGTGGGCGGATTCCCCCGACGACGCAGAGTGGGTCGACCCGTTCGGCGACGGTGGACGGACTACCGACCCCAGCGACGCCGACACGCCCTACGTCTACGAACTCACCTTCGACGTCGCGTCGGAGCGGACGCTCGTCGTCGACGCCTACGGCTCCGACAACCCCGTCGAACTCTACCTCAACGGCCGGAAGATCGGCGGCTCGGACGGGGAGAACGCGTTCCAGTCCCTGCGCTCCGACGTCACGGACCAGACCCTCGCACCGGGAACGTACACGCTCCGTGCGGAAGTCGTCAACGAACCCGGTCCGAGGGGGAATCCGACCGGCTTTCTCTTCGACGCCCACTTCGCCTGAGTCGATGACGAGATGAATCGGGCTAGCATCGTCGTCGTCGCCCTCGCCCTCGCGGGAACGCTCGCGTTCCCCTCCGTAGCCGTGCCGCTGACCAATAGCGACCGAATCACCGAAGACGTCCACCTCGCGCCCACCGACGGCCCGAACGGCGACTACGCCTACCTCGCCGACGGAGAACTCGTCGTCGACCTCTCGGCGACGAACCCGAACGTCGACGGCGCGGGCGTCAACCCCGACGCGGTCACCACCGTCGACGACGTCTTCCGCATCCGCTACGACGGCACGCAGTACGCGAACGTCTGGCTCACCCACGAGTCGGACGCGGTCACGTTCCGCGCACGGGGTCGTCCCATCGAGTCCGAGCGCAACGCCGTCACCCTCGTCCCGAACGAGTCCGTCGCCGTCGGCCTCGCCGTCGACACCACCGGTCCGCGGCCGGACGGCCTCGTCGACGACGTCACTGTGCACGCCCGCGTGGCCGAACCGGCCGACGGATCGACGTCGGCCACCGCCGGCGTGGACGCCGACGACGGGGACGACGGTCCCTCGATTCGGAAGTTCGCGCCGAGCGCCGACAGCCGACGCGTCACGCTCTCGAACGCGCCGGCCGGCAGATCGGTCTCGCTCGGCATCGACCGGCTGGAACTCGACGGGTCGAGGGGCGGGGACCTGACGCTCGACGGTCTCGGCGTGACGACCGCGGACGGGTCGGTGGGCGTGACGGTGCGCGTCGTCGGACCGAACGCGACGGCCCGACAGGGCGTGCCCGGGGGCGACCTCCTCGGCGCGGTGAGCGTCGACGTCGACGGCGGCGCGCGCGGCTGGCGAGCCAGATTCGGCGTGGCGTGGTCGTACCTCGACGCGGTGGGCGTCAGGCCGGCGAACCTCACCGTCTACCGGAACGCCGGCGACGGGTGGCGGCGGCTGAACGCGAGCGCGGTCGACGGGCGCGGGGACCGTCTCACTCTCACGGCGAACGCGTCGGGCGATGCGACGCTCGTCGTCGCCGCCGCGGAGCGCGACACTGCCGACGTCCGAGAGCAGCGAGTCGAATCCGCGGGCGGGACCAACGACCGGGCGACAGGGGGCGAACGACGGCCGCACGGGGCGGCGCTCCGGCCGGACCCGTCGACGCTCGGCGACGAGCGACGGGGGCGCGTCGAGGCGGCGGAGCTGCCGATACCGAATTCCCCGACCCCGGTCGCCCCCGGAATCGTCGCCGTCGCCGCGCTACTCGCGGGACTCCGCCGCCGAACCCGATGACCGAGAACTTTTAATCACCCGAAACCTCACTATGACTGTCATCTCGATGTCGCCCCGGCGCGCCCTCTCGCTCGGTGTCGAGTTGCTGGCAATCGTCTTCGTCGTGTCGCTGGTCGCCGGACAGGTACTCGGCTACCCCGTCCTGTTGAGTTACGTCGAGACGGGGAGCATGGAACCGACGATGGAACCGGGCGACGGCTTCGTCGCCGTCCCGACCGCCGTCGCCGACGACGTCGAGGAGGGCGACGTCATCGTCTTCCGCGCGGAAGAACTCCACGGCGGCGGCCTCACGACCCACCGGGTCGTCCGCGAGACCGAACGCGGGTACATCACGCGCGGCGACGCCAATCCCTTCACCGACCAGGACGGGGGCGAGCCGCCGGTGAAGGACGCACAGGTCGTCGCCGAAGCGCTCCAGGTCGGCGGCAGCGTCGTCGTCATCCCGGAGCTCGGGACCGCCGTCATGGCTGTCCAAGAGGGGATTTCCGGCACGCAGCGGTATCTCGCCGCGGCCGTGGGAAGTCGGGCGCTGCTCGGGACCCAGGGGCTGACGTATCTCCTCCTCGCGCTGTCGGCGCTTCTGTACGTCTTCGACCTGTTCGCCGGCGACGCCGGAGAGCGGGACCGCGACCGGACGCGCTCGCGAGACCGGGGGACGTCGACGCGGTTGATTCTCGTCGGCCTCGCGGCCCTGCTGGTCGTCACGGCGACGGCGGCGATGGTCGTTCCGGGCGGGACCCAGAAGTACGGCGTCGTGAGCGCGGAGTTCGAGTCGGAGAACCCGACCGTCATTCCGATGGGCGAGTCGAAGACCCATCCCTACGAGGTACCGAACGCGGGACTGGTGCCGGTACTCGTCTACCTCGAACCGGCGAGTCAGGGCGTCGCCGTCGACCGAAACCGGGTCTACGTCGGAGGGCGGGCGACCGAAACCGTGAATCTCACGCTCTCGGCACCGGAGCAGACGGGGTACTACCGCCGCTTCCTCACCGAGTACCGCTACCTGGCCGTCCTCCCGACGCCGGTCGTCGACGCCCTCTATCACGTCCACCCGTGGCTCCCGATTGCCGTCATCGACGGCCTCCTCGCCGGCGCGTTCTACCTCCTCGGGCGGGCGCTCGTCGGCACGGGGCGACTCCGTAACCGGAGCCGTAACCGGGAGGGAACGGGTGGGGCGCGGGGATTCGTCAGGAGGTTCTACTGATGGCAGGTCCCATGACTAATGTACGTGGACTGAGACAGGTCGACATCGATGAGTGAGAGTCGACTCCGGACCCGGGCAGCGATGAGCCGCTGGTTCGCCGCCGTCGCCGTCCTGCTGGTCGTCCTCGCGGCGGTCGGTGGCTGGGTCACGTACACGTCCGTCGTCGAACCGGGAACGCACACCGAGGAGCGAACCGTCTCCTCGTGGTCGTCGAGCCGGTCGTTCTCCCACGGCGCGCGAGTCGTCCGACGCAATCCCGTCTTCCCCGTCGGGTCGCGCCTGTCGAACCGGAACGTCTACTATCGGACCATCGCTCCCGTACTGGAGGGGACGTACCAGTACACCTACCAGGCGAGTGAAGGCGGAGCGCTCGGAGTCACCGCCCGGACGGCGCTCGTAATTCAGAGCGTCGAGACGGAAGGGGACGGGCAGACGGAGAACGTCACCGTCCACTGGGAGACGACCGACCGACTGACCGAACGCTCGGCGTCGAAGCTCCGGCCGGGACAGACGCTGTCGGTCCCGTTCTCGTTCAACGCCACGCGGGTACAGAACCGGACCCAACGCATCAGCGAGTCGCTCGGAAACGGACCGGGCCAACGGCGAGTCCGGGTTCGCGTGACACTCGACGTGGAAGGGACCGTCAACGGCCAGCAGATTAGCCGGTCACACACGGACGCCCTCACGCTCTCGTTCGAGGGCGACACGTACCGCGTCACCGCACCGGGGGGAACGACGACGGAATCGACGCGGACCCGCCCCGTCCGCGTCCCCAACGAGTACGGTCCCCTCCGGACGCGCGGTGGTCCTGCCCTCCTCGGTCTCTCACTCGTCGCTCTGGGTGGCCTCGCCGTCGCTCGCCGACAGGGACGGTTCGACCTGTCGGCGGCGGAACGGGAGTACCTCGACTACCTCGACGACCGCGAGGAGTTCGACGAGTGGATAACGACCGTCAGCCTCCCCGCGAGCGTCGCGTCCCGTGACCGCGCCGAGGCGGCCAGCCTCGCCGACCTCGTCGACGTCGCCATCGACACCGACGAGGCCGTCGTCGAACGCCCCGACGGCGAGGCGTTCTACGTCGTCCGCGACGACCTCCTCTACGCCTACACGCCGCCGGCGGACCCGACGCGCGGTGAGCCCCTCGGTGCGGGCGACGCTGAAGCGGACGTCTCGCCGACCGACGCCACGGCCGGGTCGGGAGCGGCGGGCGAAGCGGCCGGAGCGGACTCGGAGTGAGGCACCGCAAGCGCCTTTGTCGCGCCGCGCAGTACACGGAGTATGGACGCCGACCCGTCGCTCGCCGGCCGCGAGTGGCGACTCGTACGCGAGGAGGCCCGCCCCGGGCCGATGCAGATGGCCCTCGACGAGGTGGCCGCCGAGACGGCGGCCGAGGGTGGCCCGCGGACCCTCCGGGTGTATCGCTGGCGGCCGAGTACCCTCTCGCTCGGCTACGGACAGGACCCCGACACTATCGACTGGGAGGCGTGTGCGGCGGCGGGCGTGTCCGTCACCCGGCGGCCGACCGGCGGCGGGGCCATCTACCACGACGTCGACGGCGACGTCTCTTACTCCATCGTCGCGCCCGCCGCGGACCTCCCGGGCGACCTGCTGGAATCGTACCACCGCCTCTGTACGCCCGTGCTGGCGGCGTTCGAGCGCATGGGCGTGCCGGCGGCGTTCGCCGACGACGAGCGGCCGGCGCTCCACGCCCCGGCGTGTTACCTCCGCGAACTCCACCCCGCCCACGACGTCGTCGTGCGGGCGGACGGCCGGAAGGTGAGCGGCAACGCCCAGTACCGCCGGAGGGACGCCGTCGTCCAGCACGGGTCGCTCACCTACTCGACGCGCCCGGAGCGACACCTTCGGGCCTTCGCGGCCCCCGGCGTCGACGCCGACGCCTTCGCCGAGCGCGTGACGGGCATCGACGAACACGCCGCCGTCACCCGCGCCGAGGCGGTGCGGACGCTGGAGGAGACGCTCCGCGAGTGGGTCGGCGCCGAGGAGGGGACATGGACCGACGACGAACTCGAACGGGCACGGGAGCGCGCGGCCGAGAAGTACGCCAGCGACGAGTGGGTCCGGCGCACGCCGCGGTGACCCGGGCGGCGACGTCCCTCGGTGACGTTTCGAAGTCTCTTTGCGCCGTCGGCCGCTGCGTAGGGTATGCGAGTCGGAGCACACGTATCCATCGCCGGCGGCGTCGATAACGCAGTGACGAACCAGCTCGACGTCGGCGGCAACTGCGGACAGATTTTCACCCACTCGCCACAGGTGTGGCAGGACCCGAACGTCGGCGACGACGAGGCCGCCGCGTTCCGCGAGGGGACGCGCGAATCCCTCGACGGTCCGTGGGTAATCCACTCGTCGTATCTCGTCAACCTCTGTACGCCGAAAGACGACTTGCGAGCGAAGTCCATCGACAGCATGCAGAAGGAAGTCGACGCCGCGGCCAAACTCGACGTTCCGTACGTCAACGTCCACCTCGGCGCACACACGGGCGCGGGCGTCGAAGGGGGGTTGGCGAACGCCGCGAGCGCCCTCGACGAACTCGACGTCCCCGACGGCGTGACGGTGCTGGTCGAGACCGACGCCGGGAGCGGCACGAAACTCGGCGGCGACTTCGAACACCTCGCGACGGTGCAGGCGGCGACCGACCTCGACGTCGAGTTCTGCCTGGACACCGCCCACGCCTTCGCGGCGGGCTACGACCTCTCGACGCCCGAGGCGGTCGACGAGACGGTGGCCGAATTCGACGACGTGGTGGGCCTGGACTCGCTGCGGTGTATCCACCTCAACGACTCCAAGCACGCCTGCGGGACGAACAAGGACGAACACGCCCACGTCGGCGAGGGCGAAATCGGCGTCGAAGGGATGCGCCGCATCGTCACCCACCCCGACCTGCGGGAGTTGCCGTTCGTCCTCGAAACCCCCACCGAGGACGGCAAGAGTTTCGCCTGGAACGTCGACCGGGTCCACGAACTCGCGGCGGAAGCCGGGGTCCGATAGTAGTCATCGCCGGTGGTTCGCTGAACCGTCCCGGCGAGCCACCGGTGAACGGTTACAGTCCTCACGACGAGTCGCCGATTCGCGCGAGACGAGCGGCGTCGCGTCGGTCGGCGCGGAACGCCCGAGTTAAGGCGTCGAGGGGCGTCGAGCGAGACATGGACCACGACGGGCGACGATGGCCGTCGCTCACCCGGCGGACGTTTCTCGGCGGACTCGCGGCCGGGGCCGGCGCGGTCGCGGGGACGGCCCGGGCGGCACCGTCGGGACCGACCGTGATGACGCGGAACCTCTACCTCGGCGCGAACCTGTTTCGGCTCTTTCGCGCGGAGTCGTTTGCCGACCTCCGGAGACTCGTCGGGGACCTGTTCGTCGACATCGGGCGGACGCGGTTCGACCGGCGCGCCGAAGCAATCGCCGACGAAATCGCGGCGACCGACCCGCACCTCGTCGGCCTGCAGGAGGCCGCGCTCGTGCGCACGCAGCGACCCAGCGACTACGCCGAGGACGACGACCCGAACGCGTCGACCGTCCGCTACGACCACCTCGAAACGCTCCGCGCGGCACTCGACGCCCGGGGACTCGACTACGACGCCGTCGCCGTCGGGACGAACGCACTCCTCCTCGGGGGGTATCTGTCGCGCCGCCGCGACGACTGATTTTTATCCCCCACCGCGCTATGGCCGACCGTGCGACGGTTCTCCGAAGCGTACCTCAGTCGGACCCGCGAGGGGATGTGGGAGGACTCCCGCGAGGCCCTCGCGGACCTCGACCTGCCGGGGCGCGAGCGCATCCTCGACGTCGGCTGTGGGACGGGCGAACTCTCTCGGGTGCTCGCCGAGGAGAGCGACGCCGAGGTGGTCGGCGTCGACGCCGACCCGGCGCTCCTGACGGTGGCCCGCGAGACGGCCGAGATACCGGTGGTCGCGGGCGACGCCTGCCGACTCCCCGTCGTCGACGACGCGTTCGACCTCGTGGTCTGTCAGGCGTTGCTGGTGAACCTCCCCGACCCCGGACGCGCCCTCGCGTCGTTCGTCCGCGCCTCCTCGGACCGCGTCGCCGCCGTCGAGCCCGACAACGGGGCCGTCGACGTCCGGTCGACCGTCGCCCGCGAGCAGTCCCTCGAACGCCGCGTCCGGGCGGCGTACCTGGAGGGCGTCGAGACTGACGTGGCCCTCGGCGAGGCGGTGGTCGACCGCTTCGAGGACGTCGGCCTGACGGACGTCTCGACGCGGCGCTACTACCACCGGAAAGTGGTCGAGCCACCCTACCGCGAGCAGTCGCTCCGGGCGGCGTCCCGGAAAGCCAGCGGTGCCGGCCTGGCCGACCACGAGCGGGAACTCCGGCGCGAACTCTCCGACGCGGAGTACGACGCCATCAGGGGCGAGTGGCGAGAGATGGGTCGCGAGGTGGTCGACCAGATGCAAGACGGCGACTACCGGCGAGTCGAAGTCGTCCCCGTCGACGTGACGGTGGGGCGGGTCACGTAGCGAACCCCCGGAGCCACTGCGCGAGTCGCGAGGTGCCGAGGTTGCGCTTGGCCATGATGACCGTCGAGTTGGCGCGGCGGCCGACCGCCTGGGGGACGGCCCCGAACACTAACTGTTCGAGGATGCTCTCGCGGGACGCCCCGAGGACGGTCACGTCGTGGGCGGACGACCGGGCGACGATGGCGTCCGCGACGTCCTCGTGTTCCAGCACGCGCGTCTCGACGGGGACGCCGTCGACGTCGCCGGCCGTCGAATCGAGGACGTCCTCGCTCCCGGCCCGCTCGCCGTCCGGCGCGACGACGTGGACCACTTCGACGCGGGCGTCGTTCGCGCGGGCGATGGCGCCGGCGACGGTGGCGGCGTAGCGGGCGTGCGTGCTGCCCGTCGTCGGGACGAGCACCGACTCGACGCCGTTGGCCTCGTCCCCGATCTTCTCGACCAGGACGTCGCAGGTGGCGCGGTGGACGACCCGGTCGACGGTGTCGCCGAGGCGGAAGTCGGCCCGCGACCGGTCGCGCCACCCCAAGAGGACGGCGTCGACGTCGTGGTCGCGGGCCGCCCGCAGGATGGACTTCCCGGGGTCAGTACCCACCCGTACCTCGCCCGTCACGGGGACGCCCGTCCCCCGCGTCATCTCGACGGCGCGGTCCACGATTTCGCGTTCGTTCTCGCCGTAGTCGCGTTTGATGACCTCGTCCTTGTAGAGCGAGACGGGCGAGACCCGGGGCTGCCGGACGACGCTACAGACGAGTATCTCGCCGTCTCGGTCGCCGGCGACGTCCCGGGCCGTCCGCATCAACTGCTCGACGTGGTCCGGGTTGCCGACGGCGACGAGAAGCCGGTAGCCGGATTCGTCCCCGCCGGACTCCCCTCCGTTCGACATGGTAGTCACTATTCACCCCTGTGACATGACTGTACGGGTCGAAGCGACGGCGACGCAGACGGCCCGTGTCCCGGTCGCCGCTCTCGGCGTCGGCGACAGTGAGAACCGACTGTCGACGGGCCGTCTCATAGTGATTACTGTAACCGTTTCCCGGTGGTTCGCCAGGACGGGTCAGCGAACCTCCGGTAATGACTTACAGTAATCACTATCAGACCACGTCGCCGCGGACCGTCGTCCCGGTCTGTGCGGCCCGATACTCGCGCATGGCGTCGGCGGCGTCGGCGGCCGTCGCCTCGTCCAGACCGAGCATCTCCAGCGCGCCCGAGAGCGTCGGGAAGGGGAGTTCGCCGCCGCGGAGGCGGTCGAGGGCCTCCTCGTCGCGGGTGCCGTCCACCCACAGGCAGACGCCCCGCGGGTCGAGAATCTGCTCGTACGCGTCGCGGGCCATCGCTCCCTTCAGGCGCTGCATCACGTTGTCGTCGAAACTCGCGTTGCACACTTCGAGGTGGACGGGTTCGTCCTCGCGGAGGAGGTGGGCAGCGAGACACTTCTCGGGGGCGGCGTGGCCGTTGTCGTTCGCGCGGAGACGGGCGGGGAACTGCTCGGCCCACGTCGCCGAGACGCTCTTGCCGACGCCGCGGACGCCGTGGGACTCGACGAACTCGTCCTCCCGGTCCGCGTCGCCGCGCAGGTGGACGTCCTTGGTCACGTAGACATCGAGGCGGTCGATCGGGTCGAGGCCGAGGGCGACATCGCCGTACACCCACACCTCGCGGACTGGCACGGGCAGCGGGTCCGATTCGACGGCGTCGAGGACGTCGGTCACGCGGTCGAGGGCGGCGTCGCGGTCCATCACCCGCCCTTGCCGGTCCGTGGGGAAAACGGTTTCTCGTTCCGGACAACGAAACCGACATACCCGCGGCGGGACAAGCGGGGCCAATGGATTGCGACAAGTGCGACCGCGAAGCCGTGATGCACGCGGCGTACTCCGGGGCTCACCTCTGTGACGCGCACTTCTGTACCTCCGTCGAGAAACGCGTCCGGCGGCGCATCCGGTCCGACGGCCTGATTCCGGGCGACGCCTCGCCCGAGAACCCCCAGACGTGGGTCGTCGGCCTCTCCGGCGGGAAAGACAGCGTCGTCCTCACGCACATCCTGGACGAGACGTTCGGGCGCGACCCGCGGGTCGACCTCGTCGCACTCACCATCCACGAGGGCATCGAGGGCTACCGCGACGAGAGCCTCGACGCCTGTCGCGAACTCGCCGAGGACCTGGAGATGCGCCACGAGGTGGTCGCCTACGACGACGAGTTCGGCGTCCGCATGGACGACGTCGTCGAGGACGACCCGATGAACATGGCCGCCTGCGCCTACTGCGGCGTGTTCCGGCGCGACCTGCTGGAGGGCTACGCCGATGAGTTCGGCGCTGACAAGCTCCTCACCGGCCACAACCTCGACGACGAAGCCCAGACCGCGCTGATGAACTTCCTCGAGGGCGACGTCGAGCAGATGGCCAAGCACTTCGACGCGAGCCTCGGGCCCTTCGACGCCGAGGGCGACGCCCGCCGCGAACGGCCGGATTCGGCGCACTTCGTCCCGCGGGCGAAGCCCCTGCGCGACGTCCCCGAGAAGGAAGTCGCCCTCTACGCGCACCTGCTGGACCTGCCGACGCACATGGCGGAGTGTCCACACGCCGCCGAGGCCTACCGCGGCGAGATTCAGCAACTGCTCCTCGACCTGGAGGAGAACCACCCCGGGACGCGCCACTCCATCGTGGCGGGCTACGAGGACCTCGCCGCGCTCGCGGCCCAGCGCTACCGCGACGACGGCGCGGGAACGGACCTGACCGAGTGCGAGCGCTGTGGGTCGACGACCAGCGGCGACGTCTGTCGGAAGTGTCGGCTGCTAGACGCGCTCTGAGACGGACTGTGGTAGCCGTTCCCCGGTCGTCGCCGACCCCGGGATCGACGACAGCCGGAAAGGCGTACGACGGCCGGTACGGGACGACGGAGAGTCAAAAACCGGCCGGCAGCGACGTTACTTGATGACGTCGACGCCGTTTCGCTGTTCGAGTTGGTCGCGTCCGCCGTCGGACTGCCACGACGCAGTGCTGGAGCCGGCGTCGGCGTTGCCGGCGCTCGCATCGAATTCCGACCCGCCACCGTCGAGGCTCTGGCGGGAGCGGTCCGCCTGCTTTTGCGTACTCGGACCGAGGACCTGGGCGCTCTGGACGCCCGTCATGATGGCCATGACGCGGACCTTGCCCTTGTACTCGTCCTGGATGCGCGCGCCCCAGATGACGTTGGCGCTCGCCTCCAGGCGTTCGGTGATGTTGTTGGCGATGCCTTCGGCCTCTTTCAGCGTGAGGTCGGGGCCGCCCGTGATGTGGACGAGACCGCCCGAGGCACCGCGGTAGTCGACGTCGAGCAGCGGATGGTTCATCGCGTCGTTGACGACCTCCTGGGTCTTGTTCTTGTCCTGCGTCTCGCCGACGAGCATCACCGCGACGCCGCCCTGGTTCATGATGGTGGACATGTCCGCGTAGTCCAGGTTGATGAGCGAGGGCTGGGTGATGGTCTCGGAGATGCCCTTGACCGTCTCGGCGATGATCTGGTCCATCACGGAGAAGGCCTTGCCGATGGGCAGGTTCGGGACGTAGTCGAGCAGGCGGTTGTTGTCGAGGACGATGATCGAGTCGGCTTCGCCGCGAAGCTTTTCGAGGCCTTCCTCGGCCTTGACCGTCCGCGCGCGTTCGACGTTGAACGGCGTGGAGACCATGCCGACGACGATAGCGCCCTGTTCTTTGGCGATTTTCGAGACGACGGGGGCGGCACCGGTGCCGGTCCCGCCGCCCATCCCGGCGGTCACGAACACGAGGTCCGCCTCGCCGAGTACTTCTTTGATGGTGCCCTGGGCCATCTCGGTGGCGCGCTCTCCCATCGAGGGGTCGCCGCCAGCGCCGAGACCCTGCGTGAGGGACTTGCCGACCAGGATCTTCGTGTCGGCTTCGACCATCTTGAGGTGTTGTTTGTCCGTGTTGATAGCAATCGTCTCCGCGCCGTCGACGCCGATGTTGTAGAGGCGATTGACGGTGTTGTTACCGGCACCGCCGGCACCGACGATGACGATGCGCGGGTCGCCGAACGCGTCGTCCTCGTCGTCGAGGTCGCGCTGCTGTTCGGCTTCCTCGTGCTCGATCGCCTCCTGAACGAATCCCTGCATCGTTACACCTTCGCCCAGCTGCGGTTGGACCGCGACTCGCGGGATTCGTTCTGTTCGTTGAGCATCTCACGGACGGCCGAGCGAATCGCTTCGCTCCGATTCGGGAACTCTCCCGTCTCGACCATTTGCTCTACTTCCTCGATCTGCTGCTTCGGAATTCGTAGTGTCACACGCTCCATTGTTTCATTCCCCCGGTAAGACGGCAGGGACGCGCCCCGTAGTTTGTCTTACACGCCGAAATCGCCCGCATTGGGACCGTTTCCACGCAGATTCCGGTTATGTAAGACGCACCGTCTTACGCAATCGTATTGACAGAGGGGTACAATATAAAAGTAACGGCGGTTGTCTTACATACCTCCGAAAACGGCGTATACGCGAAGTAGACAGCGTTTATCGGCGTTTACGCCCTGTCGAGAACGTCCGCAGCGGGGGTTCGACGGCCACAACTGGGACAGAACGCCCAGTCGGACCGGATCTCGTCACCACACTCACAGAACACCCGGTGGGACGTCTTTTCCCCGCAATTCGGACAGTAGACGTGGTCTCCATCCAGGTCCTCGCCGCACTGTCCGCACGTTTTACGCGGCGTGTTAGACGCCTCGCTCGCGTTTTCGGTCGGCGTCTTACGCGGCGCGTCGGTCGTCTCACGCTCGACGGAAGCGTCCGACGAACCGGACGCAGCACCGTCGAGCGTGACGTTTACGTTGATATCGGGAGCTGCGGGCGACGCGCGACCGCCGACCGCGTCCAACCGTTCCGCGATGAGGGCGTCGACGCGAGCGGCGAGCGCGTCGTCGACCGACGAGGAGTCCGGGGACCCCGCCTCCGCGTCGTCGAGGTACGACCGCAACGCCTCGCGCATGACCTCGCTCTTGGAGGCGTCGAACGCCTCCAACCGGTCGACGAGGTCGTCGTCGGCGCGGAACGTTATCTTGCTCATCGCTAGCCCATGCGACCGGGGATTATTTGAATCTTCCCACCCGTCAGACAGTCGTCTGTCGTTCGTCCGTCGGCGAGCGCGAATGGCAATTTTTAAGCGCGAATCGTCGCTACTCGTATCCGTCCGCTCTTAGCTCAGCCTGGTAGAGCAGCCGACTGTAGATCGGCTTGCCCCCCGTTCAAATCGGGGAGAGCGGATTCGTTTTGCGAATCCGACCGAGTCGATTCGAGCACGTCAGTCGCAGCGCGCGAACGTAGTGAGCGCGTCGTCTGACGGCGTTCAAATCGGGGAGAGCGGATTTTCTTCGACGAGCGCCAGCGAGTCGTCAGAGAGGGTTCGCGACTCGATTCCTTGATAGTGATTACTGTAAGTCATTACCGGTGGTTCGCTGAACCGTCTCGGCGAACCACCGGTAAACAGTTACAGTAATCACTATGACGACGTCGTCGCCGTCGAAGCCGATGACCGTCAGTCGGTCGCCGAGCGTCCGTCTCCTCGCCGGTCCGTTCGAGGGCCCAGAGGCCGACTGCGGCCGTCGGGGCACGGACCACCCACACCAGCATCTTCAAGTTCGTTTTCGGCAACTACGACACAGTGGCAGTCTCGTTCGACCTCTTCGGAACGCTCGTCCGGGTCACGTCTCCGTCGGACCCGGCGACTGCCGTCGCCGACGCTCTCGGCGAGCGGGGCGTCCCCGTCCCCGCCGACTGGGACGCCGCCTATCGAGAGCGGCACGTCGACGTCCCGCCGGGCGCGGAGACGTCCCTCCCGACACACGTCGCGGCCGCCCTCCGGAGTCGCGGCGTCGACGCGTCGGACACCGTCGTCCGCCGCGCCGTCGCCGCCGCCTTCGACCCCGACGTGCGGACGCGGGCCGGAGCCGACGTCGGACTCCGTGCGGCGCGCGACGCGGGTCCGGTCGCTCTCTGCTCGAACTGCAGCGTCCCCGGGCTCGTTTCTCGCACGCTCGCCCGCGCGAGAGTCGACCGGAGCGCGTTGGACGCCGTCGTCACCAGCGTCGACTGCGGCTGGCGCAAGCCCGACGAACGCGCCTTCCACGCCGTCGCGACGGAACTCGGCGTGCGTCCGGGCGAACTCGTCCACGTCGGCGACGACGAGCGAACCGACGGCGGCGTCGAGGCCGTCGGCGGCCGCTTCGTCGACGTCTCGGACGTCCCGCTCACCGAACTCCCGCAGTGGCTGGAGGGGATGCCGTGACGCCGATCGCCGGCGGGGTGGCCGGAGCGGCGGCCGTCGTACTGGCGGCGGCGCTCGACCGAGTGGCCGCCGAACCCCCGGCCAGCGTCCATCCCGTTGCGTGGTTCGGACGCGCGGTCACGCGAGCCGACCGACGCTGGACGCGGCCGCGACTCGTCGGCGTCGCCGTCGCCGTCCTGTTGCCCCTCGGTGCCGCCGGCGTCGCCGCCGGCGTCGTCGCTGCCGCCGGCCGCGCCCACCCCGCCGTCGCCGCCGTCGCCGCCGGCCTCGTCCTGTTCTCGACGACGAGTCTCCGGATGTTGCTCGACGCCGCCCGGGACGTCGTCGAAGCGTCAGACGCCGACCTCGACGCCGCCAGAACCGAACTTCGCGCGCTGGCCGGGCGCGACGCGTCGGCGCTGTCCGCCGCCGAGGTTCGGAGCGCCGCCGTCGAGAGCGCCGCCGAGAACCTCGCAGACGGCCTGGTCGCCCCGCTCGTCGTCTTCACGCTTCTCGCGCCGTTTTCGCTTCCCCTCGCGGCCGCGGGCGCTGCGTGGGTCAAGGCCGTCAACACGCTCGACTCCGTGCTCGGCTACCGGGCGAAACCCGTCGGCTGGGCCAGCGCCCGACTCGACGACGCGGTGATGTGGGTGCCGGCGCGCGCGAGCGCCGTCCTCGTCGCCGTCGCCGCCGGCCGTCCGGCGTCGCTCGTCGCCGCCCGCCGCGACGCCCGCGTCCCCGCGTCGCCCAACTCCGGATGGCCGATGGCGACGCTCGCCGCCGCCCTCGACGTCTGCCTGGAAAAGCCGGGGCACTACACACTCCACGGCGGGAGTGAACTCCCGTCGGTCGGCGACGCCCGCCGCGGCGTCCGCGTCGTCGGCCACGCCGGACTGCTCGCGTTCGGCCTCGCGGCGTGTCTTCTGGAGGTGCGAGCGTGGCTCTGAGCGTGCTCGCGGTTCTCCGCGGCGCGCTCGCGT
>JBDGTU010000056.1:15183-20305 GCA_042216495.1 Haloferacaceae archaeon
CTCCGCGGCGCGCTCGCGTTCCTCACGCGCCTCCCCGTCGGCGGCGACGAGGCCGCGTGGGACGCCTTCCGGCGGACCCCGGCCGCGTTCACCCTCGCCGGCTACGTCGTCGGCGGCCTCGCCGCGCTCCCGTTCCTGCTCCCGGTTCCCGCCGCCTCGGTGGCCGCCCTCTATCTCGTCGGCCTCTATCTGCTCACCGGCGTCACCCACGCCGACGGCCTCGCCGACCTGGGCGACGCGGCGGCCGTCCACGTCGCCGCCGACGGCGCGAGCGACGGGGACGCCCGGTCGGCCGCCGACCGGCGGCGCGCGGTCCTGAAAGACGCCGCCACCGGCGTCGGCGGCGTCCTCGCCCTCGCGCTCTCGCTCGTCGCCCTCGCGTTCGGCGCGTTCGAAATGGCCGGAACGGGCCCCGCGGTCGCCGTCCGCCTCGCCGTCGCCGCCGAGGTGAGCGCGAAGGCGGGCGTCGCCACCGCCGTCTGCCTCGGCGACGCGGCACACGAGGGACTCGGCTCGGCCGTCGTCGACGAGTCGGGAGTGACGTCGCTGGTTCCCGCGCTCCTCGTGGCCCTCCCGGCCGCCGCGTTCGCGCCGGCGGGGGGGACGACCGCGCTGGCAGTCACCGTCGCCGCCGGCCCCGTCGTCGCGCTCGTCGTCGCCCGGTGGAGTCGGCGACTGCTCGGTGGCGTGAGCGGTGACGTCCTCGGCGCGACGAACGAACTCGGGCGGGTCGTCGCCGTCCACGCGGGGGTGGTCGCGTGGACGCTCTCGTGATGTGCGGCGGCGAAGGAACGCGCCTCCGTCCCGACTACGACACGGAGAAGCCCCTCGTCGACGTCGGCGGGACGCCCATGGTCGACCGGGTACTCGACGCCCTCGCGGCGAGCAGCGTCGACGACGTCGCCGCCGTCGTCTCGCCACAGACGCCGGCGACGCGCGACCACCTGGCCGGCCGGAGCGCGACGATCGTCGACGCTCCCGGCGAAGGGTACGTCGCCGACCTGCAGTACGCCCTGGACGGAGTCGAGACGCCCGTTCTCACCGTCGTCGCCGACCTGCCCCTGCTCGAACCGGTGCTCGTCGACCGTACCCTCGCCGTCGCCGGCGGCGAGTCGCTCACCGTCGTCGTCCCGGCGGCGCTGAAGCGCCGACTCGACGCGAGCGTGGACGCGGCGTTCGAACGCGCGGGACGGGAGTTCGCCCCGACCGGCCTCAACGTGGTCGGCGACGCCGACGACGCCACGTACGTGAGCTACGACGCTCGACTGGCCGTGAACGTGAACCGCCCGCCGGACGTCGACCTCGCGACGGCGCTGTGTGCGTAGTCCGGCGTCGCGTGGCGGCCGCGGCGTCGCCCCGACGCGCAGGTGTCGCGGACGGAACACTTGAGGCGCTGCAGTGCATCACCGGCACGCATGGACCCTGAAGCCGTCGCTGGCGTCGAGCGCGTGCCACACGGGGGGACGGCCGACGTGCGTCTGCTCGATTTCAGCGCGAACACGAATCCCGAGCGTCCGTCGGGCGTCGTCGGCGTCTACGAGTCGGCGTTCGGAGCCGCGCGGGAGTACCCGTCCGACGACTACTGCGAGTTCCGGACCGCGGCGGGTGCGTACGTCGGCTGTGAGCCCCGCGACGTCGTGCCGACCAGCGGCGGCCTGGCCGCCATCCGCCTCGCGCTGAACGTCGTCGTCGACGCCGGCGAGTCGGTGCTGGTCCCGAGGCCGAGTTTCGGCGAGTACGACCGGGAGGTTCGACTGCAGGGCGGGACGCCGGTGTCGGTCCCGTACGACGAACTCGTCGACGCCGACCCGTCGGACCACGCCGCCGCCATCGTCTGTAACCCGAACAACCCGACCGGCGATGCCTACCCGACCGGCGACCTCGACCGGTTCGCCGAGCGCTGCCGGCGAGCGGGGACGGTTCTCGTCGCCGACGAGGCGTTCCTCGATTTCACCGACCGTCCCAGCCTCGCGGGCGAACCGGGCGTGGTCGTCGCCCGGTCGCTCACCAAGATGTTCGGCCTCCCGGGATTGCGAGCGGGGTTCGCCGTCGCCACGGGCGACCTTGGTGAGCGCCTGGAGACGGCGCGGCTGACGTGGACGCTCTCGACGCCCTGTGCCGACGTCGGAGCCTACTGCATGAAACAGACCGAGTTCGTCGAGCGGACGCGCCGGCGCGTCGAAACCGAACGCGAGCGGATGCGGGCGGCGCTCTCGACGAAGTTCGACGTCCATCCGTCGGACGCTCCCTTTCTCCTCCTGAACGTCTCTCCCAACGACCCGTCGACCGTGCTCGACGTCGCGCGGGAACGCGACGTCGTCCTCCGCGACGCGACGACGTTCCGCGGCCTCGACTCGCACGTCCGCGTCGCTGTCAAGCGCCCGTCGGAGAACGACAGCCTGCTCGACGCGCTGTCGCATGTTTGAGGCGACCCGGACCGACGGCGTCTCCCGCCTCCGACGCGAGGGGGCGCGGTGGCTCTCGACCGGCTACGACGGCGGCTTCGCCGACGCGGACGCCGCCTACAACGTCACCGTCCCGAACGGCTTCTCGCGCACGGACCTCGGAGCGTTCGTCGCCGAACGCCGCGCCGACGCCGGCTTCGACGACGACGGCCCGGCACTCCTGACCGGCGTCGCCCAGCGTCACGCCCGCCGCGCCCGCTTCGGCCCCGTCGAAGCCGTCGTCACGGCGGGACTCTCGAATCCCGCGTCGCTCCCCGACGAGGCCCGCGAGGCGCGGCGCGACTCGGGAGACGCGCGCGGCGAGCCGTCGGTCGCGACTCGTGCCGCCGACGACTCCCCGACGACCGACAGCGGCGGCCCGACGGCGACGGGCAGTGACGGCCCGCCGACGCCCGGCACCGTGAACGTCGTCCTCGGGACGACCCGGGCCCTCGACGCCGGCACGCAGGCGAATCTGCTGGCCCTCGTGGCCGAGGCGCGGACGGCGACGTTGCTCGCCACCACCGGCTTCACGGGAACGACGAGCGACGCCGCCATCGTCGCCTGCGACCCGACGGGCGACCCCGCAGCGTTCGCCGGGAGCGCGACCGAGGTGGGCCACGCCGCGCGCGTCTGCGTCCGCGACGCCCTCCGTGCCAGCCTCGCGTCCCGCTACCCCGACGACGGCTACCCCGACTCCGTGGCCGACGCGGACCACGGCGTCGTCACCGAGGGGCGCGCGGACGTCTCGGCGCTGTGAGCGGTCGTCCTCGCGAACCCGACTCATCCGAAACCCTTGACACCGTTCCGCGGTAACACATCGTATGGCTCCCATCTCGCGGTCGGCGTTCCGGTCGCTCCTCCGCGGCCTCTCCCGCGAGGAGTTCGAGGGGTTCGTCGCCGACCTCTGGGCGGCGCGCGGACGGGACGTCGCCGCCGACGGCGACGCGCTCGTCGTGACCGACCCCGACTCGGGCGAGCGGCGACGGCTGCTCGTCCGGCACGACGCCCCGCGGTTCGCCCTCGGGTCGGCCACGGCCGCGAACGCCGACGTCGACGGCGTGGTCCGGTCGGGGACCGGCGAGGCGGACGTCGACGCCGACGGGGTGGCCGTCGTCGACGCCGAGGAACTCTACGGGATGGCGCTCTACGCCATCGACCGCGAAACCTGTGCGACGCTGTTCGACGCCTACTTCGACCGCTCGCCGACGGCCTCCGACGACGCGCCGGATGCGCTGGCCGGGGGGAGCGCGCGCTCCGGCCGCCCGCTCCCGCGTCGGTATCTCGTCGCCGCCGTCGCTGTCGTCGTCGTCGCTGCCATCGGCGTGAGTACCGGTCTGAACGCCCCGGGAGCGAGCGACGCCGTGGCGACACCGACGCCGAGCGACGACGTCGACAGTGGCGGGACGGCAGCCGAGTCCACTGGCGTAGACGCGGAGCCCGACCCGTCTACGGCGCGCCCGACTGCGACCGAGGAGTGGGACGACGTCCCCTTCCCGCCGGGACTCGCGGAGACGGGCGTCACGAACGTGTCGGCACTCGCCGACGCCCACACCGAGGCGCTCTCGGGACGCCCCTACCGGATGGTGCTCGTCCACCGGGAGTTCGTCGAGGGACGACCGACCGGCTACAGGCGGGAAGTCGTCGACGTGGCGAGTCTCACGCGCTACCGGTCGCGGGTGACGGGGGCCGGCACGGTCCGCACCAACCCGCTGGTCGTCGACGACGAGGACGTCTACGCCAACGGGAGCGTCCAGTTCGTCAGGCGGACGAGCGAGACGGGAGACGCCTACGCGGCCACGCCACTCGGACCCCGCGTGGGCCGCGACCCGTTTCTCCTGCGCTCCGACTCGTACGTCCGCTGGTTCCTCTCGGTCAGCGACGCCCGCATCAGCGACGTGGTCCAGCGGAACGGCCGGACCTACGTCTGGCTCACGTACCGAGGCGACCCGTGGCCGGGGGCCGAAAACACCACCGGGTCCGCGCTCGTGAGTTCCAGGGGCGTCGTCCGCGTGATTCACCGGCAGTACACGCCCGCCGGGTGGCCGGACGTGAGAGTCGACGTGACGGTGCGCATCACCGACGTCGGCGACGCGGACGTGACGCCGCCGCCGTGGGCCGCCGAGGCCCGGCAGGCGACGGCGAACCACACTGCGACGTCGGCGTCGCAGTCGGTTCCGTGACGCCGACCGCGTCGCTGGAGCGGGGGCGTGGGATGAAAGCCGTGGAAAGAATCGATTACTCGAACGAATACCCGTCGTTCCGGCGGGAAAGACAGCGTTTCCGTTTTACAGGCCCGGCGAGAAATACATCTCAAATGACATAATGCAACGACGCAAATTCATCGCAGGAGTTGGCGCGCTCGCCGCCGGCGGTGCGGCCGCACTCGGCACCGGCGCGTTCACGAGTGCGCGAGCAAGTCGTATCGTCTCCGTCGACGTCACGGGCGACCAGCAGTCGTATCTCGGACTGCGTCCGAACGCCGATTCGGGCGCCGTCTCGACCGGGAGCGACGGGACGCTCGCAATCGACCTGGCGAGTGACTCCGGTCACGGCGGTACCGGGATACCGAACGACGGCGTGACGCGGCTCTGGCCCGCGTTCGAACTCCGTGACTTCCTCTCCACCCTACTCGCTCACCGCTGACGCGGTTCGCTCCTTGAGGGTGGGGCTTCCTG
>JBDGTU010000072.1:0-19308 GCA_042216495.1 Haloferacaceae archaeon
GATGGGTTGGGGCAGATTTGAACTGCCGGCCTCCTCCATGTCAAGGAGGTGTCATAACCAGACTAGACCACCAACCCCGTCTGGGACTGCTTTCGAACGCATTCCTACGTATCTCGGGACGGTAATTGAACCTTTCGGAACGCGGGACTGCGAGGAGATTTCGGGAGCGTTATGTAGGCGAACCGTCCGCCCGCCACACCGGTAGTACATATCTGTCCCGTAGGGGCGACAGACTTAATATGATGTACTGATATGTTCATTACAACTCGAACAAGTACATTGGTGACGGACATGCAAGGATACATCGAACGGGTGGCCGACGGGGAGAATCTGACGCTCGGAGAGGCCCGTGACGCGGCACGGGCCATCTTCGAGGAAGCGACCGAAGCACAGATCGGGGCGCTGCTGGCGGCGCTCAGGACGAAAGGGGAGACGGAGACTGAAATCGCCGGCTTCGCCCGGGGGATGCGCGACGCGGCGCGGACCATCGACCCCGACCGGAGTCCTCTCGTCGACACCTGCGGGACCGGTGGCGACGACTACAGCACTATCAACGTCTCGACGACCAGCGCCATCGTCGCCGCCGGGGCGGGCGCGGCCGTCGCCAAGCACGGGAACTACTCCGTCTCGTCGTCGTCCGGGAGCGCGGACGTCCTCGACGTCGTGGGCGTCGACGTCGAGGCCGAACCGCCGGCGGTGGAAGCGGCCATCGAGCGCGACGGCATCGGCTTCATGCTCGCGCCGGTGTTCCACCCCGCGATGAAGGCCGTCATCGGCCCGCGCAAGGAACTGGGGATGCGGACCGTCTTCAACGTCCTCGGCCCGCTGACGAACCCCGCCGGGGCCGACGCGCAGGTCGTCGGCGTCTACGACGCCGACCTCGTGCCGGTGCTCGCGCGCTCGCTCGCACAGATGCCGGTCGACCGGGCGCTCGTCGTCAACGGCTCCGGGATGGACGAAATCGCGCTCCACGACGCGACGACGGTCGCCGAAGTCGACGGCGACGACGTCACGGAGTACACGCTCACGCCCGGCGACCTCGGCGTCGAACCGGCCCCGGTCGACGCCGTCGCCGGCGGCAGCCCCGAGGAGAACGCCGAGGACCTCCGCGGCATCGTCGAGGGGAACGTCGGCGGCGCGAAACGCGACATCGTCCTCGCCAACGCCGGCGCGGCCATCTACGTCGCCGGGCTCGCGGACGACCTGCAGGGCGGCGTCGACCGGGCGCGAGAAGCCATCGAGTCCGGCGCGGCCGCGGCGAAACTCGACGAACTGCGGGGCGTGTGATGACGCGCGTCAAAGTCTGTGGCGTCACCGCGGCGGCCGACCTGCGGGCCGTCGACGACGTCGGCGCTGACGCCGTCGGCGTCATCACGGACGTACCGGTGGAGACGCCTCGGGAGGTGACCCCCGACCACGCCGCCGAACTCGTCGCCGCGGCGTCGCCGTTCCTGACGACGGCGCTCGTCCTCATGCCGGAGTCGCCCGACCACGCGGTCGACCTCGCGGACGTCGTCCGCCCGGACGTCCTCCAGCTCCACGCCGACTTCGACGCCGACGAACTCCGGTTCGTGCGCGCTGAGTCGGGGGCGAGCGTGGTTCCCGTCGTCGACGCCGACGACCCGGAGCGCGCCCGCGCGTACGACGACGTCGCCGACGCCATCGTCGTCGACTCGACGAGCGACGACGGCGCGGGCGGCACCGGCGAGACGCACGACTGGACGGCCACCCGCGACCTCGCCGCCGCCCTGTCGACGCCGGTCGTCCTCGCGGGCGGCCTGACGCCCGCGAACGTCGCCGAAGCGGTCGAGACGGTCGCCCCCTACGCGGTGGACGTCGCCAGCGGCGTCGAATCCACGGGCGGACGCAAGGACCACGAGGCGGTCGAGGCGTTCGTCCGCAACGCCCGCCGCCGGGAGGTGACGGCGTGACGTCCCCGTCGTTCGACCGGTCGCGCGCCGAGTTCGCGGCCCTGGTGAGCGACCACGCCGACCCCGTCGTCGCGCGCGTCGTCGCCCGCCTCGACGTCGAGACGACGCCCCTCTCGGCGTTCGCCGCCCTCGACGACCGGAGCGACTACGGCTTCCTGCTGGAGAGCGCGGAGAAGACGCCCTCCAGCGACCCCGAGGGCGCGTTCGCGCCCGACGGGGTGACGACCGACCGCCACGCGCGCTTCTCGTTCGTCGGCTACGACCCCGAGGCGGTCGTCTCGGTCTATCCCGGCGGAACCGAACTGACGTCGCTCGGCGGTGCCGCCGCCGAGTTCGTCGGTGTCGACGACGACGGCGACGTCCTCGACTCGCTCCGGGCCGCGCTCCCCGCGCTCGAACGCGTGGGCTTCCCGGACGCCGACCGGCAGCAACTCGACGGCGGTCTCGTGGGCTTTCTGGCCTACGACGCCGTCTACGACCTCTGGCTGGAGGAGGTCGGCGTCGACCGCCCGGACCCCGTCGTTCCCGACGCCGAGTTCGTCCTGACGACGCGGACGCTCGCGTTCGACCACGCCGACGGGAGCGTCTCGCTCGTCTTCACGCCGGTGGTCACTCCCGACGACGACCCCGGGGACGTCTACGACTCCCTCCGTGCGGAGGCAGACGACGTGGCGGCGACGCTGGCGGCGGCCAACGGCCCGGAGACGGACGGCTTCGTCCGGACGGGCGAGACGGCCGGGGCGCGTGCCGAGTACGAGGAGGCGGTCAGAACGGCCAAAGAGCACGTCCTCGACGGCGACATCTACCAGGGCGTCGTCTCGCGCAAGCGCGAACTCGACGGGGACGTCGACGCGCTCGGCCTCTACGAGGCGCTTCGCGAGGTCAACCCCTCGCCTTATATGTACCTCCTGCGCCACGACGACCGGTCCGTCGTCGGCGCGAGTCCGGAGACGCTCGTCTCGGTTCAGGGCGACCGCGTCGTCTCGAACCCCATCGCAGGGACGTGCCCGCGCGGGAACAGCCCCGTCGAGGACCGCCGCCTCGCGGGCGAGATGCTCGCGGACGGGAAAGAGCGGGCCGAGCACACGATGCTCGTCGACCTGGCGCGAAACGACGTGCGCCGGGTCGCCGAACCCGGCAGCGTCCGCGTCGAGGAGTTCATGAACGTCCTGAAGTACTCGCACGTCCAGCACATCGAGTCGACGGTGACCGGGACGCTCGCGGCCGACGCCGATGCCTTCGACGCGACGCGAGCGACGTTCCCCGCAGGGACGCTGACGGGCGCGCCGAAGGTGCGCGCGATGGAGATAATCGACGCCCTGGAACGCGAGGCGCGCGGCGTCTACGGCGGCGGCGTCGGCTACTACTCGTGGGGCGGCGACGCCGACTTCGCCATCGTCATTCGGACGGCGACGGTGGAACACGGGGACGACGCCGACCGCATCACCGTCCAGGCGGGCGCGGGCATCGTCGCGGACAGTGACCCGGCCGCGGAGTACGAGGAGACCGAACAGAAGATGGGCGGCGTCCTCGCCGCCGTCGAACGCATCGAGCGGACGCCGTCGGAGGTGACCCGATGAAACTCCTGGTGGTCGACAACTTCGACTCCTTCACCTACAACCTCGTCGAGTACTTCTCGGACCAGCGACTGGGCGAGGACGTCGAAATCGAGGTACTGAAAAACACCGCTTCGCTGGCCGACGTCCGCGCCGTCGACCCGGACGCAATCGTCATCAGTCCCGGTCCCGGCCATCCGGCGAACGACCGCGACGTGGGCGTGACGATGGACGTCCTTCGCGAACTCAGTCCCGAGGTGCCGACGCTCGGCGTCTGTCTCGGCCTGGAGGCGGCCGTCTACGCCTACGGCGGCACCGTCGGCCACGCGCCCGAACCGATTCACGGGAAGGCCTTCCCCATCGACCACGACGGAGAGGGCGTCTTCACGGGACTCGAACAGGGATTTCGCGCCGGCCGCTACCACTCGCTCGTCGCGACGGAGATTCCGGACTGTTTCGACGTGACGGCGACGACGGTCCACCCCGCAGACGACGGGGACCACGAACTCGCGATGGGCATCCGTCACCGCGAGCATCCCATCGAGTGCGTCCAGTTCCACCCCGAGTCGGTGCTGACGGCGGTGGGTCACGACGTCGTCCGCAACTTCCTCGTCCACTGCGTCGGCGTCAGAGCAGCCGCGGCAGGAAGAACATAATCAACAGCAGGACGCCGATGACGGCCGCCGCGATGGTGACCAGTCGCCACGCGATGCGGAGGACGACGCGCCCGACCAGTACGACCAGACCGATGACGACGATGATCGAGAACAGCCGACCGAGTGGTCCCGCGAGGAAGCCACCCATCTGTAGGACGGCACCGGCGACGGAGAGCGCACTCATGTCCGGGGGGACTCACAGCAAGCGCATAAGTCTGTGGGCGAACTACCTATTCCGGCATTTCTTATCATTATTCGGAGTATAAAATGCGAAACCGGGATGGACGTGGTGGCGTACAGCCGAGGAACGCCCAGCGTCTGGCCGACGACGAGCGGTCGAGCCCTTCCCTCGAACCCCCCATTCGTTCCACTGCATTCGCCGCCCCCGTCCCCCGGTTCTGAACCCGATATTTCACTTCCACTCCGGTCTGACTACCATTATGTATTCACCGGCCACATACCAAGACCGTATACGTGGGGAGACCCGCGACCCGAATCGAGAAGCAGACAGAAATCAGATAGGTTCGGCGTCCCCGAAACACAAACCAACGCCTTTACCAGCCGAGATTCAACAGGAGTTACCGTCATAAATGAGCAAAGTTACGCAAGCCACGCCACGGGTGGCGGCCCGACGACGGGCCGTCCGGACGGGAGTACAGTGCGAATGAACGCGACGACACACACGCGGGGGGCCGACGCGTGAGCAGTCACGAACTCGACGCCGACGAACTGGACCTGCCGATCAAGCGGACGGAAGGGGAGACGCTGGAGGAACGCCTCACGGACAACGCCTACCACAACATCCTCCCCGCGCGCTACCTGCGCAAGGACGCCGACGGCGAACCGATCGAGACGCAGGAGGACCTGTTCGCTCGCGTCGCGCGCAACGTCGCCCTCGCGGAGGCGGTGTACGAAGCGGAGCGTCAGGACGTCGAGATTACGGTGACGCCCGCACAGTTGAAGCCGGACCATCCGCGCCGCGACGAACTCGCCGAGGAAGTGTTCGGGAAGGGCGTCACCGCCGACGACGACGCCGAGACGACGCTCACACAGTACAACGTCAACAAGTTCGCCTACGGGACGGTCGTCCCGGACCTCCCCGAGGCGGTTCGCGCCACCGTCGAGGAGACGCGCGACGAGTTCCAGGAACTGATGGAGCGGCTGTCGTTCATGCCGAACTCGCCGACGCTGATGAACGCCGGCGACGAACTCCAGCAGCTGTCGGCGTGTTTCGTCGACTCGCCCGAGGACGACATCGACGACATCCACCAGACGGCCAAGGAGGCGGCCCAGGTGTTCCAGTCGGGCGGCGGCATGGGCTATGCCTTCTGGCGGCTCCGCCCCTACGGCGACGCCGTCGGCTCCACCGGCGGCATCGCCTCCGGTCCCATCACCTTCATGCGCACGTACGACCAGATGTGCGAGACAATCGCCCAGGGCGGGGCGCGGCGCGGCGCACAGATGGGCGTCATGCGCATCAGCCACCCCGACGTCATCCAGTTCATCCACGCCAAGAACAAGGACGTCTCGCTGGCGCACACGCTGAAGCTCAACGACCCGGACGACTACACGCACACGTCGTTCACGGACGCCCTGGAGGAGGCCCGCGAACTCATCGACGACGAGGGGCGCGTCCCCAAGCACCTCCGGAACGCCGTCGAGGGCCACCTCTCGAATTTCAACATCTCCGTCGGCGTCACCGACGACTTCATGGACGCGTTGAACGCGGGCGAGGAGTTCACGTTCACGAACCCCCGTACGGGAGAAGCCCACGTCGCGACGCCAGAGACGAAGGAGCTCTACGAGATGTTCGGCCTCGGCGACTACGTCGAGGTGGGCGAGGAACTCTCGATGCCCGCGGAGGTCGTCTGGGAGGACATCGTCGAGGGCGCCCACGAGAACGGCGAACCGGGCGTCATCTACCTCGAACGGGTGAACAAGCAGCATTCGTTCGACGTCGAAGAAAATCCAAGTCATAGAATACTTGCAACAAATCCATGCGTGACGGGAGAGACCCTCATCAGCACCGAGAACGGCCTCGTCCCGGCCGAGGACCTGTACGAACAGGGGACGGCGACTGACGTCGTCGTCGACGGCCGCCTGAGCGAAAGCCGAACCAAAGAGGCGAGTAGCGTCTACGAGACCGGCGAGAAAGACGTCTACAAACTCACGACCGAGGAGGGCTACGAACTCCGTCTCACCGCGGACCATCGCGTCATGACCGACGACGGCTGGGTCGAAGCGGGCGAACTCGACGCGGGCGCGACGGTCCACGTCCAGCAGGGGAAGGGCGCGTTCGGCCAGCACGGCAGCGCGGCCGAGGGGCGCGTCCTCGGCTGGCTCGTCGGCGACGGCCACCTCAAGAACGGCGAGGAGCGTGCGGTCCTCAACTTCTACGACGAGGACGCCGAAATCTCCGAATCGTTCGCCGAGGACGTCAACGACGTCGTGCGGGAACCGGTCGGCAACGCGGACTACGATGTCGGCGTCAGCGACATCAGCCGAGGCGACGACTACCGTGGCACACAGGCGGTCGAACAGCGGATTCGCTCGTCTCGTCTCTACGAATACGCCGAGAGCGCCGGGCTCGTCGAGGACAAACTCAGCGTCCCCGACGCGGTCATGCGCGGGAGCGAGGAGATGGCACGCGGCTTCCTGCAGGCGCTGTTCACGGCCGACGGGAGCGTCCAGGGGAACGCCGAGAAGGGCGTCTCGGTCCGCCTCTGGAGTTCGGACGCCGACCTGCTCGGCGACGTCCAGCGGGTCCTCCTGAACTTCGGCGTCGCGAGCAAGGTGTACGAGAACCGAGAGGAAGCGGGCACGAGCGAACTGCCGGACGGCCGTGGCGGCACGCGGGAGTACGAGACGAAAGCGCAGCACGAACTCGTCGTCGTCAAGGACAACCTCGAACGGTTCCGCGACGAGGTCGGCTTCCTGCTGGACTACAAGAACGAGGCCCTCGACGCCCGCCTCGACGCGTACGACCGGGGGCCGTACGGCGAGCGATTCGAAGCCACCGTCGAGTCAGTCGAGTACGACGGTCACGAAGCCGTCTACGACCTGACCGAACCGGACACGAACTCGTTCGTCGCCAACGGGCTAGTCGTCCACAACTGCGGCGAGCAGCCGCTCGAAGAGTACGAGGCCTGCAACCTCGGCCACATCAACCTCTCGACGCTCGCGGCCGGGAACGCGCCCGACTGGCGCGTCTGGTCGTCACGTCACGCCGACGAGTACGACTCCACCGAGGCAGCCGTCGACGCCTTCCTCGAAGAGGCCATCGACTGGGAGGAGTTCGACTACCGCATCGACTACGGGACGCGGTTCCTGGAGAACGTCGTCACGATGTCGGACTTCCCGGTCGACGAGATCGAGCGGAAGGTCCGCGAGATGCGGAAGATCGGCCTCGGCGTCATGGGCCTGGCCCAGTTGTACGTCCAGTTGGGCATCCGGTACGGCAGCGACGTCGGCAACGAGGTCGCCAGTAGCCTGATGACCCACATCAACCACGAGTCGAAGTGGGCCTCCCACGAACTCGCTCGGGAACGCGGCGCGTTCGACGAGTGGGAGAAGTCGAAGTACGCCGACCCCACCGAGTACCGCGAGTGGTTCGAACACCACACCGGCCTCGACGCCGACGAGTGGGCGGACGGCTTCCCGGTCCGCAACCACAACACCACCACCATCGCGCCGACGGGCACGACGTCGATGGTCGGCAACACCACCGGCGGGTGTGAGCCCATCTACAACGTCGCCTACTACAAGAACGTCTCCGACGACGTCCAGGGCGACGAGATGCTCGTCGAGTTCGACGACTACTTCCTGCGCGTCCTGGAAGCGAACGACATCGACGTCGAGGAGGTCAAACGCGAGGCCCAGGAACAGATGGCGAACAACGCCTTCGACGGCGTCTCGTCGCTGTCGACCGTGCCCGACAGCATCTCGGAACTGTTCGTCGTCACGTCGGACCTCGCCGGAAAGCAACACGCCGCGGTCCAGTGCGCCTGTCAGGAGGGGGTCGACTCGGCCATCTCGAAGACCTGTAACTTCCCCAACGACGCCACCGTCGAGGACATGGACGAGGTGTACCGCTACATCTACGACCACGGCGGCAAGGGCGTCACCGTCTACCGCGACGGCACGCGCTCGAAGCAGGTGCTGACGACGCGGGCACAGAACGCCGAGTTCGCCGACGAGAGCGAGGCGGCGGAAGCCCTCGTCGAGCAGATTCAGGACGTCTTCGGCGGCCTCGACGCCTTCCTCGACAACGAGGAGGTCAGCGCGGCCCTCGATACGCAGGTCGAGGACCTCCTGTCGGCGGCCGACGGCGAACGCGACCTGGGCAAGAAGCGGCCGCGCCCGGACGTCCTCCACGGCGTCACCCAGCGCATCGACACCGGCTACGGGAAGCTCTACGTCAACATCAACGAGGACGAGGCCGGCCACCCCTTCGAACTGTTCGCCAACATCGGCAACTCGGGCGGCTTCACCGCCTCCTTCACCGAGGCACTCGCGAAGACCATCTCGACGGCGCTCCGGTCGGGCGTCGACCCCGAGGAAATCGCCTCGGAACTCCAGGGCATCCGGAGTCCCAAAGTCGCGTGGGACAAAGGCGAGCAGATCAACTCCATCCCGGACGCCATCGGGACGGCGATGCGGCGCTACCTCGACGGCGAAATCGACAAGCCGTATCCGAAACAGCAGAACCTCACCGAACTCGAAGGGAGCACGGAGGTGCCGGAATCCGACGGCGGGACGGTCCCCGAAGAGGCCGCCGCCAACGGCAGCGTGGCCGCCGAACCCGACCACGCCGCCGGAGACGCCGACGCCACCGACGACCTCCTCGCGGCGGGCGAGAGCCCCGAGTGCCCCGAGTGTGGATCGTTGAGCCTCTACTACTCCGAGGGCTGCAAGACCTGCGAGTCGTGTGGCTGGTCGGAGTGTTAGCTGACGCGAACGGCGCGTAGGTCGGACCGTCCTCCGCGATTCACCTCCGCTCGTCCGGTCGCCATCGCGTCGAAGCCGTGAACGCCGATGCTCGTCCGCCGAGAACGGAGCCGAGGGCGTTCGCCCCGATTCTCCGGAAGGCTCATCTCGCCCCGCGCCGACCACGGCGTATGGACTCCGGAGACGGCCGCCCCTGTCCGCGCTGTGAGGAATCCATGTACCGGCGGCACTGCAAGTACGTCTGCCCGCGACACGGCGTCGTCTACGACTGCAGCGACACGTTCTGGTAGGGCATCGGATGGGTTATTAATCCGGCCGTACTCGTTGTTAATATGGCGAAGGTTTCGCGAGTGGGCGTCGGCGCGTTCGTCGGACTACTCGCGCTCTCGGGGGTAGCGGTCTCGGTCGACGCGTGGAAGTTACTCGGCATCGCGTGGGCGGCGTTCGGCGCGATGGCGCTCGCCGTCCCCCTCGGGATGCGGCGTCGGGACGCCGGTGCGTGGCGGCTCGTCTGGGGATACGGCCTCGCTAGCGGCGCGATGGTGACGAGCGCGGCGGTGTTTCTCGTCCCGCAGGCCATCACGCACGACGCCTCGTTCGGCGGGTTCGGCATCGCGCTCGGCCTTCTCGTGGGGTTCGCCTCCCACACCGCCGAACACCGCCTCTCGCACCTCGAACTCCCGATACCACGGACGGTGGCCGAACTCACCGCGCACTCGCTGTCGGCCGGTGCCGTCATCGGCATCGTCTACGGCAACATGCCGACGCTCGGTCCGGTCCTCGGCCTCGCCATCGCCTCGCACAAGGGACCGGCGGGCTACGCCGCCGCGAATCGGCTCGCGAGCGAGGGCCGCGACCCGACGCTGTTGTTCCTGCCGGCGGCGGGGCTCGGTATCGCCGCCGTCCTCACCAGTCTCGTCGAGTTACCCGCGTCGGGAGCGCTTCGCGGCGTCGTCTTCGGCTTCGCCTCGGGGATGTTCCTCCACGTCGCGATGGACTTCCTCCCGCGCTGTGAAATCGGGAGCGAGATTCACGACCTGCTGTCGGTGTCCGGCGACGCCCACGCGGTACTCGACCGCCTGCGAACACACGCCGTCGCCAGCACGCTACTCGGCGGCGTGGCGGTCTTCCTCGCGTGGCTCGTCGTCGCCTGAGCCGCCGTATATCCGTCGAAGCTGGTACGAAATGCCCAGCCCGGCGAACAACAGGACGACGAGGTTGAACAGCGCCTGGAAGAGCGGCCGGTACTCGGGTGTGACCCACGTCCCGATGACGCGGGAGGTGCTGAGGTAGAACTGGATGAGGGCGACGAACGCCAGCAACCCCAGCATCGCGAGGAGGGCGTAGTTGGCGTACGTGCGGACCCGGGGACCCGACTCCGCCGCGTCGTCTCCCTGCGATTCGCCACCGTCTGCGCTCCGTTCTGCGTTGCTCATGCTGACCACCGCCGTGCGACGAGTGCCGCCGCGAGGACGGCCACGAGGGCGACGCCGACGCCGAAGCCGGGCGCGCCGCTGCCGCTCACGCCGTCCGTCTCCGTGGGGACGGGTCGCCCGCCACCGCCGTCGCCGCGTTCGAAGTCGCTCACCTGTAGTTCGACGTCCCGTTCCGTCTCGTTGACGCTGATGCGTTCCGTCGGGTCGAGGTTGGCCGCCGCGCGGGCCGTGTCGACGACGACGTCGCCCTTCCAGAGGACGGCGTCGACGTAGTAGTTGTAGCCCGCGGGCACCGTCACCGTCGACTCCGCCGTCGCCGTTCGGCCGGGTCGGATGCGCCCCACCTGTGCCGACGTCCGGTTGGCGACGATGTTCGAGTCGGCCTGTCGGAGGACGAACGTCACCCGCAGGTCGTCGGCGACGTCGCCGCCGGTGTTCGTCAGCGTCGCGGCGAGGGCGAGCGTCGTCCGCTCCTCGCCGGCCCGTTCGACCGAGAAGGAGACCGGCGGCAACGCCTCGGAGTCCGTGAACCGGACGGAGCTCCGAGCGTAGGGCGGTTTCAGCGCCTCCAGGCCGCGTATCGTCTTGCTCCCGGACGCGACACGCTCGCCGTCGCGGTAGACCACCGTCTCGATGCGGTAGCCACCCTCGCGAGCGACAGTGAGGTTCGTCGTCACCGGGACCTCACGCTCCTCGGTGAGGTCGCCGACGGCGACGGTCTCCGTCGTCTCGACCAGCCCCGACTCCGCGTCCACCGCCCGGACGCGAACGGAGACGTTTCGGGTCGGATTACCGCTGTGTGACAGACGCGTCTCGACCGTCAGGACGACGTGCCCCCCCGAGACGTCCGCGGGGGAGATGGCGACTTCGGAGATGTCGACCGGGCCGGGGCGAACCGGCCCGCGTTCTGTCGGGTCCGCGACGGCACCGGGGACCAACACGGCGACCATCAGGGCGAGCACCGTCACGCCAGCAGCACCGACCGCCAGTGCTGACTCGCGTTCCATGGGCCCGACAATTCGAAGCGAACGTATAGGTTTTGTGGAGCGGGGATTTATGTCGCCGGACGACGCCGTCCCGGTATGGCGAACTACGTAGTCGGGACGGACTCCGTCCACACGAGCGCAGCCCTCTGTGACTACCTCGACGACCGCGTCACCGAGGCAGACACCGTCTACGCCGTCAACTCCCTTCGCGGCGGCGACGACACCAGTTCCGAGGATGTCCGCGACGGCGAGGACGCGCTCAACGCCGTCGACTCCCGCCTCGGGACGAAAACCACCGTCGAGACCCACCAACTCGTCCGCGGCAACGACCCCGCCGACGACCTGCTGTCGTTCGCCGACGACAACGACGCAGACGAGTTCGTCATCGGCGTCCGCAAGCGCAACCCGACGGCGAAAGTCGTCTTCGGCAGCAACGCACAGGACCTCCTCCTGCACTCCAATCTGCCGGTGGCCGTGGTGCCGCTCGTCGACGTCTGAAATTCCGCCTGACCCACGTCCGATTCCCGTCGGAGCGACGTCCGTTCGTCGACGACTCCCGTCGGAGCGACGGCGCGCGGCCGTCGCGGCTACTCGTCGAGGACTTTCTCCGCGAGCATCGGGACGAACGTGCCGATGTCGGTCACCATGCCGATGGCCTGCGAACTCCCCCGGTCGAGCAGTTGCGTCACCGTCGCGGGATTGATGTCCACGCAGACGACGCGCGTCGTCGAGGGGAGACAGTTGCCGACGGCCACGGAGTGAAGCAGCGTGGCGAGCATCAACACCATGTCGGCGTCGTGGGCCTGTTCGCGGATGGCGTTCTGTGCCTCCACGGTGTCGGTGATGGTGTCGGGCAGGGGCCCGTCGTCGCGGATGGACCCCGCGAGGACGTAGGGTACGTCGTTCCGGACGCACTCGTACATCACGCCGGACTGGATGAGGCCGTCCTCGACGGCGGCCTCGATGCCGCCGGCGCGGATGACCTCGCTGATGGTGTAGATGTGGTGTTTGTGGCCCTTCCGAGGGTGTTCGAGCGTCTCGATGTCCATCCCGAGCGACGTGCCGTAGAGGCCGCGTTCGATGTCGTGGACGGCGAAGCCGTTGCCCGCGCTGATGGCGTCGACGTATCCCTGACTCACGAGGCGCGCGAGTTCGTCGCCCGCGCCGGCGTGGATGAGCGCCGGCCCGGCGACGGCGAGCACCTTCCCGCCGTTCTCCTTCGTTTCGACGAGGGCGTCGGCTATCTGCGAGATGAGGGACTCCGAGGGGCGTTCGGCGGAGACGCCGCCCTGCATGAAGCCGAACGGCCCGGAGGCGTCGCGCGGGCGTTCGGGCGGTTGGACGCGGATTCCGGCCTCGCCCGTCACCACCAGGTCGTCCTCGCGGATGGCGTTGAGGACCTTGGTGTAGGCGCGGCGCTCCTCGGGGTCGACGACGATGGCACAGTCCATCTCGACGTCCTCGACCTGGAGCCACTCGCCCTCGTAGCGCACCTGCGTCGGGTGGTTCGTCGTCGAGTAGAAACCGAGCGGGACCACCTTGTCGGCGGGCGCGGGGTCGAGCGTCGCGTCGACGGGGTCAGAGAGGTTCGCCCCGCTCTGGTGGAGTTCGTGGAGGATGGAACGCAGGTCCTCCTCGTCGTCCGCCATCACCCGCATCCGCGCGTACGACTCCTCGTCTTTGTGCCGGCCGACGGTGAACTCCTCGACTTCGAAGGACCCACCCATGTCCATGACGATGCCGAAACAGCGCTGCATCATCCCCGAGTCGATGATGTGTCCTTCGAGTTCGACGGTTCGCGTCGCTGTCATGGCGCGAAAAACGGGAGAGAGTGCTATGAGAGTTGTGGGTCCGCGGTCAGAGGAACTTCGAGAGAGTGTCGGAGACGGCCTTGGCGACCGAAAAGCCCGTCGCCAGCGCCCAGTTGGTCGGCGTCTTCCCCTCGAATGTCACGTCGTTCTGGTCGATGTTCCGCTTCAGCGCGGCCACGGGATTGCTCGCGGACGATATCTCGTCCATCGTCGCCTTGTCCGTCTCGATGAGCAGCGTCGCGTCGGCGTGCCGGCCCGACTGTACCTCGCCCGTGATCTCCTTGCGGGCGTTCGTATCGAAGTTGTAGTACGCGACGCGTCCCTGACCGTCGACGACCCTGACGGTGACGCGTTCGTCCTGCAGTATCGCGTTACCGAGACCCAGGTCGAGCGACGACGCGTTCTCGTTGTACCGGTCGACCATCGAGTTCATGTCCGCGCGCAACTGGTCGGCCCACGGCGGTTCGGACTGTGCCTGCACGCCGACGGGCACCGACGCGGTGAACAGGAAGACGGCGACGACGAGGACGAGTACCCGGTTCGGACGATTCATAGGCCACCGTAGGCCGGCCGGAGCGATAAACGTTCGTCAGGTTTCGAGTCGTTTCCTCGAAGCGCCTCCGGTCGTCGCGTCGAGGAAGGCGAGCTGGTGGCCGAGGGCCGCCCGACCCGCTCGCCCGCCGTAGACGTCGAAGTGGCCGACCGGCAGGCGCACGTACGTCGCCTCCGGGAGGGCGTCCGCGGCGCGTTCGACTGCCGCCGGCGGCACCACCTCGTCGTCGCCGGCCGCGAGAATCAGCGTCGGACAGGAGACGTCGTCGAGGTGGCGGAGTGGTCGATACCGAAGCACCGAGAGGAGCGAGCGGGCGGGCACGGCGTTGTGCCAGTCCGAGGCGCCGGGGACCATGTCGAGGACGGCTGCTTTGGCTCCGGGAGCGGACAGGGCGGCGAACTCGTTCGGGTCGCCAACCACGGGAACGGTGTACGGCCGGCCGACGAGCCCCCCGAGGCGGTCGCGGATGGCGGCGACGACCCCACGGGAGAGCGTCCGAAGCGACCGCGTGCGGGCGAGCGCACGGCCGTCGACCATGGGCGCGACGGCGACGACTGCGGCCGGGCGATCCTCGGCGGCGAGTCGAAGGACGTGGCCACCGGCGAGCGACGCTCCCCAGAGGACGGGGCGACGGCCGGCGACGCCGTCGAGTCGCCGGACGCGGTCCAGAGCGGCCCGCCAGTCGGCTAGCTGACGGTCGACCGAGACGAGTTGCCGCGGGCTCCCCTCGCTGTCGCCGAAGTGGCGGTAGTCGAAGAGAAACGCGGCGTATCCCGCCTCGGCGAGGCGCTCGGCGACTGCCGGGAGGCCGAACGTCCGTTCGGCCGCGAAGCCGGGAGCCATCACGACCACGGTCGGGTCCGAGACGCCCGAGGGACGGTAGAGCCACCCCGCACACCGCCGTCCGTCGCTCTCGAAGTCGGCGTCCACCTTCGAGAAGTCGAACCGCGAGGGGCGGTCCGGGGCCGGCGTCGACGTGCGCGACCGCCAGGCACTCATTCTACCGTCTCCAGTACCCGTGTCGAGAACTCGGTCTCCGTGATGTCGTAGCTCGCGAGTTCGCGGAACCACTCGGCCTCGGCGTGCCACGTCGCCTGCACGTCGTCGTCGCTCCGGAGGACGGTGGCCTCGACGCGACTCGGCTCCCACTCGCCGGCCGCCGCGAGTTCGACGAACGCCGTGAGCGCCTGGCCCATCTCGGTGTGGTTGACCTCGGGACCGGGGAAGGCGGTCAAGTACGTCAGTTCGAGGGGGTCACCTGGGTCCAGTGACTGGACGTCGACGTTGTGTCCGCGGAGTTCCTCCTCCAGTCGGTCGGTGCTGACCTCGGCCATGACGGTGACTACGGATGCCACGGAGTAAACCCTTGTCTCGGCGGCGCGGCGACTACGACCGCTCGTGAGCGTCGGCTACCTCGCCCACTTCCTCCCACTCCTCCGCGCCGAACGGGCGGCGGTACAGCGTGACCAGGCCGCCGGGTAGAGGACCCGTCGAGAGTTCGTACTCCAGTTCGGCCGCCTCGTCGCGTCCCTCGGCGGAGAAGCCCCGCGTCTCCAGGGACTCCCGGTCGGCCTCCGCGATGCGTAGCTGGACCGTCTCGCCGTCCGCGAGTTCGAGTGCCCACTCGCCCGGTCCCCGTTTCGCGATGACGACGGCGACTTCGCTGAGGTTCGCCATGCGGGCGTGTGGGTCGGCGAGCGTCAAAACGAGCGGGGGCACGTGAGTAGTCCATTTAACTCCCGGACGGACGCACGGAGGATATGACGACGGAGCGGTGCTCCTCACGGCTCGGCTTTCTCGTCTCCTGGTTCGCCGGACCGAAGACGACGTTCGCGTCGTTCACGGCCGGCTGGCTCCCCGTCGGCTACTTCGTCGTCGCGACGGCGCTGACCGGCGGCGTCGTCTCGCTCGGCGTCCGCGGCGGCATCGAGCGGATGGCGAGGGTCGTGATGCCGACCGTGTTCGGCGTCCTCGTCGCTCTCGCCGTCTACGCGACGACGCTGCCGGCGTGGGGGCGGGCGGCCGCCTTCCTGTTCACGCCCCGGTCGGCCCCGTCGGCGCACTGCTGGCCGTCGCCGTTCTCCTGGCGTTCGCCGGAGGTGGCTGGGCGGTCCGCGACCGACTCCCCGCGTGGCCGGGACGCTCGCTCTCCGAACGGGACGGCAGTCGAGAGCCGCCGCCGTTTCGACGGCGTCCCGACGCCGGGAGCGTCACGCCCCCTCGACGCGAACGGGTCGCGCCACGGACGCGAACGTCGTTCGGGACAACGCTTTCGACGCGCCGGCGGAAACGCGACTTCGATGTCCGAAAGCTACGACGAACTTCCGCTCGTCTACTCGTGTTCGGGATGTTCGAGCGCCGCACAGATGGCCAACGACCTCGCCGTCGAACTCGACCGCGAGCGCCTCGCGGAGATGTCGTGTATCGCCGGCGTCGGCGGGGACGTCGGGCCGCTCGTTGACACCGCGACGTCCGGACGGCCGATGCTCGTCATCGACGGCTGTCCGCTCGAATGCGCGCGAAAGAGCCTCGAACGGCACGACGTGACGCCGAATCGGCACGTCAACCTCGCGAAGCGGGGCGTGCCCAAGGAGTACCACGAGGCGTACGACGACGAGCGAGCGGCGACACTGTTCGACGAACTCGCCGGCGAACTCGAACGCATGGAGGCAACCGCGTGAACCCGGCGTAGCGGCCCCAGGATACGTCTCGATGGCGGAGACGCCGGTACCAAGGACGCCTTACGGGAGGCCGGAGCGTGTCGCCGAGGGTCACGGAGATTCCGGCGCGAGCCACGACAGTCCGAGGCCAATCGAAGCCACGACGGTCGCGTACGCGAACGCCGAGAGATATCCACCGGTCCACTCGATAAGCGCCCCGGCGATGAGCGGGGCCGAGAACGCGCCGGAGATGCCCGCCGTCGTGAGAAACGCCAGTGCCGTACCGGTGATGTCGGGGTCGACGACCTCACGGACGTAGCTGTACACGACGCCGAACGTGAGTTGAATCACGAATCCGGCGACGACGAGGGCCACCAGCACGAGGACGAGTCGGCGCGTCCAGGCGAGGACCACGACGACGGGGAGCGAAATCAGAAAGGCCGCCCGGAGGACGGGCAGGCGTCGCCGACCGAGAATCCGGTCGGAGAGCGCGCCACCACCGGCCCGCGATAAGATGCCCATCGCCGGAAAGACGGCCGAGAGCGCGCCGCTGATGGTCGTCGAGAGGGTGAACTCCCGGGCGAGATACGTGGGGAGCCAACTGTTCACGAACAGATAGTAGGAGTAGGCGGCGAACGCCATCGCACAGCCGTACCAGACCGTCCGGTGCCGTGCGACCGCCGTGAAGTTCGTCCGCATCGACGCGGTGTTGACCGTCGGCTCGACGGCGAGCCCACGTACCGACATCGTGAGGAGGGCGAACGCGACCAGCGCAGCGACGGTCATCACGAGGAAGCTGGCGGGCCAGCCGAACGCGGACGCGATAAACGGCGTCGAGAGCTGTCCGAGTGCGAACCCGGCTGGCGCACTCGTGACGAAGAGCCCGATGGCCGTGCCGCGATTGCGGCTGGAGACGGCCCCACCGACCAGGTTCGTCGACGCGGTCCAGATTACGCCGATAGCGATTCCGGCGACGAGCCGTGACGCGAGTAACGGGACGAACGCTCCCCGTCTGCCTTCCCACCAGCTCCAGATACCTGCCAGAAGCACGACCGCCGTGCCGACGGCTACCGTCCGGTAATCGCCGATTCGGTCGATCCAGACGCCGAGCGCGAAATTCGTGACTGCCCACGAAGCCGGCACCGCGCTGACGAGCCAAACTGCGGTGTTGGAGGTGACTCCCAGGTCCGTCGCGATTCGGGAGAGGACGCTCGCGGGCGCGACGACGTAGTGGTGAGTCGCGACCGTCAGCAACCACGTCCCGAACAGACATCCGGCGAGCGCACGATTCGAACGCAACGTGCGCCCGACCGCCCTCGTCCGGCGCACGATTTCGCGAGACACGTCCGTCCAGGGTGAGCAGAGCGGGTTAACGCTGGTGAAACCTGCAAAGCACCGCGTCGTCCCGAGAGCACGGACGCCGAGTACTCGTGTGTCTCGACCGGCTGCGAGCCCGAGCGAAAAAGACTGCGTGCCGGTGTGCCGACCCGCCGAGGGCGCGAGACGTCAGTCTGAGCCGAACATCTGCCGCATTACCCGTATTTTGGGGACACATAGGGGACCTAGTTCGGGAAGACTGCGTTGATGAGCATCCGTGATGTAATTCTGCTAGTACTCTGGAGCTGACAATCGCAAGAGGGGAATCCGACGCAAATCGACCCTGATTTGATTTATAAGTGGTTTTGACGCCGTTTATAAGCGGAGCTAGCATCGTAGTTGGCAGTAGCAGGTCGGACCTCGAGCGGGGAAAATCAAAACAATATGGTGCCACGAGTATGCGAATCATTCAGGCTCTTACCGAACTCAGTGAAACAGTACTCTCTGATCTGTGTCAAAATCGCTCGTGATGAACAGAACGCACGTATTCGGCACTACTGGATCTGAATGGAAGTGTCACTGCGGCAGATATATGCTGACGATGTTGCCGGCTGGCGCATTCTCTGCAACGGTAATAGTCCCGTTTGACCGGGTGATAATCAGGTTAACCAACCACAGACCCAGACCGCTCCCGTGGTACAGCGGTGTTTGCTCTGTTTCGCTCACCAATACGTTCCGTTCCATCTCGGGAATCCGGGGCCCAGTATCAGCTATATCAATACGAACAGTCTCATCAGACTGGGTGACGGAGAGGGTGACCTCCGGCGACGATGAGTCGTTGTGAACGATCCCGTTCGTGACGAGTTCCCTCATCGCCTCTCCAAACTCTGTCGTCGCCCGGACGGTTACCTCTTCAGAACACTCAACAGTGATCGTCGCTTCCGGGTGCTCCGATTCCACGCGCGACGTAATCTGCTCGAGTCGCTCACATACCTCGATTTCTTTCCGCGTCGGTTCCTCACGCAATAGCTCCGTTATCTGCCGTTCCTTTTCAGCCAGCCCAAGCAGTTCGTCGCTCTTCTCGACAATCGCTCCAGCGGCGGCGGCAACCTCACTCGAGGCCTCAGACTGAATCGTTTCGGCCCGTCCTCGAATCACGTTCATATCATTGCGCAGATTGTGCCGGAGTACGCGATCGAGAACCCCTAACTGCTCTTGGCGTTGTTTTCGCTCGGTCACGTCCTGCTGGAAGCCGATCCAGTTGACGACCTCGCCGGTATCGTCTCGCACAGGTGCAATTTCGAGATGATTCCAAAACTCCGTCCCGTCCTTCCGATAGTTACGGAGATCGACCGAGACCGGCTCTTCCGCATCGATCGCCTCCCGGATACGGGCGACCTTGTCCGGGTCGGTATTCTCACCCTGAAGGAACCGACAATTCCTCCCGAGCACTTC
>JBDGTU010000032.1:0-19201 GCA_042216495.1 Haloferacaceae archaeon
GAACGCCCACATGCCCTTCGTCCCCTACGACGACCGGCCGGTCAGCATCGACGAGGGGTCCCGCGAGGTCCGCCTGCCCCACGAGACGGGCATCTCGCTCACGACGCGCGACCACGAGAACGAGTACAAGCGCGTCTCGATGGCGAAACTGATGACCGAGACGAACTACCTCAATCCCGACGTCGAGGTCATCGCCGAAATCAACACTCCCGCGAGTTTCGAGACGTTCGGCGAGACGCTGAACACGGGCCACGGCGTCATCGGGACGACCCACGCCGAGAACGTCGACACGCTCATCAACCGCGTCATCGAGCAGGGGCTCCCGCCCTACCTGTTGCGTGAAATCGACCTCGTGGTCTTCCCGCACCACGTCGACGGCGACCGGTACGTCAGCGAGGCCGTCGAACTCCTCTCGGCGTCCGAGTACGAGGCGCTGGACGACCGGGACGGAACCGGCCGACTCCGCTCTGGCGTCGTCGAGAAGGGCGGACGGACGCTCTACTGGAACAGCGTCGCCGAACGCGACACGGACGGTACCTTCCGTCTCGACTACGACCATCCGCAGCTCGACGACGACCGACGGGCCCTCGGATTTCACCTCTTTCGTCGCATCGCGGACCGGACCGACCGTGACGTCGAGGCCGTCGAGTCCGAGTTCCACCGCAAGCACCGGTACGTCCGGTATCTCGTCCGCGAGGACGTCACCGACTTCGACCGACTGTTCGGCTTCATCTCGGACCTGCGCACCGACGAGGCGGCGACGGTCGAACGCGTTCGACGGCAACTCGCCGACGGCGAACGGGGCGGGTCGGCGTGACGGAGGGTGCCGTCGACGAGGCGGAGGCGACCGTCGACCCCGCGTCCTCTCCCACCGCGTCCTCGCTGTCGGTGCTCGACCGAGTCCTGTACGCCCTGTTCGCCCGCAACGCCGACAGCCGGCGTCACGCCCGCGACCGGCGACACTACCGCGGGACCGACCTCCGCGTCAGCTTCGACGTCTTCCTCGCGCGCGTCTACGGCGCGTCGTGGGTCGTCGCCGGCGTCGTCGGCGTCCTGACGGGGCTCGTCGTCGTCGCGGCCTCGCCCGCCCTTCCGGCCGCTGCCGCGTCGTTCCTCGAAGGCAGCCTTCCGGTCGTTCGACGGGTGGGACTGCCGGCCGTCCCGCGAATCGTCGTCGCCGCCGCTGCCGCCCTGGTCGTCGCTGCCGCTGCCAAGGCGGCGACGGTTCGCCTCGGCGGCCGCTATCTCGCGTGGCGCGCGTCGGCCCGGCGGAGCGACATCGAGCGCACGATACCCGGCGCAGTCAGGTATCTGTACGTCCTCTCGTCGGGGAGCGACGGCCACCGCGAGATGCTCCGGAAGGTCGCGAGCACGGACGCCTACGGCGAAACCGCGGTCGCGACCCGAAAGGTGCTGAACACGGCGGCACTCACCGGGAGCCTGAACGAGGGCCTCCGGCGGGTCGCCCGCGACACGCCGTCCCGGGAACTGCTCTCGCCGTTCCTGTTGAAGTTCCGCGAGCACGCCGAACAGGGCGAGGAGGAACTCGCGACGTATCTCCGGATGGAGAGCCGGATGCTCGGCCACCGGCAGGACAGGGCGAGACAGCGTGCGCAGGGCTTTCTCGAACTGCTCTCGGAGATGTTCATGGTGTTGCTCGTGTTGCCGACGCTGCTGGTCATCGTGCTGACCGTTCTCGCCGTCATCGCCCCCGGACTCTCCGAACCCGTCGCGACGCCGCTGGGGACGACGTCCGCACGCGGCATCGTCGTCTACACGAGCGCCGCCTTCGTGTTCGTCCTCGGCATCGGCGCGAGCGTCGTCGTCGGCGAACTCCGTCCCCCAGGTCAGACCGTCGCGTACGAGCGTCCGGAATCGGCATCGAGCGTCGTGCTGACCGCCGCCATCAACCCGGCCAGTGCGGCCGTCGTCGGCTTATTCGTCGCCGTCGCCGCGGCCGTCGGGTGCTGGTACGTCGGCTACCGCCCGACGAACGTGGTATTGCTCGGCTACGTCGCCTACGCGGTGCCGGTCGGACTCGTCTCCGTCCGCCGCGCGCGACTCGACGACGCGAAAGACCGGCAGATAAAGGACTTCGCCCACGCCGTCTCGGGTCACGTCAATCTCGGTCGGCCGTTTCAGGAGGCCGTCGAAGTCGTCGCTCGCGACGTCGACTTCGGCGCGCTGAATCCCGACGTGGCCGACCTGGCGCTGAACCTGAGCTTGGCGACCCGGGAGCCCAACGACGTGGACGTGCGGACGGCGGCGCTCGACCGGTTCGTCTCCCGAGTCGGCACGCCGCTGGCCGAGCAGTCCGTGGGACTGGTGACGGGCGCGCTCGATGCCGGGAGCGACGCCGGCGCGGTGTTCGATACGCTCCAGACCGAAATCGGCCGGCTCTACCACGAGAAGCGCGAACTCCGGTCGAACCTGCTCGTCTACGTCGCCGTCGGGTGGACGACGGCGTTGCTCGTCATCGGCATCGCCGTCGCCGTCGGGATGCAGGTGTTCGACGGGTTCGCACAGCTCTCCTCCGTCGAGGGACCGGGCGGCTACGTCCTCAACGCGACGGCCATCGACCTGCCGCGGGAGCGCTTTCGAATCTACGTCGTCACGCAGGCGACGATGCTCGCCTCGGGGTGGTTCGCGGGGACGGCGAGTCGCGGCCGCTACGAGGCGCTCCTGCACTCGGGACTCCTCGTCGCGGCCTGTTACGTCGTCTTCGCCGGGGTGGGGATGATATGACCGACCGCCGAACCGTCACGACTGACCGCCGAACCGTCACGACCAGCCGTCGGGGACAGACCGCCGTCGTCGGCGTCGCCCTGCTCCTCGCGATTACCGTATTGAGCCTCGCGGCCCTCACGGCGACCATCGGCACCGTCGTCGAGGATAGCTCGCGAGCGGCCGAGACCGGGCGGGTCGTCCGCGGTTTCGACGCCGCCCTCGACCCGCACGCCGGAACGCCGCACGAGCGGCGCATCGCCGTCTCCAGCGGGCAGTTCCGTACCGTCCCCCGGACGGTCCGCCTCGTCGGCGGCCGGCAGACGCTCGCGGCCTGGCGGACGGACGCTCTCGTCTACGGCGAGTACTCCGCCCGGGTCGCCTATCTCGGCGGTGCCGTAATCACCGGTTCGCCCGGTAACGCGAACCTCCGCGTCGACCCGCCCGTCGCGGCGAGCGACGGCCGCCTGTTCGTCGGCCTCCCCACGCTCGGGACGGACGGCGTGACGGGATTCGCCCCCGGGTCGTCGGGCGCAGTCCTCCGGACGAACGTCACCCACGACCGACGGACGTTCTCGAATCACGTGGGATACGGTCTCGCCGTCGAGACGGCGACGCCCGGCGTCTGGGAACAGTTCTTCGCGGAGCGCGGTGCGAGCACCGCCCGCCGAGCGTTCGACGACGACGGCGTCGTCAGCGTCGTCGCCCGCTTCCCCGCCGCCGACGAGGCGTCCGTGACAGTCCACGACCTGGGGCTGGTGATTCGGCGTGTCTGACCGTGCCGTCGCGCCAGTCGTCGGCAAACTGCTCGAAGCCGGCCTCGTCGTCCTCTTCGTCGTCCTGTTGACGACGGTGCTCTACGGGGGCGTCGTGCCGTCCTATCGGGCGGCCGCCGGGGCGGAACTCGGCGACCGGACGCTCGTCGCGGCGGCGGAGCGCGTCGAATCGGCCGTTCCGGAGGTTGGTGACGCCGTGTCCGTCGAACTCCGGGTCGACCTTCCCGAGACGCTCCGCGGACGGGCGTACTCGATACGCGTCCGCGAAAACGCGCTGGTCCTCGACCACCCCCATCCGCGAATCGGCGGTGCGGTCCGCCTCGACCTCCCGTCGCGCGTCGTGCGCGTCGAGGGCGGGTGGGAGAGCAGTCGACCGGCGAGCGTCGCGGTTCGGGGAAGCGGGAACGGGCTTCGGGTGACGTTACGATGACGGCGGACCGGCGTCCGGGTGCGGCGAGGGCCCAGGCGAACCTCTTCGCCCTGGTCGTCGCTCTCGTGTTGCTCACGACGGTGACGACGCTCGGCGTCGCCATCGCCGACGGCGCACTGGCTGACGCGGACCGCGTCCCCGAGGAACGCCACGCCGCGGCCGCCGTCGCGGACCGACTCGTCGCGCCCGACGCGCCGTGGGCCGTCGACGCGAACGTGGTGAATCGGAGCGGCGTCGACCGGATGACCGCCGCCGACGTCGACAGTCTCGCGCCGGCCGCGAGGGGGCGTTCACTCCGCGTCACTCTCGGCGACGAGACGGTCGTCCGCCGGGGGACGCCCGCCGCCGGCGTCACCGTCCGCCGGGGCGTCCTCGTCGCGACGTGGACGACCGTCAGTCGGACGGTGAACCTCTCGCGAAGCCGGTCCGTTCGCGTCCCGCGCGGCGTCCGCCGCGCGCGTCTCCGCGTCGACGTGGGCGGTGAGGCGGTCGTGAAGTCGGTCCGGGCGAACGACCGCGTCGTCCTCCACGAACGGCGAGGCGTGGCGGGAACGACGACAATTTCGCTCGCTCCGGCCGAATCGACGACCGTCCGGCTGGCGACGGCGACCCAGAACAGTTCCGGGACGGTCACGCTCACGTATCGTCGTCGGGAGACGACGGCGCGGACGCTGGCGGTGACCGTCGATGGCTAGGGGACAGCTCTCGCTGTCGGTGTTCGAGGCTGGCATCGGCGTCCTCCTGATTCTCGGCGTCGCCGCCGGGTTCGGCCTCGGCCTCGCGCCGCCACCGACCGATTCGCAGCAACTCGACCGCTACGCTGACGACGCGGCGACGACGCTCGGGGCGTCGCCCGCGACGGCCGGGAACGTCACGCTCGTCGTGGCGCTCGCGCGGACGCCGGCGTCGTTCGCACGCGAACGGGCGTTCGCCCGGGCGCGCCTCGCGACTCTCGTCCCCACGACGGTCCGGGTCCACGTCCGGACGCCGGTGGGGTCGTTCGGCCCCGCACCGCCGCCGACGGTCGCCGTGGGTCGAGAGACGGTCCCGACGCGGTACGGACCCGTCGTCGTGGAGGCGTGGTACGGATGACGGGGGCCTCGCGAGGACAACTCGTCCTCGTGGCGGCGGTCGCGGTGGCGGTCGCCTTCGTCCCGATGCTCGCCGCCTACGTCCAGCTCGGCCACCACCCCGACGTCCGGTCGGGCGTCGACCACGCCGACGCCCTCGCCGACGCGGACGGCCACCTCCAGCGGTCGGTTCGGGCGGCCACGGCCGCCACGGACGGCGCGTACACGAACGGGAGCGAGGCCGTCGTCGCGGCGCGCGCTCGCGACCGACTCGCCACCGGCCTGCGTCGACTGGACGACGCCGGTGCGCGACGGGGCATCGTCTACGACGTCGCGTTCAACCACACCGCAGCCGTCCGGTTCGTCGAGACGTCCTGTCCCGGCGGGAAGATGCGCGAGTTCGAGCCGTGCGTGGCCACCGACGGCATCGTCACGCAGTCCCGAACGAACCAGACCGTCGTCGTCGCCGCCGCGTTCGACGTCTCTGCCCGGAGCGCCCGCGGCCGTGCGTCGGCGACGTACGTCTACTGGGGCGTCAACGGGAGCGTCGTCTCGACCTATCGTCGCGTTTGAAAGCCATCGGACTCCCGATCGCACGCAATCTCGCGGTCGGCTGTGACACGGGTTCGAACGTTACTGTGACACGGAGGGCGTTCCGTGCCGTCGTCGCGACGACCCGGTGAACGGCGACCCGACGGCCGCTGGCCCCGCGGACGACGACCCGGCGCGTCGAAGCGAGGCCGGCGACTACGTCCCCGGCGTCCGGTCGCCGCTCGAAGGCGTTCGCCCGCGCCGGCGTGACACGGACCGCCCCCACAATTGACGGTTCGTTGAATCGTACGCTGGCTCGGCGGCCGACGTATCGGTTACTCGATACGCGAGCCGTCGACTCCGAACAATGTCTAGCGAAACGAGAACGCTGTCCGCTCACTCGGACAGCGACGTTCCGTGGTATCGCACGCTCGTCACGTCACTGCTCGACTACGGCGAGCGCACGAAAGACGCGTTAGTGTTCAGTTCCGCGTACCTGGTCGTCATCGCGATGGTCGAAGTCGCGACGGTCATGATCGCACTCTCGTTGCCGCCGAGCCCGGCACCGATCGTGGTCGGCCTCGTCACCTTCGCCATCTACGCCGGGGACCGGCTCGCGGACGTCGAGACGGACGAGCTATCGACTCCGCGACAGTCCGCGTTCGTGCGCCGTCACGAGACCGCCCTCTCGGTCCTGACGGCGGCGGCGTACGGCGTGGCAATCGCCACCGCCGTCACCGGGGGTCCGCTCGCCCTCGCGGTTACGCTCCTCCCCGGGGCGTTCTGGATCCTCTACGCCTCCGACTGGCTCCCGACGCTCGGCGCGTACTTCAAGCGCCTGAAGGACGTGCTCGTCGTCAACTCGGCGGTGGTCGCGCTCGCGTGGGCGATCGCGCTCGTCTTCCTGCCGCTCGCGTTCGCCGACGCGGCGTTCACGCCGACCGCTGCCGTCGTGTTCACGTACTTCTTCCTCGACACGTTCGTCAACACGGAGATCCCGAATCTGGACGACATGGAAGCGGACGCCGCCATCGGCGTCTCGACCATGCCGGTCGTCTTCGGCGTGCGCCGGACGCGACGGGCGCTCTACGGCCTCGACCTCTTCTTGATCGTCTTCCTCGCGCTCGCGTACCTCGGCGGATTGCTCTCCGTCGCCGTCGCCGTCGCCGTGCTCGTCGGACTCGGTTACGCACTCGTCGTCGCCGCGTTCGTCGGCCGGACCGACCGCTACCGGCGGCTCTCGATCGCCGGTGAGGCCAAACACCTGATCGTCTTCGCCGTCGTCGTCGGCCTGCTCGGAAACGGACTCTGAACCGGCGTCGCCGGTGCGGGGCTTTTTCCGATGGACGCGGACCGGGCGACGCGTCTCGGGCCGGATGGGCGACCGGCGAGTATTTGATATGGGGGCCTGACGACTATCCGATAGCGGTGTTTACGGCCATCCCTCTCGTTCCAGCGTTGCTGGTCTCGATCGCCGTCGGCACGGCGGCGACGATCCTCGCCTGGCGACAACGGCCCGAACCGGGTGCGGTCCCCCTCGTCGCGTTACTCGTCGGTCAGAGCTGGTGGTCGACGTGTATCGTCTTCAAACTCCAGGCGACGACCTTCGACGCCAAGCTACTCTGGACCGACCTCGCGTGGATCGGCGTCGTCGTCATTCCCGTCGCGTGGTTCCTGTTCGCCCTCGAGTACACGGGCCACGACCAGTACGTCCGCCCCCGGTACGTGGCGCTACTCTCCGTCGTCCCGGCGATCACGGTCGTACTGGCCCTGACGAGCCAGTTCCACCACCTGCTGTACGTCCGCCCCCTCGGCGTCGAGACGAACGGCGTCGTGCAGCTCGAACAGGGCGGCGCCTGGTACTGGGTGATCGCGGGGTATACGTATCTCCTCGGCCTCTTCGGAATCGTCCCGCTGGCCGGCTTGCTCACCAGTGACGCCACGACGTTCCGCGGCCAGGGAGCGACCCTCCTCGTGGGGTTGCTGGCCCCGTGGGTGACGAACGTCCTGTTTCTCGCCGGGGCGCTCCCGACGTCCGGTATCGACCCGACGCCCGTCGCGTTCTCCGTCTCCGGCGTCGCGTATCTCAACGCGCTCACCCGGTTTCGACTGTTCGGAACGAGCCCCGCACCGAACACCCGCGCGCGCAAACTCCTCTTCGACCGGATGCAGGAGGGCGCGATCGTCGTCGACCGGAACGACTACGTCGTCGAGACGAACGACAGCGCCCTCGACGTCCTGGGGCTCGATTCGCGAGACGTCCTCGGGAGGCACGCGGGCGACGTCGTCCCAGAGTACGACCGGTTACCGGACGACGGTGCGCTCCCGGGCTACCTGACGATCGGTGATCCCTCGGGCGGTCGTCAGTACGACGTCACCGTGACTCGAATACGTAACGTCCGGGGGCGAGCCATCGGCCGAGTCGTCACCTTCCACGACGTCAGCCAGCACCTGCGCCAGCAACAGCGCCTCGAGGTACTCAATCGCGCACTGCGTCACAACATCCGAACCGAGACGAACGTCATCCACGGCTACGCCGACGGGGTTCCGAACGACGACGCCCGGATAATCAAAGAGCGGGCGTTGCGAATCACGGAAATCGGTCGGAAGGGCCAGGAGGCGATCGAACTGTTCGAACGCGGCCGCGAGGACCGCACCCCCAAGTCGCTCGTCACCCTCCTCGAACAGTGCCTCGCGACCGTTCGCGAGGCGTACCCCGAGGTGACGGTCGACTTCGACCGCCCCGACCGGGACGTCGCCGTCGCGGAGCTGCTCACCCCCGTCTTCTCGAACGTCGTCGAGAACGCCGCCGAACACCACTCCGGCGACGATCCCCACGTTCGCGTCACCGTTCGGTTCGACGGCAACCGCGTCCGTGTCGACGTGTCCGACGACGGCCCCGGCATCGACGACTACGAGATCGCGGTCCTCGACGACGGGACCGAAACCGCACTGAGACACGGCAGCGGGCTCGGACTGTGGATCGCCAAGTGGGGGGCCGAAATCGCCGACGGAACCGTTCGATTCGATTCCGACGGCGAAACCGGATCCACCGTCACTGTCGAGGTTCCCGTGCTCCCGGGAGAGCCGTGAGCACGTCCGGGGGAGCGACGACGCGTTTTTTGCATCTCCGACGAAACGCCGAGCAGGGCTGCCGTCCCTCGCGGGCGGCCGACGCCACACATGCTCCTCAACGCACTCCGTGACGCACTCAGACCCAACCGCCGGAACGTCGCCGCCGTGAGCGTCCTCGGCGTCCTCCTCGTCGCATCGCAACTCGTTTCGAACACGGCCCTGCGGTACGGCGTCTACCTCGTCCTCTTCGTCGCGTGGATGGTGTGGTTCGTCGAGACGTGCGTCGCGGTGCTACGCCGCTGGGACGAGTGACCCGCATCTTGCGAACGACCACTTCTCCGGGGTTTGGCACGGATTACTCACGAATATCACCCGATACGTCCACGATCATTGTGCCAGCCGTCGTGAGAGGCTGTCAATCAGAACGCCTATTTTCCCCTGGTCCGTACGGAACCTAACCGATGGAACTCAGTGACCGCCAACAGGAGATCCTCGCCGAACTCGTCGACGGGTACCGGTCGACGGAAGAGCCGATGACGGGAGAGGAAATCGCCGAGGCCGTCGATCGGACGACGGGGTCGGTTCGCGGACAGATGCAGAGTCTCACCGCGCTCAATCTGGTCGAGGGCATCCCCGGGCCCGGCGGCGGATACAAACCCACGGTGAACGCCTACGAGGCACTCGACGAACAGTCTCTCGACGATACCGAGTCGCTCGTCGTCGCGCGCGAATACGAACGACGTGACGTCGTCGTCGACGAAATCGACTTCGTCGACGTCAATCACCCCGAGAAATGTCGCGCCCGGCTTACGCTCGACCAGCCGGTCACACAGTTCGAGGTCGGCGACGCGGTCGTCATCGGCCCCACGCCGCGGACGCGCCTCGTCGTCGCCGGTCAGGTCGAATCGTTCGACGACGCGGCCAACGAACTCCGCCTCGACGTGGCGAAACTCGAAGCGCCGCTCGAAGCCTGAACTGGTCCTTATATCCGTACATATTATTCCTATTCTATAGATTCTTCCTTAATCATAACACGCAACTATCTTATGTTGGATGTTCGTTCGGCCAGCCGTGATGATGGATGGACAATCCAGCAATAATACGCCGGTATCGGTTAGTGATAGCACTAGTTTCGGCGAACGTAGCTACGAACGGGTGAATATATGACTGTGAGTGAAGCGACTGTCCTTTCGGACGTCGTCGACGTCGGAGGGGGTTTCGATGGTTGACCTCGGCGTCCTGTCGAGCGGCATCAACACCGTCTGGGTGCTGACCGTCTCGTTCCTCATCTTCTTCATGCAGCCGGGATTCGCGCTGCTCGAGGCGGGACAGGTCCGAGCGAAGAACGTCGCGAACGTCCTCATGAAGAACATGATGGACTGGGGGATGGGCGTCCTGGTCTACTTCCTGGTCGGGTTGGGCGTCGCTGGCCTCGCGGGCGGCCTCACGTCTTCTTCCGGGTCGTTCTCCGTCGCGAGTGCGTTCGGGTACATCAACGACGCCAACGCGTGGGTCGGCTGGCTCTTCGGTGCGGTGTTCGCGATGACCGCCGCGACCATCGTCAGCGGGGCCGTCGCGGAGCGCATCAAGTTCAAGGCGTACGTGTTCTACTCCATCGGGCTCACGGCCGTCATCTATCCCGTAATCCAGGGCTTCGCCTGGGGCGGCGGTCTGCTCTCGTCGAGCGGGTTCATCGGCTCCGCTCTCGGCGTCGGCTACCTCGACTTCGCGGGCGCGACGGTCGTCCACATGCTCGGCGGCCTCGCCGGCCTCGTCGGCGCGTGGATGGTCGGACCGCGGACGGGTCGGTACGACGACAGCGGCGACAGCCAGCCGATTCCCGGCCACTCGGTGACGTTCGTGGTCCTCGGGACGTTCATCCTCGCGTTCGGCTGGTATGGCTTCAACGTCGGCACGCAGGCAACCGTCCTCGCCGTCGAGGACGGTGCGCTCGCGTTCCAGGGTGCTGCCCTCGGACGGGTCGCGCTCAACACCACGCTCGGCATGGGCGCGGGTGCCGTCGCCGCCGCCCTGACGACGACCTACACGGAGGGCAAGCCCGACCCGCTGTTCACGGCGAACGGACTGCTCGCCGGACTCGTGGCCGTCACCGGTGCCGTGCCTCACGTCACGTGGGTCGGTGGCCTCGTCCTCGGCATCATCGCGGGCGTCCAGACGCCCATCGTCTACCGGTGGGTGGTCGACAAGCTGAAAATCGACGACGTCTGTGGCGTCTTTGCGGTCCACGGCAGCGCGGGTGCCATCGGCACGTGGCTCATCCCCGTCTTCGCCGTCTCGGGCTTCTCGGCGACGCAACTGCTCATGCAGACCGTCGGCATCGGCGTCATCGCCGTCTGGACCATCGTGGCCACCTGGGCCGTGTTCAAACTCGCCGACGTGACGGTCGGACTGCGCGTCGACGAGAACGAGGAGTCCGAGGGGCTAGACCAGAGCGAACACGGCGTCACCGCCTACCCCGAGTTCGTCGAGGGGTCGGTCGGCTCCGGCGGCCTCACGGGTGACGGGTCCAGCGGTAGCGGACAGCCGATGGTCACCGACGGGAGCGGAGGTGATTAACCGTGTCCGAAGCCGATAGCGGCATCAAGATGGTGACCGCGGTTATCCGCCCGGACAAACTCGGCGCGGCGAAGCAGGCACTCGCCGAAATCGAAGCGCCGTCGCTGACGGTGACGAACGTGAGCGGGCGGGGCAGTCAGCCAGCCAAGAAGAGCCAGTGGCGCGGCGAGGAGTACACCGTCGACCTCCACCAGAAGGTGAAAATCGAGTGCGTCGTCGCCGACGTCCCGGTCGACGACGTCGTAGACGCACTGCGGGAGGCGGCTCATACCGGGGAACCGGGCGACGGGAAGATATTCGTCCTCCCGGTCGAGGACGCCGTTCAGGTCCGTACCGGCAAACGCGGTCCCGACGCCGTCTGACGCGACTCCCTCGCGACCTCTCTCGGGACGAGTGACCTCGCTTCCGGCCGGCCGGTCGGACGACGCGCTCGCTCCGAATCTCCACAGTACATTCGACACACGATGGCGTATCCCGACTTAGACCGACGAATCATCGACATCCTCCTCGACGACGGACGGGTGAGTCTGCGTTCCATCGCCGACGAACTCGACGTCGCCGTGACGACGGTGTCGAACCACCTCGGAACGCTCGAAGACGACGCGGTCATCGAGGCGTACGTGCCGAAACTCGACTACGAGCAACTCGGCTACCGGATTACGGCCATCATCCAACTCCGCGTCCGGAGCGGCCACCTCCCGGAGGTCACGGAGGCCCTCGTCGACCACGACCAGTTGCTCAGCATCTACGAGGTGACGGGCTACTACGACGTGCTGGCCGTCGGAAAGTTCGTCGACACGTCCCAGATGAACGCACAGATAAAGTCCCTCCTCGAGATGCCGGAAGTGCTGGAGTCCAACTCGAACATCGCGCTCGCCACGCCGACGGAGTTTCGGCAGTTTCCCCTCGACGCCGGTCCCTCCTGACCGACGCGAATCGAGCGCGCCGACGCGAAATCCCGGCGAGGACGGGGGTCCCGTCGGTGAGCGCTGCAGTCCCTGAATTGGAGGTAGCTTACGCACGACGTCTCCGGCCGGCCGCACGTAGAGATTCCGATTGCGCAACCTCGAAAGGTAAAGTGCCTCTGTTTCGGACACACGGGTATGGTCGACCAGGACATCGACGACGTGGACGAAGCAATTCTGTATGCACTCCAGGAAGACGCTCGAAACATGTCGTCCGGAGACATCGCGGAGCGGACCGGCACTTCCGACAGCACCGTCCGCAAACGCATCCAGCGTCTCGAATCCGACGGCGTAATCAAGGGATACCGTGCCAGCGTCGACTATCAGAAATCGGGGTATCCGCTCCGGATGTTGCTCTACTGTACCGCTTCGATACCCGAGCGCGGCGACATCGTCTCCGACGTTCTGGCAATCGATGGCGTCGTCTCGGTCCAGGAGTTGGTCACCGGTGAACAGAACCTCCTCATTACTGCCGTCGGCGAGTCGGACAGCGACATCACGCCCGTCGCACAGGAACTCCTCGATATGGGGCTCACCGTCGCCGACGAGGTCCTCGTACGGACCCACGAGACGACGCCCTTCGGAAAGTTCGATTCCACGAATCACGCGGCAGACGATTCTTAGACGAGGGTGCGGTCGCTGTCCGGCCGGTCGCGTGCCGGACGACTACCCGTCCCAGGTCGGTCGAGCCAGCCGGGTTGCCCGACTCTCCATCGCGGTCGACGGCGCTAGCTGCCTGTTGGCGGCGACGACGCTCCAGTCGACTCGCCCTTTCGATACCGACCGGGGAGCTCCCCGTGAAACTGTCCTCGCTCGTAAACTCCACAAACATAACGTTCTATAATGGAAAAATAACGAACAGTTTGTGAATATAGATAGATTTAACAAGTGTTCTGTTCTCAAAACAGGATAGAAACGACCAGAAACGGATTCCGGTTCGGTCGCCGGGACGGGTCGTACGATGAGCGAAACGATGTCAGGACGCAGCTCGAAACCGACGGTCGGAGCGCTCCCGGACACGGCGGCGGAGTCGCCGTCCGTGCCCGTTGCACTAACGTGGCTCGTGTGGTCGCTGTTCGCCGCGAGCGTCGCCGTCCTCGTCGCCCGAGTCCGAATCGGGGGCGCGTGGGAGTTCGCCGGTGTGGTCGCCATCGACGGACTGACCGTGCTGATGTGGGTCGTCGTCACCTTCTTCAGCGGCGTCGTCCACAGCTACTCGCGCCGCTACATGGCTGGCAGCGCCCACAAAACGAGGTTCTTCGCCGGCGTCTTCGGCTTCACGGGGACCGTGATGGGACTGGTCGCGGCCGACCACCTCGCCCTGTTCGGGCTGCTGTGGCTGGCGATGGGGTTGCTAATGGCGGAACTCATCGGGACCGTCAGCGGCTGGGACCAGGCACGGGCGGCCGCGGCGGTCGCCCGCAAGTACTTCCTCGCCAGCAGCGCGCTCCTCGGCGTCGCGCTGACGGCGCTGTGGTGGACGACCGGCGCGACGACGGTCTCCGGAATCGGCGCGACCGCCGCCACGCTCGGCGGCCCGGTGTGGCTGGTCGCCGCCAGCGCGCTCGTGCTCGCGGCGATGATTCAGTCCGCCTTGCTTCCCTTCCAGAACTGGCTGCTCTCCTCGATGACCGCGCCCACGCCGGCGTCGGCGCTGATGCACGCCGGATTCGTCAACGCGGGCGGCATCCTGCTGACCCGCTTCGCCTCGGTCATCACGGTCGACCCCGCGCTCATGCTCGCAATCGTCGCCGTCGGCGGCGCCAGCGCCAGCGGCGGAAAGCTCCTGAAGTCGGTCCAGACGGACATCAAGGGCAAACTCGGCTGCTCGACGGTCGGCCAGATGGGCTTTATGATACTGCAGGTCGGCCTCGGCTTCTTCGGGGCCGCAATCACGCACCTCATCCTGCACGGCTTCTACAAGGCCTACCAGTTCCTCAGTTCGGGCGCACAGATCGAACGCGCTAGCCCGAGCGAGACCACTGCGCACACGGTCGGGCGCGTGACGAGCGCCGTCGGCGTCGTCGTGGTGGTGCTGACCGGCCTCGCTGGCGGAGTGGTGTTCGCGGTGCTGACGGGGAAGGGAGCGAAGGTCGACAGCGGCCTCCTGTTGACGTTCTTCGTGGTCTTGACCACGCTCCACGCGGCCCGGAGCGCGATTCAGCACACCTCTCTTCCGACGGCGGTCCGCTACGGGGCCGTCCCGTTGGTCTTCTTCCCGGCCATCGTCGTCTACGCCGTGGTCTACGAAGGCGTCTCGGGGCTCTTGCCCGTCAGTACGGCGACGACCGAACTGACCTTGCTCCACGGTGCCATCGCCGTCGGCTTCGTCGGCATCTACCTCGCCATCGAGACCGGCGTCCACGAACACAGCCAGCGTCTCTACGTGGCGCTGCTGAACGCCACCCAACCGTCGTCGAACACCCTCCTGACCTCGACGGAGGACTACAATGAGTACTGAATCCGCCATCCGCGACAGCATCGACGAAGCAGCGACCACCGTCGGCTCCCTCTGGCCCATCCACTCGTTCGTGACGGCCAACCCCCTCTCGGGGTTCGAGGACCAGCCGTTCGGCGAGGCGGTCGAGCAGGCGTCCGCTCTCCTGGGTGGCCGTGGCTACCCCCGCGCCGAGACGTTCCGAAAGGCGCTGGAACGCGGCCAGATAGCCCCGGAGATACTCCAGGCGGAACTCGCCGAGGCGGGCTACGATGACGACCCCGAGACGCTGCTCGACCGCATGGCCGACGCGGCGGCGGCCGAGGCGGATGACGGGGACACTGGCTCACCCCACGTCGACCGGGTACTGACGAAGTGGCTGTCGGCCTTCCTCGACGAGGGGCGTGCCCACTGGTCGATGCCGAACCGCGAAGCGGGATTCTACGCCGCCTTCCGCGAGATGGCCGAGCACGACGGCGAAATCCCCGACGAGGGCGTCGTCGCTGACCTCCCCGAAGCGCCAATCGAGGCAATCGAGGCGGTGCTGAACTCGTATCCGGAGAGCCAGTGGGTGCCCATCCTCGAGGAGCAACTGACAGCGCTCCCGGGCTGGACCGGGTTCATCAAGCGGCGCGCCGACGAGGGGGACGTGTGGCAGTCGAGGTACCCGATTTCGCTAGAAGGGTACCTCGCGGCGCGTCTGGCACTGGTGGACGCCGTCGGTGCCGACGTGGAACCCTCCAGCGACGCCGCGGACGTGACGCCGGCCGCCGAACTCGCCCGCTCGTTCCTCCGTGCGTGGGAGGCGACCTACCGCGACGACCTCGTCGGAACCGTCGCTGCCGAGAGCCGGTCGACGGCCGATAGCGATACATCGGGCCGCCCGGACGCCCAACTGGTCTTCTGTATCGACACCCGCTCGGAGGTCATCCGCCGTCACGTCGAGGCGACGGGCGACTACGAGACCTACGGGTACGCCGGCTTCTTCGGCGTTCCAATGGAGTATCGGGGATACGACGCCGACGTGTCGGTCGATGCCTGTCCACCGATTCTCGACCCACAGCACCACGTCACCGAGTTCCCGACCGACGACGACACGCAGGCACGCCACGACCGCTGGTCCGGCATCCGTTCGGCCGCCGACGAAGTCGTCGAGATACTGGAAGCCAACGCCGCCACTGCCTACGGCTACGTCGAGGCCGCCGGGAGCGGCTACGGCCTCTCTCTCGCTGCCCGGACGCTCGTCCCCGGGCGCGTCCGCGACCTGTTCGACGCGGCTGACGAGATAGTGCCCGACGACCACGAGTTCTGTGCGCCGCTGGTCGACCACCAGCACACCTACGCCGGCGACCTGCCGGTGGGGTTGACCACCGAGGAGAAAGTCGAGTACGCCGCCACCGCCTTCGAGTTGATGGGATGGGAGGAGTTCGGCCGCCTCGTCGTCTTCACCGGCCACGCCAGCGAGACGGCCAACAATCCCTACGATTCGAGTCTGGACTGTGGTGCCTGTGCGGGCAACCCCGGCGGTCCGAACGCCCGCGTACTGGCGGCCATCTGCAACGACGCCGAGGTCAAAACGAGACTCCGCGAACGCGGCTTCGACGTCCCCGGGGACACCGTCTTCCTCGCCGCCCAACACAATACGACGATCGACGAAATCGACCTGTACGACGGCGACGTGCCCGAGAGCCACGCGGACGACCTCGACCAGTTGCGTGCCGACCTCGCCACCGCACGCGAGAACGCGGCGGCCGAGCGCGTCGAGGCGATGGGTGTCGACGGGGCGGCGGGCGTCGGAGAGACGGAACGCCGCGCGGCCGACTGGGCCGAGACGCGCCCCGAGTGGGGACTCGCCGGGAACGCCGGCTTCGTCGTCGGCCCCCGCGAACTGACGAGCGACGTCGACTTCGACGGCCGCGCGTTCCGCCACTCGTACGACTGGTCGACCGACCCCGACGGCGACGCGCTCGAAGCGATTCTCACCGGGCCGCTCGTCGTCGCCCAGTGGATAAATACCCAGTACTACTTCTCGACGGTCGACAACGCCGTCTACGGGAGCGGGTCGAAGATAACCCAGAACCCCGTCGGGAACGTCGGCGTCTACCAGGGCAACGGGGGCGACCTGATGGCTGGCCTCCCACTGCAGTCGCTGATGGCCGACGACGACGAACCGCACCACCAGCCGCTCCGCCTCTCGACGGTCGTCCACGCGCCGGTCGAGAACGTCACCGGCGTCTTGGCCGACCACGAGGAACTGACCGAACTGCTGGACAACGACTGGCTCTCGCTGACCGTCGTCGACCCGACGCGGGACCACCGCGCGTTCCACTACGACGAGAATCTGGCGTGGATGCCACGCTCCGAACGGCCCGACGGGCCCCGCGAGAAGCCGGTCGCTCCCGCCGTCGCGGACGACTAGCCTCGCGTCGTCCGCGGGAAAATGTCGCTTTCTGGATTGTTGACTTCCGAACGACTCGCTGGCGCTCGTCGTTCGACCTCCCGCTCGCTTCGCTCGCGGGAACGGGGAGACCTCAATCTCCGGTCGAGTGCGTAACAGTCTCGAATGAGAATCGTGTAGAAGCCGGATGCCGCCTCCCGGCATTTGGAGATTTTTATTACTGATAGGCATCTGAGCGAGGCGATTCAGCTCTGCATCTGGGTCCCGGTACTGAAACTAGTGAGATCGTCGATGCGATCTTCGAGTTCCTCTATTTCCCGTCGCAGGTCGTCGGTTTCCGTCTCGTTGCTCGCTGCCAGACGGTCTTTCAATCCCTGGAGGCGTGACTCTTTGACCTCCTCGTCGACCTCGGCTTTCCGGACGTACTCGCTCTCGTCGATCTCGTATACGTCGCTCTCGGAGAGGTCAGTTACGTCGAGCGCCTCGTCTACCTTGCTTGTGTCGACGGTCGTCAGTCGTTCGCGCTCGATTCCGGCAGCCTCGAAGGCGTTCAACACGAGTTCGTCGTCCTTGAGCGAGCGGTTGCGGCGAGCGGTTCGCTGGACGGACCCGTACTGACCGTGGACCGGCTGGTCGTGATGCAGCCGGTCGAGCAACACATCCGCGATGTTCTGCCTGAACTCGTTTGCGTTCCGCTGGACATCCGAGCAGAGGGTATAGAGGTTCACGAGTGCGTTCGTCTCCAGTTTGGTGAGATCAGACACGTCGTGACGTTCCAGTGCATCGATGAGGAGTAACGCGTCTGAATACACGTCCAGCCCGTCAGGTTCGACCCGTTCCGTGTCGTCAGTGTCGGGCTCGTCGTTCACCAGTTGCGTGGCAGTGGCGTCTTCTTTTTCGGTGATCGTTCCCGTCTGTTCGTCGATCTCGAAACGGGGGTGGAGACTCAATACGGCGGGGTACGGGTCGGCGTCTGGTGGCAGGCGGTCGAGATCGAACTCGCTGTCGGCTTCCTGTATCCGGCGGTAGAGCGTCTCGAACTGATCGCGCTGCAGCGGTCGCTTTTCGCCCGTCTCGGTGAATCTGACGACGACGCGGTGTTCCTGTACGTCCGAGATTCGGAACCGATCGTGCGAGAGCGGCGTGATGAGTTCCGCACCGTCAGACAGGTCGTCGAGTTCGTCGAGCAACGTGTGCCAGCTAACGCTGAACGGCATGGATACCGGTATGCCGCCATCGAATAAAAGGTCAGGTGACGGATGGGCACACCGGGGCAGGCCGGGAGTTTTGAGCGAGGAGTCACTCGACCTGCCCGAGACGACGCTGTCGACGCGGGCGTTGTACGCGACGCTCCCGCCGGGGCTTGAACGACTCACGCAGACGATGTCCGGGTCGTTCGAGGGTGGACTTCACGCCGTCCAGCACGCTCTCGTCGCCACGTTCCCGCTCGTCATTCTCTGTGACCGGCGTGATGTCGGGAGCGTCTCGACGACGAACCACCCGCAGACAGAGACGAGTGCGCTGTTCATCTACGACAGCTACCGCGGTGGTGTCGGACTCGCTCGTAATGGATACGACCACATCGAGGAACTGTTACAACACACGTGGGAACTGCTCGCCGATTGCGGGTGTTCGGACGGCTGTCCGGCGTGTATCCAGTCACCACACTGTGGCCGAGCAAACGAACCGCTGGACAAGCGCCTCGCGGCGACGCTGACGATGGCGCTGGCCGATCCGAACCGGCAGGCCGACGACGGGACACCGAAATCCGATTAGGCTCCCGCGTCGAACGGCAACACATGAACGTCGACAGAGAGACGATCCAGAACCGGAGCACCGATGCAGCGTTCGAGCGCGGCGAGAACTACCGCGACGAGGGGCGGATTCAGCGCCTCGACCGCTTCGACGACCTCGTTACCGCGGCTGTCAGCGGCTCGAATCTGTACGACGTGACTGTAGATTTCAGCGGACGGGGCATCGACACGCGGTGTACCTGTCCCTACGACGGTGGTGGCGACTGCAAGCACGTCGTCGCGGTTCTGCTTGACATCGCCGCGAACCCGCCACAGGACGAAAGTAAGGCCGTCGAGACGGTTCTCGAAGATGTGTCTGCCGACGACCTGCGAGAGTTCGTCCGCGACGCGCTCGCCGAACACGCGGAGTTGCGCGAGCAGTTTCTCGCACGCTTTGGCGACGACCACAAGTCAGTCGACGAATA
>JBDGTU010000070.1:0-18980 GCA_042216495.1 Haloferacaceae archaeon
GCGAGGCCAACGCCTCCCGAGAGGGCGAGGAATTTCCGCCGCGATGCACCGTCGGACAGACGCTCTGAGTCGTGCGCCATTGCCGGTACGATTCCCGTACCTCCTAAAAGCCGCTTATAATAGGGGTACGTACCGAAACCACGCCGATGTTCGGTACTCGTTCTCACACGTCCGTTCGGGAGTCGTCAGACGACTACATAGTGGTACGTACTCCGAATCCTCGTTCCCTGTGACCACGCCCCAAATAAGGGCGTTTAACCACCATGACCATCATTAAAGACTATTATCATTATTTATCATAATGTTTTTCTACTATCCCCGAATCCTCCGGAATGCAATGTCCGTACACGTAGCAGCCTCCGGCGGACGGGGCATCGGCGACCGACCACCACACAGACGCGAGACATTCAATGACGGACCCAGACCGACACGCTGACCGCGAACTCGACTTCGAACAGCAGACCGAAGCGCCCGTCGTCCCCTACCTCGGTGACGACCGGACCGACGCGAGCGGCGTCCGCGAAGAACTCGCCGCGCTGCGAACGCAACTCGACCGAATCGAGGCCACCCTCTCCGACCGATGAATCCCGAAGAACTCGACACCGACGTCTTCACGCGCGACATCACGAACGACGCCGCCGAGGAGTTCCGCGAGCGACTCGACTCACAGGAGTTCGTCTTCGCTCCCGGCCTCTATCACGCACTCGACGCCAGATTGGCCGAGATGGCCGGCCACGACGCCGTCTACATGAGCGGCTACTCGACCGTCCTCGGCCAGTTCGGCTTCCCCGACCTGGAGATGGTCACGATGACCGAGATGGTCGAGAACGCAAAGCGCATCGTCGAGGCGACGAACCTCCCGGTGGTCGCCGACTGCGACACCGGCTACGGCGGCGTCCACAACGTCCGCCGCGCCGTCCGCGAGTACGAGAAGGCCGGCGTCGCCGCCGTCCACATCGAGGACCAGACGACGCCCAAGCGCTGTGGCCACATCGCGGGCAAGCAGATCGTCTCCCGCGAGGACGCCCGCGCCCGCTTCGAGGCCGCCGTCGACGCCAAGCAGGACGAGAACACGGTCATCATCGCCCGCACCGACGCCTACGGCTCCTCGAACGGCGACTGGGAGGAACACCTCGAACGCGGCCGCATCTACGCCGACGCCGGCGTCGACCTGGTCTGGCCCGAGATGCCCGACCCGAGCCGCGACGACGCCATCGACTACGCCGAGACCATCCACGAGACCCATCCGGACCTCGACCTGGCGTTCAACTACTCCTCGTCGTTCGCGTGGTCCGATGAGGAGGACCCACTGACGTTCCAGGAACTCGGCGACCTCGGCTACCAATACATCTTCATCACGCTCGCCGGCCTGCACTCCGGCGCGCACGCCGTCTACGAGGACTTCCAGAACCTCGCGGAAAACGACGAACGGGGACAGTGGGACCTCGAAGACAAGTATCTCGACCACCCGACCGAGAGCCACCACGAACTCTCGTTCGTCAGCCGGTACCAGGACATCGAGGCGCGCTTCGACCCCGAAGCCAGGGAACGCATGGAGCAGTCCGAGGGCTTCAGCGAGGACGAACGCGACCCCATCTCGACCGGCGACGAAGAGGAATCCGCGGAGGTGATACGGAACGACGACTGACCCGACTCTCGCCGCCGACTGACCCGGCAGCCTCCGGGAGATGCTCCCGCGGTTCGGGGTCGTAGCTCACTGTCGCTCGCCCGAACCGCACGTTCCGTACCTGACGCCCACGAGCGACACCCGATACTGAAGTCGCGTCCGCTCTTATTGCGGTCCGTGTCCGACCTGCGACGCTCCGAGGAGTCGGTCGACGCCGACACGCTCCCCGACGCGACTGCGCCGCTCGACGCGTCCGAACACCTCGACCGCCTGCGGGCGCTGAGCCACCTCTTCGACGCTTCCATCCGCGTCCCGTACACGCGCACCCGAATCGGCCTCGACCCGCTCTTCGGTCTCCTCCCCGTCGTCGGCGACCTGCCGGGAACCGCCCTCGCCGCGTACGTCGTCGCCGTCGCGGTCGCCGCCGACGTCCCCAGGGCGACGCTCCTCCGGGTCCTGTTCGTCCTCGGCGTGGACTCCCTCGTCGGGTCGATACCCGTCGTCGGCGACGTCTTCGACGCCTACTGGAAGGCGAATCTTCGCTCCGTGCGCCTCGTCGAGGACCGACTCGCCGCGCCGACCGCGGCGTCCCTCGACCGTCGCTACCTCCGGCGCATCGCCGTCGTCGCTTTCGCCGCTCTCCTCGCCGTCGGCGTCGCCCTGACGCTCGCCGGCCTGTGGCTGGTCGGGCGACTCGCCTGACCCGAAAGGCAAGACAGTTACGCGCTCCACGCCTGCTTCCCGACATGAGCATTCTCGACGACGCGCGCCCCGTCGCGGACGCCGGCCCCGTCTGTGACGCCTGTCTCGGGCGCGTCTTCGCCGACCGGAGTTTCGGGCTGACCAACGCCGAACGGGGGAAGGCGCTCCGCGTCGCCGCCGCACTCGACGACGACGAGCCCTACGACCCGGTCGACGCCGCCGACTGCTGGGTCTGTGAGGGCCTGTGTGCGACCTTCGACGAGTGGGCCGAACGCGCCGTCGAGAGCGTCGACGGCGTCGAGTTCGACACCTACCAGGTCGGCACCCGGACGCCGCCGCTCGTCGAGGAGAACGAACGCCTCCTGCGCGAGGAGGCCGGCCTCGACGGCGACGCCGGCGAACCGTTCAAGATGGAGTTCAACCGCGAAGTCGGCAAGCGCGTCGGCGACCTCGCCGGCGTCGAGGTTGACTTCGAGCGACCGGACGTGCAGTTCGTCCTCGACCTGGCCGACGACCGGGTCGAGACGTCCGTCAACTCGGCGTTCGTCTACGGCCGCTACCGGAAACTCGAACGCGACGTTCCCCAGACGGAGTGGCCCTGCCGCGAGTGTCACGGCTCGGGTCGGCAGGGACGCGACCCCTGCGACCACTGCGGCGGGACGGGCTACCTCTACGAGGAGAGCGTCGAGCAACTCGTCGCACCCGTCGTCGAGGACGTGATGGACGGCGTCGACGCCGTCTTCCACGGCGCTGGCCGCGAGGACGTCGACGCCCGGATGCTCGGCACGGGCCGCCCGTTCGTCGTCGAGGTGAAAGAGCCGCGCCGCCGGGACGTCGACGTCGACCGCCTGGAAGCCGACGTCAACGCCTTCGCCGACGGGAAAGCCGAGGTCGAGGGGCTTCGCCTGGCCACCTACGGGATGGTCGAGCGGGTGAAGAAACTCGACGCGAGCAAGACCTACCGCGCCGAGGTCGAGTTCGCCGCCGACGTGACCGCCGACGAACTGGCCGACGCCGTCGCCGACCTCGACGGCGCGACGGTCGAACAGTACACGCCCAATCGCGTCGACCACCGGCGGGCGAGTCGCACCCGGACGCGCGAGGTGTACGACGCCGCGGCCGACCGCGTCGACGCTCGCCACGCGACCGTCGAGATTCACGGCGCTGGCGGCCTCTACATCAAGGAACTCGTCTCGGGCGACGAGGGCCGGACGGAGCCCAATCTCGCCGACCTGCTCGGCACCGAGGCGACGGTCACCGCCCTCGACGTCCTGGCCGTCGAGGGCGAGGACGAACCGTTCGAGAAGGAGGCGTTCTTCCAGTAGGTCGGACGGACCGTCCGTCTCATAGTGAGTACTGTAACTGTTCACCGGTGGTTCGCCAGGACGGTCCAGCGAACCACCGGTAATGGCTTACAGTACTCACTATCAGGCCTCCGGCAGGAGGCTCCGGAACTTCTCGCGCACCTTCTCGACTTTCGGCCGGGCGTGCATCCGGCAGTAGGCGTCGTTCGGGTTCCTCTCGAAGTAATCCTGATGGTACTCCTCGGCCGGGTAGAACGTCTCCAGGGGTTCGAGTTCGGTCACGACGTCGTCGTCGTACTCCGAATCGAGGGCGTCGACGTACGCTTCCGCCCGCGCCCTCTGTTCGTCGTCGTGATAGAGAACGATGGAGCGGTACTGCGTGCCGACGTCGGGGCCCTGTCGATTCAGTTGCGTCGGGTCGTGGGTGGCGAAAAACACCTCCAGCAACTCGCCGTAGGAGATGGCGTCGGGGTCGAAGGCCACCTGGACGACTTCGGCGTGGCCCGTCGTGCCCGAACAGACCTCCTCGTAGGTCGGGTCCTCCGTCTCCCCGCCGGCGTACCCCGACGTCACCGAGGCCACCCCGTCGAGTTCCTTCATCGCCGCCTCCGTACACCAGAAACAGCCCCCGCCGAACGTCGCGGTCTCGGTCATGGTCGACCGAACGCGTCGGACGAGTATGTACCTGACGACCACTTCGTCCGGTCGGTGAAAAAACGAGACGGGACGCGTCAGGTCAGCCGTCGTCTGCCCCGTCCTCGCCCGGTTCTCCGGACTTCTCGGACCGACCGCTCCCTTTGTCCTGATGGAAGCCGCCGAGTTCGCGGTCGGATTTGGCAGATCGGACCATCGCTTACCCGAAGGTTACAGCGGGACGATAATCGAGAACAGCAGCGACGTCACCCCGCCTACCGCTAACCCGACCGACCAGGGGTCGAATGTGCTCAACCGCGTTCCCGTTCCGATACTGGCGGCGGAGACGACGATTCCGATCACGATGACTGACGTCCGGACCGTGCGGAGTGCCGCGTCGTCCATCTGGTTGAGGAATTCGACCTGATGGTCGAGGACGGCGCGTGATTCTTCGAGCATACTCCGGTACGCCTCGGGGTCGCTAGCCGCTGGTCGAGGCGGCGTCCCGTCCGACGTCTCCTCTCTCTCTCGGCCATATTCGTTCACCGGTACTTCCCGAACCGTCTCTCCGTCTGGTAGATGGAGGTCATCCTGGCGCATCCCATGGCCGTCGACACGAACGGCTCCCTGAAAAATCTCGTGACCGGAGCGTACGCTCCAGGCACTCGTTTCCGAGACCACTCCACCACGTTCTCCGCATCGTCTGGGCCCTCGCACAATCGTTTTGGTCGTCGAACCTACATGCCAATGTGGTGAGATACCGTGTGTCACTACGAAACGGCCGACTGGATCGCCGAGTCCGAACGCCGACGTGACGTGGCGTCGACGGACGAGGAGGGAACCGAATCGGAGATGCCGACGCTCGTCGCGCCCGGCGACGACTGAGCGGGGACGAAACGGCTTTACTGCCGCCGCCGAATCCGACACGACATGTATCGCGTCGGAGCCGACGAGGCGGGGAAGGGGCCGGTGCTGGGGCCGATGGTCGCCGCGGCGGTGCGCGCCGACCCCGACTCACTCCCCGCCGGCATCGACGACTCGAAGCGCCTCTCGCCCGCGCGCCGGGAGTCGCTCGCGGCGATGCTTCGCGACGGGCACGACGTCGCCGTCGGCGTCGCTGCCGTCACGCCGGCCCGCATCGACGACCCGGCGACGGACATGAACTCACTGACCGTCGAGGCGCAGGCGCGGGCCGTCGCGTCGGTCGCTGCCGACGGCGACGCCGTCGTCGTCGACGCGGGCGACGTGAGCGAGGACCGGTTCGCTCGCCGCGTCCGCGAGGACGCCGCCGACCGCGGCGTCGAGGTGCGCGTCGACGCCGAACACGGCGCGGACGAGCGCTACGACCTGGTGGGTGCGTCGAGCGTCGTCGCCAAGGTCGAACGCGACGCCCGCATCGACACCCTCGCCGACGATTACGGCGACATCGGGAGCGGCTACCCGAGCGACCCGACGACCCGGACGTTCCTGCGCGAGTTCGTCCGCGAGACGGGGGAGCTACCGGACTGCGCGCGGACGTCGTGGGGGACCTGTACTGACCTGCTCGCGGCGGCCGAACAGTCCTCGCTCTCGGAGTTCTAGGTTCCTCGCTGGCCACGCCCTGCGGCGCGGGAGCCCGGAGGGACCCGCCCCGTCAGCGCCCGGTCATGAGCGACCGGAGGATGTCACCGTAGGCGGGCCGCGTCAGCAACACGCCGACGATGACCCCGAGGATGGTGAAGATGGCGAAGCCCTGCAGGTCGCCGAGCGAGAGGACCGCGAGCGGGCTCATGGCGATGATGGTCGTCGCGGCGGCGACACCGATGACCCAGAACGCCTTCTTGAACCGCGACTGGAAGACGCGGTGACTGGAGACGTCGCCCTCGGCCATCACCTCGTCGGCGATGATGATGAGGTCGTCGACTCCCGTCCCGATGACGGCGATGAAGCCGGCGATGACCGACAGATCGAGCGGGTAGCCGATGCCGGCGGCGAAGCCGAGCAAGACGACGACTTCCGAGAGCGCAGTCACGACCATCGGCGCGGCGATGCGGGCCTCGCCGTAGCGGACGAAGACGACGAGGGAGACGGCGAGGACGGCGATGATGCCGGTGACGAGCGAGTCGAACTTGAAGCTCTCACCCTGGCCGGGGGAGACGTACGAGGACGTCCCCTCCCGGCCCGGGCCGAGGTCGAGTTTAGCCGGGAGCGCACCCGCACGGAGGTTGATGGCCACCTCGCGCGCCTCGGAGAAGTTGCGCGTCTGGAGGACGAACCGGGGGTCCTGCGCCCACTCGCCGCTCCGCATGCTGGACGCCAGTCCCGGGCTCATCCCGAAGGCGTTGACGACCTCCCCGTCGACGACCAGCAGCATACAGGCGCTCGTCGAGTTCGGATTCCGCATGTACGTACACTGCGACCCGCCCTGCTTGGCGACGCCCGTCTGAACGAGCGTGTTCTGGAGTTCGGGTGCGACGCTCTCCCGGATGACGACGGGGACGTGTGGCTGTTGCCCTTCTCCCCCTTGCTGGGCCGTCCCGATGCTCTGGAAGTCCTCGCGCTGGAGGACCATCTCCTGTGTGTAGTTGCCGTTCGTGGGATAGTAGACGTCGACGCGGACGGTCCCGCGCTGGTTCACCAGGTCGAGAACGCGCTGTCGGTTCTCGTCTGGGACCTCGATGAGGATGAAGTGCTCGCCCGTCGAGGTGGTAATCTGCTGGACCGTCCCGCCCTGAAGGCCGGCCTCGTTGATCTTGTTCGAGAGGACCTGGACGGTCTGCTGACGGGTCTGTGCGGTGACGCCCTCGCGGAGCGAGTCGGCGTCGTAGGAGTAGCCCGCGGCCGAGAGCGCGTTCCCGAGTTCCTGTGTGGTGACGTTCTCCGCGGTGACTTCGACTGCGCTCGGCGAATTCTGGTACGTCCGCGCGGTCACGTCGGTGACGGCGGCATCGTCGAGTCGCTGGGCGACCGCCCGCTCGACCGCCGGCGGCTGTGCGCCGCCGAAGTCGACGTCCTCGGCGACGACTCCGACGAGCGGTGCGCGAATCCGCGTCCCGCCCGAGAGCTGGAGGCCGTAGCGCAGGTTCGTCGGCCCCTCGGAGGCGGTTCCCTGCCCGCCCTGGCCGCCGACCGTCGGCGAGAACAGCGCGAACGAACTCGCCAGCAAGACGGCGACGAGCAACAGGATGCGCCAGTTCTCCCGGAGATTCATCGGTTGACCCCCTCGTACTTGTACCAGCGGAGCAGGCTGAGATTGAGCATGTAGGTGTTCATGAGGTCGGCCGCGAGGCCGAACACCAGCACCGTCCCGATGGAGGCCAGCAACTGGATGCCGAACAGGGTCGCCACGACGGTCATGACGACCATCGCCGACAGCGACGTGAGCGTCATGGTGACGCCGGTCCGCATCGCCCGGTAGACCGACTCGTAGAACCCCCCGGAACGGCGCAGAACGTGGTTGTTGAGCAGGATGTCGGAGTCGACGCTGTACCCGATGAGCATCAACAGCGCCGCCACCGTCCCCAGCGAGAGCTTGATGCCGAGGACGTTCATCAGCGCGACGGGGATGACGATGTCGGAGAACGCCGAGATGACGACGGCGATGGAGGGGACGAACGTCCGGAACATCCCGAAGACGACCAGGCTCATTCCGAGGAACGCGAAGACGACGCCGCCGAGGGCGAGTTTCTGCGTCTGTGCGCCGAAACTCGGTGACACCTCGTAACTCGACTCCACCTCGAAGCCGGCGTCGCGCGCCTGGCCTTCGAGTGCGCCCAGGTCGACGTTTCCGCCCTCGGTCTGGAACGTCAGAATGTACGTGTCGTCGGACGGCACCGAGCGGATGGTCGCGGGGTTCGGCGAGAACGCCGATCGAATCTGCTCGCGTGCCTGTCCGTCCGGCGCGTCGACGGCGACGCGCAACTCAGCCCCGCCGGTGAAGTCCACTCCTGGCTGTACCGGCGCGCCAGTCGCAACGTACCACCCACCGATAACGACGAGAGCGACGGCGAGAACGGCGAGTGGAACGGCCGCGAGTTGGCGATTCGTGTACCGGGTGTAGTCGACCTCCGGTACTTCGAACGCTACCATGCTCGCAGGTCCACCTGCCCACTGAATAAGCCTTCTTCTTTATTCGTCCGCGTCGTCCGCGTCGCCTCCGTCCGTTTCTCCGAGTTCACCGTCTTCGTCCCCTTCCCCCTCGTCCCACGTCACTTCCAGTTCCAGCTCGCCGTCGTCGGCTTCGTACTCGAGTTCGACGGCGACCTCCTCGGGGACCGTGATGGCCGAGTGTTTGAGTTCGATTCGGCCCGCCCGGACCTCGGTCGCGAGGTCGGCGAGCAGCGCCGCGAGTTCGTCCCGGGTCGTAGTGAACTCCTCCTCGTACTCGTCGCTTTCGTGCATGGGCGGGTCGTCGACCGCGAGGCCGATGAAACCCCGGTCAACGGCGTTCGTCCGTCGTCCGTGGCCGCTCTTCGTCGGTCGCCCGCAGCGCTATGTGTCCGGATCGCGTACTCGCCGGTATGGACACTGCGACTCGCGTCGTCGTCTCGTATCCCGACGAACTGAGCGACTGGGGACGGCGACAGGTGACGACGGACCACTTCCGGACGTATCTCCGCCGCGCCCACGACGAGGTGCACGCAGGCGACGTGTGGGAGGAGTTCGTGGACGTCGGCTGTTGCGGTGATACGCTCGACGTCCCGCTCCGCGTCGAATCGGTCGACGGCCCGCCGCGGATGGGGGCGGAGACGACCCTCGCGTTCGTCGAGCGCGAGGCGTCGCTGGAAGGCGGCTGGCACGTCCAGAGCGCCGCCGGCCCCGAGTGAGGAATCGAGGTCGGGACTCAGGGCATGTAGCGGACGCTGACGACGCCCGGTGCCGACCGGATTTCGACGCGTGCGACGCCCAACCGGGCCGCACGCGCGTAAGTCGTCTCGTCGACGGCGACGTCTTCGACCACGTCCTCCGTCTCGTCTTCGGGGACGGTCAGGACGTGAATCTCGCCGGTGCCGGCGCGCTCTTCGCGTGCGAGTTCGCCGACGGCCTGGTCGGCGGCGACGTCGCGGACGAACGACGTCGGCGACTCGGCGCTCTCCTCGACGACGAGCGACCGCCGGTCGTGGACCTCGACGAGTTGCCACGAGAGTTCGAGCGGCGGGTCCGGTGCGACGACGCCCTCGACGGCGTCGTTGCGTTCGACGCCCGGATTCGACGACAGCGTGTGTACCTGCCCGGTGTCGACGTCCTTGAGGACGGCCGACTCCTCGTCTGCGGCCGTCACGAGGAAGATGCCTTCCTTCGCTTCGTCGGTCATGTGAGTTCGTAGGCGACCGAAGGTTTTCCGGGTTTCGCGTTCGTCGTGTCGTCGGAACGGGCGGCGACCGGGGCGTTCCGGAGCGTCCGGCGGCGACCGGGGCGTCGCCGGCACGGCGTCCCCAGAGACGCTACCGGAGCGTCCGGTGGACGAGATATATCACCAGCGCGCAGGCCAGCGGCGGCACCACTCCCGCGACGGGCGGGAGCGCGTACAGCGTCCGAGCGACCGGAGCGAGCGCGCCCGTGGGCGTCGTCTGCTGGGCCTCGGGGACGGTGGCGACGAGGCCGACGTACAGCGACGCGAGAAACAGGTAGCCCGCGAGAGCGAGGCCGACGTCGTAGGCGTCGTCGCCGGCCTCGCCGCGGCGGTGACGACGGGCGACGAACAGCGTCGGGGCGACGACGGGGGCGACGACGAACAGCGCGACGAGGACGTAGAACGCCCGCGAGAGCGTGAGCGTCCCGCCGACTGCGCCCGCCGACTGCCCGACGAGGACGACCAGCGCCAGCCCGAACAGCACCGTGACGAGCGCGGCGACGACGGCGCTCAGGACGACGTACGAGCGAAAGAGCAGCGACCCGCTCGCCCGGAAGGCGTAGGGGAACGCGCCCAGGATGCCGCGATAGCCAGTCATCGTCTGCCCTTGGCCGTCGCCCCGATTAAACGCCCCGATGCGGGACGACTCCCGTCGGACCCTCCGCCCCTCTCCGCGCAGGACGGCAATCGTTTTAGGCCCCCACGCCGCGCGTTCCCCCATGTACGTCGACCTCGGAAACGTGCTCGACACGACGCCCGGCGTCCCGCGGGACGCGCTGTCGCGACTCGACGCCCACGTCGCCGACGCCCACGACCGAATCGAGGCCGGCCGCGCCGACGACGAGCACGGCTACGCCGCACTGAACCTCCCGGAGACGGCCGACCCCGACGCCATCCGCGCGGCGGTCGCCCCCTTCGGCGACCCCGAAGCCGTCCTGACCGTCGGCATCGGCGGGAGCGCGCTCGGCGCGGCGACCGTCGCCTCCGCCCTCGGCGACGACGACTCGGCGGACGCCTACTTCCTCGACAACGTCGACCCCGAACGCGTCACCGCCGTGCTCGATTCACTCCCGCTCGAAGACGTCGTCGTCAACGTCGTCTCCCGGTCGGGGACGACGGCCGAGACGCTCGCGAACTTCCTCGTCGTCCGCGACGCGATGGACCGCGCGGGCGTCGACTGGACCGACCGGACGTTCGTCACGACGGGGGCCGAGGGGAACCTCCGCGCGCTCGCCGAGCAGCACGGCCTGCCCGCCCTCGACGTCCCCGAGGGCGTCCCCGGCCGGTTCTCGGCGCTCTCGACTGTCGGCCTCGCCGTCGCCGCCGTTCGGGGCCACGACCTGGAGGCCATCCTCGCCGGCGCGGCCGACGAAGCCGACGCCCTCGCAGGGTCGCTGTTCGAGTCGCCCGCCTACGCTTACGGTGCGGCCTGCTACGCCCTCGCCCAGCGCGGTGCCGCGGTCAACGCCATGATGCCGTACGCCGAGTCGCTGGAGCGGTTCGCCGAGTGGTTCGCCCAGCTCTGGGCCGAGAGCCTCGGAAAGGACGGTCTGGGACAGACGCCCGCTCGCGCCCTCGGCGCGACGGACCAGCACTCCCAGCTCCAGCTCTACCGCGCCGGCCCCCACGACAAACTGGTGTCGCTCGTCCGGCCGCGGGAACGTACGGACCGAGCCATCCCGGAGACGGACCTCGACGGCCTCGGCTACCTCGGCGGCGGAAGCCTCAGCGAACTCCTCGACGCCGAGTTCGAGGCGACGGAGGCCAGCCTCGCCGCCGCCGGCGTCCCGAACGTCCGCGTCGAACTCGACCGGGTGGACGAACGCGGCGTCGGCGAACTCCTCTACGGGATGGAGGCCGCCTGCGTCCTCTACGGCGAACTCGCGGGCGTCGACGCCTTCACCCAGCCGGCCGTCGAGTGGGGCAAGCGGGCCGCGCGCGGCCTCCTCGGCGGCGGCGACTTCCCCGAAGCCGAGGCCGTCGGCGAGAAACGTCGGCTGGTCGTCGACTGATACGGCCGGCGAGAAACGACGACCGAAGGCGTCGCTCGCCGGCAGACGGCGACGGGCCGACGACGGACACGACGCGTACTGCTCTCGGCGATTCATAGTGATTACTGTAACTGTTTACCGGTGGTTCGCTGAACCGTCTCGGCGAACCACCGGTAATGACTTACAGTAATCACTATCAGGCGACGTCGTCGACCGTAATCCGTCCCTGGAGGTCGCGCTTCGAGGCCGGACTGATGGTGATGCCGGCGTCGTCGAGGCGCGATTTGGCCTCCCGCGCGTACGCCGAGCGGATGCCGAACACGTCTCGCTGTCGGGGGTTCGTGACCCAGTAGTGGACGCGGACGACGACCGAGTCGGAGCCGAACTCGTCGACGTAGGCTTTCGGCGTCGGTTCGGCCGCGACGTCCTCCAGATGTTCGGCCGCGGCCTGGAGGTGCGAAATCGCCGCGGCGGCGTCCGCCTCGTAGGCGACGCCGACGTGCTCGACGACGCGGTACCGCCCGCGGCCGTACGGGCGGGTGATGGCCTGTTCCGTGAGCGTCGTGTTCGGCACCGTGACGAGTTCGCCGTTCGGGGTCACGACTCGTGTGACCCGGAGCGTTATCGACTGGATGGTCCCTTCGCCGTCGTTCCACTCGATGTAGTTACCGACGTTGAACTCGGGGTCGAAGACGAGCACCAGTCCGCTGACGAGCGACCCGATGACCACCTGCCCGGCGACGCCGATGGCGAGCGTCCCGGCGGCGATGACGAGCGCCGAGTTGCTGAGAAACTGGCCCTTGCCGGCGACGCCCGCGCCGACGAAGAAGGCAAGCAGGAGGACGAAGACGCGGACGTACCGGGTGACGGCCTCCTGAATCGTCGGATTGTTGCGGTTCCGACGCCGGACCGCCCGCGACACGGTCGGAACGACGAGGAACCACCCGACGAGGGCGACCGCGAGGAACCCGGCGAGGAACCACCCGACGCGGAGGAGAACCGGCCAGTAATCGACGAGTTCCTCCGGGCCGACGCCGGGCGTCGCCGTCTGCAACGCGACTGCCGGGACGGACGGTGGCATCTATCGACGTCTCGTACGGCGACTACAAAAACCGTTGGACCAGGGGGAGCCGGCGACGGGTACCCGGTCGTCCGCGGTACGAAGCCGGCCGGGATTCCGGACCGAGAGTAGCGACGGAGCCAAATCTACTTATTTCGACGCCGGCTTGAGGGCGTATGGCCAGCGTCTATCTCGTCGCTACGCTCCTCCACCTGCTTTTCGGCATGGTCGCCGCCGTCCTCGTCAAGCAAGACGCCGTCCTCCGCGGGAGCGACCGACCGCTCCTCTGGGCCGTCGCCGTCCTCGCCTCCGGCGTCGTCGGCGTCGTCGGCTATCTGGCCGTGCGCGGGCGCATCGGCCCGCTCCCCCCTGAGGCCAAACCGCCGCTCGTCGCGCGACTCGGCAGCCTCACTCGCGCCGTCGCCGTCGTCTTCGCCGCCTTCCTCGCGGCGTACGCCATCGCCGGCCTCGGCAGTAGCCTGCTGGTCGCGACGGGGGTCCTCTCCCGGGACGGCCTCGCCATCCGCGTCGCCCTCTCGGTGCTCCAGTTCGTCGGCTTCGGCGTCGGCGTCGCCGGCTACATGGCCGTCGCGGACGACTGGGACCTGCTCCGGGTCCGCGTCCCCTCGCTCCGCGAGGTCGGCTGGGTCGGCGGCGGCGTCGTCGGCATCGTCTTCGCCGCGGCGGCCGTCGGCCAACTCCTCTCCGCCTTCGGCGTCGAGGTGGCCCAGAATCAAGTCGTCGTCGTCGGTCAGGAGAACCCCCGATTTTTCCTCTATATGATTCCCGTCTCGCTGCTCCTCGTCGGCCCCTTCGAGGAACTCGTCTTCCGCGGGACCGTCCAGGGCGTCCTCCGCCGGACCTGGGGCGGGGACGTCGCCATCGTCGTCGCCAGCGTGATGTTCGGCGTCGTCCACTGGATCGCGCTCACGGGCGGCGGGACCGGGCGGGTCCCCTACATCGCCATCGCGGCGACGCTGGGACTCATCCTCGGCTTCGTCTACGAACGCACGGGGAACCTCGTCGTTCCGGCAGCGGTCCACGGGGTGTACAACTCCGTGCTCTTCACCGTCCAGTACGCCGTCGCGACGGGGATGGTCAGCTGATTAGCCGCCGGCGACGACTCCCCCGTCCACCTCGACGCGGTTCGACTCGTCGCACCACTCGATGTCGAGGCGGCGACGTGAGAGGAACGGCTCCAGCGTCCCCGCCGACAACAGCCCGCAGTAGTCGCCGTCGCGGACGACGGGGAGCTGTTTCACGCCGGCGGTCCGCATCCGCTCGGCGGCGGTGTCGAGCGTCGCCGTCGGCGATATGGTCGTCATCGGCGTCGACATCACTGCCCGCACGGACGGCCGGTCGTCCGTCTCCGCGACCAGCGCCACGAGGTCCGACTCGCTGACGATACCGACGACTTCGCCGTCTTCGAGGACCGGGAGCACGTGGACGTCGGTGCGACGGAGGTGCTGGGCCGCTTCGGACACCGGTGCGTCGGGAGCCACCGACTTCGGGGACCGGACCGCGACGTGTTGGACTGTCGTCTCGATCATTGGCGTTCCGTGGTAACGACCCCCGCTACAAAACTTCGATGGACATACGTCTTTTGAGCACTAGAATTACTAGTATATTCGGACCCAAACCGAGGTTTTATCACAAAATTCTCCATGTCTTCCCGGTTTAGTGATGGGAAGTGTAGTTACTGCCCTGCGTTCTCGCCGTCCGTCGTTTCCGACCGGACGCGTCTCATCGACTCGGCCACGCTTCCCAGTAGTCCGACGACGGCGATGGCGAACCCAGCAATCAGCAGCGTTCTCCCGCCTTCGGTGACCGGTAACGCCGTCTGAATAGCAGCGAGGAGCAGGACGACGCCGAACAGGAGCGTATCCGTACTGAGCGACATGCGTGGAGGCAGTCTCTAGTGCCGCATATGCATACGGGTCTTCCAGCCGGCTGGATGCCGTGAAGACGGCCACGAGGGCCTCCGACGCCGTCGGACATCCAGCGAAGGCCTCACCGCGGCCGTGGTCAGTTCACCGCCGCCGGCGACGCGCCAGCAGTGCGGCGGCGACCAGTGCCGCGAGCGTCAGTTCCACGGTGAAGCCGGGGATGGTCTCGCTGGTGGTCTCGGTTCCCGCGCCGTCCGGTTCGGGGGTCGCCGTGCCGTCCGCGGTCGCCGTGGCGTCGCCGGCCGGGGTGCCGCCGCCGGACGGCGTCGGTGTCGGCGTGCCGCCCGGGCGGGGCGTCGGTGTCGGCGTCGTTTCGGCGTCCTCCTCGGCGAGAATCACCGCGAAGACCGAGAAGCCGGGCGTTCGTGCCTCGACGACGACCTGCTCGTCCGTCGTGCGCACGACGTCCGTCTGGAGGCGCTGTGGGCCCTCGTCGGTGAACCGCACGACTCCGAGACGTTCCGGCGACCGTCCGTCGAGTCGGTCGCGCGACACCGTGAGTCGGAGCGTCGCCGGCGTGTTCCGGAGGCCTTCGGAGGCCGTAATCCGAACGCTCCGGAGGACCGGCGCGCCGTTCACGGCGTCGCCCCCGTCGTCGCCCGCCACGTCGCTCGGAACCGACGAGAGCTGGGCGACGGTGACTCGACCGGTCACGCGCCCGTCGAAGGTGATCGAACCGGTCGTGCCGTCGCCGAACGGGACCGTCGTCCCGGGCTGTCCGGGTTCGCTGTCGGCCACCGGAACGGACGTCGACCGGGTGACGGCTCCGGCGAGCGACGGAACGCCTCCCCCGCCACCGCCGCTATCGAAGCTCGGCAGGGTCACGGTCGCGCTCTCGCCCGCCGCGCCGTCGTTTCCGGCGGCGTCGGCGGCCGTCGTCAGTTCCGCCGTGTATCCGCCCGCGCCGCTCGCGTCGTACGTCGCGGTGTACGTGTAGGGGCCGCTCCCGGACTCGGTGAAGGTCGTCAGCGTCCCGACCCGCGTCCCGCCGCTCGTGATGCGGACCCGGGTCGTCGCGAGCGGTTCGCCGGCGGTCACGTTCACCCGAATCGTCCGACTGTCGGGTTTGGTGACGGTCATCGACCGAATCCGCGGCGCGGCGGCGTCCGTCTCCGTGACGTCGCCCGCCGTGACGTCCGCGAGCGATTGGCCGTTCCCGGCCGTGGCCGAGCCGGCGGCGTAGGTGACGTTCGTCGCCGTCGTGCCGTCGACCTCGTTTCCGTCGGCGAGCCTGAGCTGAATCACGTCGTCGTCCGCCGCCGCGAGCGTGTCGACGGTGTCGACGGTCGTCCCGTTTATCCCCCAGTCGCCGGGCGCGATGGTGGCATCGTCCATCGGCGCGCTGAAACTGACGTTGGCGGCGTCGACGTTCCCGTCGCCGTCGCGGTCGAGGACGCTGACGCTGCGCACCTTCGGCGGTGCCCGACTCGTCGTGCCGGTGAACACCTGCGTCCGGCCGATGCTGTTTCCGTGCGCGTCGTAGAGCGCGTTCGCCTGCAGGGTGACGTCTGGCGTCGCGCCCGTCCCGGTGAGGCCGCTGACGTCGAGCGTCAGGGCGGCGTCGTCCCTGGCCGCCCCGGTGGTCACGTCGTCGACAGTGCCCGGGTCGATGGCGTACGTCGAGGCGTCGACGGTCGACGCGGAGTCGTTGATGGGTTCCGAGAGAGTGACGTTGATCTGGTCGACGTTGCCGTCGCCGTCCGTGTCGTCGGCGACGGCGGCCGTCGTGACGGGAGCCGCGCCGTCGGCGGCGACGAGCGACTGGTCGCCGGCCCCGGGACCGCTCACCGCGAGCGGCGAGCGGTCGGTGAGGCCGCTCGCGGTGACGCCGAGCGTCGGCGTGACGCTCGTGTCACCGGACGCGAGCCCGGTCACGGTCAGGGTGGTTCGGTTGTCGTCGGTGCCCGCGGGGTTCGAGACGCCCGAGACCGACACCCCGGTGAAGTCGCCCGTGGCGAGCGACGCGTCGTCGACCGGTTCGGTGAACGTGACCGCGAGCCGGTCGACGGTGCCGTTGCGGTCCGAATCGACCGTCGTCACGGTCACGGCACGCGGCGGCGCGCTGTCGTTCGCGTCGAGTGACTGACTCGGCGCCGCGTTGCCGTGGCCGTCGGCGAGCGTCCCGGCGGTGTAGACGATCGTCGGCGTCGTGCCGCCGCCGGTGACGTTGGTCGCGCCGGTGACGTCGACCTCGACCCGGTCGCCGCTGATACGGCCGCTCCCGGTCCGCGAGAGGTTGACTCGGCTCCCGCGCTCCGCGGACGGAATCGTCCAGTCGGCGTCGGTGTAGCCGGCGACCGATTCCGAGTACGTGACGTTCACCGTGTCGACCGTCCCGTCGTCGTCGGCGTCGTCGTACGTGGCGTTCGTCGCGACGGGGACCGCACTGTCGACGACGCGCACCGACCCGAGGGAACTCACCAGCCGGTTGCCGGCGGTGTCGTTCCACTCGGCCGAGAGGTCACCGGCGAGCGTCGTCGCGCCCGCGGCCGTGTTCGCCGACGCCTGTCCCGCGACGCCGGTGACGTTGACGTACGCCGAGTTCGTCGGGTGGGCGAAGCTCGCGCTCGTGAGGTCGGCCGTCGACCCGTCCGGGAGGGTGAGCGCCACGCCGGTGGTGTTCTCGAACTCGGCCGCGCTCAGGGTGTCGCCGTTCGCCGGCGTGACCCACTCCGTGAAGGTGACGTTCACCGCGTCGACGCGGCCGTCGTACCCCGCGCTCTCGTTGACCTCGTGTATCGTCAGGTTCGCGACGGTCGGGCGGGCGTCGTCGGCGAGGGTCGCGTTCGTCCCGTCGACCGCCTCGTTGGGCGTCGAGGCGGTGTCGGTGACGTCGCTCCCGCTCGACGCGACGTAGGTGAGGTTCGGCTGGAGACCGCCGTTCGCGCCGGTCCGGTTCGCCGCCCCGGTCACGGAGAGCGTGAGCGTCTCGGTGCCCGAGCCTGTTCGCAGGCCGTCGACGGTGAGCTGTGACAGCCCGTTCGCGTTCGCGTTCCACTCGCCGCCGCCGTAGGTGTAGGTGACCGGTTCGGAGAACGTCACCGAGACGTTGTCGACCCGTCCGTCGGCGTCCCGGTCGGTGTAGTTCCCGGAGACGAGCACCGGCCGGGCGGCGTCGGTGACGGTTTCGTCGTCGAGCGTCGCCACCAGGGCGTTGCCGGCGGTGTCGTTCCACGCCGCCGAGAGGTCACCGGTGATGTCCGTCCGTCCGGCACTCGTGTTCACCGACGCCTGTCCCGCGACGCCCGAGACGTTCACCACTGCGCTCGCGCCCGCGGGGTCCGAGATGGTCGCACTGGAGAGGTCGGCCGTCGACCCGTCCGGGAGGACGACGTTGCTCGTGGCTCCGCCGAACTCCGCGGCGTCGGCGCTCCCGTCCGCCGCGGCGACGTACTCGGTGAACGTGACGTTCACCGCGTCGATTCTGCCGTCGTGGTTCGCGTCCCGAACCGTCAGGTTCGAGATGGTCGGCCGGGCGTCGTCGGCGAGCGTCGCGTTCGTCCCGTCGAGCGCTTCGTTGGGCGACGCGGCGGTGTCGGTCACCGCACCCGCGCCTCCGGCGTCGTAGCCGAGGACGGGGTTACTACCGCCCGTCGTCCCCGTGACGCCGGCGTTCGCGGCGACTGCGAGCGTGAGCGTCGCGGCGTTCGTGCCGGTGCCGCCCGTGACGCCGAAGCCGTCGACGTCGTTGGCCGTGACGTTCCAGTCGCTCGCGTCGAAGCTGGTGTAGTTCACCGGTTCGGTGAACGTCAGCGTCGCGTTGTCCACCTGCCCGTCGGCGGTGGCGTCGGTGTAGTTGCCGGCGACGACGAGGGGGTTCGCGCCGTCGTTCGCCGTCAGCGTCTGGCTCGGAGCGACGTTGCCCGCGCCGTCGGTGAGGTTGTTCGCGCTGGACGTGTAGTTCACCGCCGGGGCCGGGGAGCCGCCGGTGGCGTTCGCGTCGCCACTGACGGTCAGCGTGACCGTCGCGTCGTCGCTCGCGAGGGCCACGCCCTGGGCCCCCGTGAGGTTGACCGCGCCGGCCGTCGGGAACGACCAGTCGGCGGTCGAGAACGTCGACGCCGAGACGTTCTCGGAGTAGGTGACGTTCACCGTCTCGACGGTGCCGTCGTGGTTCGCGTCGTCGTACGCCGAATCGAGCGCGATGGGTGCCGCGCCGTCCGCGGTGGCCGTGAACGTCCGGGGCGACCCGAGCGCGTTGCCGGCGTCGTCGAACAGCGCGCCCGCGGCGAGCGTCAGGTCGGGCGTGACGCCCGTTCCGCCGACCCCGGAGACGGTGACGTTCACGCTGTCGTCGTCCGCAGTGCCGTTGGTGGCCGTCCCGTCCACGTTCCCGGTGCCGACCGAGAACGTCGTGTCGTCGAGCGTGCTCGTGCTGTCGTTTA
>JBDGTU010000013.1:0-18928 GCA_042216495.1 Haloferacaceae archaeon
AACGGAAGACCGTCGCCTCGTGAATCCTGAACGAGTGCGGGAGAAGTGGGCCGGCACGAATTTGAATCGTGGTTACGGCCACCCGAAGGCCGAAGGATACCAAGCTACCCCACCGGCCCGCAGGTCCAGATGACGTTCCAACTGCGTTTAACAGTTGTGATTGCCACCGGTCCGGCGTCGCGCCGACGGTCAGTATCGAGCGAACGCGTCGGTGTCGAGGTAGTTGTGTGCGACCGTAATCGCGTGGTCGGCGTGGAGTCGTTTCGGCCCGAGGCGAACGCGCTCGTCCGCCGCGTCGGCGAGCAGCGACGCCTCCGAATCGGCGAAGTCGTGGTGGTCCGAGAGGACGAACGCGGGGTCGGCCGGCGGCGACACGTCGACCACGGGGTCGCCGTCCTCGTGGAGGTGAACGACGGTCGAGTCGCGGGCCACCTCCGAGAGCATCGCCTCGAAGCCCATCCGGCGGAGGGAGACGCCGGGACTCGTCTCGACCGGCACGTGGCCGATGGCCTCCTCGCGCTCCTCCAGCGCACCGCGAATCAGCGCCGCCGTGCTCCGCTCGTCGGGGTTGAGGCGTCGCAGGTCGCGCCCGTCGAAGGAGACGGTGAGTTCGTCGCCGAGGACGAGGTGGGCGCGCACGTCCTCGCGAATGGCGTGCGAGAGGAAGAAGGCGGAGTTGACACAGCGACAGAGGACGTCGAGGCGGCCGGCCCCGCCCGCGAGGTCGGACAGGGAGAAGTCGGGCGTCGTTGGCGCGTCGTGTCCGACGACGATGAACTGGCGCATACGCGCTCTCGGTGGTCCGGACTGAAGGGTCTATCCTTCGACGCGGACGGTCGTTTCGGCGGTCAGTGACCGGTCGCGGTCGGTCGTCCACGCGCGAAGCGTGTGCTCGCCCGGGTCGACGGTCGCCCACTCGCGGCCCCCCGTCCGGATGCGCTGGTGCCACTCGCGGGTGAACGCCTTGCGTTCCCGCGGGGCGAACTCGAACCGGGTGGGGTCGGCGGGCAGCGGGTCGGCGACGCGGGAGGCCCGGTCGACGCCGTCGACCGACCACGACCACGGCACCGGCGACTCGACGCGGAAGACGACCGGGACGGGGAGCCGATTGCGGAATAGCACTCGAACGCGGACGGGGTCACTGGGGAGATAGACGCCGCGGTCGGTTTCGAGGCGCAGCTCGACCGCCCGCCGCCGCACGGCCGTCGGCAACAGGGCGTGACTCAGGTTCGTCCAGTCGACGACGGCCATCAGTCGTCCCCCGGATTCGACTCCACGCGGTCGTGGTAGGGACAGGCGATGGCGTGGTCGTCACCGACCGATTCGAGGTCGGGGTGGGCCGCCCACTCGCCGCAATCCTCGCTGGCGACGGGACACCGGGTGTGGAACTTACAGCCCGACGGCGGGTCGACGGGCGAGGGGACCGGCCCGTCGAGGACGATGCGCTCGCCCTTCCAGAGCGGGTCGGGTTCGGGAATCGCGGAGAGCAGCGCCCGGGTGTAGGGGTGGTAGGGCGGCGAGAACACCGCCTCGGTCGGGCCAACCTCGACGAGTTCGCCGAGATACATCACCGCCACCCGGTCGGCGACGTGTTCGACCACCGAGAGGTCGTGGGCGATGAACAGGTACGCGAGGCCCAACTCGTCCTGGAGGTCGGCCAGCAGGTTCAGGATGCGGGCCTGCACGCTCACGTCGAGGGCACTGACGGGTTCGTCACAGACGACCAGTTCCGGGTCGACCGCGAGGGCGCGTGCGATGCCGATGCGCTGGCGCTGGCCGCCCGAGAACTCGTGTGGATACCGGTTGGCGTGGCTCGCGCGCAGGCCGACCGTCTCGAGCAACTCCCGCACCCGGTCGTCGCGGTCGCGCCCGCGGGCGACGTCGTGGACGTCGAGCGCCTCGCCCACGAGGTCGCCGACGGTGAGACGCGGGTCGAGACTCGCCGTCGGGTTCTGGAAGACGTACTGGAGGTCGGTCCGGCGGTCGCCCATCTCGGCCGCGGGGAGGGTCGTCAGGTCGTCGCCGCGGTGGTAGACCGACCCCGCCGTGGGTTCTTCGAGCTGGAGAAGCGTCCGGCCGAGCGTGCTCTTGCCACACCCCGACTCGCCGACGAGGGCGAGCGTCTCGCCCTCGCGGATTTCGAGGTCGACGCCGTCCAGCGCCCGGACCCACTGCCTGTCGCCGAGGAGTCGGTCGAGCAGTCCCTCCTCGGTCGGGTAATGTTTCGTCAGCCCCTCCGCGCGGAGCAGCGTCACTCCCCGCGCACCTCCACCTCGAAGTCGAGTTCGCCCGAGAGGTCGCCGGTGTAGGCGAGACAGGCGGCGTGGTGGGCGTGCTCGGCGTCCGCATCGCCCGCCTCCACGTCGGCGTCGCCCGTCTCCACGTCGACCAGCGGCGGGTCGCGCTTCGTACACGCCTCCTCGGCGAACGGACACCGTGGGTGGAAGCGACAGCCGGGCGGGACGTCGACGAGGTCCGGCATCGACCCCGGAAGGGTCGGCAGGCGGTCCCTGTCGGCTCCGAGGCGAGGAACCGACGCCATCAGCCCGGCGGTGTAGGGGTGTTTGGGGTCGTAGTAGAGTTCCTCGACGGGCGCGCGTTCGACGGCCCGGCCGGCGTACATCACCACCACCCGGTCGCACGTCTCGGCGACGACGCCCAGGTCGTGGCTCACGAACTGCACCGCGAGGTCGTACTCGTCGGCCAGGTCGTCCAGCAGTTCGAGGATGCCGGCCTCGATGGTCACGTCCAGCGCCGTCGTCGGTTCGTCGGCGACGAGGAGGTCCGGGTCGCAGGCGAGCGCCGTCGCCAGCACCACCCGCTGTTGCATCCCGCCGGAGAACTGGTGGGGGTAGTCGCCGTATCGCTCCCGGGGGTCCGGGACGCCGACGCGGGCGAGCGTCTCGACGGCACGGTCTTTCACGGCCGCTTCGTCGAGGTCGGCGTGGGCGCGAATCGCCTCCGCCACCTGTTCGCCGACGGGATAGACGGGGTCGAGCGCCTCGGCGGGGTCCTGAAACACCATGCCGATTTCGCCGCCGCGCACCTCGCGCAGTCGCTCGTCTGAAGCGTCGAGAAGGTTCTCGCCCTTGAATCGCACCTCGCCGCGTTCGATTCGTCCGGGGGCGTCGACGAGTCCGAGCACCGCCAGCGAGGCGACGGTCTTCCCCGCCCCGCTCTCGCCGACGACGCCCAGGCGCTCCCCGCGCTCGATTTCGTAGCTGAGGCCGTCGACCGCCCGGACGACGCCCTTCTCGGTGTAGAAGTTGACGTCGAGGTCCGACACTTCGAGCAGCGCCATCACCGGGCCTCCTGCTGGTAGTCGCCCTGCGGGTCGAGGGCGTCGCGGACGCCGTCGCCGACGAGGTTTATCGAGAGGACGAACAGGAAGATGGCGAGGCCGGGGAAGACGGTTACCCACCACTGGCCCTGCAGAAGCGTGTCGCGGCTGGCCGAGAGCATGCTCCCCCACTCGGCGGACCCCGGCGGGAGGCCGAGGCCGAGGAAGCCGAGCGCCGCAGCCGAGAGGACGACCGTGCCGACGTCGAGCGTCGCCTGGACGACGACCGGCGCGATGGCGTTCGGGACGACGTGACGGGCGAGGATGGCCCGGTCGGGGACGCCGAGCGCGCGGGCCGCGAGGACGTACTCCTCCTCCTTGACGCTCAGAATCTCGCCCCGGACGAGGCGGGCGTAGCTCACCCACCCCACGAGGACGAGCGCGAGGACGAGTTTCCAGAACCCCTGGCCGAAGATGGCGACGAAGGCGATGGCGAGAACCAGAAACGGGAACGCATAGAGGACGTCAACGAGGCGCATGACGGCCTCGTCGACCCACCCGCCGACGTAGCCGGCGACCGCACCCAGGGGGACGCCGACGCCGAGCGCGAGCGTGACGGCCACGACGCCGATGGCGAGGCTGTAGCGCCCGCCGTAGAGGACGCGCGAGAAGACGTCGCGCCCGGCCCAGTCGGTGCCGAAGGGGTGGGCGAACGACGGCGGCTGGCTCGCGGGCGCGACGTCCGTCGCCGCGGGGGGGTACGGCGCGAGCGCGACCGGTTGGACGGTGACGCCTGCAACCTCGACCGGGCGAGCGAAGACGGCGAGGAGGAGGAGACCGACGACGACGACGAGCCCGGCCACGGCGGTCCGATTCCGCCTGAACCGCCGCCACGCGCGCTCCCGACGGCTCGCCGCGCGCTCGTCGCGGTCGGGCGACCAGTCGAAGTCGGTCGTCGCGTCGGCGTCGAAGCCGCGCACCCGGAGGCGTCCGCGCTCGGTCGTCGGTTCGCGTGCCATGGTCAGTACCTGATTCGTGGGTCGAGCACCGAGTAGACGACGTCGGCGACGAGGTTCGCCAGCACGACGGCCGTCGCGATGAGCAACACGACCGCCTGGATGACTGGCACGTCGCGCTGGTGGATGGCCTGGACGAGCAGTCGGCCGACGCCGGGCCAGGAGAACACCTGTTCGACGACGACGGCCCCGTCGACGAGGAACGCGACCTGGAGGGCGACGACGGTGACGACGGCGCTCAGGGAGTTCCGCAGGACGTGTTTCACGATGACCGTCCGCTCGGACAGCCCCCGGGCCCGCGCGGCGCGGACGTAGCCCTCGTTCAACTGTTCGAGCATCGACGACCGGGTCAGGCGCATCAGCAACGCCGCCGAGGCGGTGCCGAGCGTGACTGCCGGCAGGAGCATGAAGCGGAGCGATTCGGGGGCGTAGACGGGGGCGAGCGGCGGGATGACTCGGGCGACGTTCAGGTAGACGCCGAAGACGAGGATGAGCAGCATGCCGAGCCAGAAGTTGGGCGTGGCGATGCCCAGGAGGGCGACGACGCGACTCGCCTCGTCCGCGGGGTCGCCCTTCCGGACGGCGGCGACGACGCCGGTCGGAATCCCGACCACGAGCGCGACGAGGAGGCCGAGCGCCCCCAGCGCGAGCGTCTCGGGGAGGCGGCCGAGGACGGCCGCCGACACGCTCCGGTCGGAGACGAGCGACTCGCCGAACTGGAGCGTGACGGCGTCGCGGAGCCAGAGCAGGTACTGCACCCAGACCGGGTCGTCGAGGTGGTACTGTTCGGCGAGGCGGTCGCGCAGCGCGGGCGTGGCGTCCTGGAACTGGAGAATGTAGTCGACGACGCTCCCCGGCAGGAGCTTCACCAGGGCGAACGTGAACACGGAGACGCCGAACAGTATCGGCAGCGTCAGCAACGCCCGCTTGACGACGTAGCGACGGAGCGTCATTTCGGCTCGGTGTAGACCCCCGCAGTGGGTGCGTAGACGCCCGCGAACTCCTCGCCGTCCAGCGGGTACGTCCGGAAGCCCGACAGCCGGTCGTTGCGGTAGGCCTCCATCCGTCGCGCGAACCGGATGAACACCACGGGCGCGTCGGCGACGATTCGCTCCTGGGCCTCGCGGTAGATGCGCTTGCGCTCCTCGACGTCGTAGGTCCGGAGCCCCTCGTCGAGCAGGCGGTCCACCTCGGGGTTCGCGTAGTGCGAGACGTTACAGCAGGCGGGCGTCGCCTGCTCGCTGTAAAACAGGTTGCGGACGTAGTCGTCGGGGTCCCAGCCGCCGGACCAGCCCAGCGCCATCATCGCGTCGACTTCGTTCGAACTCCCGGCCAGCACCTTCCCGGTGTAGGTGTTCCACTCGTACTGCTCGACGGACGTCTCGAAGAACTCGGTGGCGTTCAGCTCCGACGCGACGAGCTGGCAGAACTTCACCCGCTGTGGGTTCTGGTTGACGATGATGCGGGCCTCGTGCGGCGTCGAGAGCCCGAGTTCGTCGAACCCCGCCGCGAGCAATTCCTTGGCCCGGTCGGGGTCGTATCCCGAGTACTCGTCCCGCATCAGATGCTGGAACGACTCCGCGGAGTACTCCTCCAGCAAGGGAGAGATGGGGGCGTACGCCGGCTGTCCGATGTCGTGGTAGACCGACGAGAGTATCTCCTCCCGGGGGACCAGCCGGCTGATGCCCCGGCGGACCTTCCGGTTGGTGTACGGCTCGGTCGCCAGCGGGAAGATGAGCAGGTCGAAGCCGCCGCCGACGTGCGAGGTGAGGGTAAACTCCTCGTCGTCGCGCAGGTCGGCCGCCGCCGACGCCGGCGGCGTGTTGATGAGGTCGACGTCGCCGCCGCGCAGTGCGGCGAGCTGTTCGGACTGGCCGACGACGATGCGGAACGTCAGGACGTCGAAGGGAGCCTCCGCCGGCACCGCGTCGCTCCCCTCGAACCAGTAGTCGTCGTACTTGCGGAGGCGAAAGAGCGAATCGGGCTCGTGGGCCTCGAACTGATAGGGGCCGGTGCCGACGGGATTTTTCGACAGGTCGAGGTCGCCCGTCGCCGCCGCTTCGGGGACGATGGGGACGTTCGATAGCGCGACCCGGAACGGCGCGTACTGTGCGTTCAGCGTCACGTCGAGCGTGTAATCGTCCCGAATCGTCGCCGAGTCGTACCAGAGGTAGACCAGCGACTCGCGCGGCGTTCCCTGGTAGCGCTCGAACGTCGACTTCACGTCCGCCGCGGTCAGCTCCGACCCGTCGTGGAACGTGACGCCCTCGCGGATGGAGAGCCGCCAGCGCAGTTCGTCGAGTCGCTCCACCGACGTCGCGAGCGTCGGCCGCGGCGTCCCGTCGAAGTCGACGGTGAGGAGCGTCTCGTACACCAGCCCGAACGCCTTCGACGACGTCGTGTCGTTGGCCTGGGGCGGGTCGTAGTTCTTTACGTCGGCGCTGAAGGTGGCGACGAGTTCCGTCCCCTCACTGCCGCCGGTCCCCTCCGAACACCCGGCGAGGCCGGCGAGCGTCCCGCCTCCGAGCGCGCGCAGGAGCGCGCGCCGGTCGGGCGCGAACGTCCCCCCGCCGTCACGAGACATATCTTCAGAGGAACGCGGCACGCCGAAATATGCTACGGTTTGTCTAGCGAATCCGTCAGTATCCGACCGCCGTCCCGTCCTTTCGGGGCTCGGTGGCCGCAGAGAGCGTCCCGCCGTCGTTCCGGACGACCTGTGCGCCGCCGAACTCGCCCGGCGGGCGGAGGCGGACGTCGTGGCCCCGGCGGGCGAGTTTCGTGCCGGCCCGTGCCATCCGGTCCTCGACGGCGAGCGTGCCGTCCTCGCGGTAGCGCCACCGCGGCCGGTCGAGCGCCGCCTGCAGGGGCAGGTCGTAGTCGACGACGTTCGCGAGCACCTGCAGGTGGCCCTGCGGTTGCATGTAGCCGCCCATGACGCCGAATGCGAGCCAGTCGTCCGCGTCGAGGCGGGCGACGGCCGGAATCAGCGTGTGGAACGGCCGCTTGCCGGGTTCGAGGCGGTTCGGGTGGTCGGCGTCGAGCGAGAACGACGCGCCGCGGTTCTGGAGGGCGATGCCGGTGTCGCCGGCGACGAGGCCGCTGCCGAAGCCCGCAAAGCGGGAGTTGATGTACGAGACGAGGTTCCCCTCGTCGTCGGCGACGGTCAGGAGGACGGTGTCGGCGTCTTCGGCGGCGGACTGGGGGTGGCCGATGGAGACGTCGCGCAGCGCCGTCTCGCCGACGAGCGAGGCCCGCTCGCGGGCGTAGGACTGCGACGCCAGCGGCGGAATCTCCTCGTATTCGGGGTCGGCGACGTAGTGGTGGCCGTCGTGGAAGGCGAGTTTCAGCGCCTCGACGAACCGGTGCGTCGCCTCCGGCGACCCCAGCGGGTAGTCGCCCGCGTCGAGTTCGCGAGCGACGTTGAGCGCTTCGAGGGCGACGAGTCCCTGGTTGTTCGGCGGGAGTTCGAACACGTCGACGCCGCGGTAGGTGGTGCTCACCGGGTCGACGAACTCGGGGTCGAACGCCGCCAGGTCGTCGACGGTCATGAAGCCGCCGCGGGCCTGCACCTCCTCGGCGATGGCCTCGGCGACGGCTCCCTCGTAGACGACGTCCGCACCCTCCTCGGCGATAGTCGAAAGCGTCTCGCCGAGTTCGGGCAGGGTGACGGTCTGACCGACCGACGGCGACTCGCCGTCGAAGAGGTACGTCTCGCGGGCGTGGTCGTGAGTGAACAGGTCCTCGGCGTGCTCCCACTGCGCGGCGACGACTTCGCTGACGGGGTAGCCCTCTTTGGCGTAGCGAATGGCCGGCTGTAACACCTCGCCGAGCGTCCGCCGCCCGAGTTCCTCGACGGTCAGTTCCCACCCGCGGGCCGTCCCCGGCACCGTCACCGTGTGGGGCCCCGTGTCCGGCATCTCGGCGTCTTCGGGGGCGACGCCCTCGTCCTCGGCGACGGCGGCGCGGACGCGCTCGCGGGTCGCGCCGGCGGGTGCGTGGCCACAGCTCCGCAGCCCGCCGACGTCGCCGTCGGCGGTCCGATAGCAGGCGAAGACGTCGCCGCCGAGGCCCGTGCTGGTCGGCTCGACGACGTTCAGCGCGGCGGCCGTCGCGACGGCGGCGTCGAAGGCGTTCCCGCCGTCGCGCAACACCGAGAGGCCGGCCTCCGCGGCCAGCGGCTGGCTCGTGGCGACGACGCCCCGCTGTCCGTAGACGGTGGACCGACGCGACGTGAACCGGTCTAAATCGACGTTCGACATGGCCCCAGCGTTCGGCAGGGGGAAAGAAAAGTGTACCGCGCGGCTAGGCTGTCGCCGTCGGTCGGGGGGCGGGACCGCCGGTCGGCGGGCGCGTCGGCCCCTCGCTGCCGGCGTTCGGCGGCTTGGGCGCGCCGGGCTCTTTGTCGCCGCTCACGAGGAAGTCGGCGACGTTGCCGATGAGCACCTCGTTGTCGGCGTCGTAGGCGTTCTCCCGCGCGAGGAAGTCGGAGTCGCCCAGCGCGGCGACGTTGCCGCTCTGGACTGCGACGGCGTACTCGCCGGACTTCCGGGTGGTCGAGAACGTCGTCCCCTCGGAGCCGACGAGTGCGGTTTCGCCGCTGGCCGTCGTTACGGGGGCCGCACTGCGCATCACGACGCGGCTGACCCCCTCGCTGAGGCTGGTGCTCGCGTCGGACGTGGCGTAGATGCTCTTGAAGTTGTTGTCGTTGTCCTCCATGTTGTAGAGGTAGCCGGCGTCGAAGGCGATGCCGTACTGCGAGGCCAGCGACGTGTGTTTGGCGCTGGTCTGCTGGAGGCTGGCGAACAGCAGGCCGCCGCTGACGCTCACCGACGGCGGGTCGCCGACGACGAGGACGCGACCGCCCGCCTCGGTGAAGGCTTTCACGCCCGCGAGCTGAGCGTTCGTGTGCCGTCGCTGGGGGTTGACGACGACGTAGGCGTCGGCGTTCCGGAGCGACTCGTTGAGGCTCGTCCGCTGGCCCCGGTAGAACCGGACCTCGTGGCCGTTCTCGACGAGCGTCGAGACGAGCGGTTGGATGTCGTCGGCCGAGACGGCGTTCTCGTGGCCGACGTCGACGAGGACCGTCTTGCCGGAGGCGTCGCTGTTCATCGTTATCGACCCCTCCTCGGCCGTCTCCTCGGGAAGGATGTTGTTGGGCTGGTACTGTTCGTTCGTGATCTGCGTGTACTCCGTGTTGCCCGAGTCGACGACGACCGGCGCGGCGGCCGCACCGGCGACGACGAGTCCGACGACGACGACGAACACCGCGAGATGGTTCGCGACGCTACGTGCTGACATTACCTATCACCTCGTCTTCGTACTGCACCGTTCCGTGCACCATCAGGAACGTCGACGTCCGGACGCCGTCGTATCCGACGGGGCTCTCCTCGACGACGACGGTGGGGTTCTCGCCCTCGGCGTTCGCGCTGAGCAGGAGGAGCCCACCCCGTCGTGGGGGTTCCTTGCGGACGACCTCGTAGTCGTCGAGGCCTTCCTTTTGCGCCGCCTCGTGGATGGCGTCCTGTAGCGAGCCGATCTTGTCGGCCATCCCGTTGTCGACGGCGCGCGCGCCGGTGTACACCTTGGCGTGGGCGACCTCGGTTCGCGACAGCGCGAGGTCGTCGCCGCGGTGTTTCATCACGCTGCCGACGAACGCCTGCTTCAGCGTCTCGATCTGTGCGCGACGCTGGTCGGCGGTCGTCGAGGCCTTGTCGGGACCGCTCCGTATCTGATTCGACGGGACGGGGCGGGGGGCGCTCCCCCGGACGCCGACGCTGCCGACGACGGAGGCGGGCGTGACGTAGATGTTCTCGGCCGGGAGCATCCCGTAGTACGCGCCGGAGGCACCCATCGACTGGACGCTCGCGACGACGGTCATCTCCTTTGCCGTCCGCTGGACCGCCATGTAGAGTTGTTCGCTCGCGGCCGCCGACCCTCCGGGACTGTCTACCTTCAGGACGACCGCCCGTATCGATTCGTTCTCCCTCGCTTCCCGCAGGTCTTCCTGGATTGCACCGACGGACTGCGTAGAGACGAACCCGTCGATGGAGACGACGGCGACCCGACCGTCCGGGCCGTTCGTCCGCTCCCAGGCGACGGGTGCGAGGACCGCACCGACGACGAGGGCAGCCACGACGACGACGGCGTACGTCCGACGCCTCGTCAACGTGGTGCCAGTGTTCCCAGACATGCTGCACTCAGTCGGTCCGTAGCCAGCCGCTAATAGGCACGTTTGGCGAAAAACTCGATTTTACCTTTCGACTGTCTCGCACACCGAGCGGACGTCGCCGAATCCAGGGCGGCCGCCAATCGTCGCTTCCGTGGCGTTTCGACCCTCGGCTCGCGGCCCTCTCGCTTCCTGCAGCCGCGGAGAGGGCTACGCGTCGCCGGTACTGATGTGAGACGGAGAGTGCAAAGAACGTCGGCTCACGTCTCGTCGAACGTCTCCCACTCCGTTCCGGTTCCCAGAATCTCCGCGAGCGACGTAACCATCGACTGCAGTTCGTCGATCTGTCGTTGCTGTCGCTCGATGCGGTCCTGGAGTTCGGCGACCGTCGACTGGTTCTCGTCGTACTGCTGGCTGATTTCTTCGACGTCCGCGGAGAGGCCCTCCACCGCCTCTGAGAGGTGCGTGATGTCTTGGCCAGTCGCCAGCCCGTGCTCCTGGGGCTCTGAGAGCATCGCTCTGTGCGTGATGATCGCGTCGGAAACGCTCTCGCTCCCGTCCGGCAACGTAATCGTTAGCGGAGATGCGTCCGACGTCTCCTCGGTGGAGTCGAAATCGGCGGATTGCGCTTCCTCTTCGTCCGCGTTCGAATCGGCTGACACGTCGGTCATAGACCCTACTCACTGCTGGAAAAGTATAAGTTCTCGTCAGACGACGAGGTCGGACCGGACAACTGTAGCCGCACGCGCACAACGGGACCCGCGCTCACTCCGTCAGGCCGTACCCGCGACGGAAGAGGACCACGTCGAGTGCGACGACGGCGACGGTCAGCGCCGACAGGACGGCGAGCGAGACGTTCGGGTCGACTTCGGACTGACCGACGAAGCCGTAGCGGACGCCGTTGACCATGTACACCATCGGATTCAGCAGCGACACCGCCCGCAGCGTCGGCGGCAGTTCGGCGATGGAGTAGAAGACGCCGCCGAAAAACACCAGCGGCCGGACGATGAACTGGTTCATCATCGTCAGGTCGTCCCAGTCCTCGGCCCAGAGGCCCCCGACGATGCCGATGCCGGAAAACAGGAGCGTGACGACGAGGCCGAACGCGACCAGATACAGCGGCCTGGCCGCCCCGACGGACGTGAACGCCGCGCCGACGACGGCGATGAGGACGCCGACGAAGAGGCCCCGCGTCGCCCCCGCGACGACGTAGGCGAGCGCCATCTGCGTGTAGGACAGCGGCGACGTGAGCGCCTCGTGAACGTACTCGTTCCACCGGCCGTGGAAGATGGAGAAGGAGGCGTTCTCGAAGGCGTTGGAGATGGCCCCGAGGACGACCAGGCCGGGGAGGATAAAGAGGACGTACGGCACGCCGTTTATTTCGTTTATCCGCTGGCCGAGGATGACCCCGAACACGGAGAAGTAGAGGACGTTCGTGACCAGCGGCGGCGCGAAGGTGTTTTTCGGCCGCCGGAGGAAGCGCAGAATCTCGCGCCGGGCCAGCGTCTTGAATCCGACGGGGAGGAGGCTCATCGGTCCCCCCCGGTCGTCTCCTGACCGTTCGTCATCTCGACGAACACCTCCTCCAGGGAGGTGCGCGAGACGTCGAGATCGACGATTTCGTAGCCGCTCCGGTCGAGTTCGCGCACCAGTTCCGGCGCGAGGAGGCCGCCCCGTCTCGCCGTGACGACCAGTCGCCCGTCGTCGAGGGCGACGTTCTCGACGTGGCCGTCGCCGACGCCTTCGACGTGGCGGTCGCCGACGGCGAGGTCCGGCACCGACGTCGGCGGGTCACGGAACGTGACGGTGATGGTGTCGGTGCCGCGGTTCATCAGTTCGTCGGGGCTGGCTACCTCGACGACGCGGCCGGCGTCGAGGATGGCCACCTCGTCACAGAGGCGTTCGGCCTCCTCGATGTAGTGGGTGGTGAGGAGGACCGTCGTCCCCGACTCGTTGAGGTCGGTGATGAGGTTCCAGAGGTCGTGACGGAGCTGGACGTCGACGCCGGCGGTCGGTTCGTCGAGGATGAGCAGGTCGGGGTCGGTGACGAGCGCTCGCGCGAGGAGGAAGCGCCGCTTCATCCCGCCGGACAGCCAGTCGAAGCGCGTGTCGCGCTTCCCGTAGATGCCGACCTGCCGCAGCACCTCGTCGGCGCGGTCGCGTGCCTCGCCGGCCGGGATGCCGTGGTAGCCCGCCTTGTGTTCGAGCACCTCGCGGACGGGGAAAAAGCGGTCGACGTTGAACTCCTGTGGCGCGAGGCCGATGCGGTCGCGCGCCTGGCGGTAGTCGCGGTCGACGTCGTGGCCGAAGACGGCCGCCTCGCCGCCCGACTGTTCGACCAGTCCGACGAGGACGTTGATGAACGTCGTCTTCCCCGCGCCGTTCGGCCCGAGGAGGCCGAAGAAAGACCCCTCGGGCACCGTCAACGAGACTCCGTCGAGCGCCCGGACGTCGCCGTAGCGCTTGCGGAGGTCCCTCGTCTCGATAGCGGCAACCATCTACTCGTCACTGGGTGGTCGAGCCAATTAAGGAGCGTGAACCGGGCGCGTCGCGCGCCTGCTCACCGGTCGCGGAGGGCCGCGCCCATCGCGCGGGTGGCGACGTCGCCGGCGCAGGTGGCGGTGGTTCGGAGCGATTCGGCGGCGAGGCGGAAAATCGGGTCGTCGGCCGCCGTCGCGTCGAGCGACGCCCGCAGGTCGGCACACGACCGCTTCACCTCGAACGCCCGGACGGGGTCGTCGGCGTCGAGGACGGCCTCGACGGCCTCGTCGACCAGGTCACGGGCGCGGCGTGCGTCCGCCGCGAACGCGTCGACGTCGACCGACGAGTCGTCGCGGTCGGCGGCGACGGCGGCGACTCGCTCCGCACCGTCGGCGACGCGGTCGAGTTTGTTCGCCGTCACGTAGTAATCGAAGACGCGGGGTCGGTGGAGGCCGAACCCGCGGAGCTCCTCGAGGTCGGTCAGGGTCCGCTGGAACGACCGACTCACGAGGTCGAACTTCCGGCGGGCGTCCTGCCGACGGTCGACGACCTGGGCCGCGAGGTCGGCGTCGCCTTCGACCAGAGCGGTCGTCGCGTCGTGTTGCATCGAGAGCGCGACGTACTGCAACTGGACGAGCGTCCGCTCGATGCCGAGTTCGGCGGCGTCGAGGGGCGTCGAGAGTTCGACCGCCGCCTCGGTCTCGCGCGTGATTTCGAGGCCGAGGAGGTCGCTCGTGGCGTCGCTGACGGCGCGTCGGGTCGCCCCGGAGAGGGATTCCGTGGCCGAGAGCGTGAACTGGTCGGCACCGACGGTGTAGAGGCCCCGAATCATCTCCTCGACCGCGTCGTCGGGAACGGCGTCGAGGTCCAGCGTCGGGGACGGTCCCGCCCCCGTCTGTCCCGCGCCGATGACCAGTTCGCCGTTGTGACCGGGACAGAGCGTCAACTGCATCCCCGGTTCGATGCCGTGTTCGCGGGCCCACTCCTTCGGGAGCGATATCGTGTAGGTCGAACTCCCGGTGAGCTGGACCTTGCGCGTCACCATCGACATGGGTCGGTCCCCTCGGTCGCAGTCGGCATTCCGAATCACCCGAACTTCCCGGAGACGTAGTCCTCGACGCGCTGGCTCTCGGGGTTCTCGAATATCTTGTCCGTCTCGTCGTACTCGACGAGTTCGCCGCCGGTGAGGAAGACGGCGGTCTGGTCCGAGATGCGCGCCGCCTGCTGCATGTTGTGCGTGACGATGACGACGGTGTACTCCTCGGCCAGGTCGTGGATGAGTTCCTCGATTTTCGAGGTGGCGATGGGGTCGAGCGCGGAGGCGGGTTCGTCCATCAGGAGGACCTCGGGGTCGGTCGCGAGCGCGCGGGCGATACAGAGGCGCTGTTGTTGCCCGCCCGAGAGGCCGAGGGCGTTGTCGTCGAGGCGGTCCGCCACCTCGTCCCAGAGCGCGGCCTGCCGGAGCGACCGCTCGACGAGTTCCCGCTCGTTCTCCTCGTCGCTCCGGCCGAGCAGTTTCGCGAGCAGGCCCGTCTCGATGTCGCCGTGTTTCCGCGGGCCGTAGGCGATGTTGGCACGGATCGACTTCGGGAACGGGTTCGGTGCCTGAAACACCATGCCGACTCGCTTTCGGAGTTCGACCAGGTCCACGCCGTCCTGGTAGATTTCGTCGCCGTCGAGGGCGACGGAGCCGTCGATGCGAGCCGACTTGATGCGGTCGTTCATCCGGTTGAGACAGCGGAGGAACGTCGACTTGCCACAGCCCGACGGCCCGATGAGCGCCGTGACGCTCTCCTCCGGTATCTCTATCGAGACGTCTTCGAGGGCGTGGTCGTCGCCGTAGTAGACGTCGAGGTTCTCGACGGCGAGTTTCGCCTGGCCGTCGAACCGGTAGTCGACCCACTCCGGGCGGGTCTCCTCGGCCGTCTCTCCGTTCGTCGTCTGGAGCGGTTGGTCGGTGCTGCGGTCGGTCGTGGATTGTGTCGTTTCGCTCATTCGTGGAGTTTACTGCGGAAGTAGTATCGCGTGACGATGCCGACTGCGTAGAACGAGAGGACGACGACGAGCAGGATGAGCGCCGTCGCCCACTTGAACTGGGCAGGGTTGCCGACGTTCCCCGACGCGCCGACGCCGGCGGTGATGAGGGCGTACAGCTGGTAGGGGAGCGCGGACGTCGCCTGCAGGAGTTCGGGGTTCGCCACGAACGGCGGCGACGCGGTGAACTGGAAACCGCCGATTACGTCGGCCGTCTGGCTCCCGGGGACGAAGACGCCGCCCGCCATCGTCAGGAGGATGGGAGCCGTCTCGCCCGCGATGCGACCGACGCCGAGAATGACGCCCGTGACGACGCCCGGAAGCGAGGCCGGCAGGACGACGCTCCGGATGGTCTGCCACTTCGTGACGCCGAGGGCGGCGCTCGCGTCCCGGTACTCGTCGGGCACCGCGAGCATCGCCTCGCGGCTCGTGATGACGACCAGCGGGAGGAGCATGAACCCGAGCGTGAGCATCCCCGACAGCAGCGACTTCCCGCCACCGAATCGCGGGACGAGGAAGGCGTAGCCGAACAGTCCGAAGACGATGCTCGGGGTGCTCCAGAGGCCGTTGGTAGCGACTTCGACGACCTGCGTGAACCGCCCGCGCTCGGCGTATTCGGTGAGGAAGACGGCGGATCCGACCCCGAGGGGGACGGCGAACAGCACCGCGCCGACGACCAGCCAGATGGTGCCCACGATGGCCGGAAGGACGCCGTTGACGTCGTTCATCAGCCCGACGCCGTTCATCACGAACGGCCAGTCGACCGGCCAGGTGAACGTCACCTCGTTCCCGAAGAGGACGACCGTGGACTGCGGCCCCGCCCCCAGGCCGACGGTGACGCCACGGAACAGTCCGGGGAGCCCCTCGACGACGGTGAACGCGACCAGCGCGACCAGGACGCCGACGATAGCGAGGGCGTTGAGGTAGACGAGCAGGTACGCGCCCAGGTGCCGACCGCGGGCCCCGAACCCGCCGTAGGCCTTCGCGGACGCCCACCCGGAGAGGAGCGCACAGAACAGCGTCAGGGTGGGGACGACGAACCCCGCGGTGAACGACGCCTGCTGTTGCCAGCCGAGATTCCACACCCACGACGGGCCGATGACGCCGCCGAGGAAGACGAGTCCCGAGAGGAGCGTGACCGCGCCGGCGGGGACCGTGGAGCCGACGTCCTCGCGCGGGAGCGCCGTCAGCAGGAACGCGCCGATGCCGGCGACGAGAGCGACGGCGACCCAGCCGACGGTCCCGAAGCCGAACGTCTGGGACGCGACGAGGCCACCGGTGACGAACCAGACCAGACCGAACGCCGTCGCGGCGACCAGGCCGGCGGTCGGACGGGGGTTGGTCGCGACGAAGCCGAGTCGAGACCCGACGCCGAACGCGACGACTGCGCCGCCGAGGAGACCGAGCAAACCGCCGATGAGCGTCACGGCAGGGACACCGGCAATCGTGTCCGTGAGGCTCACGACGTCGAACAGGGACGCGATGCCGACGCCGAACAGGACGGACGCGAGGCCGGCGGCGAGGGCCGCAACTGCGTCGGTGCTCGTCGTGTCTTCGTCGACGAGCGTACTCCGCGTCGCGCCCGCCATCAGGCGTCACCTCCGAGTTTGCTCCGCATCCGGGCTTCGACGTACTGCGACCCGATGGAGATGACCAGGACCGTGACGAAGAGGATGACGCCGGCGACGAACAGCGCGCTCAACTGCAGGCCGTCGGCTTCGCCGTAGTTCCTGGCGATGAGAGACGTGAGCGTCTCCTGTCCGTAGAAGGCGTTGTACAGGGGTTTGGTGAGTTTCGGGACGCCCCGGAGCATCACCGTCGCGGCCATCGTTTCGCCGATGGCGCGCCCGACGCCCAGCAAGACGGCCGCCGAGACGCCCGAGAAGGCGGCCGGGAGGGTAATCGAAGTCATCGTCTGCCAGTCGGTCGTTCCGAGGGCGAGCGACCCGCTCTTCATCGATTCGGGGACGCTGCTCAGGGCGTCTTCGGCGACGGAGACGACGGTCGGGAGTGCCATCAGGCCGACGACGATGCCGACGAACAGGTAGGTCCCCTGGCCGAGCAGTTCGAACTGGTCCGACGCCCAGGGACTCAGGAGGGTAAAGCCGACGAATCCGTAGACGATGGAGGGGATGCCCGCGAGGATTTCGACGCCTGGTTTGACGGCCTCGCGGACGAGCGGCGGCGCGATTTCGCTGAGGAACAGCGCCGCCGCGACGCCCAGCGGACCGGCCACGAGCGTCGCCACGACAGTCACCATCACCGTCCCGTGAATCATCGGCACCATCGAGTACCTGATGGGCGGCGAGACGGCGTCCCAGTTCGTCTGGACGAACAGCCGTAGTCCGGGGACGCTCACGCCGAACACTTCCATACTCCCGTATTTCACCGTCGGCCACGCCTCGACGAAGATGAACACCGTGATGAGTACGAGTATCAGAATCGTCGAGACGGTCATCGCGAGACTGAGAGCCCTGACGGTCAGTCCCTGGTGACGGAACCAGCCGTACGTCGCGGTCACCAGGAAGACGGCGGACGGAACGACAGTCAGCGGCGAGACGACGAGGAATCCGACGAAGGCCGCGAGCAGGCTTCCCGTCCCCAGTAGCACCGTCGCGAGTTCCGACGTCCCGGCCTCGTCGACGAAGTTCCGGCCCTGCCGAAGCCGTCGCCGGAGCGCCGTTTGCCACCCCGAATAATCCGCATCTATTGAACTCATTGTATGATTGAACGATAGTCGGTAGAAACGCGGTGCGTCTCCCCGCTCGTCGGCTTACGCCTGGGGCGGCAGTTTGTCCCGCTCTGCCTCGATGTCCTTCGTCGGGAGCGGAATGTAGTTATTCGACTTGACGAACACTTCCTGTCCGAACTCGGTCAGGAACATGTTGAGGAAGGCGGCCTCGCGCTTGTCGGTTCCCTCCGGCGTCTCGTCCGTCTTCTTCGTGTACATGTGGAGGTCACGGTTGAGCGGGTAGTCGCTGTCGTAGATGGTGTGGCTCGCGTCCTTGTCGGGCTTGTAGACCGTCCCCTCGAAGTTGATGGCGATGGGGAGCACCTGCTCGCTCGTGAAGGCCAGCGCCATGTAGGCAATCGCACCCTCGTTCTGGGCGACGGTCGTGGCGACCTGCTGGTTCTGACCGAGACGGGTATCGACGCCCGGCATCGGGGCGTCGGCGCTCCCGAGCATGTTGAGACGGAACGAGGTGTCCGTCCCGGAGCCCTCCGCGCGGCCGACGACGTAGATCTCCTGGTCCGGGCCGCCGACTTCGCTCCAGTTGGTAATCTCGTCCTGGTAGATTTTCTTGATCTGCTCGGCGGTAAGCTGAGTCACGCCCGCGTCGTAGACGTCCTTGCTGACGACGACTGGCTGGCCGTCGCGGCCGACGACGTGGTCGACGAACTGCTCTTCGGCCTTGGACTCGCTGATGCCGAGTTCGGCCGTGATGGGACCGGAGGAGTTCCCGATGTCGACGAGGCCGTCGCGGACGGCCTTACAGCCCGTCCCCGAGTGGCTCAGGCCGACCGTCACCGGGAACGGTGGATTGGCCTGCTCGCCGGTGGCTTCGAAGCCGTAGAGGCCGGCGAAGTAGTCCGCGAGGCGCTTGTCGGTCTGAATCTCGTCCCAGCCGGGGACCGACGTCTCGTCGTTAGCACCCCAGTACTCGCCGTCGCTCGGCGGCGCGTTGGAGTTCCAGTAGGAACTGCCCTTGTTCGAGATGGGATAGACCGTCGAGGACCCCTCGGCAGTGAGCATCGATGTCGACGACGCGCTCGACTGCTCCGTCTGGGTCTGGCCCTGCGACGCTTCGGTCTGCTGTGTCGGCGTCGCCGTCGACGCCGCGGTCTGCTCGTTCCCGCCGTCGTTGCCGCTGTTTCCACTACACCCTGCGAGCCCCGCGAGGCCAACGCCTCCCGAGAGGGCGAGGAATTTCCGCCGCGATGCACCGTCGG
>JBDGTU010000046.1:0-18683 GCA_042216495.1 Haloferacaceae archaeon
GATATTGACGTCCGGAGTTACTGGCGACGACAACCGTGACCCGTGCCTCCTGATTCACGACTGCATCGACCAACGGACCAGAAATTCCCCCAATTCGGAAAGGGAGAATAATAATGAACCGTCCTCTCGGCTAAGAGGGTTGCTGGATAATCAGATACCGAACTTGGACAGCTACGTCCCGACCAGCGATTTGATCGATACGTTCGTCGATTCGATCACCCAGTTCCGGTGGCGCCTCCCCTCTCGGAGCCCCTATCAAGATCGTAACGCGAGAGGGACTTTGAGCAAGAAGATCACCCGAATATCCGAACTGGATTTCGAGCAGAGCGAACTCCGAATAGGCTGGACCGTCGAGAATCTGCTGGACGTCGTCCCGGATCGATTGTTCGACAGTGGCAGTCTGATACGAGGAGAACGTCACGGTGCCGAGGAACGCGGAAAGGACCAGAATGCTAATCACGAGAACGGCGACGCGCTTGATGAACGTCTTCCTGGTCTGCTCCACATAGAACCAGTTGGCAGGTCGATACCCCATATACCAGAGCACGAGGAGTGCGGCGAGATTGATCGACAGGACGTTCACAAGGAGTAATATGCCGGAGCCAACGGCGAGTGATGCGTTTCCCCACGCGATAGCGATGCCGGCGGTCGCTGCAGGAGGAACGAGTGCCACGGCGATCATGACGCCAACTAGTGCCGACGAGAGTCCCGAAGCGAGGCTAATCACTCCAGCGGCACCGGACCCCAGGGCGACCACGAGTGACAGGACATCCGGCCGAAACCGTTCTCGGATCTGCGAGATGGACAGGATATCCAGTCCCGGTGGAACGAGATTCGCTGTTCTGATGAGAATCGCGAACAGGGCCGCACTCGCGATGGTGAGTGTGGCCCCGATAATCTGCAACTTGACGCCGTCTCGAAAGAGGTCGCGGTCCCGGAAGACCGTGCCAACGCTCGTCGCCATTGCGGGACCGATGAGCGGTGCGATCACCATCGAACCCACCACGATTGCAGCAGAATCTAATAGCAATCCCGCTGTCGCAATGATCGCACTCACGATGGTCATGCCAGCGTATGTCGGCATGGACGCAGGAACGAGATCTTCAGCGGCACTCTGGAGTTCTTCTCGGTCGATCTGTTCCGGGCTATCAGGGTCTTCCGTAAATCGCTCTTCGAGCCGATCGTAATCGCGTGAGACAACCGACTCCGTCTCGACAGTCACTGTAATCGCGTCATCGTTTAGACCGGTCTCTCGAAGGCTGTCTAATACAGGCTCGACAGCACTCGTTGGAAGGGGAAAATGGACCGCACACGTGTAGTCGCGCCCGCTCGTCTCGTCAGTAACTGTGTAATCTATACTTTCCTCGTTGAGAACGTCCAGAACAGCCTCGCGTTTTCCGGTCGGGACAGTCACGAAAACCAGCCGGGCCATGAAAATGCCGACTCGTGCGCACGGGATAAATGTGCGACAATTGTGGGGTGAACGGTGTATACGAGGGATGGATCGGGAAGCGACCTGATCAGTCGGTCAGCGTCTCGTAGGCGCGGTTGACCCGCTTGAACGCCTCTTCGTCGCCCGAGTCGGCGTCGGGGTGGACCTCCTTGACCTTCGCCCGGTAGGCGCGACGAACCTCCGCCTCCGTCGCGCCGGGGTCGAGGCCGAGCGTCCGGTAGGCCTCGGTCCGGGTCGTCGTTCCCGTGGTCGTTCCGGAGGCCGCCGTCCGTCGCCCCGCCCGCGCGCTTTCCCGGCGCGGGTCGCGCCGGGAGCCGGTCTGGAAGCCGCGCGGTCCGCGCGACGCGTTTCCGGTCCCGCGGTCGCCGGCCGCGCTCGCCCCTTTCCGCGCCCGCGACCACATCCGCTCCTCCAGTCGCCCGGTCGCGTGTTGCCACATGAAGTAGGTCGTCACGCCGAACGGGAGGGCGACGAACAGCAGGAACAACTCCTCGACGAACGCCAGCACCGTCAGTAGGACGGTGATGCCGGCGAACGTCGACGCGAGGCCGAGTACGAGACGGTCCCTGTCCACGGGTAGGGGTAGGGAATCGGGGGTTGTAAGCGTCTCGCCCGGTCCCGGAGTCGGCGACGTCGCGCCGAATCGTCCGAAGTCCCGCGCTGGAAGGACGACGGCCCGGGCCGAGCGCTAAAGGGGACGGGGGCCGAACTGCGGTCCATGAGCATCGCCGGCGTCTGTCAGATCTGTGAGTCCGCCGAGGCGCGGTACACCTGCGACCAGTGCGGCGCGGCGGTGTGTGAGCGCCATTACGAGGCGCGCGTCGGGCTCTGTGTCGACTGTGCGGCGGAGGTGCGCGGACCCAACGACCGGTAGCGGGGCGCGAGCTACCGGTACTGATTGAGTCGCTTCTGCAGGCGCTTGGCCGCCTCGCCCGCCGCGCCGAAGTAGGCGTCCTCGCCGTCGCGGGCGTCTTCGCCGGCGAAGATGATGCCCCGCGAGGAGTTCACGAGGCCGACGCCGTCGGCGAGGCCGTACTCCACGGCCGCCTCGGCGTCGCCGCCCTGTGCGCCGACGCCCGGGACGAGGAAGGGGAGGTCCGGCACCTCGGCGCGGAGCGCCTCCAGTTCTTCGGGGGCCGTCGCGCCGACGACGAGGCCGACGTTGCCGTGTTCGTTCCAGCGGTCCGCCAGTGCGGCCACCCGCCGGTAGACGGATTCGCCGGTCGCGAGTTCGAGGTCCTGGAGGTCCGCGCCGCCGGGGTTCGAGGTGCGACAGAGGACGAACACGCCGGCGTCCGCCCGGGAGAGAAACGGGTCGAGCGAGTCGCGGCCCATGTAGGGATTGACGGTGACGGCGTCGGCCGTATCGAGCAGCGAGGCGTACTGCCTGCTCGTGTTCCCGATGTCGGCGCGCTTCGCGTCCAGGAGGACGGGGACGTCCCTCCCGTGGGCGTAGGCGACGGTCTCGCGGAGGGCGCGCCAGCCGTCGGCGTCCTCGTAGAAGGCGGCGTTGGGCTTGTAGGCGGCCGCGTGTTCGTGTGTCGCGTCGATGACGCGGCGGTTGAACGCCCACCGCGGCAGGTCGCGGTCCGCGAGGAAGTCGGGAATCCGGGACGGGTCGGGGTCGAGGCCGACCGAGACGACGCTGTCGACCCGGTCGATGCGGTCGGCGAGGCGGTCGAAGAAGGTCATATCCGGAGTCGTCCGGGCGGGGACTACAAGCTTCCGACCCGCCCCGGGCGTTCCGGTACGCGGCGGAGGTTCCGAGACGCGGCGGACGTTCCGGGACGACCCGGACGCCCCGACCCCCTCAGCGGCCGTCGTGGACGACCCGGCCGTCGACGACGGTCAGGGCGACGCCGACGTCTTCGATAGCGTCGGGATGCTCCCACGGCGACCGGTCGAGGGCGACCAGGTCCGCGCGCTTGCCCACCTCGACCGTCCCGAGGCAGTCCTCGTCGAAGCCGGCGTAGGCCGCTCCGAGCGTGTACGCCCGGAGCGCCTCGGTCACGCCCAGTCGCTGGCTCTCGACCGGCGCGTTCACCGCCCGATGGACGCCGTAGAGGGGGTCGAGCGGCATACAGTCGCTGCCGAACGCGAGCGTCGCACCGGCGTCGGCGAGCGTGCGAAAGCGGTTGGCGTCGGTTCGCCGGTCGCCGAGGCGCGAGGCGTACAGGCCGTCGTCGCCGGCCCACTTCAGGAAGTTCGGCTGGACCGACGCCACGACGTCCAGGTCCGCGAGACGGGCGATGGCGTCGTCGGTGGCGAGTTCGAGGTGTTCCACGCGGTGGCGTCCCCGTCGGTTCGACGACGCGTACGCGTCGAGGACGGCGTCGATGGCCACGTCGCCGATGGCGTGGGCGGCCACCTGGAAGCCGGCGTCCTCGGCGGCCGCGAGGACGTCGCGGAACTCGGCCGGCGGGACGACCCACTCGCCCGCTCCGTCGCCGTCGTCGTACGGGGCGCTCAGTTTCGCCGTCCGGCCGCCGATGCTCCCGTCGGTGTAGGTCTTTATCGCCCCCACCTCGACCATCCCGGTTCCGTGGCCGGTGTGGAGGCCCGCCTCCACCAGCGCGTCGAGGTGGTCCGACCAGTAGTTGAGACGGACGCGCAGGGTCAGTTCGCCCTCGCGGTCCAGGTCGCGGTACACCTCGGGGGCGCGAGAGCCGCGAACCATGTCGTGGACGCCGGTGACGCCGCGGGCGTTGGCCTCGTCCTGGGCCGCCGTCAGCAACTCGTTCATCTCCGCAGCGTCGGGTTCGATGGCGGCGTAGACCGGGTCGACCGCCTCCTCGACGACGACGCCCGTCGGCTCGCCGTCCTCGCAGCGGACGCCGCCGTCGGGTAGCTCGTCGCGAAAGCGGTCGAGCGCCGTCGAGTCGAGCGCGGCGACGTGGAGGTCCTCGCGGAACGCGACCACCGGGCCGGCGGCATCCACCCGGTCGAGGTCCGCCCGCGTGAGATATCGCGGCTCCGCCCACTCGCTCTCGTCGTAGCGAAAGCCGAGGACGAACGCGCCGTCCGCGACCTCGTCGGCGCGGTCCTGGAGGCGGGTGATGCACTCCTCGGGACCCGACGCACCCGAGAGGTCAGCGTGGACGAGCGCTCGCCCGACCATCGCGAGGTGGGTGTGGGCGTCGACGAACCCCGGGAGGAGGACCCGCCCGGCCAGGTCGACGGTTCGCGTCTCGACGCCGACGAGGAAGTCGAGTTCGTACGCGCTGCCGACGCGGACGATTTCCCCGTCGCGGACGGCGACTGCCTCGTGGGTTTCGTCCGGCCGGGCGAGCGTGTGGACCTCCGCGTTCGTCAACAGGAGGTCGGCGGCCTCGGTCATACCGGATGGGCGGCGGCGAGGGCGAAAACAGTTCGGGTCGACGAGATAGCAACTGTTAGGGAGAATCGACCCGACGGCCTCCGTATGACCGACCCAGCCGACCTCGCGGACCGCGTCCGCGACGGCGAACTCCGGTTTCACGAACTCGAAGACCACGCCGACGCCGACACCGCGGCGGCGGCGCGACGCCGCCTCGTCGAGGAACAGTCGGGGGCGTCGCTCGACGCCGTCGGCGACTACGGCTTCCCCGCGGCCGAGGCCGAAGCCAACGTCGAGAACATGGTCGGCACCGCCCAGATTCCGCTGGGCGTCGCCGGCCCCGTCACCGTCCACGGGGCGGCCGCCGACGGCGAGTTCTACCTCCCCTTCGCCACGACGGAGGGCGCACTGCTCGCGAGCGTCAACCGCGGCTGTTCGGTCGTCGAGCGGGCCGGCGGCGCGACGGCGCGCGTGACCAAGTCCGGGATGACGCGCGCGCCCGTCTTCCGCGTCGCCGACGTCGCCGAGGCCGAAGCGACGGTGGCGTGGGTCCGCGAGAACGAGACTCGACTCAGGGAAGCGGCGGAGTCGACGACGAGTCACGGCGAACTGCTCGACGTGACGCCCTACGTCGTCGGCAACTCCGTCTTCCTGCGCTTTCGCTACGACACCAAGGACGCCATGGGGATGAACATGGCCACCATCGCCACCCGCGAGGCGGCCGAAGTACTGGAGGCGGAGACGACGGCCGAACTGGTGGCGCTCTCGGGCAACCTCTGTACGGACAAGAAGCCCGCGGCCGTCAACGCCGTCGAGGGACGGGGGCGGAGCGTCACCGCGGACGTGACCCTGCCGCGGGACCTCGTCGCGGACCGACTCCACACGACGCCGGAGGCAATCGCCGAAATCAACACCCGGAAGAACCACGTCGGGAGCGCCAAGGCGGGGAGTCTCGGCTTCAACGCCCAGGTCGCCAACGTCGTCGCCGCCATGTTCCTCGCCACCGGCCAGGACGCCGCGCAGGTGGTCGAGGGGGCGAACGCCATCACCACGGCCGAGGCGGTGGACGGCGACCTGTACGTGAGCGTCTCGCTGGCGAGCCTCGAAGTCGGCACCGTCGGCGGCGGGACGCGCCTGCCGACGCAGGCCGAAGGCCTCGACGTCCTGGGCGTCCGCGGCGGCGGCGACCCGGCGGGGACAAACGCCGACGCCCTCGCCGAGTGCGTCGCCGTCGGCGTCCTCGCGGGCGAACTCTCGCTGCTCGCCGCACTCGGGTCGCGCCACCTCTCCAGCGCCCACGAGAGCCTGGGCCGCTGATTGTCCCGGACCCCCCGCCTAGAGCAGTCGGTACTCGCCGCCGCTCTCGGTCACTTCTCCCCGGCGGACGAGTCGTTCGAGGACGTCGCGCGCCGCCTCGGCGGGCACCCCGCGCTCCGTCGCGTACGCGACCACGTCGGATTCCGTCCGCGCGCCGCCGCCGCGGAGGGCCGCCCGCACGAGTTCGGGTCGACTCCGATTCCGTGATCCACCGACGTCGCCCGCGGCCGCGACGGCGTCGGCGTCGAGACCCGACGCCGACAGATACTCGTCGTCGGTGACGCCGGCGTCGTCGAGTCGCTCCTCCATCTCGCGCACCGACGGGAGCGCATCGAACGCCGCCGTATCGTCCGACTTCTCCGCGAGCATCGCGGCCCGGGCCTCGCGGGCGGCGTCCCGGTCCTCCGTCCGGTAGAACCGCTTGAGTTTCCGCGTCCGGTGGCGCGTCCGACACCGGGGACACTGCGCGGTCTCCGTCTCCGTCGGGTCCGCCAGTAACCACAGCGCACCGCAGTCGCTACAGCCCACCACCGCGTACATGTCCCGACGTTGGGCGGGTTCGGGTATGAATCCTCGGTGTCGTGCCGTTCGCTTCCCCGCGGCGACTCACTGCCGCCGGGGGCGCATGATCAGCGCCGTGGTCTCCGTGGCGTCAGCTTCGTCGTCGACGACGAGAGCTCGGTTCGTCGTTCGGCGTTCGTGTTAGTTCGGTAAAACAATTGGCGTGTACCGCGACCGCCCGAGCGGTGAACGACCAGGCGGGGCGCTCGCAGGCAGCCACTACCGGGGGCTCCGAATCGCGGGAGTTCGGTGCGAGGGGGCGCCGCCGTTCACCCGTCGAACGGAGGGGCGTCAACGGTCGGCCGATTGAACGTCGATCTCGAACCGGGCACCACCGTCCGCACCCCCGTGGACGCTGACCGACCAGCCGTGAGCGTCGACGATGTTCCCGACGATGGCCAGTCCGAGACCGGTGCCGTCGTCGGTCGTGTAGCCGTGGTCGAAGACGTCGGCTCGTGCGGTCTCCGGGATTCCGGGGCCGTCGTCCTCGACGTAGAACCCCGAGTTCCCGCCGAGCGGGCCGACGCGCACCGTCACGTCGTCGCCACCGTGTTCGACCGCGTTTCGAAAGAGGTTCTCGAACGCCTCGCGGAGGCGAGCGGCGTCGACCTCGAAGGTTCCGGGACTGCCGTCGAGTTCGAGGGTGGCGTCGCTGGTATCGACGGTCCTCCAGGCGTCCTCGACGACCGTGTCGAGGGCGGTGGGTGCCGTCTCGCCGATTTCCCGCCCCTCGGTGGCGAGGGTCAGTACCTGGTCGATGAGAGTCTCCATTCGTTCGGCGGCGCTCGCGGCCCGGTCCAGATGCACGGGGTCGTCGTGCTCCCGGGCGAGGCGAACGGACCCGGACACGACGTTGAGCGGGTTGCGGAGGTCGTGGGACACCACGCTCGCGAACGTTTCCAGCCGTTCGTTTTGCTCTTCGAGCGTTCGCTCGCGGCGGACGCGGGCGATGGAGTGGCCGATCATGTCGCCGACCGTCCGGAGCAAGTCGACCGCCGTGTCGTCCCAGCGACGGCCCGCCCCGACCACGTCGAACCCGACGAACCCGTCGAGCGACCAGTCGTTCACCATCGGAACGAAGACGGCGGCACCGGTCCCCTCGGAGCGCAGCAAGTCCCGCGTCGCCGCCGCCGACGACGGCAGGTCGTCGGTTCGTGGGACGACCGCGTTCTCGAACCGGCCCAGGCGTTCGCTCAGCCACGGAACGTCGTCGAGATCGAGCCGCCGAGTCTCCCACGAATCGACGCCCTCGGCGGTCCACTCGTCGGTCCGTTCGAAACCGCCGTTCCGCGCCCGAAACACGAATCCACGGTCCACGTCGACCTCCGTCCCGACGCTTTCGAGCCCCCAGCGCAGTTTCGTCTCGAACTCGTCGGGTTCGGCACTCATCAGGTTCGTCGACGTGTCGAGAACGACGTCGCGGAGTTCGACGTAGTGGGGGACGTCGCGCGACTCGGCAGGATGCACGTCGAACCTGGCGACCCCGTCGTCAGGACCATCCATACGTCCCGGTCGGCCGCATCCGATTTATTCGTTCGTCTTCAAATATCGGAGGTGATACCGTCGCGCAGTCCCGCGACTACCGACGTGTACTGCTGCGTTCACCGGACTGCAACGCCGCCACGGATGTGCCGCGGCGACGAAGCGGAACGGTGCTACCCGGACGCCGTTCGGACGGCCCGAAACCGTCCCGGAGATTTAAGCCGGCAGGCGTCGCCACACCGACTATGGACATCGTACCCCACGAGGCGGAAGACGCGGTCGAAGCGGTCGACGGCGTTCATCTGACGCAGTTGGCGGCGGGCGACCGAATGAGCGTCCAGCACTTCTTCTTCGAACCCGGAGCGACCGTTCCGGAACACAGCCACCCCCACGAACAGACGGGCTTTCTCACCGACGGGACGCTCACCTTCCTCGTCGACGGCGAGGAGTTGACGGTCAGCGCGGGCGACTCCTACGTAATCCCGGGCGGCGAACCGCACGCGGCCGAGAATCACGGCGACGTGCCCGTTCGCGGCGTCGACGTCTTCAGTCCGCCGCGGACGAACCCCGACTGGGCGGGAGACGACGGCGGCGTTTGAAACTGTCCGCACGCCCTCGCGGGCGGTCGTTCGACGCGATTTCAGCGGGGCGAGAAACTCGCCGTCAGGAGAGCTTCTCGATGTTCTCGACGACGGCTTCGGCGAACTCGCTGGTGGCGAGTTTCGTGCCGCCCTCGATCTGTCGGTGGAGGTCGTAGGTGACCTGCTTCGAGGAGATGGTCTCCTCGACGGCGTCGCGCACGAGGTCGGCGGCGTCCTCCCAGCCGAGGTATTCGAGCATGATGCGGCCGGAGAGAATCATCGCCGTCGGATTGACCTTGTCCTGGCCGGCGTACTTGGGCGCGGAGCCGTGGACGGGTTCGGCGAGACAGCGGCCGTCACCGAAGTTGCCGCCCGGCGCGATGCCGAGACCGCCGATCTGTGCGCCGGCGGCGTCCGAGAGGTAGTCGCCGTTGAGGTTCGGCATCGCCAGCACGTCGTACTGGTCGGTCCGGGTGAGGAGCTGCTGGAGCATGTTGTCGGCGATGCGGTCCTTGATGACCACCTTGTCCTCGGGCTTCTCGCCGTCGTACTCCTCCCAGAGTTCGTCCTCGGTGATGGTCTCCTCGGCGAACTCCTCCTCGGCGAGTTCGTAGCCCCAGTCGCGGAACGCGCCCTCGGTGAACTTCATGATGTTCCCCTTGTGGATGAGGGTCACCGAGTCGCGGTCGTTCTCGATGGCGTACTCGATGGCCTGCCGGACGAGGCGCTTGGTGCCGAACTCCGTGATAGGCTTGACGCCGATGCCGACCGGCCCGTCGTGGATGGTCTGGTCGAAGCCCATCTCCTCCTCGACGAACTCGCGGACCTGCTCGACTTCCTCGGAGCCGGCTTCCCACTCGATGCCGGCGTAGACGTCCTCGGTGTTCTCCCGGAAGTTGACCATGTCCATCTTCTCGGGGTTCGTCACCGGCGACGGGACGCCGTCGAGGTGATAGGTCGGCCGCATGTTGGCGTACAGGTCGAGTTTCTTCCGGAGCGCGACGTTGAGCGACCGGAAGCCCGCGCCGACGGGCGTCGTGAGCGGTCCCTTGATGGCGACGCGGTGGTCGCGGATGGCGTCGACCGTCTCCTGGGGCAGGTTCTCGCCGTACTTCTCGCGGGCGGATTCGCCGGCGTAGAGGCGCATCCAGTTGATGGAACGGCCGGTCGCTTCCGCCGCCGCGTCGAGGACCTGCTGTGCCGCCGGCCCGACGTCCTTGCCGATGCCGTCGCCGTAGATTATCGGGATGATTGGGTCGTCGGGTACCTGCAGCGTTCCGTCCTCGTCGGCGGTGATTTTCTCCCCATCGTCGGGGATTTCGATCTGGTCGTAGCTCATATCATAGCCGGATTTTTCCACCTAGGTAAAAGACCTGCCGTTATCGCGCTACGCGGCAATGTTTCGGCCCCAGACCCGGATTTATCGGGTTCTACCCCATCGTTCGTCGGGGTTTCGGAACGGAGCGAGGCCCGTCGCGGTCGGGGGGGCCGCCCGCCGCCGTCGATGGCGCAACGTCTTTCCCCCGACCGGGCCAATCGCACGGCATGAGCATCGGACCCCTGGACGACGAGACGGTCGAAAAGTATCGCGAGGCGGGCGAGGTGTTGCGGACGGTCCTCGACGAGGCCGCCGAGATGGTCGAACCGGGCGTCACCCACCTCGAAGTCGCCGAATACGCCGAATCCAGAGTGAACGAACTCGCCGACGGCTGTGCGTTCCCGGTCAACATCAGCGTCGACGAGGAGGCGTCGCACGCGACGCCCGCCCGCGACGACGAGACGGAGTTCGGCGAGGAGATGGTCTGTCTCGACGTCGGCGTCCACGTCGACGGCTACATTGCGGACGCCGCCCGCACCATCGACCTCACTGGCACTCCCGAACTCGTCGAGGCGGCCGAGGAGGCCCTGGACGCCGCCGTCGACGCCATCGGCCCGGGCGTCGACACGGGCACCGTCGGTGCCGAAATCGAGGACGTCATCCGGGGCTACGGCTACACGCCCGTCCTCAACCTCTCGGGCCACGGCGTCGCGCAGTACGACGCCCACACGGGGCCGAGCATCCCGAACCGCGGCGTCGACCGCGGCACGGAACTCCAGGTCGGCGACGTCGTCGCCGTCGAACCGTTCGCCACCGACGGCCGGGGGAAGGTCAGCGAGGGCTCCAAAGAGGAGATATTCGGCCTCGAACGCGAGCGGTCGGTGCGAAACCGGCAGGCGCGACAGGCGCTCGAACAGATTACCGAGGAGTACCGGACGCTCCCCTTCGCGGCGCGATGGCTCGACGTGTCGCGCACGAAGATGGCGCTCCGTCGGCTGAAACAACAGGACGTCGTCCACGGCTATCCCGTGCTGAAAGAAGAAGCGGGCCGCCTCGTCAGCCAGGCGGAACACACCGTCATCGTCACCGAAGACGGCTGTGAAGTGACGACCTAGGCGTCGTTCATTCGCGTGACGGTTTCGTCGTCACAGATACCACAGACGGACACCCGGTACGGTTCGCGCGAGAACGCGGCGTTGCTCGTGGTCGGATTCTCCGTTCTGATTTCGATGCTGACCGTGTGGGGGGTCTGGCGGCCACAACGTTCACATCGCTCCAGATGCGCGTCGGAGTCGGGGTGTTCGGCTTTCATTATCGCCGCCTTGGGAGGCCCCGACGATAAACGCCGCCGACGCTTAACCCGGATTTAATCGGGTTAATTCGGGTAGGAAATCGGGAGTGGGCGGTTCTCGTGGCCGGACGGGGGAGCCGTCCGACGGACAGACCTAAGCCGGTTCGGACGCCCCGAAGAGGCATGGAGCAACTGTTCGCGCCGTGGCGAATCGAGTGGGTGACGAAAGACGGCGACGCCGTCGACGGCTGCCCGTTCTGTGAACTGCCCGAGCGCGGGGCCGACCGCGAACACCGCATCGTCGCGCGCAGCGAACACACGTTCGTCCTGTTGAACAACTACCCGTACAACCCCGGCCACGTGATGGTCATCCCGTACGAGCACACGGGCGAGTACGTCGCCCTCGACGACGCGCAGTTGCTCGACCACGCCCGAATGAAACAGCGGACGTTCGAGGCCCTCCGGGCGTCGCTCTCCCCCGACGCGTTCAACGCCGGACTCAACCTGGGCGGGGAGGCGTCCGGCGGGTCCATCGACGACCACGTCCACACACACGTCGTGCCGCGGTGGTCGGGCGACACGAACTTCATGCCTATCGTCTCCGACACGAAAGTCGTCGTCGAGGCGCTCGAAGAGACGTACGACGACCTCCACGCGGCGTTCGCCGCACGGGAGGCCGCCACCGTCACGGCCGACACCGACGCCGTCCGGTTCGACTAGAAGTCGTCGAGGCGCAGTTGGCTCCGCGGGAGTCCCTCGTCCGGTTCGGCACCGAGGAGGCGCGGGAGCGCCGTCTGGGCGAACGTCAACACCACCACCAGGAGTATCGGCGCGAAAAAGAGGCCGTAGAAGCCCAGCACGACCGGTCCCAGCGTGTACGCGAGCATCAGGAGGCCGACGTGGGTCGACTCGCCGCTGAGCAACGGCCGCAGGAGCAGGTCGGGGATGGTGTCGACGACGACGACGGCGACGAGGAGGAAGCCGACGACGTAGACGAGGAGCGACTGGTCGCCGCCGAGGAGTATCGGGAGCGCGGCGATGCCCGTCAGCGGGAGGTAGACGATCTTCATTCCGACGACGGGAACGAGGCTCGCGATGCCGGTGAGGACGCCGGCGAGCGTCGGGTAGGGCACGTGGGCGGGCGTCGGAACGAACGCGTTGTACCCCCGGAACGCGGCGACGGCGATGAGCGAGATGGCGATGACGTTCAGGAGGTTCCCGAACAGGACGGCCTCGAGCTCGTCGTCGACGGCTTCGAGATACTCGCGGATGACGGCTCCCTCGTCGAACCGGAGGAGCCACTCGCGGATGCGCGAACCGTCGACGAGGAGGTAGTAGGTGACGATGACGACGACGAAGAGGTTGAGGAAGAAATTCGAGACGAGACTCGAGATGAAGTCGGCGTTCTCGGTGGCGAAGGTGATGAACACGTCGAGTTCGCCCGCCTGATAGGCCCGGTAGATGCCTTCGAGGGTGAACTCGGGGATGGTGCCGACGCGGCCGATCCAGTCCACGTGGGCGGCGGCGACGTCGACGAGCGAGTAGCGGGTGATGAACCGCCGCGCCTCGATGACCAGGAGGACGACGGTGTAGCTGATGAGGAGGAGGAGCGGGACGGCGAGCGACGCCAACACGATGACGGCGCGGACCCGCGCCGGGAGCCGGAGCTTTCGAAGCGCCTTGTGGTACCGGCGCGTCGAGTAGTAGAGGAAGACGGAGATGGTCAGTGGGGCGATGAATCGGTACGCAATCGATCCGAGGAGGGCGGTGACGATGACGCCGAACAGGGCGACGACGAGGCGGTTCTCGTTCACGGTCCGATATGTTCCAGTCCGGTCATAAAATCACCTGCTTCGTTCGGGGCCATCCGAAGCGATTTTGCGGCCCACCACGAAAGAGGGGCCGTGAACCGGTCAGCGGCACTCCGCCGCGTCGGCCTCGTCGTCGTCGCGGCCAATCTCGTGCTCGCACTCGCCAAGGGTGGCGTCTGGCTCGGTACCGGGAGCCTCGCCGTCGGCTCCGAAGCCGTCAACAGCCTCGCCGACACCGCCTACAGCGTCGTCGTCCTCACCGGCCTCTATCTGACGACGCGCCCGCCGGATTTCGAACATCCCCACGGCCACGAACGCATCGAACCGTTCGTCTCGCTGGTCGTCGCGCTCGGCATCTTCGCCGCCGGCGTCGTCGTCCTCTGGCAGGCGACGCAGTCGGTGCTCGCCGGCACCTACGGCGTCACGACCGGCCTCCCCGCGGTCGCCGTCCTCGTCGCCTCCGCCGTGACGAAGTACCTCCTCTATCGCTACTGTCTCGACGTGGGAGAGCGACATCACTCCCCCGCCGTGGTGGCGGCCGCACTCGACAACCGGAACGACATCCTGACCGCGGGCGCGGCGCTGGTCGGCGTCGTCGGCGCGGCCGCCGGCTATCCCATCCTCGACCCCGTCGCCGGCGGCGTCGTCTCGCTGGGCATCCTCTACACCGGCGTCGACATCGTCCGCGACAACGTCAACTACCTCGTCGGCCGCGCGCCGCCCGACGACCTGCGCGCCGAAATCGTCTCGCGCGCGCTCGCTCACGACGCCGTCAACGGCGTTCACGACGTCGTCGCCCACTACGTCGGCCCCGAAATCGACGTGAGTCTCCACGTCGAGGTCGAGGGCGACATGACGCTACTGGAGGCCCACGACATCGAGACGGAGATAATCCAGGCCATCCGCGACGTCGACGCCGTCGACGACGTGTTCGTCCACGTCGACCCGAAGGAACTCGACGAGTGGAAGGAGGACGACGAGTCGGAACGCCTGCTCGAACACGCGGCCGACCAGACGCGCCGCCCGCGGGACTAGCCGCCCGCGAGCAGGAGTCGAAGCCAGCCGAGATACGGAATCCGAGCGAGCGCGCGGGCGCGAACCCAGTGCCGCTCGACCGGTGGAATCGCCCCCGTCGCCTGGTCGTACGTCGAGACGGCGTCGCCTTTCGTGACGTACCCCGCGTTCGGTGCCGGGCAGTTCCGCAGGTCCGCACAGCTCTCGACGCCCGGCGGGAGCGCGGCGGGGTCGGCCCGCGCGTACCAGTTCTCGCCCGCGGCGACGTGGAACATCGCCCGGTGGACGACCGGCGGCCCGGTCCGGTTCGGCGTCGAGAAGACGACGACGTCGCCGTGCGCGCCGAACCGCGTCGTGCCGACGGCGGCCGCGCGACGGGCGGTGAGGACGCCCGCCTCGTCCGCCGCGGGCGACGCGAACCGGTCGGCGGTCCCGACGACGAGCATGTCGCCGGTGCGGACGTGGGGGGCCATGCTCCCGCTCTCGATGGCCAAGAGGGGCGGCCAGACGCCGGTGACGGCAAAGAGGACGAACAGGAGGACCGCGCCCGAGAGGAGCGTCTTGGCGACGTCGCGGGCGAACGGCCCCCAGTCGGCGTCGCCGACGCGATGCTCGAACGAGCGGGACACGTCAGACCGGCCGGCCGAAGGCGTAGACGGTGCTGTGGCCCGTGATTTCGACGTCGAGCAGGTCGCCGGGTTCGACGCCGAACTCGTCGGCGTCCCGGACGATTACCTGGCGGTACGCCTCGTCGTAACACTTGACCGAGTCGCCGGTGCCGGGTTCGACGACCAGCACCTCGTGGACGTCGCCGACCATCTCCTCGTAGGCCCCTCCCACGACGTCCATCTTCAACTCGGACATCGCCTTCGAGCGCTCCTTTTTCTTCGTGCCGCCCAGGCCCTTCATCTCGGCGGCGTCGGTCCCGGGCCGCTTCGAGAAGCGGGTGACGTTGATTTTCTCCGGGCGCGTCTCGCGCAGGAGGTCCATGCTCATCTCGTGGTCGGCGTCCGTCTCGGTGGGGAAGCCGACGATGAAGTCAGTCGAGAGCGTCCAGTAGTCGAGGGCGTCGTCGAACGTCTCGACCACCTCGCGGAACTCGCTCACCTGATGCTGGCGGCGCATGTCGCCGAGGACGTCGTTCGACCCGGACTGGACCGGGACGTGGATGAAGTTGTAGAGTTTCTCCTCCTCGGCGAACACCGCGGCGAGTTCCTCGCGGATGCCGTGGACGCCCTTCGGGTTGGCCATGCCGACGCGCACCCGGAAGTCGCCCTCGATGGCGCAGATGCGGGAGAGCAGTTCGTGGAGTTTCCGCTCGCCCTCGTCCCAGCCGTAGACGCCGGTGTCCTGTCCGGTGACGCGGAGTTCCTTCGCGCCGGCGTGGACCAGCGCGCGGGCCTTCTCGACGTTCTCCTCGACCGGCGGCGAGTCGATCTTGCCCGTCGCTTGCTTCGTGATGCAGTACGAGCAGTCGCTCATGCAGCCGCGAGCGATGGGGAGGATGCCGACGACGCCGTCCAGCACGGGGTCGGTGCCGGGCGTCGTCGTCGGACACTCGCCGTTCATCGCGGCGGCGGGCACGTCGTCCCAGTGGAGCACCTGCGCGTCGACGCCCGCCTCGTCGAACTCCTCGCCCTGGGCGAGGGCCATACAGCCCGTCACGATGAGGTCGGCCGTCTCCGCTTCGAGTTCCTCGGCCCGGCTGAGCATGTTCCGCTCGGTCTTCTCGACGACGGTGCAGGTGTTGAGAATGGCCACGTCGGCGTCGGCGGGGCCGTCCGCGGGGCGGTGGCCGCCGTCGCGGAGCGCCCGCTCTATCTGCCGGCTCTCGCCCCTGTTTGCCGTACAGCCGTACGTCTCGATGTGATACCGGGCCATTCGCTGGTCGGAGAATCGTTGCGCGCGGGCGAGCAAAAGGGCGACGGTCCGGGACGGCAGGCCGGACGTCAGTCCGCGAACCCCTCGACGACGGCGACGCCGCTGGAGGTTCCGATGCGCTCGGCACCGGCGGTGAGCATCGCCTTCGCGTCCTCGTAGGTACGAATGCCGCCGCTGGCCTTCACGGGGAGATACTCCGCCAGCAAGGCCACGTCGTCGGGCGTCGCGCCGCCGTCCGCGAACCCGGTCGACGTCTTGAGGAAGTCGGCGTCGGCGGCCAGGGCCGCCTCGGCGGCGCGGCGGAGTTCCGCCTCCGAGAGCAGCGTCGCCTCGACGATGACCTTCACCGGGACCGGAACGGCGGCGACGACCTCCGCGAGTTCCTCGCGGACCCCCTGGTCGTCGCCGGCGCGGAGGCGGCCGACGTTGCTGACGACGTCGAGTTCGTCGGCTCCGGCCCGCCAGGCGTCGACCGCCTCGGTGCGCTTGGTCTCCGTGGTGTGCTGGCCGTGGGGGAAGCCGACGACGGTGACGAGCGTCACGTCGGGTGCGTAGTCGGCCGCTTCGGCGGCGTAACACGGCGGGACGCAGGCGTTCGTGCCGTACCGCTCCGCCTCGTCGAGCACGCGTTGCACGTCCGCGACCGTCGTCTCCGGACCGAGAACGGTGTGGTCGATGCGGGCGGCGAAGTCGGCGCGGTCCATACCGAGTCCTCGGCGGCCGGAAGGATATATTGCCGGGTCGAAGGGAGTCGGCGGGACGACACGAAAACGGCGGCGTCTGGGGGGAAGGGAGTGATACCTCCCCGGCGGGGTAGGCGAGGGGTGCCTCCGCGTCGCACCTACCCGGTGGGGGAGGTCAGGTCGGCGGGCGGCGTCGACGGGGCAGTCTGCGGGCGGCGTCGACGGGGCAGTCTGCGGGCGGCGTCGACGACGGCGAACGTCGGTCGCGGGCGTCGACGAGCGTTAGCTACGCCGTCCGTCGGCCGCGTCGCCTCCACCGAGGAGGTCGCTCAGCGCGTGCCCGAGGTTCGATACGTCACCCGACAGGAAGTCGTTGATGACGCCGTGAACCGACGACGCGCGGTCGGCGGCCTGCTCCGGCAGTTCCGTCGGCGGGCCGCGGGCCTCGGCCGACGAGTTCGCGGACGCCGTCGACGACGCGTCGGCGTTCATCGCGCGTTCGTTCCGTTCGGATTCCCGCTGTTCGGTCTGCGCTGCGTTCTCGTTCCGGTTCTGCTCGCGGTCGTCGGCGTGTTCGTTCTGCTCGGCGTGTTCGTCCTCGCTCTCGTCTTCGCGTTCGAACTCGCTCTTCTCGAGGACGAGCGAGCCGTCCTGCACGGCGTACTCGCTTTTCGTCTCGAAGGCGTCACCTTCGACGGTGATTTCGAGTTCGTCCTCGGCGCTCGTCTCGAACGAGACGGTCCCGTTCGCGTCGGTGGTCCCGACCTGGTCGCCGTTCGCGTACACGGTGGCGTTGGCGAGGCCCGAGCCACCGCGTTCGACGGTCACCGTAACCGTCCCGTCGTCCATCGTCGCGTCCACCGCGTACGATTCCGTCCCTGTCTCGTAACTGCTTCCGGCCGCGGCCGCTGCACCGGCGCCCACGAGGAGCACCGCGAACAGGACCGCGAGAGGTTTCGTCGCGTTCATCGCAGTCGCTTTTCGGGGCCGGGGGCACTTCAAGGGGTGAAGTCGTAAACTTCGATTTCTGCGGTTTGAGCGGATTCGTAGCCCGATTAAACGGAGTTAAGCGAGAGCGGAGCGGTCTTCAGGCGAGTTCGTCGGCGACCATGTCCGGGGCGAACAGGTCCGGGTCCATCGCGATGTCGGCCGACCCGCGGACGAACTCAGGGAGGGAGTCGCGGCTGTAGACGACCACCCGGACGTCGGGGTTGCGCTCCTTGGCGACGGGGATGGACGTCGCCTCGTCGAGGTCCGTGAGGACGTACAGGTCGGCGTCGGCGACGCCGGCGTCGTCGAGGACCGCCGCGGTCACCACGCCCTCGACGCGGGTGACCTGGACGCCGGCGCGTTCGAGGGCCGAGACGAGGCCGTCCACGTCCGGGCCGGCGACGATGGCCGTCGTCATTCGTACTCGATGGTTGCGGGGGGTTTGTGCGTCACGTCGTAGACCACGCGCGCGACGTTCTCGTTCTCGCCGGTGATGCGACTCTGGATGCGCTGGAGCGTCTCCCAGGGGAGGTCCTGTGCGCGGGCGGTCATTCCGTCGCGGGATTCGACCGACCGGACGGCGACGACCCAGCCGTGGACCCGGTTGTCGCCTTTCACGCCCGTCGCCTTCCCGATGACGGCCGCGAAGGCCTGCCACGGGTCGTGTTCCGCGACTTCCTCTTCGACGATGAAACACGCCTCGCGAGCGACGTCGAGTTTCTCCTCGGTGACTTCGCCGATGATTCGGACGGCGAGGCCGGGGCCGGGGAAGGGCATCCGCTCGGAGACGACCTCCTCCAGGTCGAGTTCGCGAGCCACCGCGCGCACCTCGTCCTTGTAGAGGTCACGCACCGGTTCGACGATGCCCTCGAAGTCGATGACGTCGGGCAGGCCGCCGACGTTGTGGTGGGACTTGATGTTCCCCTCGGACTCGATGCGGTCGGGGTAGATGGTCCCCTGGACGAGGTAGTCGGCGTCGGCCTCG
>JBDGTU010000043.1:0-18472 GCA_042216495.1 Haloferacaceae archaeon
TGAAACGGCAGGCGATGGACGAAGCTCCGGTTGGCATCACCATCGCGGACGTGCGAAAACCCGACCAGCCGCTGGTGTACGCGAACGAGGCGTTCGAACGGATTACGGGCTACTCGACCGAGTTCGCCGTCGGCCACAACTGTCGGTTCCTGCAGGGGCCGGCGACTGGAGAAGCCCCGGTGGCCGAGATGCGCCGCGCCATCGACGCCCGCGAATCGACGACGGTCGAACTCCGCAACTACCGACGGGACGGTGAACTCTTCTGGAACGAGGTGACGATTGCTCCGCTCCGGAGCGACGGTTCCGAAGTGAGCCACTTCGTCGGCTTCCAGTCCGACGTGACGCGGCGAAAAGAGGCGGAGCTGGCCGCCGAGCGGCGAGCCGAGCGCGTCGAACGTGAACGGAAAGCACGCGAACACCTCCTCGAACAGCTTGACGGCGTCGTCGCCGACGTGACGAACGCCGTAATTCGTGCCGACACACAGCAAGAACTCGAACGCTCCGTCGTCGAGTGCCTGAGCGAGCGATATGTCGGGGCCTGGGCCGGGCGCTACGACCCCGTCTCGAGGACTGTCGTCTCGCAAGTGGCGATGGGGGAGGCGGCCTACGCAGTCGACCGAGACCAGATACCGGTCGACGAGAACGACGGGGACGACACGGTCGCACGCGTCGTTGCCACGGCGTACGCCGAAGGGGCAGTTACTGCCGAGACACTCGACGACGCGGGACGGGCGACGGCCGTGGTAGCAATTCCAATCCACTACGGCGACGCGTGTTACGGGACGGTGTGTGTCTACTCGCGGCGCAACGAGTCCCTCGACGGCCACGAACGTGCCGTGCTGGCGGCGCTCGGACGGACCGTCGCAACCGGCCTCAACGCGCTGGAGAACCAGCGGACGCTCCAGGCCCGAGAGGTCGTCGAACTCCAGTTTCTCGTCGGGTGCGACGACCATCCGCTGGTCGACGTCGCGGCGGCGCTGGACTGTCAGCTGGAGTACGTCGAGACCATAACGGACCGGAACCAGCCGTCGACGCTGATAGAGGTAGACGGTGCAGCCGGGGACGCGGTCGAGGCGGCGCTGGCGAGCCGGCAGGTGGACCTGCACGCGGTGTTGTTCGACGACTCCGAGTGCTGCGTCGTCGAGGTGACGCTGAACGACGAACCGTTCCGTCAGTTGCTCGCCGACTACGGAGCAGAGCTCCGAGACGTCGAGGTCGATCCCGACCGTGCCCGGTTCACCGTGGTCGCCGCCAAGGAGTCGCTCGCCAAGTCGTTGGCTGACGCGGTCTTCGAGGTGTTCGGTAACGCCGAGCTAGTGGGATATCGACAGCGCGAATGTCGCTCCGAGACGCGACGGGAGTTCGTCAACCGTATCGAGTCCGAACTCACCGACCGTCAGCGAGCCGCACTGGTCCGGGCACACATGAGCGGCTTCTTCGAGTGGCCACACGAGACGACCGGCGACGAACTCGCCGAGGCGATGGGCATCTCCCGATCGACCTTCCACCAACACCTCCGGGCGGCCCACCGAAAACTCGCCGACGCCATCGTCGATCAGTAGCGATTACCACACTAGTTGCATGTCGTGCTTACTATGTTAGGCCGCTGATGGTACGATGCGTCATGCCACAACCACAAAGCGAACAGATTTGGCTCTGGCTCGGAACGCTCGGGATGTTCCTCGGGATGCTGTACTTCGTCGCGAGAGGGTGGGGAGAGACGAACGAACGACGACAGGAGTTCTACATCGTGACGATACTCGTCACGGCCATCGCGTTCGTGAACTACCTCGCGATGGCCGTCGGATTCGGGCTGACGACGATACAGCTCGGTGGCGAATCGGTGCCGATCTACTGGGCACGGTACACGGACTGGTTTTTCACCACTCCGTTGCTGTTGCTGGACCTCGGATTGCTCGTCGGAGCCACCCGAAACGAGCTGGCGTCGCTCGTCGGTCTCGATATGTTGATGATCGGTACCGGTGCTGTGGCGACGTTGACGGCCGGCCCGGGCTTCCTCAGTGAAGGCGCACGCCGGCTTATCTGGTGGGGCGTTTCGACGGGGTTCCTGCTGGTGCTCCTGTACATGTTGTACGGGTCGCTCGCTGAGAAGGCCGAACAGCTCTCCGGCGACGTCGCCGCGAAATTCACCACGCTCCGAACTCTGCTGGTGGTCGTCTGGTTGGTCTATCCGGTTTGGTGGCTCCTCGGGACGGAAGGCCTCCGGATAGTCACGCTCTACGTCGAGACGGCCGGCTTCATGGTCCTCGACCTGGTTGCGAAGGTCGGCTTCGGCATCGTCCTGCTGTCGAGCCGGAAGGTACTTGACGCCGCAGGTACGCCGTCCGCACAGACCGCGGATTGATACCCTCGTCGTTGCTCTCGAGATGCACCCCGTCGACCATCCCGACTGCGGCTGGAGCGACCCATGAGTACTGGCCCGACGTACCTACAGTTCCACGCCGCGTTCCTCGTCCCGGCCGTGCTGTTCATGGTCGCGACGGCGTTCGTGAGTCGGCGACGACTCGGGAGCGCGACAGTGTGGCCGCGGGGATGGACGCGTCGCTACTGGGGCGGCGTCGCCGTCATCACGCTCGTCGCGCTCGCCTACACGACGCCGTGGGACAACTACCTCATCGCCCACGACGTCTGGTGGTACGGCGAGGGAAGCGTCCTCGGGAGAGTGGGGCACGCGCCGGTCGAAGAGTATCTCTTCGTCGCCGTCCAGCCCCCGCTCACCGCACTGTGGCTTGCCCACCTCTCCCTGCCGCGGACGTGGGCGACGGCGGACGACCCACTCCGATTACGGGCCGTCGCCACGGCCGTGGCCCTCGGTATCGGCATGCTCGGGACGACGTTGCTCGCCACCGCGGCGACGTTCTACCTCGGCGCGATACTGACGTGGGCGGCCCCAATTCTCGCGCTCCAGTGGGCCGTGGGCGCACCGCAACTCTGGGCGCGTCGGCGAGTCGTCGCCATCGGGACGCTCGTCCCGACGGCGTACCTCTCGTTCGCCGACCGGATAGCCATCGAGTACGGCATCTGGGTCCTCTCGGAGCGCTACACCACGGGTGTGACCCTTGGCGGCCTGCCCGTCGAGGAGGCGACGTTCTTCCTCGTGACCAACCTCTTCGTGGTGCAGGGACTCGTCCTCTATCGCTGGGCGTCCGACCGGTGGGCGGCCGAGACGCGGGCGGTCGGCCGGTGGTCGCTCGGCCGGCGGGCGTCGGAACCGACGGAGGATTCGACCTGAATCGATGTCGGGGACGACGGAGCGCGGCGGGACGCAGTCGGCCGACGGCCGCCGTGACGACGTGGCAGCGCTCATGCTGACGGTGGGGAGCTATCCCGCCTGGCTGACCGTCGCCGCCGTGACTGTCGGGGCGCTCGTTGTCTGCGCGCTCGGCGTGACCGTCCCCCCGTGGGCCGGCTACCTCCCTCTCGCGGCGAGCCTCGTCGTCTTCGGCCTCCCACACGGTGCGGTCGACCATCTGGCGTCGGCACGGGCGGCCGACCGACCGGTGACGCCGGCGTGGCTGGGTGGCGTGGGGCTCCTCTATCTGCTTCTCGGCGGCGTCTACGTCGCGTGCTGGGTCGTCGCGCCCGTCGCGGCAGCGGTGTTTTTCGTGGCGCTGACGTGGTTCCACTGGGGCCAGGGCGACCTGTACGCCCTCGACGTCCTCGGGGGCGGCTATCTCCGTGGCGGCGGCGTCCGCGCGGCGACGCTCGTCGTCCGCGGGGGGTTGCCGATGCTCGTCCCCCTGATTCGGTTTCCCGACCAGTACCGCGCGGTCGTCGGCGCGTGGGTGGCGCTGTTCGGCGGCGCGTTCGACGCGACGTGGCTCGCGTCCCCGCGACTCCGGGCGACCGTCGGTGTCGCCTTCGCCGGTCTGACGCTCGGGACGCTCCTGTGGGGCCGGCGGCGTGTCGACGGCACGCGTGCCGGGCGGGCGTGGCGACGCGACGCCGCCGAGACGTGCCTGCTGTGGGCCTTCTTCCTCCTCGTCCCGCCGCTCGTCGCCGTCGGCGTCTACTTCTGCGTCTGGCACTCGCTGCGCCACGTCGTCAGGCTCGTCGGCGTCGACGACGGGGCGCGAGCGACGCTCGGCCGTCGGGGGGCGGTCGCCGCCCTCGCCCGGACCGGACGGGAGGCCGTCCCGCTGACCGCGCTGTCGCTGCTCTCGTTGCTCGGCTTCGGGGCGGCGGTCGGCGTCCGGACCGGCGCGAGCGAACTCGCGGCGCTGTATCTGGTCTTCATCTCGGTCGTGACGCTACCCCACGTGGCCGTCGTGACCTGGATGGACCGGGCGGAGCGGGCGGAAACAGTAAAAGGTTAACAGGCTCGGTTCACAACACTCGGTCAATGGCCGAGGACGTCAAACCCACCCGCAAGAACCTCATGGCGATAGAGGACCGCATCGAACTCTCCGAGCGGGGCCACGACACGCTCGAACAGAAGCGCGACGGCCTCATCATGGAGTTCATGGACATCCTCGATCAGGCACAGGACATCCGCTCCGAACTCGACGAGAATTACGAGAACGCCCAGGAGAAAATCAACATGGCCCGGGCAATGGAGGGCGACGTCGCCGTTCGCGGGGCCGCCTCGGCGCTGAAAGAGCACCCCGAAATCACGACCCAGTCGAAAAACATCATGGGCGTGGTCGTCCCGCAGATCGAGTCCTCGCGGGTCAAAAAGAGCCTCGACCAGCGCGGCTACGGCCTGCTCGGGTCCTCGGCCCGCATCGACGAGGCGGCCGACGCCTACGAGGAACTCCTCGAAACCATCATCCTCGCCGCGGAAGTCGAGACGGCGATGAAGAAGATGCTAGAGGAGATCGAGACGACCAAGCGCCGCGTCAACGCCCTGGAGTTCAAGCTCCTGCCCGACCTCTACGAGAACAAGGAGTACATCGAGCAGAAACTCGAAGAGCAGGAGCGCGAGGAAATCTTCCGTCTCAAGAAGATCAAGGCCAAGAAAGAAGAGGAGGAAGCGGAAGAGGAGGAGGCGGCGGAAGCCGAAGCGGTCGCCGCTGACTGACGTGTCCTGCCCCGAGTGTGACGGCCGGACGGTCGCGTTTTCCGTTCCGTCCGACCTGCGCGAGTACGCGCCCGAAGAGAGCGCTCACGCCGCCGTCTGTACCGTCTGTCTGCGGACCTATCCGTCCGAAGCGGGCGACGCGAACCCCTCGTTCGACGCGGTTCTCGACGGCTTCCCGTCCGGCGACGCCGGCGTCGCCCTCGCCCTGGCGCTCGGCCTGCTGGGGTCGCTGGCGCTGAATCGCGCCGCCATCGTCTCGCTCTGTGAACGCGCCGAGCGCGAGGGCGCGGACGTCCTGCTGACGCTCGACCGACTCGCGGTGGCCGGGAGCGTCGACCCGCACTTCGACGTCGACCGGCGTCGTCCGCAGTTGGCGGACACCTTGGACGGGAGCTAGACGCCCGTCGAGTACCGCAGGATGCCGGCGACGCCGCCGAAGGCGTCGTGTAGTTGCTCGCCCTTCTCGAAGTCCGTGCTGATGAACTTCGTCTCGGTGCCGCGCTGTTCGGCGATGGCCATCAGGTGTTCGATGACGTCCTCGCGGTCTTTCACTTCGGCCTCGCTCCCGTCCTCGCACTCGTGGTCGGGCGTCGAGTGGCGGCGGTCGACGACTTCGAACTCCTCCTGGCCGTCGCAGTCGTAGACGACGACGTCCTTCCGGAGGTCCTCGCTGATGAGCAGGCGGTCGACCGACCCCATGACGAGGTTGCGCCGGGTCTGCTCGAAGCCGTAGGTGGCGAGTTCGCCGGTGTGGAGGTTCTCGAAGAACTCCTCCATCTCGGCTTTGTCCTTCATCACCTCCTGGTCCGCGAGCACCTCCTGTGCGGCGTCGACCAGGTCGTAGAGCCCCGACTCGTCGGTGTATGCGACGTCGAACTTGCCGACGACGTGGTCTTGGAGTTCGTGGTGGAGGTAGTCGCCGTCGAGGAACTCGTCTTTCGTCGGCGACGGCCCGCCCACGAGGACGCCGTCGAGTTCGTGGCGCTTGGGGACGAACAGGTCGTTGGCCATGCCGGCGACTTCCTGGTAGAAGTTGTCGATGGCTTCGAGGCGGAGGCGGGCGAACCGCTGGGCGGACTGGCCGCCTTTCCGCTGTTTGCCGGGAACGAGCGACGAGGTACTCTTGACGGGTTCGACGCGCTTGCCCTTCAACCAGCCGACGTTTGCCTCGCGCCGGTCGAGGACGATGAGGCCGAACAGGCCCTTGTCGGAGAGCATCTCCTCCAAGGGTTCGGTCAGGAAGTCCGAGTCACAGTGGTAGCGAAACGACTGAATCGGCTGGGGCGGACTCTCCAGTACCTTCGTGACCATGTCGGTCTGGCCGCCGCCGGCGTCGACGGCCCCGCTGAAGATGACCAGCCCGTTGTCCGGGGGATAGGTATCGTAGTAGCGGAGGCGGTCCTTGATGCTCGTCAGGGCGTCCTGGACGTTCGTCCGCGTCTGCTTCGACTTGATGTTGCTCGCCTCGCTGTGTTCCTGTGTCACGTGGGCGACGACGTCGGAAATCTGCTTGTCCGGGGGAACGTAGATGGTGACGAGTTGGGTGCCCGAGCCCTCGTACTCCCTGAGGTCCTCGATGACCTTCCGGAACTCGTACTTCCGGCGGTCCTCGCCCGCCTCTTCGGCGTCGGTACTCATTACCGGATATAGGCCCGCCAGCGGGTAAGTAACCTTTGACTGGGCGGGGAGTCGGCCGGTCAGGGGCCTACCTTTATGTTGTAGTCACGGCTGCTTTCGGACGATATGGGACGGGTCTACGCAGTCGCCAGCGGCAAGGGCGGGGTCGGCAAGACGGCGACGGTCGCCAACCTCGGCGCGGCGCTGGCAGCCGGGGACTACGAGGTGGCTGCCGTCGACGCCGACCTGGGCATGGGCAACCTCGCCGGCGCGCTCGGCATCGAGCCGGAGGAATCGGAGAACGCGACGCTCCACGACGTCCTCGGAGGGACGGCCGACGTGACGGCGGCCATCCACGAGGGTCCGGCCGGACTGGACGTCGTTCCGGCGTCGGCGTCGCTCGACGCGTTCGGCAGTGCCGACCCGGCCGGCCTGCGGGCCGTCGTCGACGCCCTCGACGCCTACGACTACGTCCTGCTCGACACCTCCGCGGGCCTGAGTCACGACAGCGTCGTTCCCCTCGGATTGGCCGACGAGGTGCTCCTCGTCTCGACGCCGGACCCGAACGCCCGCCACGACACGGAGAAGACGCGTGAGGTGGCCGGCCGCCTCGACGCGCCCGTCGCCGGCCTCGTCCTGACCGGCGTCGACGACGCCGTCGACGAGGCGGATCTCGACGTCGTGAACGCGCCGGTTCTGGGACGCATTCCGGAGGACCCCGAGATGCGGGCGGCCGTCGCTGCGGGCGAACCGGCGGTCGTCCGGACGCCCGAGAGCCCGGCCGCCCTCGCCTACCGTCGCCTCGCCGCCGACCTGTTCGACGACGCGCTGGCACCCGAGCCGTCGGCCCCCGCGACGGACGAGCGTCCATCCGAAGCGGACGAGGCGGAGACGACGGAGGAAGCAGAGACGACGGAGGGACCGGACGACGCGCCCGAAGCGACGGCGGTAATCGAGGACGCCGAGAGCGGCGCGAGCGCGGACGACGCGGGCGAACTCGCCGGCGCAGCGGCTGACGCAGACGCCGAACCGCCCGACGCGGATACGGGAACGTCACTCGACGGGAGCGACGGGGAAACGCCTACCGACGCCGGTGTGGAGCCGACCCCCGACGACACCGAGACGACGCCCGACAGTACCGAAGAGACGCCCGACGACTCCAACGGCCGCGGCGGCTTTCTCGGGTGGCTGCTGGGCTGAACGGGAAGTTCTTTTACGACGCTGTCCGGAACCACCGGTATGGCGAGTACGAATACCGTTCCGTTCTGGTGGATAGTCCTGTTTCTACTGCTAGCGCTGGGTGCCGGTGCGTTCGCCGTGCAGGCAGTCGGCGGGTCGCTGGTCGCCGGGGCGGTCATCCTGCCGGTTCACTGAGGAAACCATTGCCACCGTCTGCCGGGGGCGACCCCGGAATCGGCGACAGCCGGGACCGACACACGACGGCCTACGACGCTCGCCGCTACATCGAGTCGGGGGCCGCGACGCCGAGGACGTCGAGGGCGTTGGCGACGGTGTGGCGGGCGGCCGCCACGAGGGCGAGACGCGCGGCGCGGCGCTCCGCGGACGCGGTGAGGACCGGACACTCGCGGTAGAAGGCGTTGAACGTCTCCGCGAAGTCGCGGGTGAAGGTGGCGACGACGTGGGGTTCCAGGTCGTCGGCCGCCTCCTCGACGACGGCGGGGAACCGGGCGATGCGATGCAGGAGGTCGCGCTCCTCGGGTTCGGTGAGCAGGTCGGCGTCGACGGCCGAGGCCGGTTCCTCGTCGGCTTCGTCGAGGATGCCACAGCACCGGGCGTGGACGTACTGGACGTAGGGGGCGCTCTGGGCCTCGAAGTCGAGGGCGCGCTCCCACTCGAAGGTGATGCCCTTGGTCGGCTGTTTCGAGACGATGTCGTAGCGGACGGCCCCGATGCCGACCTGGTGGGCGATGCGGTCGATGTCCTCTTCGGTGAGTTCGTCGTTCCGGATGCGGGTGTCGAGGCGTGACTCGACCTCCTCGCGGGCGCGCTGGACCGCTTCGTCGAGGAGGTCGTCGAGGTCGATGCCGGTCCCCTCGCGGGTGCTCATGCCACCTTCCGGGAGATTCACCCACGAGTAGAACGTCGACCGAAGTTGATCCGTGTCGTTGCCGAGGATTTCGAGGGCGGCCCGGAGCTGTTCGGCCTGGAGGTTGTGGTCCTCGCCGAGGACCGTCACCGCGCGGTCGTAGTTGTCGAACTTCCACTCGTGGTGGGCCAGGTCGCGGGTCGTGTAGAGCGTCGTCCCGTCGGACCGGAGGAAGACGAGGTTCTTCTCGAAGCCGAACGCCGAGAGGTCGAGCTGCCAGGCATCCTCCTCGTAGACGGCGTGTTCGGACTCCTTGAGGCGGGCGACCACGTCGTCGGCGTCGCCGTTGCGGATGAAGCGCGTCTCCTTGACGAACTCGTCGAACTCGGCGGGGAGGCGGGCGAGCGACGCCTTCATCCCCGAGAGGACGTTGTCGACGACGGCGGCGACGCGGTCGTAGACCGCCTCGTCGCCGTCCTCCAGTCCCTGCATGATGGCCTCTATCTCCGCTTCGGCCTCCTCGACGCGGTCCGCGTCGGCGGATTCGAGGAAGTCGTTGCCCTTCCGATAGTAGCGCACGAGTTCGTAGTCGGCGCGGTCGCGTTCGGGTTCCGGCAGGTCCGACTCGTCGAAGGTCTCGTAGGCCCAGGTGAAGACGGCGACCTGTCGGCCGGCGTCGTTGACGTAGTAGTGGCGGTCGACGTCGTAGCCGGCGTATTCGAGGAGCCGAGCGACGGCGTCGCCGAGAATGGGGTTGCGGGCGCGGCCGACGTGAACCGGTCCGGTGGGGTTCGCGCTCGTGTGCTCGACGACGACGCTCGTCTCCCGGTCGGGGAGCGACCCGTAGTCGGCGGCCTGGGCCTCGTCGAGCGTGTCCGCGAAGTACGCGTCCGTGACGTGGAAGTTGACGTACGGGCCCTGGGTGTCCACCCCGTCGAGGTAGTCGAACGGAGCGGGGTCGATTTCGGCCGCGACGTCGCCGGCGACCGCTGGCGGCGGGGCACCGACCTCGCCGGCCAACCGGAACGCGACGCTCGACGCGAGCGTCGCGGCGACGTCCGCCGGCGGGTCCTCGATGCCGAGGTCGTCGGACGGCAGGTCGAGGGCGTCGAGCGCCTCCGAAATCGCCGTCTCGACTTCGGCACGGAATGCTCTGAACATGAGCGTCCGTTTTCGGTCGGCGGATAAATGGGTTTCCGAACGCCCTCGCTCGTGACACGGCATTTTTACCGAAATATCCCGTCACGTCTAGCCATGTCGATGCCAGCCGTGGAGACGACGGTGCGTCTCGTCGCCGGTCTGGGACTCATCCTCGCGAACGGCTTCTTCGTCGCCATCGAATTCGCCCTGACGCGGGCCCGACAGTACCCGAAAGCGGAGTTCGACCAGCCCGGGCTCCGCCGAGCGTGGGAGATGACCGACGACCTCGAAATCTACCTGACGAGCTGTCAGGTCGGGATTACGGCCTCCAGCATCGCCGTCGGCATCGTCGCCGAACCGGCGCTCGCGGCCCTCTTCAAACCGGTGTTCTCGAACACGGTGCTGGCCTCGGTCGGGGCCGGCGGCGTCGTCGCCTTTCTGGTCATCAACCTCCTCCATCTCACGCACGGCGAACAGACCCCCACCTACCTCGGCGTCGAGCGGACGAAGACGGTCTGTCGCTACGGCGCGACGCCGCTTTACCTCTTCAACCGGCTCATCTATCCGGTCATCCGCCTCGGCGACGGCGTCGCGAAGTGGACGCTCGGCCTCTTCGGCGTCGAGATGTCCGGCGCGTGGCTGGAGGCGGAGGTGGACTCCATCGAGTCCCGGGCCGAACTGCGGACGCGGCTGAGTTCGCTCCTCGAAGAGGGTGACCTCCCCGACGAACGCCGCGACGAGGTGATGAGCGCGCTGGCACTCGGCGAGACGACGGTCCGGGAGGTGATGGTACCCCCCGAGGAAATCGTGACGCTCTCGACGGCCGCCGACCCCGAGGAGAACCTCGAACGGATGGCGAACGACCCGCACACCCGCTATCCGCTGGTCGGCGAGGATTTCACGGACTTCCGAGGCATCGTCTACTTCCCGACGCTGGCGATGTACCGCGACGAACTCACGACGGGCGACCTCGACTTCGAAGAACTGGCCTCGCCGCCGATGACGGTCTCGCCGGACGCCGACGTGAGCGACGCCATCGACCAGTTCCAGGCCGAGAGTCAGGAACTCGCGCTGGTCATCGAGGACGGCGAAGTCGTCGGCCTGCTGACCGTCACCGACGCGCTGGAGGAAGTCATCGGCGACCTGGAGGACCCGCTCGACCGATAGCCGCCCGCCGATTCACGCTCCGCGTGCGGTCGCCGGAACCGACGCACTTACCCGACGCGGCGGCGTACCTCGGCTGAAGCCGAAGCACGTCCGAATCTGCGCCACCATCTCAATTTTGATACGCATACCACATCCGGTACGCTTATGGCGGGCGGTAGCCAACCGTCGGACATGGCAGAGACGACAGCAGTGCCCGCAGTCGGGTACGACGAACTCGCCGCGCTGAAGCTCGTGGCGCTCGACGGCGGGCTGTCGGGGTCGGTGAAAGTCTCGTGTTCGGGGCTCGGCGACCGCCTCGACGCGTCCACACAGACCGCGTCCCGCCGGCTTCGTCGACTCGACGAGACCGGGTTCCTCGACCGAGACGTCGTCGCCGACGGCCAACTCGTCTCGGTGACGGGCGACGGCGAGGCGGCGCTCCGGCGCGAGTACGCCGACTACCGCCGCATCTTCGAGGCCGACGCGTCGCTGACGCTCGTCGGCACCGTCACCAGCGGCATGGGCGAGGGGCGACATTACATCTCCCTCCCGGGATACAAGCGCCAGTTCGAGGAGCGGCTGGGCTACGAACCGTTCCCGGGCACGCTCAACGTCGAACTGGACGAGGAGAGCGTCCACGCCCGCGGCGAGATGGCGGCGCTGGACGCCGTCCCCATCGACGGCTGGGAGGGCGAGGAACGGACCTACGGCCCCGCGACCTGTTACGCCGCGCGCCTGGAAATCGACGGCGAGGCGTACGAGCGGGCGCACATCATCGTCCCCGACCGCACCCACCACGACTCGACGCAACTCGAACTCATCGCACCGACGAAGCTCCGCGACGAACTCGGTCTCGTGGACGGCGACGGCCTCGACATCCACGTCGAGGAGGTGTGAGATGAGCCAGCACGTCACCGGTGCCGTCTCCCGTGCGGTCGCCGCCTTTCGCGCCGGCGACCCCGTCCTGGTCCACGACTTCGACGACCGGGAGGGCGAGACCGACCTCCTCTATCCCGCCGGCGCGGTGACGCCGGCGGCCGTCTCCCGCCTCCGCAACGACGGCGGCGGCCTCCTCTTCGTCGCCCTCGCTCACGAGGTGGCCGAGCGCCTCGACCTCCCCTTCCGACACGACGTCCTCGACCACCCCGCGAACGACCACTCGGACCTCGCGTACGACGCCCACCCGTCGTTTTCCTTCACGGTCAACCACCGCGACACCTACACCGGCGTGACCGACGACGACCGGGCGCTGACGATGCGGCGGCTCGGCGACGTCGCCGCGACGGTCGAGACGGACGCCGACTACGACGCCGACGACTTCGCCGCCGAGTTCCGGATGCCGGGCCACGTCCACCTGTTGAAGGCCGCTCCGGGCCTCCTCGCGGACCGGCGCGGCCACACGGAACTCGGACTGGCCCTCGCCGAGGCGGCGGGCGTCGCTCCCGCGGTGGCCGGCTGTGAGATGCTCGACGACGAGTCCGGCGGCGCGCTCTCGACGGACGACGCGAAGGCGTACGCCCGCCGGCACGACCTGGCGTACCTCGAGGGCGACGACCTGGTCGCCGAACTGGGCTGACCACCGGCCGCCCGACCGCAGCACCGACTGCCGAGACTTATGCTTTTATGTCGATTCCACCCAAGCCGAGAGTATGGGATTCGACGAAATGGACGTGAGCACGATATGGATGGACGGCGAGTTCGTCGACTGGGACGACGCCCAGGTCCACGTGCTGACACACGGCCTCCACTACGGCACGGGTATCTTCGAGGGCGTCCGGTGTTACGACACCGAGAACGGCCCGGCCATCTTCCGGTGGGACGAACATCTCGACCGCTTCTACGCTTCCGGCCAGCCCTACAACATGGAACTCCCGTTCGACCGGGAGGAACTGACCGAGGCCACGACGGAGCTCATCCGCCGCCAGGAACTGGACGGCTGTTACATCCGTCCGGTGGCGTTCTACGGATACGATTCGCTCGGCGTCAGCCCCAAGGACTGCCCGGTGCGCGTCGCCATCGCCGCGTGGCCGTGGGGCGCGTACCTCGGCGAGGAAGCCCTCGAAGAGGGCGTCGAGGTGATGGTCTCCTCGTGGCGCAAGCACGCCTCCAGCCAGATTCCGACCAACGCCAAGACCACCGGCCTCTACGTGAACTCGATGCTCGCGGGCGAGGAGGCCCGCCGCAACGGCTACACCGAAGCCATCGTCCTCAACAAGGAGGGCAACGTCGCCGAGGGGCCGGGCGAGAACCTCTTTATGGTCCGCGACGGCGAGATCTACACCCCCGGCCTCTCCGAGAGCATCCTCGACGGCATCACGCGCAACTCCGTCATCACGCTCGCCCGCGAACTGGGCTACACCGTCCACGACCAGGCCAGCATCTCCCGCGGCGAACTGAACACGGCCGACGAACTGTTCTTCACCGGCACCGCCGCCGAGGTGACGCCCATCCGCAAGGTGGACAACGTCGTCATCGGCGGGGGGACGCGGGGGCCGGTCACCGAGGACATCCAGGGGACCTTCTTCGACCTGGTGGAACGCCGCATCGACGACCACCCCGAGTGGTTCACCTACGTCTACGAGTAGTCACTCGGCGGCGGTCCCGTCGGTGTCTCCCGGCTCCTCGGCGACGTCGCCCGCGTCCTCGACGTCGATGTCGATGCCGGTCTCCTCCTCTGCGAACCCGGCGCTCAGAATGCGCGTGAGCGCCTGTTCGACGCGTTCGCCGGTCTCCTCGACGTCGTCCGGGTCGACTTCGATGACGAAGCCGGTCGTGATGTTCGGGGCCGTCGGCATGAAGAGGACCTCGCGACCGTCGCTGGTCCGCTTGCCCGTCTTGAACGCCGTCATGCGAACGCCGGGCCACATCTCCAGGCGGACGGGCTTTTGCAGGTCTTCGGTGCCGGTGAGCGCCGTCTCGACGGCGAGCTTCGAGGCGTTGTAGAGGACGCGGATGAGCGGCACGCGGTTCATCGCGCTGTCGAGGCCGCGCTCGGCCAGTCGGCCGGCGGTGGTCCGCATCAGGTAGCCGATGGACAACACGAGCATCACGAAGACGACGAGGGCGACGAGGACGCCGTACGGTTGGGGGAGCGAGTCGACGACCGGGAGGTCCGCGACCTGCGAGTAGAGCCAGTTCAACACGACGAGAATGACGAGTACCGGCACGAGAACCACCAGGCCACTGGCGAAATCGCGTCTCCACGAGGACATGTCGGATGAACGTGTGCACGCCTGGGTAATGGGGGTTTCGAGGGTCGCCGATTCCGGCGTGTTTCGAGGGGCTCCGAACCCGGGTCGACGTCGCGCCCTACGAGACGAGGGCGCGCAGGGCGAACGCGAGGTTCTCCTTTCGCTCGCGGACCCGGCGGTAGAAGTACGCCAGCCACTGCCGTCCGTAGGGGGCGTACTGCCAGACGTCGTAGCCCTCGGCCGCGAGTTCGCGCTGGGCGCCCTCGCGGACTCCCATGAGCATCTGGAACTCGAAGTCGCGGCCGTACGCCTCGCCGAGTCGCTTGGCGTAGTCGACGAGTTCGGGGTCGTGCGTGGCGACGGCGACGTCGCCGTCGTACTCGCGAAAGAGCAACGCCAGGTTCTCGCGGAACGACTCGCTTACGGCCTCGGCGCGGGTGTAGGCCACGTCCGCGGGTTCGTCGTACGCCCCCTTGACGAGGCGAATCTTCCCCGGCACGTCCGCGAGGCGTTCGACGTCGTCGCCGGTGCGCCGGAGGTTCGCCTGCAGGCACTGACCGACGCGGCCCGGGAACTCCCGCGCCAGCGTCTCGAAGGCGTCGAGGGTGGCGTCCGTCGTCGTCGCGTCCTCCATGTCGCTCCAGACGAAGGCGTCGTGGTCGGCGGCCGACTCGACGACGGCGCGGTAGTTCTCGCGGTAGACCGACTCGTCGACGGTCAGGCCGAGTTGCGAGGGCTTGACCGAGAGACACGCCGCCAGCCCCGACCCGTCGAGGTCGCGGAGCAACTGACGGTAGGCGTCGGCGTCCGCGTCGGCGGCGGCGCGGTCGGTGTAGTGTTCACCGAGGCGGTTGAGGATGACGCTCACGCCGGCGTCGTTCATCCGACGGACGTGGTCGAGAGCGACCGGGACGGTTTCGCCAGCGACGAATCGACTCGCGACCGGCGGAAGCATAGCCGTCCGTAGGTCGCGGCGACGTATATACTGCCGGCCGGAAGCCGGCGGGTCACCGGCGGTCCGTCGGCCGGAATCGGCGGTACTTAAGCCCCGCGTCGGTAACGCCCGGTATGGTCGTCTCGCTCGTCGTCGGCGCACTGTGGGCGATGCTGCCGGCGTACGTTCCGAACAACGCCGCCGTCCTCGCCGGGGGCGGCCGCCCCATCGACGCCGGGCGAACGCTCGGCGGCCGACGACTCCTCGGCGACGGGAAGACGTGGCGCGGCACCGTCGTCGGCACCCTGACGGGGACGCTGCTGGCGCTGGCGCTGAACGCCGTCGAGGGACCGGCGTCCACGGCCATCGGCGTCGAACTCGCGCGGTTTCCCCTTCGCGTTGGCTTCTCGCTCGCGTTCGGCGCGATGCTCGGCGACGTCGGCGCGTCGTTTCTCAAGCGCCGCACCGGCCGCGAACGCGGGGCCGCCTTCCCCGGCGTCGACCAACTCGACTTCGTCGTCGGGGCGCTGGCGCTGACGCTGCTGGTAGCGCCGGCGTGGTTCGCCGCGACGTTCACGCCGCCGCGTCTCCTCGTCGTCGTCGTCGCGACGCCGCTGTTACACGTCGCGACGAACGTCGGCGCGTATCTGCTCGGCCTCAAGGACGAACCGTGGTGACGCCGGGGGACGCGAACCGCCGCGGGCGCAATCGCCCCGTTTATGTCGATTCGGGGCCCCAGACCCACCAATGGCGAACCAGGACCTCATCGACGCGTTGCGGGCGGCGGACGCAGTGAAATTCGGCGAGTTCGAACTCGCCCACGGCGGGACCAGCGAGTACTACGTCGACAAGTACCTCTTCGAGACGGACCCCGACTGTCTGCGCCTCGTCGCCGAGGCGTTCGCCGAGCGCGTCGGCGACGCGAAACTCGCGGGCGTCGCCCTCGGCGCGGTTCCCCTGGTGGCCGTCACGAGCGTCGAGACGGGCGCTCCCTACGTCATCGCCCGGAAACGGGCCAAGGAGTACGGCACCGGGAACCTCATCGAGGGTCGCCTCACCGAGGGTGAGGAAGTCGTCGTCCTCGAAGACATCGCCACGACGGGGACGAGCGCACTCGAAGCCGTCGAGGCCCTGCGCGAGGCGGGAGCGGTCGTCTCCCGGGTCCTCGTCGTCGTCGACCGCGAGGAGGGCGCGCGCGAACGCCTCGCCGACCACGGCGTCGAACTCGAAGCGCTGCTGACGGCCCGAGACCTCCTCGCGAACCGGTAGTTACACGTCCGTGCCTAAATCCCGCGTCGCAGATATCGAAATACTCATACTTGTGCGACAGTGAGGTGAGCTATGAACAGGGCTGAGAAGGCCGCCCTCCAGTTGCAGGCGGTGGCCGTCCTCCGGATGCTCAAGGAGACCCGGACCTACGAGGAACTCTCGGAGTTGACGGGACTGCCGGCCGGAGACCTCAACCGCTACGTCAACGGCCACGTCCTCCCGGGCGTCGACCGCGCCCACACCGTCGTCGAGGACGTCGGGCGCGAGGCCCTCGCGGCGGAACTGGAGGCGCGGGTCGCCTTCGACGAGGAGGGGTACGTGGACAACTCCGGCGTCGTCTTCGACCAGCCGTTTCTCGACCTCGTCGCGCCCGTCGCCGCCAACGCCTTCGGCTTCGACCGCCCGGACGTGATACTGACCGCCGCCACCGACGGCATCACCCTCGCGGCCGCGATGGCGAGTTACTTCGACGCTCGTCTCGCGTACGCGAAAAAGACCAAAGAGACCGCCATCGAGGAGTTCATCGAGTCCCGCCAGCGCCTCACGTCGGGCATCGAACTCACCTACTACCTCCCGGCGGAGGCCATCTCGGCGGGCGACCGAGTCCTCGTCGTCGACGACCTCATCCGCTCGGGCGAGACCCAGGAACTCCTGTTGGACATCACGGCACAGGCGGACGCCGAACTCGCGGGCGTGTTCACGCTCATCGCCGTCGGCGACGTCGGCGTCGGCCGGGCCCGCGAACTCGTGGACGCCCCGGTCGGCGCGCTCACGACGTTCGACTGACTCCCCGACGCGTCCCGACGCTCCGCGGTCGATGCGTGGCCGACGTTCGAAGGCGCGTCCCGACCGCCTCGTTCGTACACGTTCGTGGTGAATTTCATGGGAAGGATTAAGTGCTCTATTGCAGATATGCTCAACCGTGTATATGGGGGTACGCGAGACACTCGTCGACTACTTCGAGTTGCACGAACACGGGACTACCGTTCGCACGGAACTAATCGCGGGCATCACGACCTTCCTCACGATGTCGTACATCGTGGTCGTGAACCCGTCCATCATGGCGGGCATTCCGGACGCGAAACCGGGCATCATCCTCGCGAACTACAGTCCGGGGGAGGTGCGGTCGATGCTCGCCGTCGTCACCATCCTCGCCGCGACGGTGGCGACGCTCGTGATGGCGCTGTACGCGAATCGACCCTTCGGGCAGGCACCCGGCCTCGGTCTGAACGCCTTCTTCGCGTTCACCGTCATCGGCGCACTGGGCATCCCGTGGCAGACGGCGCTCGCCGCCGTCGTCGTCGAGGGGGTCATCTTCATCCTCCTGACCGCCGCCGGCGCGCGTGAGTACGTCATCAAACTCTTCCCCGAACCCGTCAAGTTCGCCGTCGGCACCGGCATCGGGCTCTTCCTTTCCATCATCGGCCTGCAGGCGATGGGCATCGTCGCCGACGACCCGGCGACGCTCCTGACGCTCGGTCCGGTGGCGTCGGACCCGGTCGCCATCGTCTCGACGCTCGGACTCTTCCTCACGTTCGCGCTTTACGCGCGCGGCATCCGTGGCTCCATCGTCCTCGGAATCATCCTGACGACCATCGCCGGCTGGGCCGTGACGCAGGCCGGCCTGGTCGCCCCCGACGCCGGCCTCGTCGCCGGCAGCACCAGCACCACCTACAACATCGCGCCCCTCGCCGGCGCGTTCCTGACCGGCTTCGCCAACGTCGAGGCGTTCACGTTCGCGCTCGTCGTCTTCACGTTCTTCTTCGTGGACTTCTTCGACACCGCGGGGACGCTCGTCGGCGTCTCGCAGGTCGCTGGCTTCCTCGACGAGAACGGGAACCTCCCCGACATCGACCGGCCGCTGATGGCCGACGCCGTCGGCACCACCGTCGGCGGGATGCTCGGCACCTCGACCGTGACGACGTACATCGAGTCCGCCAGCGGCGTCGAGGAGGGCGGCCGAACCGGCCTGACGGCGCTCGTCGTCGCCGTCCTCTTTCTCCTGTCGCTGGCCGTCGTCCCGCTGGCCGCGGCCATCCCGCTGTACGCCTCCCACATCGCGCTGGTGGTCATCGGCGTCGTGATGC
>JBDGTU010000048.1:0-2679 GCA_042216495.1 Haloferacaceae archaeon
TACGACCGCAAACCCCCCCACCCCGTCCGCAAACTCGCCGACGCCCTCGACTGACCGGCAGGGCTTACAACGCGGGCGGCCCGAGGGGAGGCATGGAACTCGAACCGGCGGAAGGCGAGTCGTTCTATCGAACGCTGTCGACGGCCGTGATTCCTCGCCCCATCGCGTGGGTGAGCAGTCGCTCCGCGGACGGCGTCGACAACCTCGCGCCCTTCTCGTTTTTCAACGTCGTCTGCGTCGACCCGCCGATGGTCGGCTTCGCGCCCTCGGACCGGAGCGACGGGTCGCTGAAGGACACGCCGCGAAACGTCCGCGAGACGGGCGAGTTCGTCGTCAACGTGGTGACGATGGACCTCGCGGAGGCGATGAACGCGACGAGCGGGACGTTCGACCGCGGCGAGAGCGAGTTCGAGACGACCGATATCGACGCCGTCGACTCGACGGCGGTGTCGCCGCCGCGGGTCGCCGAGGCGAAAATCGCCTTCGAGTGCGAACTCCACGACTTCCTCGACCTGGGCGCGTCGACGCTCGTCGTCGGCGAAGTCGTCCGCGCGCACGTCGACGACGCGGTGACGAGCGACGGCAAACTCGACGTGGAGAAAGTCGACGCCGTCGGTCGCCTCGCCGGCGGATGGTACGCCTCGACGCGGGAGCGATTCGAGATGGAGCGACCGCCGTAGGCCGCCCGTCCCGGCCTAGTCGTCGCTCGGCGGCGACGCCGCCGGAGTGGGTGCGTACACCCGGTCGTCGAGGAGGAGGGCGACCGGGACGACGGAGAGGAGCGTCACGCCCGCGAGGAGGGCGAACGCGCCCTGTAACCCCGCAACGTCGCCGAGATAGCCGACGATGGCGGGCGAGACGGAGCTAGCGAGGAGCGCACCCGTCCAGAGGTAGCCGAAAGTCCGCCCCTCGCGTGCGACGGGGGCGATGTCGCCGATGAGGGCGTCACGGGCGGGATTCAGCCCCCAGAGCGTCATCCCGAGCGCCGCGAGGACGAGAAAGAGCCCCACCGGCGGGAGGGAGACGGCCGAGAGGACGAACAGGGCGGCCGCACCGGCGACGAGGTAGGCGATGAGCACGTACCGCGAGTCGTGGACGTCGACGAGGCGGCCGGTGACCAGTTGCGTCCCGCCGGCGACGAGCAACAGCGCGGAGTAGTAGAAACTCGCCGTCGACTCGGGGGTCAACTGGTGGCCGAGGACCGAGAAGGAGTAGCCGTAGACGCTGGTGACGAACTGCGGGAGGAAGACGGTGACGCCGTTGGCGGCCGATATCTGGACGGTGAAGTACGCGAAGACGGCGAGCATCGGATAGAGGTAGCGCCGCCGGTCCAGGGGGGCCGCCTCGTCGCCGTCGCCGTCGTCGGCCGTCGCGGCGTCCCGTGGTCGGGTGTCGAACTCGCGGAGGCCGAAAAAGAGGACGACGGCGTAGCCGACGCCGAGGACGCCGAACGCGACGAGGATTTCGTGCCAGCCGAGGGTGACGAGCAACAGCCCGACCATGGCCGGCGCGAGGCCGTCGCCGAACTTCGCGGCGCTCCCCCACAGGCCGAGGGCGACGCCGCGGCTGTCCTCGGGGACGTTCGCGGAGATGAGCGGATAGCCCGCCGGGTGGACGACGCTCGACCCGAGGCCGGCGGCGACCATGACGCCGAGCAGGAGGAGGAACTGTCCCTCGAACCGGGAGCCGGCGACGGTCAGGGCAGGGATGGCGAGGTCCAGCATCGGAACCGTCCCCAGCGCGACGACGGAGACGCCGATGAGGGCCAGCCCCGCCGACAGCAGCAGCCGACGGTCCGAACGGTCCGAGACGACGCCCATCGGTGCCTGGCCGATGGCCGCGCCGAAACTGTTCGCACCGATGAGGAGACCGAGTTTCCACAGGGGGAAGCCGAAGGCGACGGCCCAGACGGGGACGAGCGGCGGAAACAGGCGCTTGAGGAGGTGGTCGACGCCGTGAACGCCGCTCATCAGCCCACCGAACCGCCGCGTCCGTCGGTCCATGTCTGGTCGTGCCACGCCCGACGGCGACTTGAGTGTTCGCCCGCCGGAACGGGGACATTTATTTCGCCCCTGGACGGACGGGGGATATGGAAATCGGCTACTGGGACGACCCCTTCAAGGTCGAAGAGGCGTACGAGGGAATCGAGCGGCGCGTCCTCGCGTTCGACGACGACCAGATGGTCGTCCACTACACCGTCGAGGAGGGAGCCGTCTTCCCCGAACACGAACACGAGACGACGAAACAGAGCGTCTACGTCGCCCGCGGTGCGGTCGAACTGTTCGGCGACCACGAGGCGACGCTCGAAGCCGGCGACACGTTCGTCGTCGGCCCGGGCGTCCGCCACGGCGTCCGCGGCGTCGCCGAGGAGACGGAACTCGTCGACACGTTCACGCCGCCCATCGAAGCGTACGCCGAGCGCTGACGGGGTCGTCAGGCGGTCCGGGCGTTCCCGCCGTTCCGTCCGCGGTCGTCGTTGCCGTTGTTGCCGTTGTTGCCGTTGTTGCCGTTGCCGGCGTCGTTGCCGTTGTTGCCGTTGCCGGCGTCGTTGCCGTTGTTGCCGTTACCGGCGTCGTCGTTGCCGTCGTTACCCCCGCCGCGCTGCCCGTTTTCCGCGTCACCCTGGCCGTTCTCGTTGCTCCGGCCGTTCTCGTTTCCCTCGCCCGAATCACCGTTACT
>JBDGTU010000048.1:2779-18250 GCA_042216495.1 Haloferacaceae archaeon
GGCCGTTCTCGTTGCTCCGGCCGTTCTCGTTTCCCTCGCCCGAATCACCGTTACTCCGGTCCGAGCGGTTGCTCTCTCCTCGTTGGGCCTCGTCCGGCGGTCCGCCCGCCGAGTTAGCCCCGTTCCCCGCGCCGTTCTCGGCAGTCTCGTTACCCCGGCCGTTCGCACCGTCCGGCGAACCGTCCGGGCCGCGCTCGCCGTCGGGCCCGCCCCGGGCCTGCGTCGGCAGGTCGTCGGGCCCGCGCTGGTCGTCGTCCTCGTGGTCCCGCCCGACGACCTCGCCGACGACGGATCGCGCGAGTGCCGCCACCTCGGGCCCGGACATCTCGTCGGCGTCACGCCGGAGGCGCTGGATTTCGTCGGTGCTCACCCCGTGCGCTTCGAGCGCTGCCGCCGGGAGCGTCCGGGATACCGCTTCGCTCGCGCTCAGCATCCGGGTCGTCGTCCGGGTCTTCGCGAGGACGATGGCCATCCGTGAGCGGTAGGTTCCCTCGCTGATGGTGCCGTTGGCTCGCGCCTCCCGGAGTTGCTCCCGCTGTGCTCGCAGTTCCCGGAGTCGCTCCCGGAGCTGATTCACTTCCGCTGCCACGACGTCGGCTTTCGTCTCGTTCGTGGCGTTCGTGACGCGGACGCCGAACGTCCGCTCTTCCATCTCTCCCTCGATTTCGGCCTGCTGGACGCCGACGACGCCGGCGAATCGGTGTCCCGGCTTCACGTCCGACGCGTTGTCGGGGGCTCCGGTCGTGGCGACCTGTGTCGGCGCATCCGCCGGAGCGACCACCGCTGCGGCGGGCCCCGCTATGGCGGCGGCGAGCAGCGCGACGACGGCGAGGACGGAAGCGTACTGACGCATCACTCGACCCATGGTCACCTCCGAACATATAAGACACGAACGTACACGCGAATCAAAGCCAATTAAATCCGGTAAAGCAGCTTAGTCGCCGATTAAGGGGCGAACGGGACGGGAGTCCGATGCCAGAACGACGCCGATATATACGCGATGGGCGGTATCGTGGGACAAAGCGCGCCGGGACCGAGCCGACGAGGGAGACGGCGATGGGGAGAAGCGCACGTCGTCGCCGGGGCGAGGATTCGTAGCACGTCGCGGGGCCGTAAGCGGTCCTCGTCGAGGACGCGCGCCCTCGAACTACTCCTCGTCGTCGGGGAGTTTGAGCACGTTCTCGCGGCCGAGACGGAACCCCTCGAGTTGCCCCTCGTCGCGCAGGTCACGGAGTATCTGGCTGGTCCGCGCCTCGGTCCAGTCGAACGCCTGGACGATCTCCTGTTGCTTGACGCGCCCGCCCTGGTCCTCGACGAACTTCAGGACGCGTTCCTCGTTGCTCAACAGGTCCTCGTCGGGCGTCTCGCTGACGGCCGCCGCTTCGGCCCCGCCGTCGGCCGTCTCGCCGGTCGCCTCTCCTTTCACCGTCGTCCCGGAATCGACGCCGACGAGCGTGCGGAGTCGCTCGCGTCGACGCCACGCGACGACGCCGACGACGCCGAGGGCGAGGAGTCCGACGACCAGTGCGAGCATGGTCCCGTCGCCGTCGGGCGTGCCGTCGCCGTCGGCACCGCCGTCGCCGTCGACACCGCCGTCGCTCCCGCCAGTTCCGTCGCCGGTCGTCGTCACCTCGCCCCTCGTGAGGACGATTCGGGGCTCTCCCGAGACGAAACTCGTCTCCGACCCGCGCCAGACGACGGCGTCGGTCCGTCGCTCGTCCGCCTCGGGCGCGATGTCGGTGACGGCGTAGTCGGTCGGCCACTCGACGACGAGGCGGGTCTGTTCGTCGAGGAAGATGCCCTCGATGGCGTCGCCGACGCGGAGCGTGTCGCCCTCGACGGCGGCGAAGCCCACCCACTCGAACGAGTAGATGACGACGCCGTACTGTGGCGGCGTCCGCGTCTCGGCCGTCACGGCGAAGTCGGTCGCGTTCATCTCCCGACCGGTGCTGTTCTCGGCGGCGGCCACGGTCCCCCGCATCCGCGACGCGAACCGCTCGGTGTAGTTCTCCGGGTTCGACTCGATGTCGGACTGGAGAGATTCGAACGCGGCCGTCGTGTTCTCGTCGTCGAGTCGGGTCCAGTACTGGACCTCCCACGACGCGGTGCCGTTCGCGTCGACGGCGACGACCAGGCGGACCGAATCCGTATCGACGCCCTGCTGGGCGAACACTGACGGCGACCGTTGCTGGGCGGCGGCGTCGGGGGTGAGCGCGAGGGCGAACGGCGTCCCCGTAGCCAGGACGACCAGCGCGAGGACGACGGCCGTCGCGACGCGGCCGGAACGTGATGCCCACATCTGCTATCGGCCGTTTACGGCCCGCGTAGATAGGTCTTGCCGCTTCGACTCGTTCCGACGCGACGCCCGTCGACCGGTTTCACCACCACCGCTAAATATCACGTCGTAATACGTCCCCCTATGCCAGAACTCGGCACGGTCGACCGGAAGTTCGTCGACGAGTACATCCATCCGAACCTCGGGACCGCGCGCGAGGGCGACGGCGCCCACGTCGACGACGTCGAGCATCCCGACTCCGACTCCGACCCCGACCGGGCGGCCGTCGAGGAACCACTCGACCGAGTGGAGGGCGAGCAATGACCCGCCAGCGCGCGCCGGTCTCGCCGCCCGTCGCGCTCACCATCGCCGGGAGCGACTCCGGCGGTGGGGCCGGCATCCAGGCCGACCTGAAGACGATGGAAGCCCACGGCGCGTTCGGCACCAGCGTCGTCACCGCGGTCACGGCCCAGAACACCCGCGGCGTCGAGCGCTCGCACGTCCTCCCGACCGAGGAAATCACCGCCCAGTACGACGCCGTGATGGACGACTTCGACGTCGGGGCGATCAAGACCGGGATGCTCGCCACCGAACCGGTCATCGACCTCGTGGCCGACCGCCTCGCCGACTACGACGGGCCACTCGTCGTCGACCCCGTGATGGTCGCCGCCAGCGGCGACCGACTCCTCGACTCGGCCGCCGAGGCGGCCTACCAGCGCCTCGTCGCCGAGGCGACGCTCGTGACGCCGAACGCCGACGAGGCGACGGTCCTGACCGGCGTCGACCTCGACGACGCCGACGACGCGCGCGAGGCCGGCGAGGCGCTCGTCGACGCGGGGGCCGACGCCGCCCTCGTCAAGGGCGGTCACCTCGGCGGCGAGACGGTGGTCGACCTCCTCGTCACCGACGACGGCGTCGAGCGCTTCGAACACCCGCGCGTCGACACGGACGCCACCCACGGGTCGGGGTGTACCCTCTCCAGCGCCATCGCGGCCCGCCTCGCTGCCGGCGACGACCTCGCCCACGCCGTCGACGCCGGGACGGCGTTCATGGAACGCGCCGTTCGCTACTCGCTCGCCGTCGGCGAGGGTCCCGGCGCGGTCCATCACCTCGCGGGGCTTCGCGAGGAGGCCGACCGCCACCGGACGGTCGCCGAGGTGGCCGACGTCGTCGAGGCGTTCGTCGCCCGCGACGTCCGGCCGCTCGTCCCCGAGGTGGGGATGAACGTCGTCGGCGCGACGCCCTCCGCGGAGGCGGTCCACGAGACGGCGGCCGTCGAGGGCCGCATCACGAAGACGCTCTCGGGCGTCGCCCCCAACCGCGGCGTCCGCCTGGGCGCGTCGAGTCACGTCGCGCGCTTCCTGCTCTCGGCGCGCGAGTTCGACCCCGACCTGCGTTTCACCGTCAACTGCCGGTTCGCCGACGACGTCGAGGAGGCCCTGAACGCCCTCGACGGGCGAGTCGTGGAGTACGACCGCGCGGCCCAGCCGCCGGACGTGAAATCACAGGAAGGGAGTACGATGCAGTGGGGCGCACGCCGGGCGTTCGGTGACGACGGAGCGACGCCCGTCGCCGTCGCCGACCGCGGCGACGTCGGCAAGGAACCCATCGTCAAACTCGTCGCCGAGACGGCCGACGAACTCCGCGAGCGGACGTTCACCCTGCTTTCGGCCGTCGAAACGCACTGAGCGCAGGTGGAAAGACACATGGCCGTCCCGGAACGCAGGACATACGTCGCGCCGGCCGACCGGGTTCTCGGGTAGGGGATACCCCTTCGGTCGGCGGGACACGCGGTTCGGTCGATGGCTCCGGCTCCGTCGTCCAACCCACAGCGTTTTAGCCGGCGAACGTCGCAGATGCCTCCATGACTACGCAGGGCATCGTGGGGGAGTTCCTCGGTCTCAAGGAGGAGACCGACGCCGACCTGCTGACGATGCAGTGTGGCGACTTCTACGAGTTCTTCGGCGACGACGCCGAACTCGTCGGCGACGAACTCGACCTGAAGGTGTCACAGAAGTCCGCACACGGGTCGTCGTATCCGATGGCCGGCGTGCCCGTCGACGACCTCACGCCCTACCTGACGGTGCTGGTCGAACGCGGCTACCGCGTCGCCGTCGCCGACCAGTACGAGACCGAGGACGGCCACGCCCGCGAGATAACGCGCGTGGTAACCCCCGGGACGCTCCTGGAGACGGCCGACGACGCCGCGCAGTACCTCGCAAGCGTCGTTCGAACGGACGACGGCTTCGGCCTCGCCTTCGCCGACGTCACCACGGGCCGGTTCCTCGTCACCGAGACGGACGACGTCGCCGACGTCTACGCCGAACTCTACCGGTTCGCCCCGGCCGAACTCCTCCCCGGCCCGGACCTCCGCGGCGACGACGACTTCCTCGCGGCCGTCCGCGACCGGACCGAGGCCTCGCTGACCCTCCACGGCGTCGACGGCTTCGCCCCCGGCCGGGCCGAACACGCCCTCCGCGAGCAGTTCGGCCGCGAGACGCTGGACAGCGTCGGCCTCGACTCGACGGCCGCCGTCCGGGCCGCGGGCGGCGTCCTCTCGTACGTCGAGGAGACGGGCGTCGGCGTCGCCAAGTCGATGACGCGCCTGCAGACCTACGCCCCCACCGACCACCTCGAACTCGACGCGACGACCCAGCGCAACCTCGAACTCACGGAGACGATGCACGGCGACCGACAGGGGTCGCTGCTCGACACGGTCGACCACACCGTCACGAGCGCCGGCCGCCGCCGCCTGCGGGAGTGGCTCACCCGCCCGCGCCGCTCGCCCGACGAGATTCGTCGCCGTCACGACTGCGTCGACGCCCTGGCGTCGGCCGCCCTCGCCCGCGAACGCGTCCGGGAGACGCTCGACGGGACCTACGACCTGGAACGCCTGGCGAGTCGGGCCGCCGGGGACCGCGCCGACGCGAGCGACCTGCTCGCCGTCCGCGAGACGCTGTCGGTCCTCCCCGACCTCGCCGCCGCCGTCGACGAGAGTTCCCTCGCCGACTCGCCGCTCTCGGACCTGGTGGCTCGCCCCGACCGCGACGCCGCCGACCGCCTGCGCGGCGAACTCGACCACCTGGCCGACGACCCGCCGAAGACGATTACGTCGGGCGGCCTCTTCGAACGCGGCTACGACGACGAACTCGACGAGTTGCTCGACAGCTACGACGAGGTCCGGTCGTGGCTCGACGGCCTCGCCGACCGGGAGAAGGCCCGGACCGGCATCACCCACCTCCAGGTCGACCGCAACAAGACCGACGGCTACTACATCCAGGTCGGAAAGTCCGAGGCCGACCGCGTGCCCGACGACTACCGCGAGATAAAGACGCTGAAGAACTCCCGGCGATACGTCACCGAGGAACTCGAAGCGAAAGAGCGGGAGATTCTCCGCCTGGAGGAGGCCCGCGGCGACCTGGAGTACGACCTCTTCCGCGCCCTCCGCGAGTCGGTCGCGGAACGCGCGGCACTCCTGCAGGACGTCGGACGCGCCTTCGCCGAGGTGGACGCCCTCGCGTCGCTCGCGACCCACGCCGCCGGCAACGACTGGACCCGACCCGAACTCACGGACGCCGGTCCGCTCTGCATCGAGGCCGGCCGCCACCCCGTCGTCGAGCAGACGACCGACTTCGTCCCCAACGACCTCACGCTGGACGAGGACCGGCGGTTCCTCCTCGTCACCGGTCCGAACATGAGCGGGAAGTCGACCTACATGCGCCAGGCCGCGCTGGTCACCCTCCTCGCGCAGGCGGGGAGTTTCGTCCCCGCCCGGTCGGCCACCGTCGGCCTCGTCGACGGCATCTACACCCGCGTCGGCGCGCTCGACGAACTCGCCCAGGGCCGGTCGACGTTCATGGTCGAGATGCAGGAACTGTCGAACATCCTCCACTCGGCCACCGACGAGTCGCTGGTCATCCTGGACGAAGTGGGGCGGGGGACGGCCACCTACGACGGCATCTCCATCGCGTGGGCGGCGACGGAGTATCTCTCCGCCGCGCAGTCGGCGTCGCCGTCGCCGAAGGTCCTCTTCGCGACGCACTACCACGAGCTCACGGCGCTCGCGAACCACGTCGACAGCGTCGCGAACGTCCACGTCGCCGTCGACGGCGAACCGGACTCGCCGTCCGCGAGCGGGACTGGATCCCGTCCCGCCGCCGACGGCGACGTGACGTTCCTCCGGACGGTCAGGGACGGCCCGGCCGACCGGTCCTACGGGATTCACGTCGCCGACCTGGCGGGCGTCCCCGAACCGGTCGTCGACCGCGCCCGGGACGTCCTGCGGAAACTCCGCGACGACGAGGCCATCGACGTCCGGGGCGGCGGGAGCGACGCCGACACGCAGCAGGTCGTCTTCGACGTGTCGAGCGGCGAACTCCGCGCCGCGAGCGACGGTCACGGCCGCGAGGGCCACGGCGATTCCGCCGACCGCGACGGCGATGGCGACGGCGAACACGACTCGGACGGCGATGGCGAACACGACGCGAACGGCGACGGGGCGTCACCGCTCGACCCGGAGGCCCGGGCGATTCTCGACGACCTCGACGACGTCGACGTCGAGGCGACGTCGCCCCTGGAGCTGATGTCGAAAGTCCAGGAGTGGCAGTCGCGACTCGACGGCGAGTAGTCGGCGAAAAACCGACGGGGCCTATTCGAGGTCGGGCCGCGACAGCTCCGTCTCCTTCGAGGTGATGAACTCGAGCAGGACGGGCGTGCCCGCTTCCGTCTTCTCGATGCCGCGTTCGAGCGCGCCGGCGATCTCGCCGGGGTCCTCGATGCGTTCGCTGTAGGCCCCGAGCGACTCTGCGACGCCGGCGAAGTCGCCGCCGAACGGCGTCTCGTAGCCCGCCATCTCGAAGTTGTTCAGCAGGACGGACATGATGGGGATGTCGTAGCGGACGGCCGTCTCGATGTCGAGGCCGGTCATGCCGATTGCGCCGTCGCCCCAGAAGTTGACACAGAGCTTCTCGGGGTGAGCGAGTTTCGCGCCCATGGCGAGACCCAGGCCGTAGCCGAGTTGGGTCGTCTTCCCCCAGCCGATGTAGCCGAGGGGTTCGGGCGACTCCCAGAACGGCGCGAGGAAGTCGCGCGCGTTGCCGGCGTCGTGGGTGACGATGGCCTCGCTCGCGTCGATGACCTCCGTCATCTCGTTGACGACGCGGTAGGGGTTGATGGGCGTCTCGTCGGATTCGAGTTTCGGCCGCCACTCGTCGAGCCACGCCTCCTCGACCTCCCGAATCTCCGCGGCGACGTCGTCGGCGCGCCCGCGCGGGCCGTCGAGGCGGCCGTCGACGTCCTCGACCATCGATTCGAGGACGAGGCGGGCGTCGCCGAGGACGGCGTGGTCGGCCTGGACGTCCTTGTTGACGTCCGTCGCATCGAGCGTCGAGTGGACGATGGTGTTGTCCGTCGGGACGGTGATGCCGTAGGCGGTGTCGGTGAACGAACAGCCGACGCCGAACAGCAGGTCGCACTCGTCGAGGAAGTGCGCGAGCTGGCCGGGTTCGCTCTTGGACCCCGCGCCGAGCGAGAGGCGGTGGTCCTCGGGGAAGGCGCTCTTGCCGTTCAGGCTGGTCGCGACGGGCGCTTCGACGAGTTCCGCGAGTTCCTGTAAGGCGTCCCAGCCCTTCGCGTAGTGGACGCCCTGGCCGGCGTAGATGACCGGCTTCTCGGCGTCGAGCAGGAGGTCGACGGCCGTCGAGACGTCGTCGGGGTCGGCACCCGGCGTCGACGTACTCCCCGGCGAGTAGTCGAACTCCTCGACTTCCTCGTAGAAGACGTCCTTCGGGACCTCGACCACGGCCGGGCGCGGCCGGCCGTTGCGCGCGGCGCTGAACGCGCGGCGGACCGTCTCACAGACCGCCTGCGGGTCGGTGAGCTGTTCGCACGACTTGGTGACGTGCTGGTAGTTGACCAGCGAGTTGAACTTGGGGTCGGTGTCGTTGTTCTTCCGGTCGTACCCCGCCGGGAACGCGACGAGGGGGACGGACTCGCCGTAGGCCTGCGCGACCCCGCCGAAGGAGTTCTCCGTCCCGGGGCCGTGCTGACAGGCGAACACGCCGACTTCGTCGCCGGAGGTGACGCGGCTGATGGCGTCGGCCATGTGCGCGCCGGTCCGCTCCTGGCGGACGATTATCTTCTGGATGCCGACCTCTTCGAGGATGCCCGTGTCGAAGATGGGATTCGAAGGAAATCCGAACACGTAGTCGACCCCCTCCTCGACCAGGATGTTGGCGATGGCTTCTGTTACGTCCATGTTCGGAAGGGCCGTTGCACCGTTGTAAATTTACCTGTACCAATAATCATGAAGGAGAGGCTCCGAGTGCGAAAGCCTCAATTCGGATGGGACGGAGGCACACGCATGGCCGAACGCCCCACCATCGAACGGTTGTGCGTCCACGAGTCGGTCGAGAACGTCATCCCGAAGGAGGCGTTCGTCGCCGCCTTCGACGACCTGGACGTGCCCGCCGAACTCGTCGGCGGCGACGAAACGTACGACGAAACCGACGCGGTCGCCTCGTTCCACCCGCGACCGGAGTTCCTCGACGCGGCGTGGGTCCACTGCATCCGCGCCGGCTACGACGCCTACGACACCGACGCCTACGAGTCGGCGGGCGTCCCCCTCACCAACAGTTCCGGCATCCACGGCGCGACGGTCGGCGAAATCGCCGTCGGCTACATGCTCTCGCTGGCGCGTCTACTCCACGTCTACCGCGACCACCAGAACGACCACGACTGGTACGAACCCGACTACGAACGCCCCTTCACCGTCCAGAACGAACGGCTCTGCGTCGTCGGCCTCGGCACCCTCGGTCAGGGCATCGCCAAACGCGCCGACGCCCTCGGCATGGACGTCGTGGGCGTGCGCCGCTCCGACGACTCCGTCGACGGCGTCTCGAAGATCTACGACCCGGCGGACCTCCACGAAGCCATCGCCGACGCGCGCTTCGTCGCCCTCGCCGTCCCACACACCCCCGAGACGGAGGGCCTGCTCGGCCCCGAGGAGTTCGACCTGATGCGCGACGACGCCTACGTCGTCAACGTCGCCCGCGGCCCCGTCGTCGACGAGGACGCGCTCGTCGACGCGCTGGAGTCGGGCACCATCGCGGGTGCCGGCCTCGACGTCTTCGAGACGGAACCGCTGCCCGAGGACTCCCCGCTCTGGGAGTTCGACGAGGTCGTCATCAGCCCCCACAAGGGGTCGGCGACCAACCGCTACCACCTCGACCTCGCCGACCTGGTCAAAGAGAACGTCCGGCGCTTCCAGGCCGGCGAGGACCTGAAGAACCGCGTTGCCTGATAGTGATTACTGTAAGTCATTACCGGTGGTTCGCCGAGACGGTTCAGCGAACCACCGGTAAACAGTTACAGTAATCACTATGAGGCTTCCGGCACGTCGCGTCGCCCGAGGACGCCGAGCGTCGCCTCGCCCGGGGCGGCCCCCGCGGGATTGATAGGGCCCCCTCCCCTCGGTACCGCCGATGACCGAGGAGGCGAGCATCCACCCGCTCGACGAGGCGACGGTACAGCGCATCGCGGCGGGCGAGGTGGTCGAACGGCCGGCGAGCGTCGTCAAGGAGTTGCTGGAGAACAGCCTCGACGCCGACGCGTCGCGCGTCTCCGTCGCCGTCGAGCGGGGCGGCATCGACGGCGTGCGCGTCCGCGACGACGGCGTCGGCATGACCGAGCGGGAACTCGAACTCGCGGTGCAGGAACACACCACGAGCAAGATCGCCGACATCGACGACCTGGAGGCGGGCGTCGCCACCCTCGGCTTCCGCGGCGAGGCCCTCCACACCATCGGGGCCGTCTCGCGCCTGACCGTCCGGAGTCGCCCCCGCGACGGCCCCGCCGCCGACGCCGGCGCGGAACTGACCGTCGAGGGCGGCGACGTCGGCGAGGTGCGTCCCGCGGGCTGTCCACCGGGGACCGTCGTCGAAGTCGCGGACCTCTTTTTCAACACGCCGGCGCGCAAGAAGTTCCTCAAGACGGAGGCGACGGAGTTCGACCACGTCAACCGCGTCGTCACGCAGTACGCCCTCGCCAACCCTGGCGTCGCCGTCTCGCTGGAACACGACGGCCGCGAGGTGTTCGCCACCGAGGGGAACGGCGACCTCGAATCCGCGGTGCTCGCCGTCTACGGCCGGGACGTCGCCGAATCGATGGCCCGGGTCGACGCCGCACCGGACGCACCGGTCGACGCCGTCTCCGGCCTCGTGAGCCACCCCGAGACGACCCGGAGCACCCGCGACTACCTCTCGACGTTCGTCAACGGCCGGTACGTCACGTCGCGCGTCCTCCGCGAGGCCGTCCTCGACGCCTACGGCGGCCAGCTCGCCCCCGACCGCTACCCCTTCGCCGTCCTCTTCGTCGACGTCCCCGCCGACGAGGTCGACGTCAACGTCCACCCCCGAAAGATGGAGGTCCGGTTCGACGACGTCGTGGGCGTACAGTCGGCCGTGAAAGACGCCGTCCGGGAGGCGCTCCTCGACCACGGCCTCGTCCGCTCGTCGGCCCCGCGGGGACGGTCCGCACCCGACGAGGCGACGATTTCGCCCGAACGGACGTCCCGCGAGGTGACGACGGCCGACGGGGACGCGTCGACCGACGAGTCGTCAGCCGGCGGTGCGGCCGACGACGGCGCGTCGACCGCGCGAGACGAAACCGCCACGGGCGCGTCCGCCGTCGACGCTGCCGGCGATTCGGGGCCGGCGAACGCATCCGACGCCGACGCCGCGGAGGCGGCGCCGTCCGACCGGCCGGCTGCGACGACCGAGAACCGAACGGCGGAAACACCGGCGTCGTCCGAATCGCCGGCGTCGCGTTCGTCCGCCCCGCCCCACTCGGCGTCGCCGTCGCGCTCCTCGTCGACGTCGTCGACGGGCGAACGGCAGTCGGCGTTCGACGTCGACGCCGACGCGTCGACTCCGGCGGGCGACGCGGACGGCTTCGCGGGACCGACCCAGCAGCAGACCCTGACCGGCGAGAACGCCACACCCGAACGCGAGTTCGACAGCCTCCCGCGGATGCGCGTCCTCGGCCAACTGTACGACACCTACGTCGTCGCGGAGACGCCGGGGGGCCTCGTCCTCGTCGACCAGCACGCGGCCGACGAACGCGTCAACTACGAACGCCTGCAGGAGACGATGAGCGGCGACACGCCGACCCAGGCGCTGGCCGACCCCGTCGAACTCGAACTGACGGCGCGGGAGGCGACGCTGTTCGACGAGTACCGGGAGGCGCTCGCGCGGGTGGGCTTTCACGCCGCCCGGACCGGCGGCCGGACGGTCGAGGTGCGCACCGTCCCGGCCGTGATGGACGCGACCCTCGACCCGGAACTCCTGTGCGACGCCCTCTCGGGGTTCGTCGGCGGCGACGGAGGCGACGAGGACGCCACGACCGTCGACGCCGTCGTCGATTCGCTGCTCTCGGACCTCGCCTGTTACCCGTCCATCACGGGCAACACGTCGCTCCGCGAGGGGTCGGTCGTCGAACTCCTGTCGGCCCTCGACGACTGCGAGAACCCCTACGCCTGCCCGCACGGCCGCCCGGTCGTCATCCAGTTCGACCGCGACGAACTCGAAGACCGGTTCGAACGCGACTACCCCGGACACGCCGGTCGGCGGGCGGAGTGAGCCTCCGACGACGACGGAGTTCGCTATCGCTCATCCGGTTCAGTCCTTCGAAAGCTCGGACGACCGGGACTTATCCGTGTCCCGAGTGAACGACCGGCATGGACTGGAGGCCAATCCAGTGACCGACCTCGTCACGTTCGGCGACGCCGTGCTTCGGCTCTCGCCGAAGAGCGACACCCCCCTCGAAGCGGCCGACGAGTTCGCGGTGCACGTCGGCGGCCCCGAGAGCAACGTCGCCGTCACGGCGTCGGCGCTCGGCCTGGAGACGGCGTGGCTCTCCCGCCTCCCGAAGTCGCCCCTCGGGCGGCGCGTCGTCCGCGAACTCCGGAGCCACGGCGTCCGGACGGGCGTCGTCTGGACCACCGACGGCCGCGTCGGCGTCCGCTACCGCGCCACCGGCGGCCAGCCACGGGGCACGACGACGGTCCCCGACCGCGAGGGGGCCGCGACGACCGAGGCGACGGCGGCGGCGTTACCGCTGGAGGCGGTCCGGTCCGCGGAGGCGTTCTACGTCTCGGGCGTGACGCCCGCCCTCTCGGAGACGCTGGCGGAGACGACGGCGACGGCGCTGAAGACGGCCGTCGAGGCGGGGACGACGACGGCGTTCGACCTCCACTACGACCCGGAGTTCTGGACCGTCGAGGAGGCGAGGACGCGGTACGACGCCCTGCTCCCGGACGTGAACGTGTTGTTCTGTTCCGAAGACGAACTGGAGGAGATATTCGGCCACGACGGCGGCGTCGTGCCGGCGGGACACAGCGTCCGCACGGCCTACGACCTCGATACGGTGGTCGTCCGCCGGGGGCGGCGCGGCCCGGTCGGCCTGCACGGCGACGAGATATACGAGCAGCCGACCTACGACGCGACGACCGTCGACGCGGCGGGCGTCAGGGACGCGTTCGTCGGGAGTTTCCTCGCCGAACGGGGCCGTGGCGACGGGGTGGACGACGCCCTCGCCTACGGTGCGGCGGCGGCGGCACTCAAGCGAACCGTCGAGGGCGAGGCGCTCGTCGCCTCGCGGGCCGACGTCACGGCCGTCGTCGAGGACGTCCAACCCGCCGAGACGGACTGACTGTCCGCGGTCGAAAGCGTCCGCACATCCGACAGTATTTCTTTCCCGAGCGAATAGCCTCGCCATGGACCCGACGACGACGGGGGAGTACCGCGTCCTGTCGAAGCAGACGGAGACGGCGTTCGTCTTCGTCGACCGTTCGGCCGACGAGTCGTACGACCCCGTCACGGTGGGCGTCCCGGAGTCCGCTCCGGACCTTCGACCCGGCTACGTCGTCGACGCGACGCTCTCGTGGTCCGAGTCCGGACCGGCCGAACTGGCCGACGTCGACGTCCGCCGCCGGACCCGGTTCGAGTTCCTCGACGACGTGACCGGCATCTTCGAGGCGGCACGGGAGACGTGGCGCAACGCGGCGGCCGCGGGCGACGCCATGAACTCGCGCGTCACCCACGACACCGACGGCGACCCGAACGGCGCGCTCTACGTCTTCGCGAACCCGCCCGGCGGCCGCGACACCTTCGAGGAGTTCCGGTCGGGGGCGATTCCGCTCGACCCGCTCGTCGAACGCGTCAACGAGGACGACGGCGTGGCCGAGCGCGAGGTGTTCGTGATGCGCCCCGACGACGACCCGTTCGTCGCCGTCTACGTCGTCTTCGAGGCCGAGGGCCTGCTCGCCAACACCGTCAGGGACACCTACGACGCCCCACGCTGACGCGTCCGACCGTCAGAGCTAAGGGTGGCACGCGGTAACATCCGACGAACACGAGGCCCATGCCCGGAGACTTCGCCGACATCTACCTGTTCATCATGTTCGCCAACTTCCTGTACATGGTCGGACTCCTGTACGGGGGGATGTGGTACACGAAGCGGACGACGGTCAAATGTCCCCAGTGTGGGGTCAGATATCCGAAGTACCGCGTCGAGAATCACCAGTGCCATCCGGCGCTGTTGAGCGAGGAGTAAACGGTCGACGGGGACGCGGCGACTCCGGCCGTGCGGGCGCTCCTCTCGCCCGCTCGGCCGCTTCGTCGCCGAAATCAGACGTCGCGTCGTCTCTCGACCGAGCGGCGGCGGACGCGGGGCTAACGACCGAGCCACGCCGAGCGGACGTTCTGCCGATTCTCGGTCGGCTGGAATCGTCGGCCCGGTTCAAGGCCTGACGCCTCGAAGCGACTCCCGTAGAGGTGACTTCCAATGGCAACTTCCACTCGGGAACTCGACGCCGACCTGTTCGGCCGTGAGACCCACTTCGAATACTCGGAGCGATGGATCGGGTACGCACTGGTCGCACTGCGCGTCGTGATGGGCTGGACGCTCCTGCAGGGCGGACTGACGAAGCTCGTCACGTATCTCGACGCCGACCCCGAGAACAACTGGACGGCGGCGGGCTACCTCGCGAACGCGATTCCCGAGGGGAACCCCTTCGTGGGAACGTGGGGCGCGATGGCCGGGAGTCCGGCGGTCGACGTCCTGGTGATGTGGGGGCTGACGCTCACGGGCCTGGGACTCGTCCTCGGTGCCCTCGTGCGCTGGAACGCGTTCTGGGGGGCCGTGATGATGCTGCTGTTCTGGGCCGCGAGCCTGCAGGGCGGCCTCGCACAGGGACTCCCGCTCGCTCACGGCTGGGTCGTCGACGACCACCTCGTCTACGCGGCCCTGCTGTTCGGCCTCGGGGCCATCGGTGCCGGCCGCATCCTCGGCCTCGACGCGTATCTCGAAGACCTCGGCGTCGTCCGGAACAACCGCTGGCTCCGATACCTCCTCGGTTGACATCCTCCCCGCGCTAAAGCGCGAGGATTCCTCCGTTGGGGGTTCGGCTACCGACCCACGGAGGCAACTTGCGGGTTCGTGCGCACTTCTTTGGGACTTTCGTGAGGGTGTGGTTTCCCCGACCAGTCGTGGTCGTCCCACTCGAATCGCACGGGCCGTGCCATCGGCCTGACTTCGCAATCGCTGTGTTCTCGAAGGAACGTCTCTGACGCCGTGAGGTCGGCGTGCCCCTCGAAGCCACATGGACACGTCAGCGTATCCTCGTGGCGAACCGTCTCCTCGTGGTCGCCACACTCGGGACACGTCTGACTCGTCCACGCTTCCGACTCGGCTTCGAGAGAGATACCGTACTCCTCACAGACACACGCGAGACGATGGATGAACTTCTTGAACGCCCAGAAGTTGTGCGTCTTCTCGTTCACCCTGACCGACCAGTGCGTTTCCAGCACGTCGGTCAAATCGCCCACGTACACCGTCGCCACGCCCTCGTCGTACAGCCGTTCAACGAGGTCGCGCACCAGCGCGTTCTGTGCATGGTCACGACGCTTCGTCCGCTGTCGGTACAGCCGCCGAATCCGTTTCGAGGAGTAGCGTCCCTCTCGGAGTTTCGACTGTAGGCGGGCGATTTCGTCGGTCGTCTCGCGGAACCGTCCGAACAACTCCCGACCGTCGTAGAGGTACTGGTTCCCAGTGGTCGTGGAACAGGCAACGAGGTTGTTCGCGCCAACGTCGAGGGCGGCTTCGTGAGAATCCAGTGGTGAATCCAGTCGAGAATCAGG
>JBDGTU010000033.1:0-18152 GCA_042216495.1 Haloferacaceae archaeon
CCGGCCGCGACGGAGGCGACGAGTCACCGTCACTCGGTCGACCTCCCGTTCACAGAACGCGACGTCTCCGCTGGCATGCCGTCCGTCGTCGACCGCGTCACGACTCATTCTCGGCCTGCCCGTAGCGAGGTGCGTGTAAAAAGCCTTGATGTTCAGAATCGCCATGTGGAGTGCCTTCACGCTCGAACGCGGCCGTCGCGGAGACGACCCGTGTCGGCGGTCGCCCCGGCCACTATCCTTTTGCCCTCGCCGCCTCAACGACGCGTATGGCTCGCGCCGCTCTCGACGTCGACGACCTCCTGAAACTCGTCCTCGTTCTGGTCGTGGTCTGGCTGGTCCTCGAAATTCTCGGCGAGGTGCTCGACGTCGTCCGCGGCATCTTCAGCCTCCTGCCGTCCGTCATCGGCGTCGTGCTCGTCGTCCTCATCGTCCTGTGGCTCCTCGACCGAATCTGAACCCCGAACGCTGATACGTCGCCGCCGCCGACGTCCGTCGTGTACAGTCTGAACGTCCCCGTTCCCGGCGAGGTGTCGAAGTGGGCGTCGGCCCACTACCCGGAGCTGTCGGCGTTCGAACGCGTCCGGGAGCGACACTCGCTCACCCTCAAGCGCTTCGGGTCGATGGAGCGCGCCCGCCTGCGCGAACGTCTCGCCCACGTCCTCTCGCCCGCCCCCGCCTTCGAGGTGCGAATTACCGGCATCGACCACTTCGCGCGCCCCGTCAGCGGACCGGGGCCCGTCCTCTACTTCGCCGTCGAGAGTCCGGGCCTCCTTCGCTTGCATCACCGACTGGTCGAGGCGTTCGGCGCAATCGAGACGCTGGAGGGCGACGACTACACGCCACACGTCACCCTCGCTCGCGGCGGCCGCGTCGCGGACGCGGAGCGACTCGCCGGCATGGACGTCGAGCCCATCACCTGGACCGCCTCGGGGCTCGACCTCTGGGACACCGAGTATCGCGAGACGGTGGCGCGGATTCCGCTCCCGCAGTCGTAGCGTCGGCTATCCCCTGCGAGGAATTCGTGTCGCGCGTATCTTCCGGCGACGGTCCCCGCTCACCGCGGCACGACCCGCATCTCCACGGGGTCGTTCGGATGCATCGTCAGCGTCCCGCGAAGGTCGAACGGGCCGTCGCGGGCGTATTCGAGCCGGTAGCGACTCGCTATCGTCCCGAGGATGAGTTTCGCCTCCAGCAGGGAGAACTGCCGGCCGATACAGCTCCGCGGTCCGCCCCCGAACGGGAAGTAGGCGAACGACGGGCGCTCGCGCCGTCGCTCGGGAGCCCAGCGGTCCGGGTCGAACGCGTCCGGGTCGTCGTACCACCGGCCGTCGCGGTGGGTGGCCCACTGCGACAGCATCACCGTCGTCCCGGCGGGGAGGCGATAGCCCCCCAGTTCCACGTCGACCTGTGGCTGCCGGAACATCACCCACACCGGCGGATAGCGTCGCATCGCCTCCCGCAACACCCGGTCGACGAACGTGAACTCGCGGACGTCCGCGGCGGTCGGCGCCGCGCCGTCGACCACCGAATCGACCTCCTCGTGCAGACGCCGTTCGGCGTCGGGGTGTTTCGAGAGCAGGTACAGCGCGTACGTGAGCGTCAGCGCCGTCGTGTCGTGGCCGGCGAGCAGCATCGTCATCATCTCGTCGCGAATCTGGGCTTCCGTCTGGTCGCCGCGGCGCTCGGCCCGCAACAGCAGGGAGAGCATGTCGGTCGGCGGGTCGTCGCCGTCGCCGCCTTCCGTTCCGCGGCGCTCTTCGAGCACGTCGTCGAGGACTGCGTCGAGTTCGGCGAGGGCGGCGTCGTACTCGCGGTTCTCCCGCGTCGGCGCCCAGTCCGGGACGAGAAACCGGAACGGGTTCGGCTCGAACCGGGAGCCGAGTGGATCGAGGTTCTCCTGCACCCGCCGGACGCGTTCGGCGTCGAACTCGACGCCGAACATGGCGTCGGCGATTATCTTCACCGTCACGCGAGCCATCTCCGCCTCGACGTCGACGACGTCCCCGGCCGCCCACGACCCGACCATCGACTCCGCGTGGCCGGCCATCGTCTCCGCCAGCGAGACGACGCGGTCCGGTGCGAACGCCGGCCCGACGAGGTTGCGCTGTTTCCGCCACGTCTCCCCCTCGCTGAGGAGCAGGCCGTTCCCCAGCAACTGTCCGAGGGCGTCGTCCTGGAAGTCGGGCTTGTGGTACTTGGCGTCCTCCGCGACCAGCACGCGTTCGATCTGGTCGGGGTGGGTCACCAGCACCGTCTCGTAGGGGCCGAGGTCGAACCCGACGACGTCGCCGTAGGCGTCGCTCACGGCGTCGAGGAAGTCGAAGGGGTCGTCGGCGTACTTCCTGACGTTCCCGAACAGCGGTTCGCCGCGGGGCCCAGGGGGTCGTCGGCGCTGTCGCATCGTCTCCGCTACGTCCCGTACGTCCATAGACGTGGGGGCCATCCAGTGGGGTACGGCCGCCGGCCTCACGGCGTCGGCGGCGACCCGTCGTAGGCGTCGTGGTCGGCGAAGAAGTTGAGCATCGCGAACTTCAGTTTCTCCGGGGCGACGTCGACGAGCTCCTCGCGTTCCTCGGGCGGGAACGTCTCGCGGACGCCGTACTTCCCCATGTCGCGGCTGGCGCGTGTGTAGCGCTTGTCGAGGAGGACGCGCACGCCGAAGTCGTCCGGCGAGCGGATGACGCGGCCGAGGGCCTGCCGGGTCTTTCGAATCGTCGGAATCTCGACGGCGTAGCGCCACCCCGCGTCGGACGCGCGGTCGCCGTACGCCCGGTCGTAGGCCGCCTGCACCGCCTCCATCCGCTCCGAGAGGTGGGGATAGGGGACGCCCACGACGACGACGGTCCGGGCGTCGTCGCCGTCGAAGCTCACGCCCTCCCCGAGCGTCCCCCACAGCGACGTGAAGAGGGTGGCGTCGTCGTCGGCGACGAACCGCTGGCGGAGGTCCTCGGTTGGCGTCCCCGCCTCGTCGAGGTAGTCGACGTCGAGTTTCTCGGCGTAGCGCGCCGCCTCGCCGTAGGAGGGGAAGAAGACGAGCGCGTTCCCGGGCGTGAACTCGACGGCGTCTTCGAGGACGTCCGCGACCCGCGCTTGCGTCTCCGGGTCGTCGCGCTCGGTCTTGAACAGTGGCGGCACCTCGACGGCGAACGTTCGCCGGTTCTCCGGGGGGTATTCGAGGCCGTAAGCCAGCGAGATGGGGTCGTCCAGGCCGAGGACGTCCTCGGTCACGTCGAAGGGGCGGAGCGTCGCGCTCATCAGCACGCTGGCGTACACCTCCCCGAACAGGTCCTCGGTCACGCGCCGGGGGATGCTCGTGTACAGTTCGGCCCGGCCGTACACCTCGTCGGTGCCGGCGTCGCGGCGGACGGAGAGCATCGGATGCCGGCCGAGCTCCGCGCCGCGGTCCATCCACTCGGCGATGAAGGCCGCCGCCTGTAGCGTCTGACACTCCCGGCGAGTCGTCGTCTCGCCGCGCTTGAAGGCGTCCTCGTACTCCGAGTCGAGCGTCTCGCCAAGTTGGAGGGCCAGGTCGACTTCGGCGTCGATGCCCGGTCCCTCGTAGGCGTCGAGGAAGGCGAGCGTCAGGTCGTCGCGTCGGTCGTCGTTGGCGATGGAGAGGTCGTGCCAGTTCTCGCCGACCTGCTCGCGTTCGCCGAAGCCGAGCGCCTCGTCGTAGGTCTCCCGGAGCGCCGACCGGAACGCGGCGACGACGTTGCGCGCGCTCTCGGCCCGCGAGTCGTCGACGTCCTCCAGTTCCGCGAGCGCGCCGTCGAGGGTGCGCTCCGTGAGGGTCCGGTCGGCGTGGTCGCGGGCCGCGCGCTCGACGTTGTGGGCCTCGTCGAAGACGGTGATGACGTCCGACGGGTCGCGGTCGAGCCACCGGAAGAAGTGTTCGCGGATGGTCGGGTCGAGCAGGTGGTGGTAGTTACAGACGACCAGGTCGACGCCGTCGATGCCCTCTTTCAGCAGTTCGTAGCCACAGAACCCCCGCCGGTCGGCGTAGGCGTAGATCTCCTCGGGCGTCCGCACGTCGGCGAAGAGCCACTGGTAGAACTCGTCGGTGTCCGCGACGAGATTCTCGCGGTAGTGCTCGCAGACGTTCGCCCCGCGCAACTCGTCGAGTTCCTCGGAGAGCGCGTCGAGTTCGTCCGTCACCGCCGACCGGGCCGCGGCGGCGTCGTCGCTCCCCTCGCGTATGTCGTCGAGGAGCGCCTCGCTCCGGTCGGCGAGTTCGTCGTACTCCTGCTCTTTCTCGACGAGTTGGCGCGTCGTCTCCCGGAGGCTCCGACACTCCTCGTAGCCGACGTCGACGTGACACATCGACCCCTTGCCCTTGAAGACGACGCCCCGGATGGGCTCGACGTCGTTGATGGCGCGGGCGTCCTCGACGAACTGGCGCATCTGCTGGTGGACGCTCGTCGTGATGACTACCGTCTTGCCGCGGTCGCGAGCGAACTCCAGGGCGGGGACGAGCGCCGAGAGCGTCTTGCCGGTGCCCGGCGCGCCCTCGAGGAGGACGTCCTGACCGCGGACGAGGCCGTTCGAGATGCGGTCCATCGCCTCGCGCTGGTTCGGATACGGCTCCTCGTAGGGGAAAAATCGGAGATAGCCGTTCGTCTCTGCCACTACCCGGGGTTGGTCGCCCGGCGCATAAAAGGCTCGGATGGGTGTATTTCAATCTCGTGGCCGACTCCGGACCGGACGCCTCAAGGCGGCCACCCGCGAAATCCTGTCGATGCGAACGCTCGTCCCACTCGCCGTCGCCGCCCTGTTGCTCCTCGCCGGCTGTGGCGGGGGCGCGGCCCCCTCGACGGCCACGCCCGCACCGACTGCCGAGACGCCGTCGGCCCCCGGGCCGGCGGACGTCGCCGGCGTCAACGACACCGCCGTCGACGCCAGCGCGCTGGTCGAAGGCCACCGGGCGGCGCTCACGAACCGGAGTCTGACGCTCGACGTCGTCGCCGTCGACAACGACACGCGGACGACGCTCACCGAACGGGTCGAGAGCGGCGGGCGGCCACTCCTGGTTCGCTCGGCGTCGGGCAACCGGTCACGGACCACCTACGTCGCCAACGGGACGACGTACGAACGACTGACGCGGGGCAACGAGTCGAGCTACCGCTCCGCGAACCGAACGGGTGCGAGCGCGTACCCGGCCTCCTACACCGGGTCGCGCATCGTCTGGCAGTACATGTCCACCGCGACGTACCGCCCGAACGGCACGACCGTCGAGAACGGCACGGGACTGCTCGCCCTCTCGGCGACGGCAGCGGACCTGAACGAGTCGGCGCTGGCGGCGGCGAACGTCACCGTCGACACTTTCCGGTCGACGGCGTACGTCGACGACGCGGGCGTCGTCAGAAAATTCACCTATCGCGTCGAGGGGACTCGCGACGGCGTCCCGTTCTCGCAGACGCTCCGGGTGCGCGTGACCGACGTCGGGTCGACCGACGTGCCACGTCCGGACTGGCTGGACCGGGCGTAAGCCGAACTCACGCGAGCAGTTCGACCAGCAGGCCGTTCTGGGCGTGCAGGCGGTTCTCGGCCTGCTGCCAGACGACGGTCCGGTCGCTCTCCAGGACGTCGTCGGTGATTTCCTCGCCGCGGTGGGCGGGGAGGCAGTGCATCACCTTCGCGTCGCTGCCGGCGAGGAGGTCGGCGTTCACCTGGTACCCCTCGAAGGCGGCGAGTTTCTCCGCTCGCTTTTCCTCCTGTCCCATGCTCACCCAGACGTCGGTGTAGACGACGTCGACGTCGGCGACGGCGTCCGTGGGGTCGTCGACGAGCGTCGGCGGAGCGCCGACGTCGGCCGCCCGGCCGAGGACGCCCTCGTCGATGCCGTAGCCCGCGGGCGTCGAGACGCGCAGGTCCACGCCGGCCAGCGCACACCCGAGGACGAACGACTGGGCGACGTTGTTGCCGTCGCCGACCCACGCCACCGTCACGTCGTCGAAGCCGCCGAACGTCTCGCGGATGGTCAACAGGTCCGCGAGCGTCTGGCACGGGTGGGCGTCGTCGGTGAGGCCGTTGACGACCGGGACGTCGGCGTACTCGGCCAGCTCCGCGACGTCCGCGTGGTCGAACAGCCGCGCCATGACGGCGTCGACGTAGCCCGAGAGCGCACGGGCGGTGTCCTTGATGGGTTCGCCGTGGCCGAGGTGGATGTCGTCCGGGCCGAGGAAGATGGCGTGGCCGCCGAGTTGCGTCATCCCCGTCTCGAAGGAGGTGCGGGTGCGCGTGCTCGGCTTCTCGAACACCATCGCCAGCGTCTGCCGGTCGAGGCTGGCGTCGTCGTCGCCGGCCTTGAGCGCCGCCGCCCGGTCGAGGACCGTCCGCAGGTCCTCGGCCGTCAGGTCGTCGACGTCGAGGAGGTCGGACGTGCCGACGGTCATCCGTCCCCTCCCGTCAGCCGTTCGCAGACGTCGACGAGGACGTCCACGGACCGGTCGTACTCCGCGAGCGAGAGGTGCTCGTCGGGCGCGTGGTCGAGGTCGGAGTCGCCGGGGCCGTAGGTGACCATCGGGCAGTCCCAGACGGACGCGAAGATGTTCATGTCGCTGGTGCCCGTCTTGCGCAGGAGGCGCGGGTCGCCGCCGGCGTCGCGGATGGCGGCGCGGAACGCCCGGGCGACGTTCGTCCGGGGGCTCTGCATCACCGGTGGCACCGAGTCGTACCAGTGGACGGTGCCGCCGTTGAGCTGGCCGTCCGCCATCTCGCGCACGTCGCCGACGGTGTACTCCGGCGGGACGCGGAACTGCACGTCCATCGTCACCTCGACCGACAGGCCGTCGTCGGTGGTGCCGCCCTGGAAGGAGACGGGCTTGCAGGTCACCCGCTCGAAGACCGGGAGGTACTCGTCGGGGTCGAACTCGGCCTCGACGCGGTTCCACCAGTCCATCCCGTCCTGGATGGCGTTGTTCTCGGGGCGGGACGTGTGGCCGGACTCGCTCGTGGCGACGTAGGTGCCGGCCAGCAGGCCGCGATAGCCCAGCGTGATGCCGTTCCAGCCGCTCGGCTCGCCGTTGACGACGACGCCGGGTTCCTCGCGCCCCGCGTCGACGACGTGGCGCGCGCCGCGGGAGTCGACCTCCTCGCCGACGACGCCGACGAAGCTCACGCCCGTCTCGACGGCCGCGACCGCCATGGCCGCGAGCGGGCCGGTCGCGTCGACGCTGCCGCGACCCCAGAGGAGCCTGTCGTCCTCGGTCTCCTCGATTTCGACCGGGATGTCACCCGGGACGGTGTCGATGTGCGAGGTGAGCAATACCGAATCGTCGGCCGGCGCGCGGACGTTGCCGACGTCGTCGACCCACGCCTCGCGGCCGTGGTCCTCGAAGAAGGCCACCAGCCGGTCGGCGGCCTCGCCCTCCTCGCCGCTGGGCGACGGAATCGAGACGAGGTCGACCAGGAGCTTCCGTGCGTCGTTCAGGTCGGTTCGTATCTCCGAGACCGTCATTCGAGCACCTCCGTGAACGCCTCGACGAAGCGGTCGGCGTGTTCCTCCTCGACGACGAGCGGCGGGAGCAGTCGCACGACGGTCCGTCCCGCCGGGAGCGCGAGGACGTCCTGTTCGAGCGCCAGGTCCCGCAGGACGCGGTTCGCGCCCCGCTTGACCTCGATGCCGACCATCAGCCCCTCGCCGCGGACGTCGCGGACGGGCAGGTCGTGGTCCGCGACGGCGGCTTCGAGCGAGTCGACGAGGTAGTCGCCCACCGCGGCGGCGTGTGCCGGCAGGTCCTCCTCGATTAGGACGTCGAGGGTGGCGTTCGCCGCCGCACAGACGACGGGGCCGCCGCTGAACGTCGACCCGTGTTCCGGGTCGGCGTCGGCGAGCCAGTCGGCGACGACGGTCGCACCGAGCGGGAGGCCGCTGGCGACGCCTTTCGCCGTCGTGACGGCGTCGGGGACGACGCCCGCGCCCTCGCAGGCCCAGAGCGTTCCCGTCCGGCCGACGCCGGTCTGAATCTCGTCGAAGACGAGGGCCGCGCCGGCGTCGTCGGTCAGGTCGCGGGCCGCCTGCAGGTAGTCGGCGGCGGCGGGGTGGATGCCGCCCTCGCCCTGGATGGGTTCGAGGAAGACCGCCGCCGTCTCGTCGTCGACGGCCTCGGCGAGTTCGTCCGCGTCGCCGTAGGAGACGAACTCGACGTCGCCGGCGACCGGTTCGAACGGCTCCTTGTACGCGTCTTTCCACGTCATCGCCAGCGCGCCGAGCGTCCGGCCGTGGAACGCCCGCCGCGTGGCGATAATCTTCGAGTTCCCCGTCGCGTTGCGGGCGAACTTCATCGCCGCCTCGTTGGCCTCGGTCCCCGAGTTACAGAGCCAGACGTTCGAGAGGTCGCCGGGGGCCAGCGTCGCCAGTTTCTCGTAGAGTTCCGTGCGGGCGGCGACGGGGTAGGACGCCTGGACGTACAGCAGTTCGGCGGCCTGCTCCTGTACCGCCGAGACGACGCGCGGGTGGCAGTGGCCGACCGAAGCCACCGCGTAACTCGCGCCGAAGTCCAGGTACTCGGTGCCGTCGTCGCCGTAGAGATACGGCCCCTCGCCGCGCTCGATGGTGATGGGCTTCTCCGAGAAGACGAATCCGCTCATGTGTCACCCTCCAGCGCGCTCGCGGTGATGTGCGTTCCGCTTCCGTTCAGTGCCGCCGAGACGGGGGCGTCGGCGTTGGCGTCGGCGACGACGACGTCGGTCGCCCCGCCCTCGAGAGCCTCCGTCGCGGCCATGACCTTCTTGGTCATGAACCCCTCCGCGGCGGCTTCGAGTTCGGCGAACGCCTCGGGCGTGGTCACCTCGTCGATGAGCGTCTCGGGGTCGTCCGGGTCGGCGTAGACGCCCGCGACGTCGGTCAACACGACCAGCGTCGCGTCGAGCGCGCCCGCGACGGCCGCCGCTGCCCGGTCCGCGTCCGCGTTGACGGGCACGCCGTCGTCGGCGAGCATCGGCGGGCCGGTGACGGGCGTGTAGCCGTCCGCCAGCAGCGTTTCGAGCAGGTCGGCGTTGACGGCCGTGATCTTCCCGGAGTGGTCGCCGCGCTTGATTTTCCTCTTGCCGTCCTCGACGACGCGCACGGCCGACTTCCGGGGGCCGGTCAGCAGGCCGCCGTCCACGCCCGAGAGGCCGAGGGCGTCGACCCCCGCCTCGCGGAACGTGGCGACGAGGTCGGTGTTCACCGTGCCGGCCATCGCCATCGTGAACGCCTCCATCGTCTCCTCGTCGGTGAACCGACCGACGACGCCGCCCGGCGTTTCGACGTAGGTTGGGTCGATACCGAGGCGGGAGAGCAGGTCGTCGACGGCGGTCGACCCGCCGTGGACGACGACGACGTCCTCGCCCTCGTCGGTGAGCGACGCGACGTCGGCCACCGCGCCCTCGGGGTCGACGGCCTTCGCGCCGCCGATTTTCACGACGACCGTCATCTCAGGGCGCCCCCACGGGATGCAGGCCCTCGAACTCCAGCCCCGCGGTCTCCTCGATGCCGAGCGCGACGTTGGCGGCGTGGACGGCCTGCCCGGCCGACCCCTTCATCATGTTGTCGATGGCCGAGAAGACCACCAGCCGCTCGTTCCCGGGGTCGACCTCGAAGCCGACTTCGCCGTAGTTGGTGCCGGCGACGGCCTTCGGTTCGGGGTAGCGATAGACGCCGCCGCCGCCCGCGACCGTGCGCACGAACGGTTCGTCGCCGTAGCTGTCGCGGTAGGCCCCCCACATGTCCTTCTTGCCGACGGGGGAGTCGGGGAAGACGTGACAGGTGGCCGAGGCACCGCGAACCATGTCGACGGCGTGGACGGTAAAGGAGACGGGGAGTCCGAGGAACTGCTCGATTTCGGCCTCGTGGCGGTGGCTGGTCGGCGCGTAGGGGCGGACGATGCCCGAGCGCTCGGGGTGAGAGGAGGCCGCGCCGCCGCCAGCGCCGCCCTCGGAGGAGCCGACTTTCACGTCGACGACGACCCGTTCGCCGCCGCCGAGGATGTCTGCGTCGAAGAGGGGCTTCAGGCCGAGCAGCGTCGCCGTCGCGTTACACCCGCCGGAGGCGACGAGGTCGGCTCCGGGGAGGTTCTCGCGGTTGAGTTCGGGCAGGGCGTACTCCGCCCGTTCGAGGTACTCGGGACTGACGTGACCGTCGTACCACTCGTCGTACTGCTCCTCGGAGTTCAGCCGGAAGTCCGCGCTCAGGTCGACGACGGTGTCGGCGGCGTCGAAGAAGTCGTCGATGCGCTCCATCGAGACGCCGTGGGGCGTCGCCGCGAAGAGGACGTCGACGGAGTCGAGGTCCTCGGGCGAGGAGAACCGCAGGTCCATCCCGCGGAGGTTGGGGTGCTGGTGGCCGACGGTCTTGCGCTCGTAACTCCGACTCGTCGCCTGGACCACCTCGAACTCGGGGTGGCCCGAGAGGAGTCGGAGCAGTTCGCCGCCGGTGAAGCCGCTGCCGCCGACGACGCTCGCAGTGTGGGTCACGGCTGGGCCTCCATCGTCCGGTCGGCTTTCTCTTCGAGCCAATCGACGATGGCCGCGGGCACGTCGAAATCGACACAGGAGTCGAGCGCCTTGAACTCGACGGTGTGGTTCACCTCGTGGACGGTGTAGCCGTCACCCGTCTCCATCAGGTCGACGCCGAGCAGGCCGCCGCCGACGGCGGCCGAGGCGCGCGAGACGAGGTCGGCGACCTCGTCGTCGACCTCGAACTGGTTCACCTCGCCGCCCTTCGCGGCGTTGGTGAGCCAGTGGTCCGAACTGCGGGTCATCGCCGCGACGGGTTCGCCGTCGGTGGCGACGACGCGGATGTCGCGGCCGGGTTTCTCGACGAACTCCTGGACGTAGAACACCTTGTGTTCGTAGTGGCCGAGCGTCGCCTTGTGTTCGAGGATGGCCTCCGCTGCGCTCCGGCTGTCGACTTTCGCCATCAGCCGCCCCCAGGACCCGACGACGGGCTTCAGCACGCAGGGGTAGCCGAACTCCTCGATGGCCTCCAGGGCGCTGTCGGTGGTGAAGGCGACGGTGGTGTTCGGCGTCGGCACGTCCACCTCCTCCAGCGCGAGGCTGTTTTTGACCTTGTCCGAGCAGAGTTCGGCCGTCTCGGCGCTGTTGACGACCGGGACGCCGTAGGCGTCCAGAAAGCGCGTCACGTAGAGGCTCCGGCTGGTCGCCAGACAGCGGTCGATTGCGATGTCCACGTCGTCGACGGCCGCCGGTGGCTCGTTGATGTTGAACTGCTCTTTCCGGACGTCTATCTTGGTCACGTCGTGCCCGCGGTCCCGTAGCTCGGAGAGGAGGAGCTTCTCGTCGCGCCGTATCCGGGAGTAAAGCAGCCCAACGTGCAACGTTACTCTCCCCAGTCTTCTTCGAGTTCGGGTGCCTCCGCCAGCTCCACGGGCTCGACGGAGACGACCTCCAGTTCCGCGCCGCTGACGGGACTGTCCACGATTTCGCCGACTTCGACGTCCGCCGGCACCTCGATGTCCTCGCCCGTCACGGGGTCCGTTGCCACGGTGCTGTCTTGAGTTTCCGCCATCGTACCACGACCTCCGTGACGAAAGCCCTTAAAACCATCGAACCTATTTAATAGCTGAAATAAACGTACTAGCCTCTAGCCGCGTATTATCCGGCTTTCAACCGCATCGTGAGAATCCTATATCAGATTCCATATGTTATTCGTCCCCGAACGGGGACGGCGGTAGCGGTCGGTCACACATACGCGCTCACCTCCGTGCGGAGTTCGGATTCGGCCGCGTCGAGCGCCTCCCGGCGGGCGTCGAGGGCCGCCTCGTCGGCCTCGTATCGGTCCCACGCCGCGTCGAGCGCGTCGGCGACGGCAGCGGGGGCGGGACCGCCGGCCGAGTCGCGACTCGCGACGCTCTCGGCGGGGTCGAGGGCCGCCGCCAGCGCCTCGCGGTCGACGTACGCGAACAGCGACTCGCCGAGGACCTCCTCGGCGGCGGCGTCGAGGGCGTCCACGTCGGCACCGGCCTCGGCCGCCGTCGCCACCACCTCGTGGGCGGTGCGGAACGGGACGCCGGACGCGGCGAGCAGGTCGGCGACGCCCGTCGCGGTCGAGAAGCCCTCGCCCGCGGCGCCGCGCAGTGCGCCCTCGTCCCACGTCGCCGTCGCCACCGCGCCCCCGGCGACGTCCGTCGCCTCGGTGACGGCGTCGACCGCCTCCCAGGCGTGGGGCGTCGCCCGCTGCAGGTCGCGGTTGTACGCCCGGGGGAGCCCCTTCAGCGTCGTCAACAGCCCGGTCAGTCCGCCGACGGCGTCGCCCGCCGTCGCGCGGACGAGTTCCAGCGTGTCGGGGTTTTTCTTCTGGGGCATTATCGACGACGTCGAGGAGTAGTCGTCCGACAGGTCGACCTCGTCCCGGTTGGCGAAGATAATCAGGTCCTCCGCCAGTCCCGAGAGCGTCGTCGCCAGCGCGCCGAGCGCCGCCAGCGACTCCACGAGGAAGTCCCGGGTCGAGACGGCGTCCATCGAGTTCGTGAGGACGCCGTCGAAGCCGAGCAGCCCGGCCGTCCGCTCCCGGTCGACGTCGAAGGTGGTGCCGGCGAACGCCGCCGCGCCCAGCGGCGACCGGTTCGCCCGGTCGTAGGCGTCGAGCAACCGCGCCGTGTCGCGGGCGACGGCCTGTTCGTAGGAACTCAGGTAGTGAGCGAGGGTGGTGGGCTGGGCCGGTTGGAGGTGGGTGTAGCCCGGCATCACCGTCTCCGTGTGCGCCTCGGCCGTCGTCGCCAGCGCGTCGCGGAGCGCGAGCGTCGCCTCGACGGCCGAAAGCAGGTCCTCGCGGAGGCGATAGCGGATGCAGGTCGCCACCTCGTCGTTGCGCGAGCGGGCGGTGTGCATCTTGCCGCCCTCGGGGCCGACCCGCGAGATGACGGCCGCCTCGATGGCCTCGTGGACGTCCTCGCCGTCGGGGAGGGCGTCGTGGCCCGCCGCCTCGATTTCGTCGAGGGCGGCGAGGACCTCCCCCGCCTCGTCGTCGCCGAGGACCCCCTGTTCGGCCAGCATCACGACGTGTGCGCGGTCCACCGCGAGATCGGCGTCGAAGATGCGTTCGTCGGCCGCGAGGCTGGAGAGGAACCCGCGTGCGGGGCCGCCGCTGAAGCGGTCACCGCGGACGACGTCGCCGGTGGGTTCCTCGCTCATAACTCACTCCCCGTCTTTCGCGTTCCGGAGGACGCGGTTGGCCAGGCGCTCCTGGAAGCCGTGGTACTTCGCGACGCCCGTGGCGTCCTCCTGGGTGATGTCGCCGACGGCTTCGGTGTTGAAGGAGGCGAACGCCTCGTCGTAGACGGCGTACTCGCTGTCGCGGCCGACCGGGCGGGCCTGGCCGCCCTCGAAGCGGACGGTGACCGTCCCCGTGACGCGCTCCTGTGTCTCGTCGACGAAGGCGTCCAGCGCGCCCATCAGCGGCGCGTCGACGAGGCCCTCGTAGCCCTTCTGAGACCACTCGTCGTCGACGAGTCGCTTGAAGTCGCGCTCCTCCTTCGTGAGGACCAGGCTCTCCAGGGTCTCGTGCGCGTTGAGCAGCGTCGTCGCCGCGGGGTGCTCGTAGTTCTCGCGCACCTTCAGCCCGAGCATCCGGTCTTCCATCATGTCCGTGCGGCCGACGCCGTACTGGCCGGCCACCTCGTTGAGGTGGTCGATGAGCGAGACGGCGTCCATCTCCTCGCCGTCGACGGCGACGGGGTAGCCGTCCTCGAAGGTGATTTCGACCTCTGCCGTCTCGCCCGTGGGGGCCTGCGTCCACTCGTAGATCTCCTCGGAGGGGACGTAGTCGGGGCGTTCCAGGTTCCCGCCCTCGATGGAGCGACTCCAGAGGTTCGTGTCGATGGACCAGACGCCCTCCTTCCCGCCCTCGACGGGCAGGTCCTTCTCGGCGGCGTACTCCATCTCCCACTCGCGGGTCAGGCCGAGTTCGCGCACGGGCGCGATGACGTCCATGTCCGAGCCGCGCCAGACGGCCTCGAAGCGGAGCTGGTCGTTGCCCTTGCCCGTACAGCCGTGCGCGAGCGCCTCACAGCCGTGTTCCTCGGCGACGTCCAGGATGGCCTCGGCGATGACCGGGCGGGCGAGCGCCGTCCCGAGCGGGTAGCCCTGGTAGGTGGCGTTGGCCCGGACGGATTCGAGACACTGCGCGGCGAACTCCGCTCGCGCGTCCACGACGTAGTGTTCGAGGTCGAGCGCGTCGGCCGTCTCCTCGGCCTCCGCGAATTCGGCTTCGGGCTGGCCGACGTCGACGGTGACGCCGACCACCTCGTCGTAGCCGTACTCCTCTTCGAGGAGCGGGACGCATACTGTCGTGTCGAGTCCGCCGGAGAACGCGAGTGCCACGCGTGTCATTACCCGAAACAGCGGGGCTTACCCTATTAAATTCATTGGTTTTAGTATTGGAAGAAAGTCGCGGAGATGCCTGTAGGCACGGCAGTAGTGGTCGAAACGGAACGAAAACGTCGATGGAGTGTGGATAATGTCGGCCCTAACGGGCCGGTCGTCGCGGTCGCGGGACTCGGACGGGGGTAAGCAGGGACGGCGTGCGAGTCCGCACCATATTACGTCGGAGTACACGCCGGTTCGTACTTATCCTTTGCGTTCTCGTCGTGGCCCCGGGTCGCGACGCGGGCGCGTCGCTGCCTCGCCGGCCGCCCCGAGTTGCCGGCGCGTCGCTCGGTGCTCCCCGGACGGGGAGCGTCACACGACGCTATCCGAGGAGTCGAAGCGCCGCCCAGATACCGACCGCCGCCGCCGGCGGAATCGTGAGGTTGTCGTCGACGACGTACCCCTGGACGACGGGGGTGAGGCCGTCCGCGAGCGTCGCCGCCAGCGCACCGACCGCCGCCGCGACGACGGCCGCGGGCGCGGCGGCGTCCGTCCGCCACAGGACGACGGGCAGGGCGAGGGCGAGACACACCGCGAACATCGCCACGATGACGCCCGCGCGTTTGGCTCGTCCCGCCTCGCTCGACCCGAGGACGCCGCTGATGGGGTCGCCGACGGCGAGCATCAACATCCCCGGCACCGCGGCGTACGGCGGAAAGACGAACGCGACCCCGGTCATGCTGAACGTGTAGAGCGCGTAGCCCGCGACGTTCTCCTGTTCGTACTCGCGGGTGAGTTCGTCGTAGACGCGCCAGTCCAGGCCGACGAGCAGCCGCACCGCCTCCAGCGCCCCTGCGACGACGCTCCCGGCGGCGAAGAGGTAGCCGAGCGTGCGCCACGAGATGGCCCCGAGGAGATACAGCGCCGGCAGCGTCGCTCCGCTCGCGTGGACGAGTCGGCGTTTCACCTCGCTCGCCGACGGCGTCACGACTTCGAGACGTCGGTCTGGACGGCGTCGTACTCGTCGAGGAGGGTGTCGAACGACTCCTCGCCGGCGTGAATCGACTCGATTCGCTCCGCGAGGTCGGCCACCGGGACCCGCACCTGCGCCGTGGTGTCGCGTTCGCGCACCGTCACCGTCTCGGGGCCGTTCCCCTCGACGCCCTCGTGGTCGACGGTGACGCAGAAGGGCGTTCCCACCTCGTCCTGCCGGCGGTAGCGACGGCCGATGTTCCCCGACTCGTCGTAGGTCACCGACAGGCCGACCGCGCGCAGGTCGTCGACGACGCGACTGGCGAGCGTTTCGAGGCGCTCGTCCGAGAGGAGCGGAAACACCGCGACGTCCGTCGGCGCGATGCCGGGTTCGAAGTCGAGATACGTCCGCTCTTCGGCGTCGACGACGTCCTCGCTGTAGGCGTGGGCGACCAGCGTGTACACCGTCCGGTCGACGCCGAAGGAGGGCTCCACGACGTGGGGCGTGACGTGTTCGCCCGTCTCGGTCTGCTCCTCGACGCGGAAGTCCGCCACGTCGACGTCGACGGTGTACTCCTCGCCGTCGACGTCGACGGTGACCGTCTCGCCGTCGAACGCGTCCGGCCTGCGTTCGGCCAGCGACTGGAGGGCGTCCGCCACGTCGCCGGCGGCACCGCCGAACTTCGGCCCGAGGACGCTCATGTCCGGGTCGACGACGGCGCGTTCGACCGTCTTCGGCTCGTCGTACTGGACGAACACCGTGAACTCGTCGTCGCCGTACTCGTCGTGTTTCGAGAGGTCGTAGTCGCCGCGGTAGGCGAAGCCGGCGATTTCGATCCAGTCGCCGGCCGCCGGGTCGGCCGCGAGTCCGTCGGCGGCGTGGTCGCCGCCGATTTCCGACTCGGCGTCCCAGCAGTCGGCGGCGTAGTGGGCCCGCTCGCCGGAGAGGTGCTGGCGGAACCGGAAGCGGTCCATGTCGACGCCGATGCGCTCGTACCACTGCTGGGCGACGCCGAGGTAGTAGGCGACCCAGTCGTTCGCGACGACGCCCTCGGCGACGGCCTCGCCGACCGTCGTGCGGACGTAGTCGCCGTCGTCGGCCTCCTGTTCGGTCGCCGGGTAGAGCCGGACGGCCACGTCCTCGACCTTCGAGAGCGGCGGTTCGTCGGCGTCGGGGTCGACGAACTGCTCCAGTTCGGCCTGCGTGAACTCCCGCGTGCGGACGATACCCTTCCGCGGGCTGATTTCGTTGCGGTAGGCCCGGCCGATCTGCGTGATGCCGAACGGGAGCTTGTTCCTTGCGTACTCCTTGAGTCGGGGGAACTCGACGAAGATGCCCTGGGCCGTCTCCGGGCGGAGGTACCCCGGCTGTCCGCTCCCCGGGCCGATGCTCGTCGCGAACATGAGGTTGAAGTTCTCGACGTCCCGGCCGGCGAGCGGCGCGCCACAGGACGGACAGACGACATCGTGGTCCCGGATGAGCATCTCGACCTCGGAGATGGGGAGGCTCTCTGCCTCTTCGATGCTCGTCGCGTCCTCGATCAGGTGGTCGGCGCGGTGGCTCTCGCCGCACTCCCCGCACTCGACAAGCATGTCGTCGAAGCCGTCGAGGTGCCCCGACGCCTCGAAGACGGGCTCGGGCATGATGGTCGGCGCTTCGATCTCCTCGTTGCCCTCCTTGACGGTGAAGCGGTCCCGCCACGCGCTCTCGACGTTGCTCTTGAGAGTCGCCCCCTGCGGGCCGAACGTGTAGAAGCCGGCGACGCCGCCGTACGCCCCGTTCGCGCCGAAGAAGAAGCCCCGGCGCTTGGCGAGTTCGGTGATGGCCTCGGCGTCGCTCATAACGCCTCCAGCAGATTGACGTCGCGGACGATGCCGACGAGGGAGCCGCCGTTGACCAGCGGCACCTGCTCGACGTCGTTCGATATCAACTGCTGGGCCACCTCGCGGGCGGTGCGCCGGCGGGAGACGGACACCAGGTCGGCGCTCATGAACTCCGCGACCGGTTCGCGTGGAATCTCCACGTTCCGCGTCGGGAGATAGCGGTTCCCGACCGCCTTGATGCCTTCCCACATCCACTCGTCGTCCTCGTTGGCGAGCGACTCGCCGGTGGCGTCCTCGCCCTCCACGACGCGGGCGACGTCGATGATGTCCACCTCGGTGACGATGCCGCACATGTCGCCCTCGTCGTCGAGGACGACCGCGTAGGGGACGTTCGCGTAGTAGAGTTCGCGCTCGGTGACGGGGAGCGGCGTCTCCGCGTACGTGGTGTTCACGTCGCGGGTCGCGAGCGTGCCGACCTGCGCCTCGCCGTCGACCTCGCCGCGGGCGATGGCGCGGACGACGTCCGTGACGGTGACGATGCCCTCGAGTTCCCCGTCGACGACGGGGACCCGGCGAGTCCCCTCGCGCACCATCAGCCGGGCGGCGTCTTCGAGCGAGGTGTCGGCGGTCGTCGTCGGCACGTCGCGCATCAGGATGGCGAGCTGGTCCTCGTCGGGGTTCTCGATGAGGTCGTCGCGGGAGATGAGTCCACGGTACTCCTCGCCGCTATCCGTCTGTTTCACCACGGGAACCGAAGAGAAGCCCCGCTCTTGGAGATACTCCAGAACGTCGTCCCGGGTGCCCGGGAGTTCGACCGTCACGACGTCGGGACGAGGGGTCATCGCGTCCGCTACCTTCATATCCCTCCGTTCCGCCCCGCACCCTCTTGTAGTCTGCGAACCGTCGGAGCACTCCGTCTCTCCCTCAATCCCGCTCGTGGAGGAGCGTCGCCCGCCGAGGTATCGTCGCCGGGAGGTGTCGCCCGCCGAGGTACCGTCGCCGGGAGGTGTCGCCCGCCGAGGTACCGTCGCCGGGCCGACTGTCGTTCC
>JBDGTU010000036.1:0-17386 GCA_042216495.1 Haloferacaceae archaeon
TGTAACGTAACCGTCTCGCTTGCCGCCGATGCGACCTGTACGAACATTCCGGCGCTGGCGAGTGCGGACACTGTGAGAAATACCGTCAGTACCGCGGCCAGACACCATCCGTTTGCCCGGTTCATGATTGGCTCCCCCGGAGTGGAGGGCGAGGCATCCTCCGCTCCCGTTCTTGTCGGAGATATGTACTGTGTATCGGTCATAAGGTTTGGGTCAGTTCTCGCCTCGGCGGGGACGGAAGCGGCGTTCGAACGATTCGGGAACGCCTCCGTGGACTGGAGGGAGACGCGATACGCCGACCGAGCCGCCGGGTCAAAAGACCCATACCCCCCCGCAGAGATACCCCGACTATGCTGCATCGGGCCCGACAGGGATTCCGGACGGTCTACGAACGCCTCCTCCGGCGGGAAATCGACGACGGCCCGGACCACGTCGCGGTCATCCAGGACGGGAACCGCCGGTACGCCCGCGAGCGCGGCGACGACCCGACCGACGGCCACCGCGCCGGCGCGGAGACGACCGAGCGCGTCCTGGAGTGGTGCGAGGAACTCGGCGTCGACGAACTCACGCTGTACGCCTTCTCGACCGAGAACTTCGAGCGCCCGCCCGCGGAACGCGACCACCTGTTCGACCTGCTCGAATCGAAACTGTACGACTTCGCCGACGCCGACCGCGTCCACGACGGCGAGGTGTGCATCCGCGCCCTCGGCGACGTGGCGCGCCTCCCCGACCGGGTACAGGAGGCGGTGCGCTACGCCGAGCGCCGGACCGAGGCGTACGACCGCTTCCACCTGAACGTCGCGCTTGCGTACGGCGGCCGGTCGGAACTGCTCGACGCCGCCCGCGACGTCGCCGCCGCGGTCGACCGCGGCGACCTCGCGCCAGCCGATATCGACGTGGCCGAAATCGAACGCCGCCTCTACAACCGCCCCGTTCGCGACGTCGACCTCATCGTCCGTACCGGCGGCGACGAGCGGACGAGCAACTTCCTCCCGTGGCACGCCAACGGCAACGAGGCGGCCGTCTTCTTCTGTGCGCCCTTCTGGCCCGAGTTCTCGAAAATCGACTTCCTCCGGGGCATCCGCACCTACGAGTCCCGCGAGAAATCGTGGCGACGCACCCGGACGGAGCGCGCGGTGGCGCTCGTCCGGACGCTCGCCGAGGTGGAACTCTCGGAGGCCCGGACCGTCGCCGGCCGGCTCCGGAAACAGCTTCCGAAGCAAGGAGCCGAGGAGGTGTCGGCGGAGCTCCGTCGGCAGGACGCCGAGAGCGACCCCGCGGACTGACGGCGTCGCCACGTCCGGCCGGACGATTCTGATGCTCACCGTCGCACTGCGCCGCGTGCGTCGGCCTCTCGGCCGAACTTCCGAGAGACTCGCTATCGCTCGTCTCTCGACGTTTGGACGGTTCGCTGGCGCTCACCGTCGCACTGCGCCGCGTGCGTCGGCCTCTCGGCCGAACTTCCGAGAGACTCGCTATCGCTCGTCTCTCGACGTTTGGACGGTTCGCTGGCGCTCACCGTCCAAACCGCCGCTGGCGGTTCTGGTAGTCGAGTACCGCACGCAGGTAGTCTCGCTCGCGGAAGTCCCGCCAGTTCACGTCGGTGAAGTAGAGTTCGGCGTAGACGGACTGCCAGATGAGGAAATCCGAGAGGCGTTCGGCTCCCGTCTTGATGACCAGGTCCGGTTCGTCCGGAAAGACCAGCCGCTCCTCGATGTCGTCCTCGTCGATGTCGTCCGGGTCGAGTCGACCGGCGTCGACGCCCTCGGCGAGCGAGCGAACCGCCTCGGCGAACTCGCGTTTCCCGCCGAGGCCGATGCTCACCTGGACGGGGGCGTCGGCCCGCTCGGTGTCGTCCGGCGTTCGCACGGCGACGGGGCGGGGAGCGTCCACCGTCCGGAGTTCGCGTTCGAGCGTCGGTACCACCGCCGAATCGAGGACGCTCACGGACACCGTCACGCGAGTCGCGCCGTACTCGAACGCCCAGCCGAGGAAGTCGGCGAGCGTCTCGTACGCCCCCTGTTCGAGCAGGTCGCGTTCGGTGAGGACGACCGCGACGTGTTCGGGTGGCGGGCCGTCGTGGAAGCGTCGGCGGAGGGCGAGATAGCGGTCGTACAGTCCCACGGGAGCCTCTCGGCGTCGCTCGAACTTAACGACACGGCTTCGCCCGCCCGAGACCACCCATGTCGGGAGCGTTAAGTGGTCGTCGGGGATACCGGTGGGTGTGACGTCCACGCTTCGACGTGCAGGGGGGTTCGCGGCCGTCGGAACGCTCGCGCTCGCCGCCCCCGAACTGGGGCAGGCAGCGGCGGCCCCCTTCGCAATCGTGGCGCTTCTCGCCGCCTTCGTCGTGGACGAGGGGCCGCTGTTCGACCTGTTCGCCCGGCCGCAGGACCGCCGCGACGGCCGGCTCAACGGGCTGGCGGGGTTCTCGCTCGCCGCGACCGGACTGGCGTTGCTGGCGACGGTCCCCCGACGGTCGATGCCCGTCGCCATCTACGTGGCGACGGTGTTCATCCTCGCGTACGGCAACCTCGGTGCGCGGCTCGTCGAGGAGCGAAGTTCGAACCCGTTCCGCTCGGCGGCGGGCTTCGTCGTCGGCGCGTTCGTCGCCGCCGTCGGCGGACAGGCGGCCGTCGTCTCCTTGACGGAGGCGTCCACGGTCGTCGCGACGCTCCCGAGCCTCGTCTTCGTCGCGGCGAGCGGCGCGCTGGTGGCCGCCCTCCTCCGGTCGATGCTGTACGAGCGAGACGACCCGCTCGTCATGCTCACCACCGGCTTCCTGCTCTGGCTCTTTGCCGCCCTGACGAACGGCGTCGCGACGGTGGAAATCTCCGTCGCGCTCGCGGTCACCGTCCTGCTCGGCTACCTCTCGTACGCGCTCGGCACGGCGTCGGTCCCGGGGATGCTCACCGGCGTCCTCCTCGGCCTCCTCACCATCGTCTTCGGCGGCTTCGGCTGGTTCGCGGTGCTCATCGCCTTCTTCGCCATCGGCGGCCTCTCCTCGAAGTTCAGATACGAACGGAAGCGCGAGCGCGGCGTCGCCGAGGACAACGAAGGTGCCCGGGGGAGCGGGAACGTCCTGGGCAACGCCGCGGTGGCGCTGGTCGCGGTCATCGGCTACGCCGCCGGGTCGCACCTCCCGTTCGACCACCTCCTCTTTCGCTTTGCCTTCACCGGGTCGCTCGCCGCCGCGATGAGCGACACCCTCTCCAGCGAAATCGGCGTCCTCTTCGACCGGCCGCGCCTCATCACGACGTTCGAACGGGTCGCACCCGGTACCGACGGCGGCGTGACGTGGCAGGGGTATCTCGCGGGCGTCGTCGGCGCCGTCGTCGTCGGCGGCGTCGCCGTCGGCCTGTTCTCCTTCGCATCGCCGCTTCTCGCCGCCGCCGCCATCGTCGGCGGCGGCGTCATCGGCATGACCGTCGACAGCGTCCTCGGGGCGACGCTGGAGGGCGGCCGGTTCGGCAACCAGTCGGTCAACTTCGCGGGGACGCTCGCCGGCGCACTCGCGAGCGTCCTCGTCGTCGTCGTTCTATGATTCGCGCCGCACCCACCGACGGGTCGATTCGATGATTCGCGTTGCGACGACGGACGACGCGTCCGCGCTCTCGCGTCTGCAGGCGCACCTGTCGTCGCCCGCGCCGGACCTCCTGCGGGTGGCGCTCGCGGCGGGTGACGTCCTCGTCTCGGACGTCGAGGGCGACCCCGTCGCCTACGTCCTCACGATTCCGGACGGGGAGGGGACGACGGTTCACGTCGGCGAACTCGTCGTCGACCCGCCCCACCGCCGCGAGGGCCGCGCCGCGGCGCTCCTCGACGCCGTCGCGCGCGGCGCAGAACGGGTGACGCTCACCGTCGAGCCGGACAACGAGGCCGCGATTGCCTGCTACCGGGCCTGTGGCTTCGAACGCGTCGCTCGGCTGGACGGCTACTTCGAGGACGGCCCGGCGCTGTTTTTCGTCCGCGACTAGTCGGCTTCGGCCTCCGCCTCGACGGCTTCGCCCGCCGTGAGGTCGGTGGCCGTCCGGACGCGGACGCTGACCGGCTTCTTCACGAACTCGTCCGTCTCCCGGCCGACGAGCTGGTCGACGCCGCGCTGGGCGGCCACGTCGACGAGTCGCTGGGTCACCTCGCCGTCGAGGACGACGGCGTAGGGGACCGTCTCGGCGTCGGCGACGGCGTCGAACGCCTCGTCGGCGGGAGCCTCGTCGAGCGGGTCGAAGTCGTCGTCGAGGAGGCGGACGCGCCCCGACGTCGCGCCGACGACCGCCCGAACGTGTCCGCGGAGCGTCCGGGGCGTGTCGTCCTTCCTTTCGGAGTCGTCGGTGGTCGGTTCGGCGCTGTCCGCCCCGCTCCCGGTGGGTCCCGGGTCGGCGTCCCCGTCGGCCGCCTCCCCGTCAGTGGCGCCCCCGTCGGTAGCGTCTCCCGTGACCTCCTCGGTGGTCGACTGGTCCGTTCGGGCGTCGCCGTCGACGGCGGTAGCAGCGTCGCCGTCGGCGTCGCTGGCGACGTCGTCCGTGGCTCGGCCGTCGCTCGCGGCGACGTCAGACGTTGATTGGTCCGCGGGACCGCCGCCCGTCGAGGGGGGCGGCGTCCGGTCGCTCGGCGTGGCCGTCGCTTTCGCCGCCTCCCGGATGTCGCCGCTCTCGGAGAGGGTGTCGTAGGGGACTTTCCGCCTGAGCGCCGACATCACTTCGTGGCGGGCGAGTTCTTCGACCGACCGGCCTTCGGGCGCGAAGACGACGTAGTCGACGTCGCCGACCTGCGCGAGTTCGCGCAAGACGAGTTCGCCGCCCCGGTCGCCGTCGAGGAACGCCGTCACGGTGCGGTCGTTCGTGAGCCTCGCCACCGCGTCGGGGACGTTCGTCCCTTCGACGGCGACGGCGTTTTTGATGCCGTACCGGAGGAGCGTCAACACGTCCGCCCGTCCCTCGACGACGACGATGGCGTCGGAGTCCTCGACGCGGGGCCCCGCCGGCAGTCCGTGAAACTCGGTGGCGTCCTCGACGCGGACGCTCTCGCGGACCTCCTCCAGAATCTCCCGGGACTCCATGACGCTGTCGTCGAACGACTCGGCGAGCAGTTCCTTGGCCCGTTCGACGACCTCGCGGCGTTTCGCCTTCCGGACGTCTTCGATGTCCGTTACCTCGACGACCGACTGGCACGGACCGACGCGCGTAATCGTCTCCAGCGAGGCGGCCAGAATGGCCGTCTCGACCCGGTCCAGGCTACTCGCGATGGTGATGCGGCCGAACGACTGGCCGTTCTCGCTGTCGACTTCGACGTCGATGCGCCCCACTTTCGAGGACTGCTGGAGGTCGCGCAAGTCGAGTTCGTCGCCGAGGAGCCCCTCGGTCTGTCCGAAGACGGCCCCGACCACGTCGCTCCGTTCGACGACGCCGTCGGCGGTGATTGATGCGTGAATGAGATATTTCGCGGTGTCGTCCATTGATGAAACCCCCGTTCGGGGAGTGATGGTGATGCATGGGCGAACCCATGAACGGCTATTTATACTGGTTCTGCAGGCAAATAGCTGTCGTACCCGTCGGCCACCGCGGGAAAATCAACCCAGGTTTCGATGGCCAAATTTAACCTGTTTCGGCGACGTGGGTCGGCCATGACTCGTCTCGCGTTCGTCGCGTTGCTCGTCGTCGTCTGTGCGTCGCCGGCGGCGGCCGCGTCGATGGGTGCGTCCTCGGCCTCGCCGGCCGCCGTCGACGCGGGGTCGACGCCCGCCGCCGACCTCACCGCGGCGGAATCGACCTGTTCGTATCCGATTACGGAGACCGACGCCACCGGGCAGACGGTGACGCTCTCCTCGCCCCCGAACCGCATCGTGACGCTCCAGCCGAGTGCGGCCCAGACCGTCTGGGAGATCGGCGGCGAGGACCAGGTGGTCGGCGTCACGGAGTACGCCGACTACCTCTCGGGGACCGGAGCCCTGACGAAGGTCGGTAGCTGGTCCATCGACACCGAGACGGTGGTCGGGCTGAATCCCGACCTCGTTCTCGCGCCGAACTCCACGCCGCGGCCGACCATCGACACGCTCCGGCGCGCCGGCCTGACCGTCTTTCACTTCGACGAGGCGAAGACGCTCACCGACATCTACGACAAGACGGAACTCACGGGGCGGCTCGTCGGCCGGTGCGACGAGGCCGAGAACCGCACCGCGAAGATGCGCGGACAGGTCGCTCGCATCCGCGAGGCGACGGCCGACGTGGACGAACCCGGCGTCTACTACTTCGTCGACGCGAACTGGTGGACGGTCGGCGAGGGGACGTTCATCCACGTGGTCATCGAGACGGCCGGCGGCCGGAACCTGGGGGCCGACGCCGGGAGCGGCTACTTCCAGGCCAACCCCGAGACGGTGGTCGCAGCCGACCCGACGTGGATCGTTCGCCCCCGCGAGTTCGACCTCTCGCGGTTCGCCGGCACCACCGCCGTCTCGCGGGGCCAGGTCGTCGAACTGAACGAGAACTACATCAGCCAGCCGGCCCCGCGCATCGTGATTCCGATGGTGAACCTCGTGAAGAAGCTCCATCCGGAGGCGTACCGCGACGCGGGCCTGGGGAGCATCGACGTCGGCGGTAACGACGACGACACCGTCGTCTTCCGCAACGGGTCGCGCCTGTCGGTCCTCCGGGGCGACTTCGCGTACCTCCGCGTCCTCGGCGGCGATTCGAACGCCCCCGTCGTCGACGTCCCACCCGAGTACACCGACGGCGACGACGCGCCCCTGCGGAGCGTCCGGGTCACCTCGCGCGAACGCGTCCCCGTCTTCACGCTGCTCGTGAACCCACTGACCGAGGACGAACGGCCGCCGTATCCCGCGAACGTGACGATGCTCTCGACCTACGAAGTCGCGGACCGGGAACTTCGCGGCGGCGCGACGGCGGTCACCTACACGTTCGACGTCGACGAGGCGGCGATGAACGAGACGTCCGGCGATGCGCTCGCCGTCTACCGCGTCGTCGACGGGGAGTGGCGGCGACTGGAGACGCGGGTCGACCGGACGAACGACACGATTCGGCTCACGGCGTCCAGCGACGGCGTGTCGGCAGTCGGCGTCGGCGCGTACGAGACGCCCGCCGAGACGACGCCGACGAACGGAACGACGGGGACGACCGACGGGCCGGTGACGGTGAACGTCACGTCGCCGACGGCGACGTCGACGGCGACGGCGACGCCGACCGCGTCCGCCGCGACGACGGCCACGCCCGCAGGCACTGAGACGCCGGCACGGGGGGCCGGGTTCGGCGTCGTCGCCGCCGTTCTCTCGTTGCTCGTCGCGGCGCTCGCCGGGGCGAGGCGCCGCTAGAAGAGGGGTTCGCCCATCGTCTCGCGGCCGAACGCGAGGACGACGAGGCCGCCGAGGGCGAACGCGACGGCGAGGGGGAGAAGCGCGGCGAGATAGCCCGTCTCGACGAGCGCGCCGGCGAGAATCGGTCCGACGACGGCCGCGATTTTGCCGACGCCGCCGGCGAAGCCGTTCCCCGTCGCTCGCGCCTCGGTCGGGAACAGTTCCGGCGTGTAGGCGTAGATGGCCCCCCACGCGCCGAGCGTGAAGAAACTCGCGGCGAGAAGACCCAGCAGGAACGGCCAGAAGCCGCTGAGGCCGAGGCCGAACAGGGCGACGCCCGGCATCGACGCCGCGAAGACGAACGTGAACAGGCCCGACAGGAGGAGATACGCGCCCAGCGTCGCCTTCCGGCCGACTTTCTCGACGAGGTAGGCCGCGCTGAAGTAGCCCGGAATCTGCACCAGGGCGATGAGGACGAAGTAGAGGTAGACGTTGCCGACGACGCCCGCCGCACCGACGGTCTGGGGGAGCCAGATGAAGACGCCGTAGTAGCCGAAGTTGATGGCGAACCACGCCGCCGCGATCATCAGCGTCTGCTTGCGGAGGTCGGCCTCGAACAGGCGGGAGAAGTCGGCCGCGGGGCGCGCCATCACCGAATCGGCGTCGATGGGTTCGACCGACTCCCCGTTCTCGGCCGCGATTTCGCGGATGCGCTCGTTCGCGCCGTCGACGTCGCCCGTCCGCGCGAGGTAGTACGGCGTCTCGCGGAGCTGCGAGCGGATGACGAACACGAGAAGCGCGGGGAACGCGGCGCTGGCAAAGAGCAGCCGCCACCCGGCCACGCCGCCGACGACGGGCAGGGCGACGAGCCCGTTCGGGCCCGAGAGCGCCGAGAGCCACGCCCACGCGAGGACGACGGCGAGGAGGTTGCCCAGGGGCCAGAACGCGTCGAGGTAGACGAGATACCGCCCGCGGCGGTTCGTCGGCAAGTGCTCCGAGAGGTAGGAGGTGTCGACGGCGAGTGCGCCGCCGAGCCCCACGCCGGTCAGGAATCGGAGGGCGAAGCCGGAGTAGAAGCCGACCGCCAGCGCCGTCAGGCCGGCGAACACCGAGTACGCGAGGACGGTCCACTGGAACGCCCGCTTGCGCCCGTAGTGGTCGGCGTACCAGCCCCACCCCCAGTTGCCGACGATCATGCCCATCAGACTCGCCGCGCCGAGCAACCCGGCCGACAGCCCGGAGAGCCCCCACGCCCCGATGAGGACGGGGAGTGTGAAACTGATGATGATGACCTCCATGCCGTCGAACGCCCACGCACTGCCGCAGATGGCGAGCAAGCGCCGGTGGAACGCGCCGACCGGAATCCTATCCATCACCTGTGCAACGTCTACCGTTCCGTCGTCCGCTACGGTGGATGTTCGTTCTGCCATCGAGGTTATTGAAGCGCTAATTTCCCTTTCTATTTAAAATTATCTGTAATTGGTCGACCTTATCCGCATTTTGAAGAAATATTTTCTCCAATATGCCGTCGTCGACGAAACGATGGTTCGATAATCGCTCGTCTCGACGCCGGAGCGTCCCGAAAGGCGGACGCTTAACACCGCGACCGTCGAAAGACGGGTATGCAGACGCACATCGTCCCGGTCGGCTTCGACTACGACCGGCTGATCGCGCCGCTCATCCGCGACCAGTTCGATGTGGACCGCGTCATCCTCCTCGAAGGGGCGGTGGGGAGCGAGGCCAACGTCGAGTACTCCCGCGACATCTCGTCGAAACTGGAGCAGGACTTCCGGAACCTGCTCGGCGCGGAGACGCGCCGCATCGTCGTCGAGGACGTCTACGACTACGACGCCGCCTTCGAACAGGCCTACGACCTCATCAACGACCAACTGGACGAGGGCGGTCCCGACGGCGAGGTGTGGGTCAACGTCAGTTCGATGCCCCGGCCGGTGAGTTTCGCCTTCGCCACCGCCGCCCACTCCATCATGGTCGAGCGCCAGGAGGACCGCGACCGCATCCACACCTACTACACCGCCCCGGAGAAGTACCTGGAGACGGAACTCGCGGAGGAACTGCGCGCCAACCGGACCCTCCTCGAAGACGTCCTCGCGGGCGACGTGAGCGACGAACGCGTCCGCGAGCGCCTGGAGACGACCGCCGCCCTGCTGGAGGAGTTCGACGAGCGCGGCACGACCATCGGCGCGAAGCGCATCGACGACGACCACATCGTCGAACTCCCCGTCGCCTCCTTCTCGAACGTCAAACCCTTCGAGGAGGTCATCCTCTTCGAACTCGGCGAACACGGCGAGTTCGAGTCCGTCTCCGAACTCGCGGAGGCGCTCGCGGACGAACTCGACGAGGAGTACACCGACAGTTTCCGCTCGAAGGTCATCTACAACGTCGACCGCCTCGGTCCCGGCGGGAAAGGCTACATCGAACAGGAGTCACACGGCAAGTCCTACCGGACGCGACTCTCCCGCATCGGCGAACTCTGGGTACGCGCCCACGCCGGCCGCGAACGGCCCTCGCTCGCGGAGTGAGGGCGTCGACGGCGGCTACACGCCGAATCCGGGTTCGAACGCCGCCGTCGCCAGCGGGCTCGACGGCAACCCGTCGGGCAGTTCGGGGTCGTTGTAGCCGCCGGGGGCGACGTCGTTCGGTCCGTCCGGATAGAACAGCGACGCGAGCGCCTGAATCTGGTCGCGCCCGGGACCGAGTTCGAACTGTCCGCCGCCGTAGAGCCGAACGTCCCGGTCCTCGCAGTAATCGAGCGTCGCCAGCAGCGATTCGACGGTGCCGAACCGCGAGGGTTTGACGTTCAGCCACCGCGGGTCGAACGGCAGGTCCTCGACGCTCTCGACGCCGGTGACGGGGGCGTCCCACGAGAGCCGGTCCCGCTCGGGTGCGAGGAGCGCCTCGGTGTCGGGCGTCACCGCCGGGTCCTCGACGACGGCGTCGGGGAACGCCGACAGGACCCGTTCGTAGAGGTCCGGGTCCGGCTCCTGGTCGACGTCGGTCCCCTCGTAGTGGCCCTTCAAATCGAGGATGCGGACCGACCCCGTCGCCGCGAGGGCGTCGACGAGGCCGTCGCCCCAGTCGCTCGTCGGGTCGAGTTTGAACGCCAGGCCCGGGTCGCGTTCGAGCAGCGCCTCCACGCGGTCCGCCGTCGGCGGGTCGCCGAGGCGCGTGCTCACGACGAACCGAACCGGGTCGTACGAACGGCCGAGAACCGCGCCGAGCGTCGTTCCGGCCTGCTTGAGCGCGAGGTCGAGCGCGGCGCTCTCGACGGCCCAGCGCCGGTAGTGGCGCGAACTCCCTCGTTCGGGCGGCGTCGGGAAGAGGTCGACGTCGTCGAGGGCGGCGGAGAACGCGGCGAAGGTGTACTCGCCCGGGGGCACGAGCGACGACGCGTCCGCGAGGGCGTCGTGGTCGACCGCGTCGTAGGTCACGTCCTCGCCGCGACCGGTCGCGCCCGCGCCGTGGAGTTCGAAGACGGTCGACGCCCGGGTGAACCCGCTCGACGTGTCGCGCTCGAGTCGCGTCCGCGTCTCCCGGTCGATGCGAAGCGACAGGTCGGCGATGCGGTCGAAGGAACTGTCGGTCATACCGTCCGTTCGGCGGCGACGGGGAAAAGCGTGGACGTCGGAACCACGGTTCTGCCGCGTCGGCCACAGTTATGTCGCGTCGGTCGGTGTCACGGGCATGGCGGACGTGACGGACGAACTGGCGTTTCTCGCGCAGTCCCGGAATCGACACGAGGCGCTCTCGGCACTGCGGACGACGGCACCGCTCGACCGCTACGACCTGGAGGACCGACTCGACGCGTCGCGGCGGACCGTAATCCGGACGCTCGACGCCCTCGCCGACCGGGGGTACGTGACCGACTCGGACGGGGAGTATCGCCTGACTGCGTACGGGTCGTTTCTGGCGGCCCGATTCGCCGAGTTCGCCGACGACGTGCGTACCGTCGACCGTCTCGCCCCGTTTCTCTCGCACGTCTCGGCCGACGCGTTCGACCTCGACCCACGGCACCTCGCGGATGCCGACGTCTACGTCGCGGATGCGGGGAGTCCATACGCCCTGCTCGACCGGACGTTGCAGTTGCGACGGGAGGCGACGCGAATCAGGGAAGTCGCGCCGGCGGTCGAGAAAAAGAGCGTCGAACAGCTCGCCCGGCGGGTCCGGAACGGCGACGACGTCGACGTACAGGTGGTCCTCCCCGAGTCGGCCGCCGAGGCCGCGACGTCGTCGCCCGACTATCGCGAGGACCACCTGACTGCGCTCCGGTCGGACGACGTGGAGATGTACGTGGTCCCCGATTCGGTCGGGACGTTCGTCGGTGTCCTCGACGACACGGTCGCAATCGCCACCGCGAAGGCGGGCAGGCCCCACGCCCTCGTCGTTACCACCGACGACGCCGCGGTAGCGTGGGCCGAGGAGACCTTCGCCCGCTATCGCGACCGGGCGCGGCCACACGAGGAGTGATACGGACTGCGCCCAGTCGGACCTCCGTCGACGGCTCACAGCGGGCGGTCGTCGCGGGAAGCGACGAGCGCGATCCGGACGCATCACTGCACGGATTTTTTCACGGTGTTCTTGCCGATTGCAACCCCTGTCGAACGGCTCCTCCGTGTCACTATTTCGGACCGGGACGACGGTAGCGCCGGGATGGGGGAACCACCGGGATGGTCGCGCCGACCAGCGAACGTCGACCGCGGTCGAGAGTGGTCCGTCGCCGCGGGGCGAGGGCTGGACGTCACGAGGGGGCGCGATGTCGTTCGACGACGCCGGCGACCTCACGTGAGGACTGTGCGTCGCGAGCGAGGGGGGCTGAATAGGGGAATACGGCCGAACGGTCGGCCGTTCCGGCATCTCGACTCGTCGGCGGATGCTGTCGCCGCTCTCACGACGAGGGTGCGCGTCGACGCTCAGACCCGCATTTCGAGCTTCTTCACCCGCGTCGCGAGCGCGAGAAACGTGGCGGTGAGCGTCAGGACGACGGCCGCCGCGGCGGCGACCTCGTGAGTCGGCGAGACGTGCGTGACGACGCCGTCGACGATTCGCTGGCCCGGCAGGAGCGTGTGGTGGGTCGTCTCCACGAGGGGGACGAAGTAGTCCACCACGTCGTTGAGCCCGTACCACGCGACGGCGACGGCGACGGCACCGACCCGGAAGTCGGCGTAGCGGTGGACGAGGAACGCCTCGACGACCATCGCGAGGTGGCTCGTCAGCAGGAAGGCATACAGCGGCAGCGGCGTGGACGCGAGGAAGCCATCGCGGAAGGCGAGGAGGACGAACGGCGTCCAGAGGCCGAGTTTCCAGCAGCCGAAGAACGCCAGCGCGTTCAGGTACTCGTTCGAGCGCCCGACTTTCCATGCGGCGAGCGAGAGGGCGATGAACAGCGTCGCCACCGGGCTGTCGGGGACGAGCGGCCAGATGGCGAGCGGTTCGGCCGCGAACTGGAACCGATAGTACCAGAAGCCGAACGCCGTCCCGACGACGTTGATGCCGACGACGACCCACGCCAGCGAGAGGCCGACGTCCTCTAACCACTGCGGCAGGGGGGCGAGCCACCGCGGCAACGGCTCTCGCGTCGGCAGCGACCCGCCGACGAACTCGTCCAGCAACCGATTCAGCGACGTGGCCATGCAGGTCCGGTCGACGCGCCCCGACAAATGGATGGCGGTCCGGCCGAGTCGGCTGGCAGTCCGGCCGAGTCGGGGGTGAAGGACACGCGTTAAGTGGACGCCGCGGTAACTTGGCGTATGGCAGACCTCGAGGACCTCAAACGCGGAACCGACCTCGTCAAGCGCGGGTTCGCACAGATGCAGAAAGGCGGCGTCATCATGGACGTCGTGACGCCGGAACAGGCGCGCATCGCCGAAGAGGTGGGCGCAGTGGCGGTGATGTCGCTGGAGGCCGTCCCGGCGGACATCCGCAAGCGCGGCGGCGTCGCGCGGATGGCCGACCCCGCCCAGGTCGAGGAAATCGTCGACGCCGTCTCCATTCCGGTGATGGGGAAGGCCCGCATCGGCCACACGACCGAGGCCCAGATCCTCGAGAGCGTCGGCGTCGACATGATCGACGAGTCGGAGGTGTTGACGCCCGCCGACAACGAGTACCACATCGACAAGCGACCGTTCACGTCGCCGTTCGTCTGCGGGGCGCGCAACCTCGGCGAGGCCCTCCGGCGCATCGACGAGGGCGCGGCCATGATTCGGACGAAGGGGGAGGCCGGGACTGGCGACGTGAATCAGGCCGTCACCCACCAGCGGACCATCAAGAGCCAGATTCGCGAACTCGACGGCGCGACCCACGAGGAACGCGAGAAGTGGGCGCGCGACCACGAGGCCCCCGCGGACCTCGTCCACGAGACGGCCGAGATGGGCCGCCTCCCGGTGGTCAACTTCGCCGCCGGCGGCATCGCCACGCCCGCCGACGCCGCGCTGATGATGCACCACGGCTGCGACGGCATCTTCGTCGGGTCCGGCATCTTCGGTGCCGAGGACCCCGAGGCGATGGGCACCGCCATCGTCGACGCCGTCAACAACTGGGACGACCCGGACCGCCTGGCCGAAATCGCCGCGAACGTGGGGAAGGGCATGAAAGGCCAGTCGAACGTCGGCATGGCGGACGAGGAGAAACTCCAGGGCCGCGGCGTGTGACCACCGCGTCGTCTTCGGCCAGCGACACGACTCGGCCCAATTGCTAAGAACCATTAAGCGCGAGGCGTCATAAGTCGGTGTATGAACCTCGGCCCCAACCGGTCGAGCGAGGATTTGCTCCGTCACCTCCTCGTCCCGGTTGCGACAGTCGAAGACGCGCGAGCGACCGCCCGCGCGCTCGCCCCGTACCGTCTCCAGCGCGTCACGGTCCTGCACGTCGTGGAAAAAGGCGAGGGCGTGCCGGACAAGACGCCCGTGGAACAGTCCGAGTCCATCGCGGAGGAGGCGTTCGAGGCGTTCCGTGAGGCCGTCCCCGACGCCGACGACCACGTCGCGTACCGCCGCGACGTGGTCGCCGGCATCCTCGACGCCGCCGGTGAACTCGACGCCAGCGCCATCGCGTTCCGGCCGCGCGAGGGCGGTCGACTCCTCCAGTTGCTCTCGGGAGACCGGTCGCTGCGCCTCGTCCGCGAGGCGAACCGCCCCGTAATCACCGTCCCCGACGAGGGCGAGGAATGACGGCCGGCGCGACGCAGGGAGGGGGTCGCCCGTGAGTTCCGGCGACGAGGAACTGGCCAAAGACCTGGGTCCGCTAGCGGCGCTGACCATCGGCGTAGGGACGATGATCGGGGCCGGTATCTTCGTCCTGCCCGGGGCCGCCATCAGTCGGGCGGGATGGTTCGCCGTCGGGTCGTTCGTCCTGGGCGGCGCCATCGCCCTGCTGACCGCGCTCTCGGCCAGCGAACTCGGGACGGCGATGCCGCGGTCCGGGGGTGCCTACTACTACGTCAACCAGGCGCTCGGGCCGATGTTCGGCAGCGTCGCGGGATGGTCGAACTGGCTCGGCCTCGCCTTCGCCAGTGCCTTCTACATGGTCGGCTTCGGCCAGTACATCACCAACATCCTCGGCGTCTCGGGGGGAGTCGCGCTCGGCCCGGTGACGCTCTCGTGGATCAAACTCGTCGCCCTCGTCGGCGGCGCGTTCTTCGTCGGCATCAACTACGTCGGTGCGAAGGAGACGGGACGTCTCCAGAACGTCATCGTCGTCTTGCTGGTCGCCATTCTCGCGGTGTTCACGGCGGTCGGTGCGTTCCGTGCCGACCCCGCGAACCTGCCGGCCGGCAAGGGGATGACGCCGATGCTCACGACGACGGGCCTCATCTTCGTCTCCTATCTCGGGTTCGTCCAGATTACCAGCGTCGCCGAGGAAATACAGGACCCCGGCAAGAACCTCCCGCGGGCGGTCATCGGGAGCGTCCTCCTCGTGACGGTCGTCTACGCGCTCGTCCTCGTCGTGATGGCCGCCGCCGTCGAACAGGGGTTCATCGAGGGCCTCGACCCGAACGAGATCGCCGTCGTCGAAGTCGGTCGCCTCGTCCTCGGACCGGCAGGTGCCGTCGCCCTCCTCGTCGGCGGGTTGCTGGCGACGGCCTCCAGCGCCAACGCCTCCATCCTGGCGTCCTCGCGCATCAACTTCGCGATGGGCCGCGACCGCATCGTCACGCCCGACCTCAACGACGTCCACCCCCGGTTCGGCACCCCCTACCGCGCCATCGCCATCACGGGCGGGCTCATCCTGCTGTTCATCCTCGTCGCACCAATCGAGACGCTGGCGACCCTGGGGAGCGTGCTCCACCTCGTCATCTACGGGCTGTTGAACGTCGCGCTCATCGTCTTCCGCGAGGCCGACGTCGCCGACTACGACCCCTCCTACCGGGTGCCGTTCTACCCCGTGACGCCGATTCTCGGAGTCGTCGTCTCCTTCGCGCTCATCGCGTTCATCGAACCGGTGGTCGTCGGCTTCGGCGGCTTGCTCGTCGTCGGGGCCGTCCTCTGGTACCTGTTCTACGCTCGCACCCGGGCCACCGAGGCGGGCGTCCTCTCGGAGTACATCCTCGCGCGTCGCGAGTCGATGCCGGAGTCCGCGGTCTCGGCCGCGTCGTCCATCCATCCCGACGGCGGGACGTTCCGCGTGATGGTGCCGCTGGCCAACCCGGAACACGAGAAGGACCTCATCTCGCTCGCCTGCGCCGTCGCCAAACAGCGCGGCGGCGTCGTCGAGGCCGTCCACATCGTCACCGTCCCCGACCAGACCGCCCTCGAATACGCCGCCGACCACCTCGACGAACACGACGAGGACTACCACGACGTCCTCGACGCCGCACGGGCGGACGCCGAGACGTTCGACGTCGACGTCGAGACCCATACCGTCGTCTCGCACCGCTCCTTCGAGGAGATCTTCGAGACTGCGCGGAGCCACCGCGCCGACCTCGTCGTCATGGGCTGGGGTGAGAGTTCGCACGGCTCCCCCGGCCGCGTCGAGAGCGCCCTCGACGACCTGGCGATGGACCTTCCCTGTGACTTCCTCGTCCTCAAGGACCGCGGCTTCGACCCGGAGCGCGTCCTCGTGCCGACGGCCGGCGGCCCGGATTCGGACCTCTCGGCCGAGATAGCCAAGCTGCTGCACGCGGAGTTCGACTCCGCGATTACGCTCCTCCACGTCGCCGACTCCGAGGCGGAGGGAACGGCGTTCCTCGACGACTGGGCCGAGCGCCACGACCTCGGCGACGCGGAACGCAGGGTCGAGACGGGCGACGTCGAGTCGGTCATCGAGCGCGTCGCCGCCGACCACTCGATGCTCGTCCTCGGGGCGACCGAGCAGGGACTGCTCTCGCGACTCGTCCGCGGGTCGCTCGTCATCGACGTCGTCGAGGACGTCGACTGCTCGGTGTTGCTCGCAGAACGGGCCCGAAATCGCGGGCTGCTGGAACGGCTGCTCGGCAAGTGACGGCGTGTCAGTACAGCGTCGCGCCCCGCCCGATTCTGGTCTGATAGGCGCGGGCCTGGACGTCGGCGTCGGCGAACGCCCGGACCATCGCCGCGGCGATGCGTTTGCGGTCCGCGGCGTGACACGCCGCGAGGACGGCGGGGCCGGCCCCGCTGACGGTGACGCCCGTCGCGCCGGCGTCGAGTGCGGCGTCGCGAACCCGGTCGTAGCCGGTGATGAGTTCGGCGCGTGCGGGCGTGACGACGGTGTCGTACATCCCCTCGCCGACGAGTCGCGGGTCGCTCCAGCACATCCCCGCCGTGAGCGTGGCGGCGCGGCCGACCGTGTGGACCACGTCCGCCATGGTCGTCGTCTCGGGGACGACCTGCCGGGCGTCGCGCGTCGAGACGGCGATTTCGGGGAGGCACGCCACGAGTGGCACGTCGGCGTCGACGGCCGTCACCTCGCTGTCGGCGGCGACGGTGAACCCGCCGAGGAGCGCGGGCGCGACGTTGTCGACGTGCGCCTCGCCGGAGACGACCGCCTCCCCCTCGCCCGCGATGGGGACGAGTTCCTCCCGGGTGAGCCCCCGGTCGTAGAGTTCGTTCAGCGCGACGGCGGCGGCGGCGGCGCTGGCGGCCGACGACC
>JBDGTU010000071.1:0-16843 GCA_042216495.1 Haloferacaceae archaeon
CGACAGCGTGGCCGGCGTCGACAGCGTGGCCGGCGTCGACAGCGTGGCCGGCGTCGCCGTCGTTCGCCTACGCGAGGAAGCGGCGGGCAGTGTCGGCGATGACCTCGCCCGCGACGAGGACCTCCTCCCACGCGATGGTCTCGTTGGGGAAGTGGGCCTCGTCGACGGTGCCCGGGCCGAAGATGACCGTCGGGACGCCGGCGTCGACGTAGTGGCGCGAGTCCGCGCCGTACGTCTCGCCGACGGGGGTCGTGTCCGGCAGTCCGTTCGCGCCCATCGCGTCCCGAAGCGCCGCCACGATGGGTTCGTCGGGCGAGATCTCGCCGGGTTCGAATTGGATGGCCGTGCGCTCGAACGCCGGCGGGTGCGCCGAGAGCCACTCGCTGTCGTCGACCACCGCCTGCAGGGCCGCCTCGAATTCGGCTTCGACCTCGTCCAGCGTCTCGCCCGGCGCGACGCCGATGCGGACCTTCGCTTCGAGCGACGAGGGGACCGTCGAGGTCCACGACCCGGCGGTGACCGTCCCGAAGTTGACGGGCCACGGGCTCTCGAAGCGCTCGTAGAGCGGATGCCGGACCCGCTCGGCGCGCTCGGCCTCCAGTCGCTCGAAGGCGGCGCGGACGCGCTCGAAGTGGGGCAGGACGGACTCGCCGTTCCAGCGCCGGGCGGCGTGGGCCGACCGGCCGCTGAGTTCGAGCCGCTTCATGACGCTCCCCTCGGTGGCGACGACGGGCGTCAACTCCGTCGGTTCGGCGATGAGCGCGGCGTCGCGTTCGAACGGGTAGGGGTTGTCGAAGGCCGCGGCGGCCGCACCGATTCCCCCTTCCTCCTCGCCGACGACGCTCTCGACTCGACGCTCCAGTTGCTGGGGCTGCCGCCGGTGAGCCTCCTCTACACGCAGACGGCGGTGTTAATCGGCTTCACCTACGTCTGGTTGCCGCTCGCGGTGTTACCGTTCTACGCGTCGCTGACGAACATGGACCCGGACCTCATCGAGGCGGCCAAGGACCTCGGGGCCGGACCCGTCAAGACCTTCTTTACCGTGACGCTGCCCACGACGGCCAACGGCGTCGTCGCGGGCGTCGTCCTCGTGTTCATCCCGACGTTCGGGTCGTTCATCACGCCGCGCTTGCTCGGCGGCACGAACAACGTGATGATAGGGATGGTCATCGAGAACCAGTTCAAACAGGCGTTCAACTGGCCGTTCGGTGCGGCCATCGGCATCGTCATCTCCGTCGTCGTCGTCGGCCTCCTCGTCGTCGGCTCGAAGGCCGGCGGCAGCTTCGGGGTCGGAGGTGGGGACGCATGAGCGCCCTCGACGCGATGGAGCGGTTCGTCCACCGCAACGGCGCGTCCCTGGCGCGACTCGCCATGGTCGTCGTGTTCGCGTTCCTGTGGATACCCATCTTCGTCCTCGTGTTCATGTCGTTCGCCAAGGGCGGCGTGCTGTCGTTCCCGCCGAAGGAACTGACGCTCAAGTGGTACGGCGTCTTCCTCCGGAACGACGCCGCGCTAGACGCCATCGCCACGACGCTCAAGGTGAGCGTCCCGACGACGGTCATCACCGTCGTGCTGGCGACGCTCATCGCCTACACGGTCGACCGCTTCGCCTTCCCCGGCAGAGACCTCCTGCAACTGCTGGCGACGCTTCCCGTGGTCGTCCCGCTGGTCGTCACCGCCATCGCGCTGGTGCTGTTTTTCGGCGTCGTCCAGCCGGTCGTCGCCTTGCAGGGCTACCCGGGGGTGGTCGTCGCCCACGTCGTCCGCACCATCCCCTTCGCCACGCTGGTCATCATTCCGACCTTCCTCACCTTCGACCGGAAACTGGAGGAGGCGTCGAAGGACCTCGGCGCCGACGAACTGCAGACGTTCCTCCAGGTGACGCTCCCGAACGTCTTCCCCGGCATCGTCGCCGGCGGACTGCTCGCGTTCACGCTGTCGTTCAACGAGTTCGTCTTCACCTACTTCGTGAAGGACTCCGCGACGACGACGTTACCGGTCTACATCTGGAACCAGATTCGCTACAACGTCACCCCCGAGGTGAACGTCATCAGCGTCGTGTTCCTCGGCGTCGCCGTGACGCTCGTCCTCGTCGCCGCCTCCATCACGAGGGTCGAACTCCTCGCGCGGCGGTAGCGCGGCGGCGACGGGACACGTCCCGTACGCGGCCCGTCCGCATCGGCCTCGACGGGCTCATCGTCCACGCGGAGAGCGAGTACGCCGCCCGCGGACGCGTTCGGCCGGCCGATGGCGCGCGAGGCCGTCCGTCGTCCCGACGCGAACCGCGTCCGGTGAAGAGACGAAGGCGCTTTCCCCGCCGACGCGATAGAAGCCGGTGATGAGCAAACCGACGCCCGAGGTGTACGAGCGGGGCAAGGGGATGGACGCACACAACGAGGTGATGCGGACCGTCCGCGCCCGCAAGGGGAACAAGCAGTACGACCCCCACGAACCGACGCGGGTGTGGCTCGACGAGGACAACACGCCGGACGGCGTCTACCAGTCGCTCACCATCATCCTCAACACCGGCGGCTGTCGGTGGGCGCGGGCCGGCGGCTGTACGATGTGTGGCTACGTCGCCGAATCGGTCGAGGGCGGGAGCGTCAGCCACGACGCGCTGATGGACCAGATCGAGGCCTGTCTGGACCACGAACGCGAGGAGGCCGAGGAGGCGGCGGGCCTGGTGAAAATCTACACGTCTGGTTCGTTCCTCGACGAACGCGAGGTGCCCGCCGAGACGCGGCGAGCCATCGCCTCCGAGTTCGCCGACCGCGACCGAATCGTCGTCGAGTCGCTCCCGGACTTCGTCGACCGGGAGAAACTCGCCGACTTCACCGACCGGGGGCTGGAGACGGACGTCGCCGTCGGCCTCGAAACCGCCACCGACCGCGTCCGCCACGACTGCGTGAACAAGTACTTCGACTTCGAGGACTTCGTCGCCGCGAGCGAGGAAGCCGACGCGGCCGGCGCTGGCGTCAAGGCCTACCTCCTGATGAAGCCGCCATTCCTCTCGGAGCGCGAGGCGCTCGAAGACATGAAAGCCTCCGTCCGGAAGTGCGCCGACTACGCCCACACCGTCTCGATGAACCCCTGTAACGTCCAGCGCTACACGATGGTGGACGAACTCTACTTCCGCGGGGGCTACCGCCCGCCGTGGCTCTGGTCGGTCGCCGAGGTGCTCCGCGACACCGCCGACGTCGACGCCATCGTCGTCTCCGACCCCGTCGGCCACGGGAGCGACCGGGGACCGCACAACTGCGGCGACTGCGACGACCGGGTCCAGCGCGCCATCAAGGACTTCGACCTCCGGCAGGACCCGTCGGTGTTCGAGCAGGTGGCCTGCGACTGCGAGGGGGCGTGGGAGGCGGTGCTCGACGAGGAGGCGAGTTTCGCGATGCCGCTGACCCGCTAGGACGGGGACGCCGCGTCCGAAACCGACGACGGCGGGGGAGGCGTCACCCGCGCCTCGTAGTGATTACTGTAAGTCATTACCGGTGGTTCGCTGAACCGTCTCGGCGAACCACCGGTAAACAGTTACAGTAATCACTATCAGCCCCGGAAGCCCCGGAGGATACCCTGGCCGTCGGTGCCGTCGAGGTCGGGGAGCGTCGCGCGTTCGGGGTGGGGCATCATCACCGCGACGGACTCGCGGTCGCCGAGGATGCCGGCGACGTTCCCCGTCGACCCGTTCGGGTTGGCGGCGTCGGTGACGTCGCCCTCGGCGTCGCAGTACCGCAGGAGGACGCGGTCCTCGCGTTCGAGGCGGGCGTAGTCCTCGTCGGCGATCTCGAAGCGCCCCTCGCCGTGGGCGATGGGGAGTTCGAGGACGTCGCCCGCGTCGTAGGCCGCGGTCCACAGCGTGTCGGCGTTCTCGACGCGGACGTGGACGCGTTCACACTGGAAGCGTGCGCTCCGGTTCGTGGTGAACGCGCCGGCGGTGAGCCCCGACTCGCAGCCGATTTGCGCGCCGTTGCAGACGCCGAGAACGGGCGTCCCCTCCTCGGCGGCCGCCCGAACCTCGTCCATGATGGGCGACCGGGCCGCCATCGCGCCGGCGCGGAGGTAGTCGCCGTAGGAGAAGCCGCCGGGGAGCATGACGCCCGTCGTGTCCGCCGGAAGGCCGTCCTCGTGCCAGACGCGTTCGGCGTCGACGCCGAGGTGGGCGAGCGCCCGTACCGAGTCGCGGTCGCAGTTGCTCCCGCCGAACTGGACCACCGCGACCGTCATCGCTGCTCGACCTCGACCTCGTAGTCGTGGATGGTCGGGTTCGCCAGCAGTCGTTCTGCCATCTCTTCGGCCCGCTCCGTGGCCGCCTCCGCCGACGCCGCGTCGAGGTCGATTTCGAACCGGTCGGCCGACCGGAGGTCGTCGAGTTCGAAACCGAGCCGTTCGAGGGCGCGCTGAGTCGTCTCGGCCTCGGGGTCCAGAACGCCCTGTTTCAGCCGGACGGAGACCGTCGCGGTGTATGCCGTCATCGTCTTACTGTGCGCGGGTGTGTGCAAAATCTCTTTTGGAACGAGGTAGTTGTGCACAGACGTGGATATGGCAGCGAACGGCGGCGGACGACGGCGACGGAGACGCCACAGCGCCGCCGAACACGCCCCGCGACGCGAGAAACGCAAGGGGTTTGTTTCCGCGGCGAGTCGAACGCGTATGTTCGATTCCGAACAGCCGGAGGTGGTAGCGTGACGAACGACCTGACCGAAATTACCGTCGTCGGAGGAGACAAGACGGGAATCGTCGCCCAGGTCACCACCCTGCTGTTCGAACGCGGAATCAACGTCGAGGACATCGACCAGGCGGTCCGGGACGGCGTCTTCCGAATGACCCTCCACGCGGACACCGAGGAGATGGTCTGTCGCAAGGAGACGCTCCGCGCGACCCTGCACGACCTCGGCGACGACCTCGACGTCGACGTCCAGGTGCGGTTCCCCTCCGACCGGGAGACCGACCGCATCGCCGTCCTCGTGACGCAGGAATCGCACTGCCTGGAGGCCATCCTGGAGGCCGACCTCGACGCGGAGGTAAGCGTCGTCGTCGGCAACCACGACGACCTCGAACCGCTCGCGGACCAGCACGACGTGCCGTTCCACGACGTCGGCGACGACCAGGGCGTCCCCGACGAGGACCGCCTGCTCACCCTGCTGGACGAGTACGACGTCGACCTGGTGGTCCTCGCGCGCTACATGCGCATCCTCGGCCCGCGCGTGGTCTTCCGGTACGAGGACCGCATCATCAACATCCACCCGAGCCTCCTGCCGGCGTTCCCCGGCGCGGCGGCCTACCGACAGGCCAAGGAGGCCGGCGTCCGCGTCGCCGGCGTCACCGCACACTACGTGACGACGGACCTCGACCAGGGCCCGATCATCACCCAGCGCGCGTTCGACGTCCCCGACGACCCGTCGCTGGCGGAGATAAAGGAGCGCGGCCAACCCCTCGAAGCCGAGGCGTTGCTCGAGGCGATTCGGCTCCACCTCGACGACGCCCTCGCGGTCCACCGCGGCCGAACGACGGTCCGCGGCGACGACGACTACCAGCTCGGCCTCTCCCCGGCGGCGCGAGAGGCGAATCCCGAACGGCCGACCGACCGCGGCGACGAACGACCGCTCCCCGCCGACGACTGAGTCGGCTGCACCGGCCGCCACCCCGTCTGGGACTGTTCTCGGTCGGTGCCACGTCGACCCCCACAGTCGGACGGTCCTCGGTGGACGCGGTGAGTGGAGTCCGTCTCAGAGATTCCGAACCGCGTCGACGGCGGCGTCGATGGACGGCGCGTCGAACCACGCCTCGTCCGTGTAGGCGTTCGCGCCCGCGGCGTACATGTCCGAGACGGCGTCGACGACGTCCTCGGGCAGGTGCATCGGGTCGACCTCACAGAGCGGCCGCCAGTCGGCCCGGTCCGCGGCTTCCACTGCCGCCTTGGCCTCGCCCACGGCGTCGACCCAGGCGGGCTGTTCGCGCTTGTAGTACTGGCGGACGACTTCCTTCGAGACTTCCTGGCCGTCGTAGCTGAAGCGGTTCTCGTCGAACGTGCCCGCGACGTCGGCGACGTGGATGGCCCCGTCGTCGTAGAGACACTCGATTTTGCCGTCCTCGTGGACGAATCCGGCCGTCTCGGCGCGCTCGGTGAGGAGGTGATTCACCACGAGCGCGAGTTCCTCCAACCGTTCGACGTCGGCCTCGCCGGCGATGCGCTCGGCCTCCGCCCGCGAGAGGTAGCGGTCCTGTTCCTCGTACTTCGTGGAGAACTCGACGACTGGCTCGGGCAGGTCGATCGGTTCGTCGGGCCAGGCGTCGACGTCGAGGCCGTAGTCGGCCGGGTCGGCGCGGGTGCGCAGGCTCGACCCGACGGGGACCGTGTTGCGAAAGACGATTTCGAGCGGAATGAGGTAGTTCGACCCCGCCTCGGCGTGGTAGGCGTCGTAGTCGTAGCTGCCGTCCTCGTAGGGCAACTCCGGCACCTGCGTGAGGCTGATCGCCATCTCGCGCGGCGGGTCGTCCGCCTGCGGGAGCATGACGGTGTCGCCGTCGGCGACGACGCCGCGGTAGTGGGTGGGCACGGCGTTGGCCTCGAAGAACTCGAAGTTGAACGCGCCCATGGTACAGAGGCTCGCCCCCTTCCGGGGTATCCGGTCGGGCATCGGCCCCCAGTCGAAGACGGAGTAGTCGTCGGTGAACACGAACCGCCCGCGACCGAGTTCCGTCGCCGTCGGTTCGCGTTCGACCCGGAACTCCTTGACGCTCGTCATGGTCGAACCCGCACGCTCCGACGGCAAGAAGCTTTCACTTCCCCGTATCGTCGGCGGCGCGGTCGAAGACGAGTTCGAACCGGACCGTCTCGTCGGCGTTCCGTACCAGACTGACGTCGGCGTACGGGTCGAGGAGCGTGTGTGCCAGGTAGAACTCCAGGCCGACGCCGGGACCGACGGGGTCGAAGAGCGACTGCTCGACCGCCGGCGGCAGTTCCGCCGGCGTCGCGGTGACGGTGAGCGTGACGCTCCGTGCCGAGTGAGAACAGTCGGCGGCGACGGTCCCGTCGGCCTCGGTGAGCGTCGCGAGCGCGTCGAACAGGAGAAACAGCGCCTCCCCGAGCAGTTCGTTGGCGCGGACGGAGCGGCCACAGTCGGGGACCGTAACCGTGAGCGCGGACCCGCGTCGGTCCGCCACGATGGAATCGAGGACCCGCGAGAGGCGGACCGACGTCGCCGTGAAGTCGCCCTGGTCGACGACCGTGAGCGTCCGCACGTGTTCGACCAGCGTCGCCATCGTATCGGCGCGGTCCGCGATTGTGTCGAGCGTCGCTTCGTCCTCGGGCGGGACGGACGATTTGAGCGACTCCGTGTAGCCGCCGATGATGTTGGCACCGTTGAGGACGTAGTGGCGCAGGAGGTCGTTGAGATGCTCGATGCGCCGTTTCTCGGCTTCGAGCGCCTCGGTTCTCGCCTCCGCCCGGGCGGCCGCCTTCGCGGAGACAATCGACCGGGCCTCGACGGTGCCGATGGACAGACCGACCGCCAGTCCGACGCTCCCGGATAGCTGGAGGGCTTCGTACAGTTCTATCGGCCGGACCTGCTCGGAGCCGACGTGGACGATGACGGCACCGAGGCCCGAAACGAGGAGGACGCTCGCCACCGTCCAGCCGACGAGTCGGGGATAGCGCCCGGCGTCCAGCGGTCGGGTGGCGTGCAAGTAGCCGCCGTAGAGAACCACCGCTCCGGAGCCGCCGAGGAACACGACGTTGGCGAGCAGGTGAGTGACCGAGTGGTCGATGTCGTGCGTCGCGACGTGCCAGAGTGCGTTGCCGACGATGGCGACGCCCAGAACGACGGCGACGTATCCCAACCAGCGCCGGTTCATTCGTGTTCTACGACCTACCCCGCGGAGATTCAACTAGCTATCGGGAGCGGGACTTAAGTTTCCGCGCCCCGCCTCCACGTATCGCATGACTCGACGTTCGCCGTTCGACCGCTCGTCCGGCGACGGGGGGGCACGATGACGTCCCACGAGGCGTGGAGCGAGGCACAGACGGCGGCGACGCTCTCCGTGGACGGCCACGACGTGTCGGTGGCCTACTACGAGGCGGGGACGGAACACGACGGCCCGCCCGTCGTCTTCCTGCACGGCATCCCGACGTGGTCGTATCTCTGGCGCGACGTCGCCCCGGCCGTCGCCGAGGACCGACACGTCGTCGCCCCGGACCTCGTCGGCTACGGCAACTCCGCGATGGGCGACGGCTTCGACCGCTCGATTCGCGCCCAGGAGCACGTCCTCTCGGCGCTGTTGTCGACGCTCGGGAGCGCCCGCTGTGACCTGGTCGCCCACGACATCGGCGGCGGCGTCGCCCTCCGGTACGCCAGTCACCGTCCCGGCGACGTGCGACGGCTCGTCCTCTCGAACGCCGCCTGTTACGACTCCTGGCCCGTCGAGTTCGTCAACGGCCTCGGGGTCCCCGGCGCGCTCACCGAACTCGACGACGAGGCGTTCGAGTCGAAACTCGACTTCGTCTTCGGAGAGGGCCTCTACGGCGACGCCGCGGACCACGAGGCGTTCGTCGACGGGATGAAAGCCCCGTGGCAGTCGCCCGCGGGGCGCACCTCGCTGGAGCGAAACGCCGTCGCGACGAACACGAACCACACCACCGAACTCGACTACGGGGCCGTCACCGCGGAGACGCTGTTGCTCTGGGGGGCCGACGACGTGCTCCAGCCCCTCGACAACGCCGAGCGCCTCGCTGCCGACGTGGCGGGCGAGGCCGAGGTCGAACCGCTGGAGGAGGCCTACCACTGGGTCGTCGAAGACCGCACGACGGCCTACCGGCGTCGCCTCCGGGCGTTTCTCGTGGACTGATAGTGATTACTGTAAGTCATTATCGGTGGTTCGCCGAGACGGTTCAGCGAACCACCGGTAAACAGTTACAGTAATCACTATGAGGCGACGACGGATGCGCGTCAGCTTCTCCTGACTCGGCGGAGAGTGCCGCGTCAGCTTCTCCTGACCCGGCGTTTTTGTCGCGTCAGCCCGACCACGACCCATGGACGAGACAGTCACCGCCGTCGCCGACGCGCTCCGCGAGGCCGACGTCGCCGCCGCGTTCACCGGCGCGGGCGTCAGCACCGCCTCGGGCGTCCCGTCGTTTCGCGGCGAGGACGGCGTCTGGGAGACCGAGTTCGACCCCGCCGACTTCCAGTACGGCCGCTTCCGGCGCGACCCGGCCGGGTTCTGGCGGGACCGCCTCGACCTCCACGAGACGCTCTTTGCGGCCGACCCCGAACCGAACCCGGCCCACGAGGCCCTGGCCGCCCTCGAAGCGGCCGGCTACCTCGACGGCGTCGTCACGCAGAACACCGACGGCCTCCACGCCGCGGCGGGGAGCGACCGGGTCGTCGAACTCCACGGCAACGCCCGCCGCGTCGCCTGCGAGGACTGCGGCCGCCGGATGGACGCCGCGCCGGTTCGCGAGCGAGTGCGCGAGGGCGACGTGCCGCCGCGGTGTGACTGCGGCGGCCTGTTCAAGCCCGACGTGGTGCTGTTCGGCGAGCGCCTGCCGTCGGCGACGTTCGACGAGGCGCGGAGCCTCGCCCGCGAGAGCGACGTCTTCCTGGCCGCCGGGTCGTCGCTGGTCGTCGAACCCGCGGCGTCGCTGCCGAAGACGGCCGCCGCCGACGGCCGACTCGTCCTCGTCAACCTCGAATCGACGCCCCACTCGGGGCGGGCCGACGTCGACGTCCGTGCCGACGTGACCGACTTCCTGCCCGCCGTCGCCGACGCGCTGGACGTCTGAGACGGCCTGTCGTCGCCGTCCCTCGTGGCCGACGCCGGGGTGAACGACGGCCGAGCCGACGGCCACCGGTCCGTCCGACCCAATCACTTATCGTCCTCCCGGACGCCGAGGGGACCATGCCACAGGGTGCACTCCTCACCGACCTCGAATCGACGACCCCGCCGGAACTCGCGGCACGGCTCGAATCGCTCGGCTACGACTCCGTCTGGACGGGCGAACTCTGGGGGACGGACGCCTTCGTCCGCCTGACGAACGTCGCCCACGCCGTCGACGACGTCGCCCTCGGCACCGCCATCGTCAACGTCTTCTCCCGGTCGCCGGCGGTGCTCGCGGGGGCCGCGGCCGAACTCGACGACGTGGCCGGGGGGGAAATCCGCCTCGGCATCGGCGCGTCGACGCCGAAGGCCGTCGAGGACCTCCACGGCGTGGAGTACGACCGGCCGGTGCGTCGCATCCACGAGACGGCCGAACTCGTGCGCGCCTACACCGCCGGCGAGGGGCGCGTCGACTACGACGGCGACCTGTTCGACGTCCAGGACTTCCCGGCGCTCGACGCCGACGTCCCCGTCTACACCGCCGCCCTCGGCCCGGCGGCACGGCGCGCGACCGGCCGCGTCGCCGACGGCTGGCTCCCCCACAACATCCCGTTCGAGGGGCTGGGAGCGGCCTTCGAGACGGTGGCCGAGACGGCCGAGGAGGCCGGGCGCGACCCCGACGAAATTACGGTCGCGCCGTACGTCCCCGCCGCGGTGAGCGACGACCCCGCGGACGCCCACGCCGCCGTCCGCGGTCACCTCGCGTACTACGTCGGCAGCGGCGAGGGCTACCGCAAGGCGGTCGCTTCGGCGTTCCCCGACGAGGCCGACGCCGTCGCCGAGGCGTGGCGCGAGGGGAACCGCGGCGACGCCCGCGACGCCGTCACCGACGAGATGGTGGAAGCGCTCGGCGTCTCGGGGACGCCGGAGGAGGCCCGCGACCGCCTCGACGCCGTCGCCGCCCTCGACGCGGTGGACGACCCCCTCGTCGTCATCCCCGCGTCGGCGGACGACGAACTCGCCGAGCGAACGTACGAGGCGCTCGCCCCCGACAACGGATAGATGACTGCTGACGAACGAACCGGGGCCGACCTGTTCGTGGAGGCGCTCGAATCCTACGGCGTCGAACGCGTCTTCGGCAACCCCGGCACGACCGAACTCCCCGTCATGGACGCTCTCGGCGCGAGCGACCTGGAGTACGTCCTCGCGCTCCACGAGGACATCGCCGTCGGCATGGCCGGCGGGTACGCGAGCACGCGTCGCTACCGGAGCCACCGCGGTGGGGAGGGCCGTCCCCTCGGCGTCGTCAACCTCCACATCGCGCCGGGCGTCGCGCACGGCCTCGGCAACCTCTACGCCGCTGCCGTCGGCGGTGTGCCGCTCCTCGTCACCGCCGGCAACCACAGCACCGACTTCCGCCACGAGGAGCCCATCCTCTCGGGCGACCTGGAGGCCATGACCGACCAGTACACCAAGTGGAGCGCGGAGGTCCTCGACGTCGCCGCGCTGCCGACGATGCTCCGGCGCGCGGTCCGGACGGCGCTGACGCCGCCGACCGGCCCCGTCTTCCTGGGTCTGCCGCTCGACGTGACGATGGCCGCGACGGACGCCGAGGTAGAGCGCCTGGGCGAGATACCGAGCGCCGGCCGGGGCGACCCGGCCGCCGTCGACCGGGCCGCCGACCTCCTCGCCGACGCCGACGAACCCGTCTTCGTCCTCGGCGACGGCGTGGCCCGGAGCGAAGCCGTGGACGAGGCCGTCGCCCTCGCCGAGGCGGCGGGTGCGCGCGTCCACGGCGAAATCCTCGCCTCCGAGGTGGCGTTCCCCGCCGACCACGACCAGTGGGTGTCGTTCATCGCACCGGACGAGGAAGCCGCGCAAGCGGCGATGGACACCGACACGCTCCTGTTCGGCGGCTGTTCGACCAACACGACGCTCACGCGCCACGAGAACCCGCTCGTCGACGCCGAGACGACCTGCGTTCACCTCGGCGACGACGCGTGGGAACTCGGGAAGAACCACCCGGCGGACGCCACTCTCCTCGGCGACCCCGCGGCCCTCTTCGGGGCGCTCGCTGAGCGGGTCGACGAGCGCGTCTCCGACGCCGAACGCGAGCGACGGCTCGACCGCGTCGCCGAGGTGAAATCGACCGTCGAGGCCAGGCTCTCGACGGTGGGGACGGGGAGCGACGACCCGATTGACGCCGACGACTCCCGCCCCACGAAGGCCGAACTCGTCGACGCCCTTCACGACGCCGTCCCGGACGCCTACGTCGTCGACGAGAGCGTCACCTCGAACTACGTGCTGCTGTCCCGCTGGCCGTTCGAGGCGGCGAGCATGATATCGAACAAGGGCGGCGGCCTGGGCTACGGGCTACCGGCGGCCGTCGGCGCTGCCATCGCCGAGGACGGCAGCGACCGGTCCGTCGTCGGCTTCGTCGGCGACGGCTCGTATCTCTACTATCCGCACGCGCTCTACTCGGCCGCCCGCTACGACGTCGACCTGACGGTGGTCGTCTCGGACAACCGCAACTACCGCATCCTGAAGGACAACACGCTGAAACTGCTCGGGGGCGAGGAGAGCGACCACGCGTTCGTCGGCCTGGACTTCGAACCGCCGGTGGACATCCCCGCGAACGCCGAGAGCCACGGCGTCCGCGGGGAACGAATCGACGACGCGGACGCCGTCGCGTCGGCCGTCGCCGACGCCGTGGACAGGCCGGGGCCGGACGTGCTGGACGTCCTGGTCAGGGACTAGGGACGTGCCGGACGCCCGCGGCCGCACTCAGGGCCGCTCGAAGGCGTCGTCCAGGCGGCCGGCGGCGAGGGCGACGACGGCCCGGATTCGCGTCTTCTGGAGGTTCAGGTCGCCGTAGTAGACGCCGAGGTCGCGGAGCGTCGCCTCGCTCCCCTCGAAGGCGTAGGTGTGACGGGCGAGTCGCCCCTCCGGGCAACGGGTGGTGACGACGACGGGCGTCCCGGCCTCGCGGAGCGATTCGAGGGCCGGCAGGACGGTCGGGGGGACGTGGCCCGCGCCCGTCGCGGCCAGGCAGAGCGCCGCGGCGTCGCGTGCCGGGTCGAGGTGGGACGCCGGCAGGTCCGCCGTCGCCGTCACGGCCACCACGTCGTTCGTCAGGTCGGCCGCGTCGGGGTCGAACGTCGGGTCGGGGTTCTCGGGTCGCCGCCGCCACGTCACCCGGTCCTCGTCGACGAACGCCAGCGGCCCGAACTCGGGCGACCGGAAGGTGTCGACGGCCATCGAGTGCGTCTTGGTCACGTCGCGGGCGGCGTGGACCCGGTCGGCGAAGGCGACGAACGTTCCGTCGACGTCCGGGTCGGAGGCGGCGACGCGGACGCTCGCGAGGAGGTTCGCCGGACCGTCGGCCCCGGCGAGCGAGGGATTGCGCATCGCCCCCGTGAAGACGACGGGCGTCGTCCCGTCGTAACAGAGGTCCGCGAAGTAGGCCGTCTCCTCCAGGACGTCCGTCCCCTGGGTGACGACGACGCCCGCCACGTCGGGGTCGGAATCGAGGTCGCGGAGCGTCTCCACCAACGCGAACATCTGCTGGACGGTGAAGTGCGGACTCGGGACGGTAGCGAACTCGCGGGTGCGAACGTCGGCGACCGCTTCGAGTCCCGGGACGGCGGCCACGAGGTCCGCGCCGGTCAGGTCCGGTTCGGCGTCGCCGCCCGCGTCCTCCGTCGATGCGATGGTGCCACCCGTCGAAACGACGACGACAGTCATGGCTTCGTTGGCGCGTCGCGAGCACAAAAGCGGTGGGGTCGGTCAGGCGTCGTCGACGTCGCGGACCCGCGTTCCGTCGAGCGTCTCGGGGAACAGCTTCCCCGGGTTCAGCGTGTCGCGCGGGTCGAGCGCGCGCTTGATTGCACGCATCGCATCGACCGTCGCCTCGCCGTGTTCCGCGACGAGGAACTCGCGCTTGCCGAGGCCGATGCCGTGTTCGCCCGTGGCGGTCCCGCCGAGTTCCAGCGCCCGGTCGACGATTTTGGCGTACACCTCCTCGCCGGCCTCGATCTGGTCGGGGTCGTCGGCGTCGACGAGGACGTCGTAGTGGAAGTTGCCGTCGCCCGCGTGGCCGAAACACGGCACGATGAGGTCGTACTCGTTCGCCAGGTCGCGGGCGTAGCGGATGATTTCGGGGTACTTGCTGATGGGGACCGTCACGTCGCCGGGATGCAGGTCGGTGAGATTCTCGTCCCACTCGCGGGTGGCGTAGGCGACGTCCTTGCGGGCCTGCCAGAGGCGGTCCATCTCCGACTCCGTCGCGGCCATCTCGAACCGTGCGACGTCGTGGGCCTCGAAGATGGTCCGACAGAAGTCGACTTCCTCCTCGATGCCGTGGTCGGCGTGGAACTCCAGGAACACCATCGGCGCGTCGGGTAGGTCCAGACCGGCGTAGTCGTTGGCCATCGTCGCCGTTATCTCGTCTAACAGTTCGATGGTGGCGACGTCGACGCCGGAGGTGATGGCGTCGGAGATGGCACTGGTCGCGTCGTCGATGGACGAGAAGATGGCCCGCCCGGCGCGTTTCTGCTCGGGAATGCCCGCGAGTTGCAGCGTCGCCTCCGTGACGACAGCCAGCGTGCCCTCGCTGCCGACGACGAGGTCCTTGAGGTTGTAGCCGCTGGATGACTTGGCCGCCTTCGTGCCGGCCGTGATGACGCCCCCGTCAGCGAGGACCGCCTCCAGTCGCAACACCCAGTCCGACACTTCGCCGTACTTGACCGTCTTCATCCCCGAGGCGTCGGTGGCGATCATCCCGCCGATGGTCGAGAGGTCGCCCGAGGAGGGGAGCGGCGGGAAGAAGAGGCCGTGGCGACCCACCGCCTCGTCGACGTCCGAGCCGATGACGCCCGGCCCGACGTCGACCTGCAGGTCGTCCGGGCGGACGTCGACGATGTCGTCCATCCGGGTCATGTCGAGGCTGATGCCGCCGTGAGTCGGGGCGGCGCTCCCTTCGAGGCCGCTCCCGGCGGCGTACGGCGTCACCGGGACGTCCCGGTCGTTCGCGGCCGCGAGGACCGCCGACACGTCCGCCGTCGAGGCCGGCCAGACGACGGCGTCCGGGAGGGTTTCGAGGTCCGGGGGCGTCCCCCAGTCCGTCGCACGCCCCTCCCGGTAGGCGGCGTCCGTCGAGACCGACCCGTCGAGGTCAAGGTCGTCGAGAAACGCACAGTCGTATCCCATACAGTTTGGGAGGTCCGGCGCGTCATAAATCCGTTCCGGGCGAAGCGCGTGCGAGTGGAGCGGTCGTTCCAGCGGAGCGGCCAGCGCGGCCGCCGTTCGGGCGAGACGGGCGGGATAGCGAGCCACGGTGGGACAAAACGGCTTTATCGCCGGCCGGCGACAGCATCCGACGATGCCCTCCATCACGCGCCGTCGCGCCCTGAGCGCGGGCGCACTCGCCGCGGCGGCGCTCGCCGGCTGTTCCGCCCGTCGCGAGTGCCCGCCGCTCGCCGCACCGCCCGCGGGTACCGACTGGCCACAGCCCCGGCACTGCCCCGGAAACGCCGCCACGGCAGCCGCCGACGCCGCGCCGGACGCCCTCGACGTCCGGTGGCGCACGCCGACCGACGCGCGATTTCGCCCGCCGCTCGTCGCCGGCGGCGTCGTCTACGTCCCCGGCATCGACCGCCCGACCGAGGACGGCCGGTCCCGGCCGCGCCTGTTCGCCCTCGACGCCGACACCGGGGAGCGGCGCTGGCGGCGACGCCTCGGCGACGCGTTCGACGACGCCCACCTCGTCGCGGCGGCGGAGGAGGGCGCGTACGTCCTCGCGGAGCCGTCGGACTCCGACGACGACTGGCGACTGACCGCCGTCGACGCCGACGGCGCGGTTCGGTGGACGTTCGACGCGCCGGCGATGCGCGATGCGGCTCTCGCCGGCGACGCCGTCTGTGCCGTCACGAAGGGGTCGGTGGTCGTCCTCGACGCCGCGTCGGGCGAGGTGTGTCGACGGCTCCGTCCCGGGGACGGGCCGCTCTCGCGCTGGCTCTCGGACGTCCGCCCGGTGGGTCGGCCGGCCGTCGCCGACGGCGCGGTGTACGCGGCGGCCGCCCGCCACGACGTCGACCGCGAGGACGACTACTTCGCGGACCGACTCGTCGCCGTCGACGCGTCGTCCGCGGAGCGCCGGTGGGAGGAACGGATACGCGACGTGGGATTCGTCGAGGGCGTCGTCGCCGCCGGCGGGCGGGCGTTCGCGTCGACGTTCGAACCGGGGCGGGTCGTCGCCGTCGACGGCGAGACTGGCGAGCGCCTGTGGACGAGAGGCGTCGGCGAGGGCGCGCTGCCGGTGGCGGCGACGGGCGACGTCGTCGTCGCCTCCGGGAGCGAGGGGAACGTCGCGTTCGACGCCGAGACGGGGACGCGGCGGTGGACCGGCGGGGCCTTCTACGGCCCGCCCGTCGTCGCCGGAGAGCGCATCTACGGCGTGGCCGACGCGGAGGGACTGGCGGACGCGCTCGTCGTGGCCGGCCTGCCGGACGGCCGGGAGCGGACGCGCGTCGAGATGGGCGGCCAGGTAGGGAGCCACCCCGTCGTCGCCGGCGGCAGCGTCTTCGTCCACGTCGCGACGTTCGACCGGTCGGAGGAGCCGAGCGAACACGCCGGGGACCGACTCGTCGCGCTCGGCTAATCTCCGGAACCGTCCGTCTTTTTAGCGTCCGGGGCCTGTTGGGTGTCAATGAGTGACGCGACGGCAGGCGGGGGTCCCGCCGCCGGGGAGTTCGAGTTCGACCACGTCCCCGAGACGGACCAGTCCTTCGAGAACGCGCTGGCGAAGGCGCGGGACGGCGTCCGTCTCACCGTCGCAGACGGCGTCGAACTGCTGACGACCGGAACGGACGTCCCCGGCATCGACCCCGTGCGGAAAGAGCAGGTGCTGGAGGCGGCCGACCGACGGCGCGCCGAGGTGGTCGGCGACGACGTCACCTTCGTCGCCAACCTCAACAACAACGTCACGACGGCCTGCAACACGGGCTGTCTGTTCTGTAACTTCAAGGAC
>JBDGTU010000060.1:0-7581 GCA_042216495.1 Haloferacaceae archaeon
ACGACTGCCGGCGACTCGCCCACGACTGCCGGCGACTCGCCGCCGTCGTTCGCCCCCGTCGCTTCTGCGGTGACGGACCCGACGGCCCCGGCGACGACCAGGAGGCAGACGAGCAACGCTCGGCCGATGACCCTGCGCATGGCCTCCGGTTCGGCCGCCGCCGACTTAGGCGTGCGTCCCACGTGCCTGTCGACACCCGGGACGGCGTGCCGACCCGTCCGTCGGGGTTCAGCTCCGCTTGCCGATTTCCTCGCGCAGGACGTCGCTGACGACTTCGCCGTCGGCCTTCCCGCGGAGTGCGCCCATCGCCTCGCCCATCAGCGCCGAGAACGCGCCCATGCCCTGTGCTTTCACCTGCTCCTCGTTGCGTTCGACGACGTCGACGACGGCCTCGCGGACGTCTTCCTCGCTGACGCCGGCGAGACCGGCCGCCTCGATTGCCTCCTCGGCGGACAGGTCGGGCGACTCGGCGAGCGTCGTCAACACGTCGTTGACGCCCTCCTTCGCCAGTTCGCCGTCCTCGACGAGGTGGAGCACGGAGAGCAGGTGGTCGTCGGTGAGGTTCCCGACGGGCACGTCGTCGCGCCGGAGTTCGGTGAGCGTACTCTCCAGGGTTCCGGCGGCGAAGGTGGCGTCGACGCCCTCGGCGACGGCCCGTTCGAACAGGGGCATCCGCCGGCCGTAGGCCACCTGCTCGGCGAGGCCGGCGTCGAGGCCGTACTCGTCCCGGTAGCGCTCGACTTTCTCAGTGAGGAGTTCGGGCGTCTCGACGTCCGTGACGTCGGGTTCGACCGGCGGGACGTCCGTCTCGGGGTACATCCGCGCTGCGCCGGGGAGCGGGCGGAGATAGCGGGTCGTGCCGTCCTCGTTCGCGCCGCGCGTCTCCTCGGGGACGCCGTCGAGGGCGGCGGCGGCCCGGTCCGCGACGGCGTCGATGGCGAGTTCGGCCGTCTCGGCGTCCGCGGCGACGATGGCGACGGCGTCGCCCTCGCCCGCGTCGACGGCGTCGTAGAGGGCGTCGACTTCGTCCTCGCTGATGCCGTAGGCCGGGAGTTCGTCGGTGTGGAAGATGCCGCCCGCACCGTGGCGCTTGGCGTGGTCCGAGAGCTCCGTCCCGAGGCGACGGTCCGGCTGGAGTTCCCGCCCGACGAGGCCGTCGAAGCCGTAGAGTGGGACGGCCGTGACCGTCCCGCCCGCGTCGAGCGCGCCGCGGACGACGCCGCTGTCGGTGTCGGCGAAGACGCTCGTCACGTCCCGGACCGCGCCGACGTCGGCGTCGCGCTCCCGGAGCGTCTCGGCCACGTCGAGCAGTTCGACCTGCCGGCCGACCTCGAGGCGGACGATGTCGGCGATCTGGTCGAGCGCCTGCACGCCCTTGATTTCGACGCGCGCGCCCGCCTCGATGGAGACGTTCACGTCCTGGCGGATGGTGCCGAGGCCGCGTTTCACCGTCCCCGTCGACCGGAGCAACATCCCGATGCGTTCGGCCGCCTCGCGGGCCTGTTCGGGCGAGCGGATGTCCGGCCTCGTCCCGATTTCGACCAGCGGGATGCCGAGGCGGTCGAGGCTGTACCGGACGCCGGCGTCCGTCTCCGCGACCCGGCCCGCGCTCTCCTCTTCGAGGAGGAGGTCCTCGACGCCGACGGGGCCCTCGCTCGTCTCTATCTGGCCGTCCTGGCCGACGAGGGTCGTCCGCTGGAAGCCGGAGGTGTTCGAGCCGTCGACGACGATTTTGCGCATGACGTGGGCCTGGTCGACGACGGTCATGTCGAGGAGGGCGGCAATCTGCAGGGCCACGTCGAGGGCCTCGTCGTCGATGCGGTGGGGCGGTTCGTCGTCCTCCTCGACCAGACAGGTCGAGTCGAACGCGAGATATTCGAACTCGCGGTCGACCATGCTCTCCTCGACGGCCGCCTCGTCGAGTTCGCCGAGTTCGCTCTTGGTCGGGTGGAGATAGCGGGTGAACGTCCGCACCGCCTCCTCGGGTTCCCGGCGCTCCGTCGGACACTCACAGAACAGCTTCGTCGCGGTGTCGAGTTGCTGGTGTATCTCCAGCCCCGCGACGAGTCCGAGTGCCTCGTAGTCGTACTCGCTCATTGGCGATACGTGGACGCGGGGGGAGTAAAAAGGGTTCAGTCTGTCCCCGGACGCTCACTGCTCGCCGGCGGTGACGGCACCGACCACGTCGCCGACGTTCATCGCGACGGCGAGGACGACGGCGAGGACCAGCAGGACGAGCGTCGCGACGACGTTGAGTTTGGGCGCGGTGCCGAAGGCGAGCATCGCGTACATCGTGGTGGTGAGGACGTCCATCGTCCCGGAGACGAAGTACGCGCGGACGAACTCCTCGACGAACAGCTGTCCAGCCTGGACCGCAAGCGCCGCAAGCAGATGCAGTCGGAGCTTCGCCGGCTCCACGACGCCGTCGACGGGTCGTTCTTCTACGTGACGCACGACCAGGAACTCGCGATGGCGATGTCGGACCGCATCGGCGTGATGCGGGCCGGCGAAATCGTTCAGGTCGGGACGCCCGAGGGGGTCTACCGGAACCCCGCGTCGCCGTTCGTCGCGGAGTTCGTCGGCGACACGACGCTCCTCGACGGCCGCGTCGAACCGGCGGCCGAGACCGGAGGTGCGCCGACGCTGACGGTCGGCGAGTGGCTGTCGATGCCCGTCGAGACGGACGCGAGGGGGCAGGTGACCGTGTCGATCCGCCCGGAGATGGTCGACCGCGTGGACGCCGAGGGCGGGGAGACGGCGAGCGTCGACGGCGCGTTCGACGCGGCGGTGCGCGAACGAACGTTCCAGGGGGAGTCGGTCCAGTATCGGCTCGCCCCCGTCACGCCGGACGACGGCTCGACCGCCGACGTCGAACTCCTGGCGTCGGTTCGAACCGCGGATTCGCCGCTCGCCCCGGGCGAGCGGGCGACGTTCGCGACGACCGGCGACCCCGTGGTGTTCGACGCGTAGCGACCGGGAGCGGCGGGGTTCCGAGTGGCCGCATCCCTCGACACGCCACTCACGGGGGCGCCTCGACGGGACCCGACCACCGGGGCCAACTTTCATGTCGATAGCCGGTGACTGACGTGCAGTGACAGTCTACCTCGACGACATCGACGTCTGGGACGGCGAGAGCTACGGCGAGTACGAGATGACCGAGTCTGAAATCCTCGATTTCGCCGAACAGTACGACCCGCAGTGGTTCCACACGGACCCCGAACGGGCCGCGGACTCCATCTACGGCGGCCTCATCGCGAGCGGGTGGCACACCGCGTCGGCGTCGATGCGCCTGTTCGTCGACGGCTTCCTCGGCGAGACGGCAGGTCTCGGCGCGAAAGGCGTCGACGGATTACGCTGGCCGAACCCCGTCTACCCCGGCGACGTGCTGACCGTCCACTCGGAGATACTCGATGTCGACCCGGTCGACGAGGACCGGGGATTCGTCCGCTGGAAACTGGACACGACGAACCAGGACGGCGACACCGTCTTCACGATGGAGTCGCTGGCGCTGGTCGCCCGAGAGTAGCACGCGACCGCGGCGTCGCGGGACCGCGTCGCCTCAGGAGAGCCTGTCGGGTTCGTCGCGCTCGGCGACCAGTTCGTTGCGGTGGCGGAGCTGACGGTTCGCCCGCCGGAAGAGGCCGAGGAGCGTGTGAATCTCCCGGTTGGTCGGATGGGCCCGCCCGACGAGGCGGCGCATCAGGCGGCCCGTCTTGGCGCGCTTGTGGTCGTCGTAGCCCGTCGCGTCGAGGAACTCCGCGAAGAAGTCGTAGAAGCGTTCGACGTCGGCCTCCGCGGCGCGTTCGCGCTCGACGTCCGGAAGCTGAGTCTCGTCGACGGTCAGGTCCCGAAGTTCGTAGAGGACGATGGTCGCGGCCTGGCCGAGGTTCAGGACGGGATACGCCGCGCTCGCGGGGATGGAGCAGATTTCGTCGATGCGCGAGAGTTCGTCGTTGTTCAGGCCGGTCCCCTCGCGGCCGAACACCAGGGCGGTCCGCGTCCCGACGGTGCGCAGGCTCTCGGCGAGTTCCGTCGGCGTCTTGAAGGGGTAACGGACGTGACGACGGCTGTCTTCGCCGGTGATGGCGGTACAGCCGACGGTGTGGTAGCTCTCGACGACGTCGTCGAACGTCACCTCTTCGGCGTTCGGGAGGACGTCCTCGCGGGCGTGGCCGGCGAAGCCGTACGCCTCGCTGTCGCGACCGAGTTCGGGGGGATTCACCAGCTTCAGGTCGGTCAGTCCGAAGTTCTTCATCGCCCGGGCGATGGTGCCGACGTTCCCCGGCGTCTCGGGGTCGACGACGACGACGACGGGGTTCTCGCGGCTCATCGTATCGGGTAGTCGGTGTCCAGGTCGACGTCGTCGAGGTCGAGTTCCTCGCCGCGTTCCCGGTCCTCGTCGTCGCCGTCGCCGTACTCGTGGAGGTCGATGCGCCGGCCTTCGAAGTCGGCTTCGGCCTCGATGCGCTCCTGGACCTCCGACGGGTCCGGCGGGTCGGGGAGGGCGTCGGGGTCCGTCTCGACGTGGTCGAGGCCGCCGTACCCCTCGGGCGCGCGGCCGCCGTCCGCGAACCACTCGTGGAAGGCGTCGCGGAACGTCTCCTCGCCGCGGTACTCCTTCCCGCCGGCCTCGCGGTACCAGTAGAGGAAGTCCGCCTCGTGGTCGTCACAGAGGACGACCTCCTCCAGGGGTTCGCCGTAGACGATGGTCGCCTGGTTGCACCGTCGCTTTTCCTCCTCCCCGTGGACGAGATAGCAGGCGTCACAGGGCTTCTCGACGAGAACCATGAGGCGGACGAGGCGGTGGCGCACGTCCTCGGACACCTCGTCGAGGGGACGGAACTCGCCGTCCTCGGTGAACACCTCGCGCTCGTCGAACCGCCAGCCTCGAAGCCCGATGCTGACTTTGGCCATCGCCCGAACCTACCACGCCAGCGGATAAAAAGAGCCTGACTCGCGACCGCGGGCCGGCCCGCGACCGCTCGTCGACCGGTTCGCGACTGCCCGTCGACCGGTTCGCGGCGGGCGACCGGACCGCCTATGGTCGTCGCGTTCCAGCCACGAACCATGCGAAACGTGGACGCCGCGGGCCTCGGCATCGGCGACGACTACCCGCCGCGAATCATGGGTGTCCTGAACGTGAGCCGGGAGTCGCCGTACGAGCCGAGCGTCTTCGACGACCCGGGCGAGGCCGCCGAATACGTCGATACCGACCTCATCGACGAGGGGGCCGACATCGTCGACGTGGGGCTGGAATCCGCGAACAAGCGCTTCGAGGTGCTGTCGGCCGAGGAGGAACTGGAGCGCCTCGACGTCGCCCTCGAAACCATCGAGAGCGTCTCCGGCGACGCCGTCTTCTCCATCGAGACGCGGTACCACGAGGTCGCCGAGGAAGCCCTCGCGGCGGGGTTCGACGTCGTCAACGACGTCTGCGGCTTCGCCGACCCGGAGATGCCGCGGGTCTGTGAGGCCCACGACGCCGCCGTCGTCAAGATGGCGAGTCCGCCGGACCTCGTCCGCCCGGGGGCCGTCGAGGACGTCGACGACATCTACGAGGCGCTGCAACGCGAGGGGCTGACCGAGAAGACCATCGTCGACCCGGCCTTCGGCGGGTGGAGCGAGGCGAAGACGCTCGCCGACGACCGGGAGACGTTCCACCGTCTCCGGGAGTTCCGCGGCCTCGGCCAGCCGATTCTCGTCTCCATCAATCGGAAGAACTTCCTGCGCGACGTCGCGGGCCGGTCGACGGAGGCAGCGTTGCCGGTCAGCCTCGCGGCCACGTCGATGGCCGTCGAGCGCGGTGCACACGTCGTCCGCACCCACGACGTCGCCGAGACGCGGGACGCCGCCCTCGTCGGCGAGGCGTTCGCCCGCGACCGCGCCCGCCACGCGGACGGCATCGATGTCGAGGAACTCGACGTCACGACGACGTGCGAGGCCGCCCGACACGTCGAACGCGTCGGCGGCGAAGCCGACGACGACGTAGCGGGAGCCGGCGTCGGTCGCGTCTTCGAACTACGGGGTCTCTCGGCCGCCGAACGCGAGGCCCTCGACGGCGCGGCCGCCGCGACCGGGATCACTCTGGTCGCGGGAGCGGACGGAACGCTGGTGATGGGCACGCCGCCCGCGCTCCGGTCGTTCGCGGTGGCCGCGAGCGGCGTCACTGACGCTCTCGACGACGCTCTCGCCACCGTCGACGGGGCTTCGGGGTAAGAGAAAACTTATGCCGGACCCTTCTGAAACGATGCGCTGGAAGCCGGAACGGCACACAGGTAGGGGTACTTGGTGCCACTCCGGCTACAGTATTCTACCCCGAGAGCGACGGCCATGAACTTCGAGACGTGGGAACCGGTCTACGAGCGGATTCTGTCGGATTTCGGCTACGACCGGGCGGCCGACGAACGCGCCCGCGACGTGCTCGCGGGCTACGCCCGGCCGTTCGACCGGTCGCGTCTCGCCGGCGTGGCGGACGCGTCCGTCGCCGTCGCCGGTGCCGGGCCGTCGCTGGCCGACGAGGCGGACCGCGCCGCCGCGGCGGAGTTCGTCTTCGCCGCCTCGACGGCCGCGGACGTCCTCGAATCGGCGGGCGTCGCCGTCGACGTGGTGGTGACCGACCTCGACAAGAACCCGGGGACGGCAGTCGAACTGAGTCGGCGGGGCGTCCCGGTGGCCGTCCACGCCCACGGCGACAACGTCGACACAATCGACCGGTGGCTCCCCGCGTTCGACGTCGACGAGGTCATCGCGACGACGCAGGCGCGGCCGGTCGACGCCGTCGTGAACCCCGGCGGCTTCACCGACGGCGACCGGGCGGCCTTCCTCGCCGACGAACTCGACGCCGGGCGGCTCCGGTTCGTCGGCTGGGACTTCGACGACCCGTCGCTCGACGCGACGAAACGGAAGAAACTGGCCTGGGCCGAGCGCCTCCTGGCGTGGCTCGAAACGCGCCGCGGCGAGCGATTCGACGTCCTCGACGGGCGACGGGCGGCCATCGAACCCTTGCGGCGATAGTGGTCCCGCTACGCCGCGACCACGAGATGCCAGTAGCCCACTGCGAACGCGAGCAGATACGCCAACAGGACGAGCGCGTTCCGGCGCGGCGCTCGTGGACGAACGCCGGGCAGGTAGTAAATCGGCGCGAAGAGGCGGTGTATCGACAGCTCACGCCGAGGCGTCACTCGTCTCCCCGCCGGCGTCGCCATCGGGAGACGTTCCGCCAGTGTCGTCCGACGACCCACCCGCGTCACCGGACGAGTCGCCCCCAGCGTCACCGGACGAATCCTCGGCGGCCGAGTCGCTACCGCCACCGGATGAGCCGCTCCCAGCGTCACCGGACGAATCGTCGTCGGCATCACCGGACGAATCGTCGTCGGCATCACCGGACGAATCGTCGTCGGCATCACCGGACGTATCCTCGGCGGCCGAGCCGCTACCGTCACCCGGCGCGTCGCTGGCACCGCCGGCCGGGTCGTCGTCCGACGCGCCGTCGGCGTCGGCGGACGCCGGCGAATCGTCGCTCGTCGCGTCGTCCGTCCCGTCGTCGTCCGTCCCGTCGACGTCCGTCCCGTCGACGTCCGTCCC
>JBDGTU010000060.1:7681-10687 GCA_042216495.1 Haloferacaceae archaeon
CGTCCCGTCGACGTCCGTCCCGTCGACGTCCGTCCCGTCGTCGTCCGTCCCGTCGTTGGCAGCGGGAGCGTCGCTCGACGCGCTCTCGTCGGACGTATCTTCGGCCGAATCGTCGTCCGCGTCGCGGGTGTCGCCCGAGACACCTTCATCGGTCGGTTCGTCGGCGTTTTCGACGTCACCGGTCGGGTCGCCGGCACCGTCACCGGTCGGGTCGCCGGCACCGTCACCGGTCGGGTCGCCGGCACCGTCACCGGTCGGGTCGTCGGGGTCGCTCGCGCCCTCGGGAGTCGTGCCGTCGTCCGGGACCGCGGAATCGCTCGCGCCGAGGCCGGACTCCGTGTCGTTGCCGCCGGTCGAGCCGAGGGGCGCATCGGTCACGTTGCCGCCGGCCGGAACGCCGAGCACGCTCGCGGGTGCCGGCGGTTCGGGCGTCGGCAGGTCGTCGCTGATTTCGACGGTGACCGGGACGGCGGCCGTGTCGGTGAACGTCGCCACGGTGACGCCGCCGGCGAACGTCGCCACGAAGAGACAGGCCATCACGACGACGGTGGGGAGCGACGAGGTCATCGCCCCTCCTGCTTGGCCTCGGTGCGCCCGTTCCTGCCTTCGGTCGGTCGCGATTCGTGGCTGTAGACCACGTCGCCGTCGACGACGAGGTACGCGCCGTCGGCGGCGTCCTCGACGACTGGCCGCCGGGCCTCGGTTGCCAGGTCGGTCAGGTCGGCGAGCGAGTCGACGCGGACGCGGGGGAGCGACCGGTAGTCGTCGTCGACGTGTGCCTTCGGGATGTGGCGCACCGTGGCCGCCACCGGGGTCGGGTCGCGCTCCCGAGTCGAACCCTGCACCACGGGCCGGGGAGCGACGCCGACTGCGCTCGTCCCGCCGTCGGTCTGGGGCGTCGTGTCGGGGGGAGCCATCCCGAACTGCCGGACGCCGACCGCGAGCAGGAAGGCGGTCGCGCCCCCGACGGCGACGGTCACCGCCAGCGGCGACGGACCGCGCAGGGCGACGTAGCCGCTGTAGACGGCGAAGGCGGCCAGGCCGACGCTCGTGAGCGTCAGGTCGTCCCTGGTGAGCGTGTAGTCGGTGTCGCGTTCGGCGTCGACTGGCGTCGCCGATTCGGCCGCGTCGTCGGCGGTGACCGCGGCGGCGACGCCGTCGGTGCTCTCGCCCGACTCGCCGCGGCGTGCGCCTCGCGCCCCCAGCACGAAGTCGGCGATTTCGGTCACGAGGAGGACGCCGAGGGGGACGACCACCAGCGCGAGGAAGCCGTACTGGGAGTTGACGAAGCTCACGACGTGGCCGACGTACGGAATCGTCAGCGTCACGACGCCGACGACGTTGGCTGCGGGGACGGGCGCGGCGTCGGCGTCCTCGTTGGCGTCGCCGCGCGTCTGGAACGACAGGCCGTCCTCGCCGTCCATCACTTCGACGACGCGGTGTGTCACGGGAATCTCACCCCGTCCTCGCTGGTACGTAATCACGTCGTCGACGCGGATGGTGGCCGGGTCGGCGGCGGTGACGATGACGACGTCGCCAGGGTCGATGGCGGGCGTCATGCTGCCCGTCAGGACGACGTAGCTCTCGTCGGCACCGACGGTTTGCGGCACCGAGTAGACGACGAACGGGACGACGAGTGCGACGAGGAGAACGACTCCGAGGACGTTCAGCCAGGTCCGCGCGGTGTAGGTTAGGGGATTCATTGGTTGCGTGTCGCTTGATTCATTGGTTGCGTGTCGCGCCGGTGCGCGCGTCGACGGCCGGTCGGCCGTGCGCGGGGGCAGTTCTCGTGTGCCATTCGGAGGCCGTTTCTCCCGTCCGACGTCCGGGAGTCACTGCTTCGGCCCTCCGGCGGGGCTCCCGGACCCACCCGACCCGCCGGGGCGACCGGGACGTTTCGGTCCACCTGGACCGACCGTACTCGCCGAATCGTCCGAGTCGTTCGTTTCGGCGTCGTTCTCGCTCGAATCGCGCGGGTTTGGCTTCTCCCCGGTCGCTTCGCCGTCCCAGCCGTCGTCGTTCCAGTCGAACTTGACGCCGGTCGAGCCGTCCGGACAGGGCGCGCTCGGCGTCACCGAGATCGGCGTGCCGCCGTTTGCGCTGACCGTCCCCGACGTGGCTCCGCCGACGTCGTAGTATCGGCCGCCGTTCCCGGCCTTCACGACGACGCCGTCGACGGGCACCGTCGCCGTCCAGTCGACGGCGTACGGGTCGCCGTCCTTCCAGGACGTGACGGTGAGGTCGACGTCACCTGCGCCCACGCCGCCGGCCGCACAGAACGCGACGAAGCTGACGGCGGGTTCGTCCTTCGAGTCCGCCGGCGGGTCGCACGGCGGAATTTCACACGCCGTCGCGAACGGATTCGACGCCGTGACGTGGCGCGTCTGTTCGGCGACGGCCTCGAATTCGAGGCGGAGGTTCGCCCCGCGGACGTTCTCGATGACCGACTGGTCGAGTTCGGCGGGGAGCGACAGCGTCAGGACGAGACAGATCTCGTTGTCGTCGCCTGCCAGGTGTTCTCGACCGCTGCCGGTCACGAGAACGCCCTCGGCGAGCGACCGGCCGTCGAAGTCGGGGGTCGTGAGGACGTCGTAGAGCGACCCACCCACGGTCACGTCGTTCGCGTAGTCGCTCGCGCCGGTAATCGTCGCTTCCGCGTCGAGGACACAGAGGACGGACGCGTCGTCTTCCCCGCCGACGCAGAGGCGAATCCACGTCCACGCGGGATTGGAGTCCTCGGCGAGGGAGACACAGACGCTCCCGACTTCGGTGTCGCCGAGGCCGACGTCGGCGAAGTCGAGGACCGCGCTGTCGACGCCACCCGTCTCACCGCGGGCGTCGAGGACGACCGTTCCGGCCCGCATCGACGCGGGCGTGCGCTCCGAATCGAACAGGTACGCGGCGGTGCCGACGCCGGAGAGGGCTCCGACCGTCCCCATCGCCGTCAGCCCGGCCAGGAGCGTCCGTCGGGAGATTCGCGGTCCGTCGGTCATCGGTCGCCTCCGG
>JBDGTU010000060.1:10787-16814 GCA_042216495.1 Haloferacaceae archaeon
GGCCAGGAGCGTCCGTCGGGAGATTCGCGGTCCGTCGGTCATCGGTCGCCTCCGGTGGTCGCGCCGCCGAGCGAGGTCGCACCGCCGAACGGGTTGTTCGTGTCGTCGCAGGTGGTGACGGCGAACTCCAGGGCGAACGTCGCCGAATCCGTCTGAATCAGGTTCCCGACGTCGGCGTCGACGCGCCAGGCGACTCCGAGACACCGCTCCCGCCCCACCGGTAGACAGCCGTCGTCGAGGAGGCCGAAGTCGAGAGCGACGCCCTCGCCGAGGGCGGCGTTCGCGCTCAGGTCCGCGAGCGTGCCGTCCGCTCGCGGGCGGACGCTCGTCTCGGGGAGGGCGACGAGCGACTCCACGACCGGGTCGTAGACGCCGTTACAGCCGACGGCCATCCCCGTGTCGAGGATGCCCGTGTCGTACCAGAGGCGGACGTCGACGTGCTCCTGGAGTTCGCCGCCGCCGTCGACGAGGCTGCCGTCGGTAGCGAAGACGTCGCCCGTCGCGTCGCCGTCGACGGCTTCGGGCTCCGTCCGGCGGTTCTCGCGGAACTCGGCGGCGGTCAGTCGAAGCCAGACCCGGGCCTCGGCGTTCTCCGCGAGGAGGCCGAGGACGACGGTACCGCGGTCCCCGGGATGGACGTTCGGCAGGTCGACGACCGGCGGCGCGTCGACCCGGTTCGGACCCGTCCGGTCGACGAATCGGCCAGCCTGCGCCGAGTCGTTGAAGGACGCCGAGGTGTTTTCGAGCCCCTCACCGTCGGTGAAGCGGCCGCTGTCCTCCCGGTGTTCGCCGTTGTAGGTTTCGTACCACGCGACGCGGAGGTCGGGACCGTTCTCCGTCGTCTGAGCGTAGGTGTAGTTCGCGTACGGCGGTTGCCCCCGGAGCGCACGCACGACGCCCGGACCGGTGGCTACGATACCGACCGTCCCGAGGCCGGCGAGGAGCGTCCGCCGCGAGAGCCGTGGTGAATCGTGTGTCATAGTGGGTCCCCGAGGGGAAGCCCGTCGGCGGAGTCGAACCGCCGTGCCGGCCGGGACGGCGTCGACCGACTCGACGCGTCCGCCGTCCGGGCGTCGGTGTGCCCCCAGCAGACCGAGCGAAGGGACGTCACCACCGAGCATAGGTATGGAGCGCGTACCCGCGAACGACGGGCGGTAGGGGGGACGTACCGTCGGGTGAGCGACCCTTCGAGCGCCTCACGACGGCGCATTCGTCCCGCCTGTACCGGTCGGTTCGGGCGTCGGCCCAGCGCCGTCGTTGTGGCGGCACTGCTCGGCGTAGAAGCCGACGTCGAAGGCCACGCTGTCGGACTGGGCCGCGTTGCCGACCGAGAGCGGGAGCCACCAGCCGATACCGACGTAGCCGTCGGTGCCGCCGGCGACGCACTCGCGCTCGGTGGCGGCCCCGACAGCGGGTTCGCCCGCGTAGCAGACGGCGACGCGGCGAATCGTTCCGGGGTCGCCGTCGGGCGAGACCGGGGCCGAGAGACCGCTGCCCGACGTCGCGCCGTCCGCGGACTCGTAGACGTTCGAGGCGTGCTCGCCCGCGACGACCACCGCGCGGACGGGGAACGCCGACGTGAAGTCGAAGCTCGCCGCGCCGTCGACGCCCGGGTGGACTTCCGTCACGGTCACGTCGCCGACGGGCGTCGCGTAGGTGTCGGCCGAGAGGTCGGCCGCCCCGACGTCGAGCGCGCGGAGCAGTCTCCGGTCACCGCAAGTCGGGTAGCCCGGGAACGGACTCCCGGCGGCGAGGGCGAGCGACCCGCCGCCGTCGCCGACGGCCACCACGCTCGCGAACGGGGTCGACGGGTCGGCGTCGAGCGGGATTCCGGGGCCCGCGTTCAGGAGCGCGGCGACGGACGAGAGCGCACCCGAGACGACGACGGGTTCGTCGTCGCCGGGGACGCCGTCGCCGTCGTCGTCCCAGACGGTGACGAGCAGTTCGTCCGCGAGTTCGCCGGCCGCGGTGCCGTCCTCGCCGGGCGCGCCCACCTCCGGGTCGACGAGGCCGTTCTCGTCGTCCGCGCGGAGCGCGCCGGTCAGCCAGACGTAGCCGGGGTTGTCACACAGGTGGTAGCTCAGGGTGAGCGACCCCGAGTCGCCCGGTTTCACGTCCGGGAGCGAGAGCAGGGAATCCCCGGGTTGGGTGGCGTGACCGTTGACGGTCCCGTGCGTCCGGCGGCCGGTCGAGAGCCCCGACGGCATGTCGGCGTAGACGTCGCACGGCGCGTCGACGAGGGCGTCGCGCCGGCCGTCGTCGTTCGCGTCGGGTGAGGCCTCGACGGCCGTGGCGTCCGCGAACTCCGCGACGTCGGTGACGACGCGTCGCTCCTCGCCGAAGGGCCAGTCGAACTCGCCGGGGTCGAGCGCGTAGTCGTCGCCGACGGCGCGGATGGCGGCCGATTCGTCGTCGCCGCCGTCGACGTAGCGTTCCTCCCAGTCGACTTTGAGGTCGAGCGCGCCGGCGACGAGGTGGGTCCGGGTCGTCTCGGCGTCGCCGAGGAACGCGACGGTGCCGAGGCCGGCACCGACCGCGGCGACGCCCACCGTCCCGAGACCGGCGAGCAGCGTCCGACGAGAGAGGGTAATTGGGATGTCGCGTGTCATGAGAGTCCCGCGAGGGGAGGCCCACCGGCGGAGTCGAACCGCCGCCGAACCCGTCCGGGGTTCACGAGGCCGCTGTGGGTCGAATCGGTCGCCGTTCTACGCGAGTCGCACGCAGACGAGGAGGCCGGCGGGGTTCGACCCCGTCCCGGAGTGATTCTCCACGACTGCTCGGAGCGTGTGCTGGCCGGGTTCGACGTCCGGGACCGGCGGAATCGTCGGATTCGACGGGATGTCGGCGAAGGCGCTGTCCCCGCCGGAGCCGCCGATGGACTGTCCGTCGAGGAAGAACTCGACGGAGTTGTCGGCCCCGTAGGCGTCGACGTACAGCGTGTTCAGGGGCGCTGGTTCCTCCGCGTCGAAGGTCAGTTCGTAGACGTACGTCCCGACCGGGTCGGGGGTGAGACCGCCGGTCCCGTACGGGTCGACCCAGTCGGCGCAGGCGACGGTGTCCCACGCACCCGGCGCGCTGACGACCTGGGCGGCCCCCGTCGTGCCGTCGGGGCTCTGGACGACCTCCCAGTCGGCCAGGCCGGTGCTGTAGGTGTGGTTCTCGTCGACGCCGGCGCCGTCGTTGTGGCGGCACTGTTCGGCGTAGAAGCCCACGTCGAAGCGCACGGAGTCGGACTGGATCTCGTTCGCGTGGTCGACGGGGAGATACCACCGCAGGCCGACGCAGTACGTCGTCGAGTTGGCGAAGCAGTCGCGGGACTCGCTGACGCCGTCGGCGACGCCGATGTTGGCGTCCGGGAGGCCGTCGCCGTCGGTGTCGTCGCCCGTCACCGCCGCGTACGGGGTCGAGGGGTCGGCGTCGAGCGGGATGCCGGTCCCCGACGAGAGGAGCGCGAGCGCGTCCGCGAGCGAGCCGCGGAAGACGTAGTCGTCGGCGTCGCCGTCGTACTCGCCGTCGCAGTCCGCGTCGTACCAGATGTCGACTTGGACGGTGTCTGCGAGTTCGCCGCTGCCGTCGGTGCCGCTGGCGGGGCCGAGCGGGTCGTCCTCCTCGAGGTCCTTCGACTCGGGTTCGTTGACGCCGTTCTCGGCGTCGTCGAGCAGGACGCCCTGCATCCAGACGTAGCCGGGGTTGTCGAAGAGGTGGAGGCTGAAACTCAGGCGTCCCTCGTCGCCGGGCTTGACGTCGTCGACGTCGACGAGCACCCGTTCCAGCGGCCGGAAGAAGTCCGGAACGTCCTCGAACTGACTCCGGAAGGCGGATTCTACCTGCGGGTCGTCGACGGTGGTGCCGAACCGGTCCGCGAGTTCCTCGCGCGTGAAGATCGGATCGCGGACGTCGTCGGAGCCGGTCACCCGGTCGTTGAACTGATTGCGAAGGATCCGGTCCGGGTTCGCCGGGTCGTTGACGTAGTTGTCCGGGGAGGCGTCGACGTACACCGTCCCCTCGGGGCCCGTGTAGGTCTGCTGCCAGTCCATCTTGAGGTCGAACTCGCCAGCGGTCAGCGCGTTGTTCTCGTAGGTCTCGGTGTCGCTGAAGTACGCGGAGGTTCCGAGGCCCGCGCCCATGGAGGCGAGGCCGACGGTGCCGAGGCCGGTGAGGAGCTTTCGCCGACTGAGGTCGAACGTGCGTTTCGGTTGTGTCATGGTCGAATCGTGAGTCCCCGGATGGGGGAGGACCCGCCGGCGGAGTCGAACCGCCGACTGTGCGTCCGAGCGCGGGTCGGTGACGGAGAGCGTGTGAATCAGGCCGTCACGTGAGACGAACCGTGCGACGGTGGCGTCGAGATTACGCCTGCGTCGTGTTCGTCACGGTCGTGGTTTCGGGAGCCTGGCCGCTGCCGTCGTTGTGGCGGCACTGCTCGGTGTAGAAGCCGAGGTTGAACTCCACGGAGTCTGACTGAATCTCGTTTGCGTGGTCGACCGGGAGCCACCACGCGAGGCCGATAGCGTTCGTCGTGCAGTCGACGAAGGCGTCTCGTGCCTCGGCGCTTCCGTCGCCGACGGCGTAGTCCGCGTCGACGAAGGGGTCGCTGTCGTTGTTGGTGCCAGTGATCTCCTCGTAGCCGGTGCCGCGGACGCCGTCCAGCGGGATGCCGAAGTGGCCGTTGGCCTCGTCGGGCGTCACCAGTTCGAGCAGGGTCCGGAGCGAACCCTGGAAGAAGCACTCCTCGCCGGCGATGATCTGCCCGATCTGGCCGAAGACCGCCTGCACTTCCTGGGGCGTGTCCACGTCGACGTCGAGGTAGGCGTAGGAGTCGGCCGGGTCGCTCGCAACGTCCTCTAACGTCTGGGCGAAGGAGCTACCGCTGGAGATGCCGTAGCCGATGGTGAATATCTCCGTGCCGGCGGTCTTCGCGGTCTGTGCCTCCTGGACGGGGCTCTGGCCGTTGTCCGTCCCAGTGCCTGCCGTCGGTTCGCCGTCCGACAGGAGAATCATGATCTTGGACGCACCGGAACGGGCGTTCGTGCCGTTCAGCACGCTCTGGCCGGTCTCGACGCCGTCCTCGATGTTGGTGCTCCCGTTGTTCTGCGGGATGCCGTCGATGGCGTTCTTGATGGACTGTGCGCTCGCGCCCACGTCGGTCAGGACGATTTCCGTGTCGGCGTCGCCGTCGAAGCTAACGACACCGATCTGGGCCGTAGGTCCGGCCGCGTCGACGAAGTACCGGGCACCGGCCTTCGCGTTGGCGAGCTTGGAGCCGGAGTTGACGCCCGCGCTACCCATCGACCCGGAGTTGTCGACGACGATGACGACGTCGACTTCGCCGGCCTCGCCGGCCGGTTCGTAGACGTTGTCGCCGTCCTCGTCGTACCAGAGCATGGTCTGGATCTCGTCGAGGAGTTCGACCTCGTCCGGGTTGGTCGACTCGGGACCGCCGATTTCGTCGTCGTCCTTGCTCTCGGGTTCGGTGTGGCCGTTCTCCAGCGCGCTGTTGAGTTCGCCCTGCATCCAGATGTAGCCGGGGTTGTCACAGAGGTGCAGGCTGAGCGTGAGTTCGCCGAAGTCGCCGGGCTTGACGTCGTGGAGGTTCACGAGCGGGGCCACGTCGACTTCCGCGCTCCCCCCGCTCTCGACGAACTCGTCGTAGTTGAGGATCGTGTCCGGGTTGGCCGTACGCTTGCCCTCCCCGCGGCCGTTCGTGGGGTTGAGGTTCTCGCTCATCTGCGCGAAGTCGTCGCAGGGCGTGTACGGCGAGAGGTCGTCCTGAACGCCGTCGTCGGCGTCGTCGTCTCCCCCGAGGCCGGCGTCGGGGTACGATTCGAGCGTCGTGTTGTTCATGAACGTCGAGACGTCGTCAACGTGAACGTGGACGAGCGGGTTTAGGGGGTCGGGGAAGCCGACGTACTGGGCGGCTTCCGCTTCGGTCAGGTCGTCGACGGAGCGGCGGAGGTCGACGCCCGCCTTCTCGGCCGCGGTGTCGTGGAAGTAGTGCTCCTCCCAGTCGACGGTGAGGTCGAGCGCGCC
>JBDGTU010000065.1:0-1117 GCA_042216495.1 Haloferacaceae archaeon
GTCAAGCGGATGCTCGCCTACTCCAGCATCGGCCACGCCGGCTACGCGCTCATCGGCCTCGCCGCCCTCTCGCAGGGCGGTCCCAACGGCCAGATTATGGGCGCGAGCATGGCGCACCTCCTGGTCTACGGCTTCATGAACACGGGGGCGTTCCTCTTCATCGCCCTCGTCGAGCACTGGGAGGTCGGGCGCACTTTCGAGGACTACAACGGCCTGGCGACGAAGGCCCCGCTCGCCTGTACCGCCATGACCGTCTTCATGTTCTCGCTGGCCGGCCTCCCGCCGTTCGGCGGCTTCCTCTCGAAGTACGCCCTGTTCTACTCGGCCGTCCAGGGCGGCTTCTGGTGGCTCGCCGCCGTCGGCGCGATAAACAGCGCGCTCTCGCTGTTCTACTACTCCCGCGTCGTCAAGGCGATGTGGATCGAGGAGCCGGACGGCGGATTCGAACTCGGTTCGAAGCCGGTCGGGCTCTACGTCGCCGTCATGTTCGCAGCCGTCGGGACGCTCCTGTTGCTCCCCGGCTTCGGCCCGGTGGTCGAGACGGCACAGACCGCCGCGACGGCGCTGTTCGCCTGATTCGGCGTCGGTTCTTTTTCGAGAAGTTCGGTCAGGAGAGGGGCTTCGGTCAGGAGAGCACGCTTTCGAGGGCTTCGGCGACGTCTTCTGCCCGCCGCATCGTCAGTCCGTCCGTCGTCACGAACACGCCGTGGTCGTCGACGGTGACGCGCGTGACGTAGCCGTTCTCGAAGGAGCGAATCGTGTAGCGGTAGTCGCCGAGTTCGGACCCGCGGTAGGCCGTCTGCGTCCGAAATCCGTGCGATTCGAGTTCGACGAATCCAGCCAGGTCGGCGTCGGCTTCCAGGTCGGAGCGGAGGTAGACTTGCTCGTAGGCCTCGGGCGTGAAGTAGGTGATGCTCCGGAGGCTGTCGCCGACGGCCGTTCGGCAGGCGCTTCTCAACTGCTCTCCCAGCGAGGAGTCCACTAACTCGGCTGTCGCTTCCATGGCATTCACTAGCAATCCACACGAGGTGTTAATTCCATCGAACGGAGTTCCGGGGCGGGGAGATTCTACGCCGTGACGGGAGGAGTTTCCGGCACGGCTCCGTCGCCGTGACGG
>JBDGTU010000065.1:1217-15590 GCA_042216495.1 Haloferacaceae archaeon
CGCCGTGACGGGAGGAGTTTCCGGCACGGCTCCGTCGCCGTGACGGTAGGATTTTCCGACGCGACGACGAGGCGTGGATATGGTCAGTCGGCTGGTGCTCGGCTGCGGGACCGTCGGACGGCGCGTCCTCGAGGCGCTCACGTCGCGAGGGCAGCCGCTCCGTGCGGTCGTCGACGACGAGGCCCGAGTGGAGACGCTCCGCGAGACGGGCGTGGAGACGACGCTCGGCGACCCCGCCGACCCCGCGACGTATCCCGACGCGGAGATAGACGTCGTACTGGTGTTCGCCGACGACGCCGCGACGAACCGTCGGGTGGCGTCGCTCGCCCGGGAGAAGTTTCCGTCGGCGCGCCTCGTGGCGTTCGTCGACAGGAACGCCGCCGACGCGGACCGGCGGGCGATTCGGGACGTCGCTGACGACGTCGTCGACGCCAGGTCGCTGTTGACGGAGCACGTGACCGGCGTGGCGACGGGCCACACGGCGACGCGAATCCATCACCTCCTGCGCGTCCTCCGGAGCCTCGACGGGCCGCTGGCGGTCGTCATGCACGACAATCCCGACCCGGACGCCATCGCGTCGGCGCTCGCACTCGCGCGTATCGCCCGGTCCGTCGGCGTCGACGCCGACCCGTGTTACTTCGGCGACATCTCCCACCAGGAGAACCGGGCGCTCGTCAACCTCCTCGACCTGGACCTCCGGAACGTCACGTCGCCGGAGGAGCTCACGGAGTACGGCGGCACCGCGCTGGTCGACCACTCGCGACCGGGTGTCAACGACGGACTCGACGAGGACACCGAAATCGACGTCGTCGTCGACCACCACCCGCCGCGCGCACCCATCGAGGCGCGGTACGTCGACCTGCGGAGCGAGGCCGGAGCCACGAGCACCCTCCTCACGGAACAGCTGGAGCGCCTCGCCATCGAGCCCGACCGGAAGCTCGCGACGGCGCTGCTCTACGGTATCCGCATCGACACGCGGGACTTCACCCGCGAGGTCGGCGAAGCCGACTTCGAGGCCGCGGCCTTCCTCCTCCCGTACGTCGACGGCGACGTCCTCGACAAGGTGGAGTCACCCAGCACGAGCCCCGACGTCGTCGAGACGCTGGCGCGGGCCATCCGCAACCGTCACGTGCGTGACGACGTCCTCGCCACCGGCGTCGGGGCCATCCGCGACCGCGACGCCCTCGCGCAGGCGGCCGAGCGTCTGCTCGACATGGAGGGTATCCGAATCACGCTCGTCTACGGCTTCATGGAGGGGACCGTCTACGCATCGGCCCGCGTCCGGGGGGCGGACGTCGACCTCGGCGAGACGCTGCGCGACGCGCTCGGCTCCATCGGGAACGCCGGCGGACACGCCGACATGGCGGGCGCGCAGATTCCGCTCGGCATCCTCTCGGACGTCGGCGACGAGGCGGACGAGTCGCTTGCGTCCGTCGTCGACGACGTCGTCGCCCAGCGCTTCTTCGAGGCGCTCGAAACCGCGCCGCGCCCGCCCGTCTCGACCGACGAGATCGCCTTCGAGTTCCCCTTCGATGACGGCTCGTAAGGGCACCCTTTTGGGTTACCCTGCCATATCACGGGGTAATGGCCGGAAAAGCGACAGTCAAGGACTACATGACGAAGGACGTGGCGACCGTGTCGCCCGACGACACCGTCGCGGAGGTATCGACGCGCATCGTCGAGAGCGACGGCCACAACGGCTTTCCGGTCTGTGACGGCCGCCGCGTCGAGGGGTTCGTCAGCGCGCGCGACCTGTTGCTCGCGGACCCGGAGGCCCACATCTTCACCGTGATGGCCGACGACCTCGTCGTCGCCCACCCCGAGATGAAAGTCAACGACGCCGCCCGGGTCATCCTCCGGTCCGGCATCCGCAAACTCCCCGTCGTCGACGACGCCGGCAACCTCGTCGGCATCATCTCGAACACGGACGTCATCCGCAGTCAGATCGAACGCGCCACCCCGGAGAAGGTGGGCAAACTGATGCGGACGCTCGAACAGATACACGACATCGACGTGACCGAGGAACGGCGGACGGTCGAGTTGGCCGACCTGACGCCGACGCAGGCGCGGGTCTACGCCGACGAACTCGAGGGGCGGAGCTACGAACTCGAACGCGGCCTCGCGGAACCGCTCGTCGTCATCGACAACGCCGGTACCCTCCTCCTCGCCGACGGTCACCACCGCGTGATGGCGGCCCGCAAAATCGGCGTCGAGGAGATGGACGCCTACGTCATCGTCCTCGACGCGGCCGACGCCATCGAACTCGGGATGCAGCGCACCGCCGAGAAGGAAGGGTTGGAGTCCATCGACGACATCGAGGTCGTGGACTACGCCCGTCACCCGCTGGTCGAGGCGACCCAGCGCCTCCAGTAGTCAGGCGTCGGGCCCATCCGCGCCGCGCTCGCTATCGTCGCTTCCGTCACTTTCACTCCCGTCGGCGGCGTCCGCGTCCGACGGCTCGACGCCGACGAGGTCGAGTGCAGAGTCCACTCGCCCGAGCGCCGACAGCGCGTAGTACCGCAGGTACGTCAGCACGGGCACCTGCAGGACGAGCGACGCGACGAAAGCCGAGAGGAGAAACAGGGCGGCGAGGAGGCCGAGGACCACCCAGCCGGCGAGTCCCGGTCCGCCGACGGTCGAGAGGCCGAGGTAGACGGCCCCGCCGACGAGGACGAACGGGATGGCGACGACGAGCGCGACCAGAAGGGTCGCGATACCGACGGCGAAGCCCGCGCCGATGGCGAGGGCGAACCGAAGGACGGCGTAGAGACCGACTTCCTTCCACTGCGCTCGGACCAGCGGCCAGACGCGTCGCCACCCGTCGAGGACCCCGCGGTCTTCGACGAGCATCGCCGGGACGACGAAATCCGTCGTGAGGCGGTTGACGACGCCGAAGACGAGGGCGACGAGCCCGAAGATGGCGATGGCCGGCAGGACGAGGAGGAACGCGGCGGGAGTGACGCCGACCCCGAGGCCGAAAATCGCGAGCAAGGGGACGGCGACGAGCGTCAGGCCGACGAGACCGAGGGCGAGACGGAAGCCGAACAGGCGCAGGCCGCGGCCGAGGTGAGCGCGGAACGGGCGGCGGATGCGGATGTCGCGGTCGCGGAGTCCCGATACGAGGACGAACTCCATGACCGACCCGACGAACGTCCACGCGACGACGACGGCCACGACGAGGAGGACGAGGCCGACGACGACGGGTACCAGCGACTCCACCGGGGGAGCCTGGGGGAGTTCTCCCGCGGGGACGTCGCTCGACGTCACTCCCGAGGTGTTGCCGCCGCCGGTCGGCGCGCCGCCACCGCTACCGACGAACAAAGCGAGGACGGCCAACCGGAGCCACGTCCCGCGGTCGACCGGGAAGAGCAGGTCTTCGGTCGCCTGCCGTGCGTCACTGAGGGCCGCGAACGCAATCCAGGACATAGCCCATCTGTGCTGTGAGATGACAAAAACCCGGTGGTGGCTCAAAAACGGACAACGCTTTTCGCTGGGGCGACGTACGGGGGAGTATGACGCCGTTCGAACGCCGGACGCGGACGGTCCAGCGTCGCCTCGGCGGTGGGGACGGGAGCGCGGACGGACTCGTCCTCTCCCCGAGCGAGAACCTCTACTACGCCACGGGCGTCGACGAGGACCCGACGGAGCGGGCGTTTCTCCTGTTCGTCCCCGCGTCGGGCGATCCCGTCTTCGTCGTGCCCGAACTCTCCGGAGCGGAAGTCGAGGAAGCGACGTGGGTGTCCGACGTTCGGACGTGGAGCGACGACGAGGCCCCCGACGACGCCGTCGACGCCGCGGTGGCGGACTGTTCGCTCGACGGCGGTCACGTCCTCGTCGACGACACGATGTGGGCGCAGTTTACGCAGATGCTCCGCGGCCGCCTCCCGAACGCGACGTTCGGACTGGCGAGCGAGGTGTTCGCGGGACTCCGACGTCGGAAGGACGAGGCCGAACGCGACGCGCTCCGCCGGGCGGCGGCCGTCGCCGACGCCGTCGTCGGGGACCTGCGGGACCGCGGGGCCGACGTCCTCGGGTCGACGGAGCGGGAACTCGCCCGCGACGTCGAGACGCGTCTCGCGGCCCACGGCGGCGAGGACGTCGCCTTCGAGACCATCGTCGGTTCGGGGCCGAACGGCGCGAAGCCACACCACTCCCACGGGGACCGGGAGATACGCGCGGGCGACCCGGTGGTCCTCGACTTCGGGACGCGCGTCGACGGCTATCCGAGCGACCAGACGCGGACGCTGGTGTTCGGCGGCGACCCGTCCGGGGAGTTCGAACGCGTCCACGCCGTCGTGAGGGAGGCACAGGAGGCGGCCGTCGAGTCCGTCGAACCCGGCGTGACCGCGGGCGACGTCGACGCCGCGGCGCGGTCGGTCGTCGAATCGGCGGGCTACGGCGAGCGGTTCGTCCACCGGACGGGCCACGGCGTCGGTCTCTCAGTCCACGAGGAGCCGTACATTACGGCCGGCAACGACGTCGAACTGGCGGCGGGGATGGTCTTCAGCGTCGAACCCGGCGTGTATCTCCCCGGCGAGTTCGGCGTCCGCATCGAGGACCTGGTGGTCGTCACCGACGACGGTCGCGAACGGCTGAACCACACCGACCGCGGGTGGCGGTGTTGAGACGGCGGTCCGAAATCGGATGGCTCGAGATTCATAGTGATTACTGTGACTGTTTACCGGTGGTTCGCTGAACCGTCTCGGCGAACCACCGATAATGACTTACAGTAATCACTATCAGTCCCCGTCCAGCAGCGACTCGACGTCGGCGTGCTCCGCGAGGAGGCGATACATCACGTCGACGGTGTGGGCGTCGCGCGTGCGGCCCCCGCGGATGACCTCCTCGGCGCGTTCGATGGTGGTGAGGGTGTCGCCGGTGACCAGCAACACGGGGATGCCCTTCTCCTCCGCCTTGCCGACAACCGTCGACGAGGGGCGGTGGCCGCCCGTGAGGACGAGGCATTTGACCCCGGGGGCTTCGAGGGCGGCGGTCTGGATGTCGGCCCGGTCGCCGCCGGTGACGACGGCGGCGGATTTCGTCCGACGGAAAAAGCGCAGGGCCTCGTCGGCGCTCATCGCACCGACGAGGAACCGCTCGACGAGGGCGTTGGTCTCGGCGTCGGTGAGGACGTCTGCGCCGAGTTCGGACGCGAGGTCCGCGACGGTGACGCCCGCGAGTTCGGCTTCCCGGGGGAGGACGCCGACGACGGGGATGCCGCGGCTCTCCAGAAACGGCGTTACCTCGCTCTCGACGGTGTCGTAGACGGCGTCGGCAACGCGGTTGAACAGGACGCCGGCGAGGCGGTCGCCGACGTACTCGGCGGCCGCGAGGACGTCGTCGACGTCGGTCGGACGTTCGTACTCGGCGACGAGAACCACCTCGGCGTCGAGCAACTCGGCGACGTCGGCGTCGGTCAGGTCGACGATGCCGCCGGTCGTCGGCCGGTCGCCGCCCTCCAGGAGCATCAGGTCCCGTCCCTCGGCGATGGCGTCGAAGCTCTCTCGCACCCGGTCGTGGAGTTCGCCCGGGCGCTCGCGGCCCTCTATCGCCCCTTCGACGAAAGTCGGGGAGTAGACGATGGGCTCCATCTCGTGCATCTCGGAGCCGGTGTCGAGGAGTTCGCGGGCCAGCAAGGGGTCCTGATCGAGCGTCTTCCCGACGCGGCTCTGGAGGCGCGTCCCCTTCGGTTTCATGTACCCGACCGAGCGACCGCGCTCTTTCGCGTGCTGGCCGAGTGCGATGGTGATGGCCGTCTTGCCTGTGCTTTCGTCCGTTGCGGTGACGAGTATGGTTTTCATAGCTTCTCCGGGTCGACGGTGAGTCGGACGTCGACGGCGCTGACGCCGTCGGGCGTCGCGACGAGGGGGTTGACGTCCAGTTCGAGGATGGCGGGGAAGTCGGTGACTAGCTGCGAGAGGCGCTGGATGGTCTCGGCGATGCGCTCCCGGTCGACGGGGTCACGGCCGCGCGCGCCGCGCAACAGCGGGGCCGCCCGGATCTCCTCGGTCATCTCGCGGGCGTCGGCCGCCGAGACGGGCGCGACGCGGAAGGTGGTGTCCTCCATCACCTCGACGAAGATGCCGCCGAGGCCGAACATCAGGAGGGGGCCGAACTGCGGGTCGCGGTTCATCCCCACGATGGTCTCGACGCCGGCGTCCAGGTCGACCATCTCCTGCACCTGAACGCCGAGGACGGTCGCGTCGGGCTGGTAGTTCCGCGCTCGCGTCACGAGGTCCTCGTAGGCGTCGTAGACGTCCTCGTGTTCGACGCCGACCTTGACGCCGCCGATGTCCGACTTGTGGAGGATGTCCGGGCTGACTATCTTCATGACGACGGGACCGTCGATGGACTCGGCCACTTCGAGGGCGTCGACCGGCGAGTCCACCACCTCGCCGGCGGGCGTCTCGATGCCGTAGGCGTCGAGGAGCCCCATCGCCTCGACGCCGAGGCGGGTGGTGTCGCGCTCGTCGGCCTGCTGTAGAATCTCGGCGGCGGCCGCCCGGTCGACGTCGAACTCGGTCGGAGGTTCGTAGTCTCGTTCGCGGACCCGACGGTAGTCGGCGAGAACCTCCAGGCTCCGGACGGCCCGCGCCGGGTCGAAGTAGTTGGGGATGCTCGCCTCGTTGAGCGCCGGTTCCGCCGCGCGAGCGCGTTCGCCGCCCATCAGACAGGTCGTTATCGGCGTCTCGTGTGTCTCCTGCAGGGCGACGACGTCGTCGGCGAGGGTCTCGAAGTCGAGGACGGCCGTCGGGGCCGCGAGCACCACCGCACAGCCGACGTTGTCGTCGGCGAGGGCGAGGTCGATTGCTCGGCGGAATCGCTCGTTGTCGGCGTCGCCGATGGCGTCGATGGGGTTGTAGACGTTCGCCGTCTCGGGGAGCGCCTCGTGGAGAGCGTCGACGGTCTCCTGGGTGAACGAGGCCAGCGAGAGGTCGGCGTCGCCGACGGCGTCCGTCGCCATCACGCCGGGGCCGCCGGCGTTCGTCACGACGGCCACGTCGTCGGTCGAGGGGAGCGGTTGGCCGGCGAGCACCTGTGCGGCGTCGAAGAGGTCCTGGACCGTCTCGGCGCGAATGACGCCCGCCTGGTCGAGACCGGCGTCGTAGGCCTCGTCGCTGCCGGCGATGGCCCCCGTGTGTGAGGACGCCGCCTGCGCACCGGCGTCGGTGCGGCCGGACTTGACCACGACCACGGGCGTCTCCTGGGTCACCTCGCGGGCCGTCTCCACGAACGACTGCCCGTCGTCGATGCTCTCCAGGTAGCCGACGATGACGTTCGTCTCCGGGTCGTCGCCCCACGCCCGCACGAAGTCCGTCTCGTCGAGGACGGCCTTGTTGCCCAGCGAGACGACGTCCTTGAACCCGACGTCGTGGTCGTCGGCCCAGTCGAGCACGGCCGTCACGAACGCGCCCGACTGACTCATGAACGACATCGACCCCGTCCGGGCGTTCGTTGGTGCGAACGTGGCGTTCAGTCCCGAGGGGGTGCTGATGATGCCGAGGCAGTTCGGACCGACGAGGTTCAGGTCGTATCGCTCGGCGACCTCGCGGAGTTCGCGTTCGCGGGCGGCCCCCTCGCTCCCCGTCTCACCGAATCCGGCCGTGACGACGACGACGTTCCGGACGCCCGCCTCGCCGGCCTCGCGGACGACGTCGACGGCGGCGGCGGCCGGCACGACGACGACCGCGAGGTCCGCGTTCGCCGCCGACAGGTCGTCGACGCAGGGGACGCCGAGAACCGTCTCGTAGTTCGGGTTGACGGGGACGACCGTCCCGCGGAAGTCGGCGCGCAGGTTCTCCGTAATCGCCCGGCCGACGGACCCCTCGCGTTCGGTCGCACCGACGACCGCGACCCGGTCGGGGTCGAACAGCGCGGATACTTCTCCCATCGTCTCCCGAATCCCCCGCCCGGAGCATAAAAGCAGGTGCGGGCTCCTACCCGATGAGAGAGTGACGGTCCCCCCGGGGGGAGTGCCGAACTACACGAGGTCGTCGGGGCCGTGGGTCTCGCGGAGGCGCTCGACCTCCGTCGCGTATCGCTCGCGCGTCTCGGGGTCGTCGACGGTGCCGAGGTTCGACGGGTCGGCGTCGACGGCGGCCGTCGTGTCCCGGACGTCCGTGAAACTCGTCAGCGAGCGCTCCTTTCGGAGATACCGGCGGCCGTCGGGCGTCGCGTAGACGAGGATGACGATGTTCTGTTCGTCGTCCGAGTAGGTGCGTTCGGCCAGCCACACCCGGACCGAATCGTCCGTCATTCGGCGCTGTCTACGTCGCCGCGGTGTATGATGTCTTCGACGCTGGCCAGTCGTCGGTCAACGTCGGCCGACGTCGTCGACACGCCTCATTCGGCGACGTCGGCGGGCGTCGCGCCCGACAGCGAGAGCAGTTCGTCGGGCGAGACGGGAAAGACGGCCTCGGGCGTCCCGGCGGCGGCCCAGACGGTGTCGTAGGTGGTGAGCGTCTCGTCGAACAGGGCGGGGAGGTCAGTCTCGTGGCAGAGCGGCGGGACGCCGCCGATGGCCCAGCCGAGGGTCTCGCGAACGACGTCGGCGTCGGCCATCGTCACGGCGTCCGGCGCGACGTCGAAGTACGCCGCGAGTTTCGCCTCGCTCACGCGGTTCGCGCCGCTGGTGACGACGACGACCAGGTCCCCGCCGACGTCGAAGACGAGGCTACTCGCTATCTGTCCGACCTCACAGCCGACGGCGTCGGCGGCGTCCGCCGCCGTCTTCGTTCCCTCGGGGAACTCCCGGACGTCGACGTCGAGTCCGTACCGTTCGCGTGCGCGAGCCGCGAACTCGTCCGCTCTCGGATGCATGGATACCCGACGGAACGCTTGCCCCTTAACTGCTTCCGGCTTACCGCGGCGGTGGCCCCTCGTCGGCACGGCGTCGTCCGGTTTAGGCCCGCCAAAAGTATCGAGGAGATGATAATATTTATTCCCGCCGCGGCCGACCGTTCGACCGATGGCACTCCTGGAGAACTTCGTCTTCGTCTTTCTCGCAGGCCTCGTCACGGCACTCGCGACGGGAATCGGAGCGCTGCCGTTTTTCCTCGTCGACGACGTGAGCGACCGCTGGAACGTCGCGCTGTGGGGGCTCGCGTCGGGCATCATGGTGGCCGCGTCGGTGTTCGGCCTCGTCTTCGAGGGGCTGGCCGAGGCGGAGTCGCCGCTGGAAATCGTCCCCGGACTCCTGGCGGGCGTCGTCCTCGTCGTCGTCGCCCACCGAGTCATCGAGGGCTACGAGGTGAATCCGAAGCGCTACGAGACGGCCGACTTCCGGAAGCTACTCCTGATTCTGGGCGTGTTGACGGTCCACAGTTTCCCGGAAGGCGTCGCCGTCGGCGTCGCCTTCGCCGACCTGGGACTCGCCGGCGGGCCGGACGCCATCGCGGTGTTCGGCTTCGTCGTCCCACTGCTGGCGATCTTCATGACCGTCGCCATCTCCATCCACAACGTCCCCGAGGGCCTCGCCATCTCCATCCCGTTGCGGACGCTCGGCGTCTCGGAGTGGCGGATGGTCTGGTGGGCGGTGTTCTCGAGTCTCCCCCAGCCCATCGGTGCGGTCATCGCCTACGGGTTCGTCCGCGTCGCACGCGAGTTCCTCCCCGTCGGCTTCGGCTTCGCCGCCGGCGCGATGATATTCCTCGTCGTCACCGAGTTCGTCCCGGAAGCGCTCGAAATCGGCGAGGGGCTCCCCGGCGGCGGCAAGCGAGAACTCGCTGCCGGCGTCGTCGCGGGCGTCGCGGCGATGACTCCACTGCTGTTCGTCTAGTGCTGGTGGCCGGTCGCTTCCGCGAAGGAGACGCCGAACCGCTCCTCGAACAGTTCCTCGGCCTTCTCGTCGATTTCGATCAGGTCCTCCGGGACCTCGCCGTCGGAGTGGTGGACGATGGAGTGTGCGCGCTGGACGAACGAGAGCAGCGCGACTTCCGCGACGACGGTGGCCGGCGACTCGCCCTGCTCCGAGAGGACGTCGACCAGGCCGTCCGGCAGTTCGACGGTGTCCGTGTCCCCGTTCGGCGCTTCGATGGTGTAGGTTTCGACCATAGCCTCTGTCGGGCATCCCGACGTAAGGGTCTGTGGGATTCCGCGGAGCCTCGCCGCCCGACCGGACGGCTGGGGCCGTCAGTCAGCAGCGACTGCCGGCCGCGCGCGCTACTCGTCTCCTGCCGAGTCGCCTTCCTCCACGTCGAACGCCTGCCGATAGAGTGCGACGCGGAGGGACGACCGGCGTTGCCTCCGTGGCGTCGCGAGCCGCGAAGATGCCGTCGAACGTGATTAGGCTAGTCTAAAGGTTCGGAGGGAAAATATACGTCGCGGAGACGGTCGACGACGAGTGCAGTGTCTGGGGCGACGAAGAGGGGGCCGTAGCCGCCACGCTAAACTCCCCCGAACCGGTGGGTCCGACATGGACATCCAGCTATCGGCTCCGGGACGACGACGCGCCGCCTGGTGGGCGGTTGGTGGGGTGAGCCTGAGCATCGTCGCCCTCTTTCTGTACTCGTTCGTCGGGACGTTCGTCTCCGGACTGTTCGTCTACTACGCGGCCCGACCGCTTCACAGACGACTCGAACGCCGCCTGCCGAAGACGTTGGCCGCGACGACGACGGTGCTGGTGCTGGTGCTTCCGGGCCTCCTCGTCCTCGGTTACGCCGCCGTCGTCGCGTTTCGCGAACTCGCTGCCGTCGTCGGGCCGGAGGTCACGAGCGCACTCCTCGCTCGCCTCTCGCTCCGTGCGGGGTCGGTCGGCGAATTCCTCCGGAACCCCGTCCCGTTTCTCGTCCGGTTCGAACGCCTCGGCCGACTCCAGGAGAACCTGTTGCTGACGCTCCGCCAGTTCGGCGCGCTCGCTCGGGGCGTCGTCCACCTCACCCTCGCGCTGGCGTTCGCCTTTTTCCTCTATCGCGACGGCGAACGCATCGAAAGCTGGTTCGCGACCGAAATCGGGGACGAAGGAACGAGCGCGTACGCCTTCGTCGAGGCCATCGACCGCGACCTGGAGACGGTCTACTTCGGCAACCTCCTGACCGTGCTCATCGTCACCGGCCTCGCCGTCCTCGTCTACAACGGATTCAACGCCGTCGTTCCGTCGGCGCTTCGGCTCCCCGTCCCCACCCTCCTCGCCCTGCTGACCGGGGTGGCGACGTTCGTTCCCCTCGTCGTCGGGAAACTCGTCTACCTCCCCGCGACCGGCTATCTCGTCTGGGAGACGCTCCGGACGGACGCGGGCAACCTCGGCGTCCCCCTCGTCTTTCTCCTCGTCTCGTTTCTCGTCCTCGACGTGCTCCCGCAGTCGCTCATCAGGCCGTACGTCGCCGGGCGGACGCTCCACATGGGACTCGTCCTCTTTGCCTACGTCCTCGGGACGGCGCTGTTCGGCTGGTACGGCCTCTTCTACGGACCGCTACTGGCCGTCGTCGTCGTCCAGTTCGTGAACGTCGTCTTCCCGGAACTCGTCCGTGGCGACGACGTGACCGCCGCCACCGCCGCCGCCGTCGACATCGGAACCGACCCCCCGGACGCGGACGGAACGGTCGGCGACGACGGGGGCAACGGCGCGAATTCGAACGACGAATCGGCGACCTGACTCGCGTCGGGGCGGCGACCGAACGCCGGGATTCGGCCCTCATAGTGATTACTGTAACTGTTTACCGGTGGTTCGCCGAGACGGTTCAGCGAACCACCGGTAATGACTTACAGTAATCACTATCAGTCGTCGGATTCGGCGGCCGCCGGTTCGGCTGCCTCGACGCCGTCGCGTTCTAGGTCTTCGAGGTAGGTGTCGGCGTCGATGGCGGCCTTACAGCCCATGCCGCCGGCCGTGACGGCCTGCTGGTAGTGGTAGTCGACGACGTCGCCGGCACCGAAGATGCCGTCGACGTCCGTCGCCGTCTGTCCTGCCCCGTCGCCGCCGGCCGTCCGGATGTACCCCTCGTCGTCCATCTCGACGCCCGTCCCTTCGAGGTACGCCGTGTTCGGCGTGTGGCCGATGGCGTAGAAGACGGCCCCCACGTCGAAGTCGAACGCCTCGGTCTCCGGGTCGTCCGGTTTCTCCGTCGGGTGCCCCTCGGGATGGCGGACGAGCGAGACGTGGTCGACGCCCTCCTCTTTCGACCCGTGGAGCTCAGTCACCTCCGTGTTCAGCATGAGTTCGACGTCGCCGTCGTCGACGTGGTCCATCAGCCTGTCCACCCAGTAGTCCTCCGCGCGGAACTCCTCGCGTCGATGGACGAGATACACCGTCGAGGCGAACTTCGTGAGGAAGACGGCCTCCTCGCAGGCGGCGTCGCCGCCGCCGACGACCATGATCTTCTCGTCGCGGAAGAACGCCCCGTCACAGGTCGCACACGTCGAGAGCCCGTACCCCATCAGTTCGTCCTCGCCGGGGACGCCGAGCGTCCGCGCGCTCGCACCCGAGGCGGCGATGACGGCGTCGGCCGTGTAGACGTCGCCGTTGGTCATCGTCACGCGGAAGGGACGCGTCGAATCGTCGACCGACTCCACGACGCCGTTTTCCACCTCCGCGCCGAACTTCCGGGCCTGCGCTTTCATGTTCTGGACGAGTTCCGGCCCGCTGATTCCCTCGGGGAACCCGGGGTAGTTGTCCACCTCCGTCGTCAGCGTGAGCTGCCCGCCGGGCTCGTCGCCCTCGAACACCAGCGGGTCGTTGTTCGACCGCGCCGCGTAGATGGCCGCGGTGAGTCCGGCGATTCCCGACCCGGCGACGACGAGTCGTCGGTGTTCGACGACGTCGCTCGTAGCGTCACTCATGTGAGGGAGTTCGTCGTCGCGCCGTCTATACTTTGCGCTGTCGGGCGGACGTCGAGGCGAAGCGCTTACGCCGATAGCGTCCGTTACGACGCCCATGGCTGCCGATTTAGAGGAAAAGACGGCCCGCTACGGCCGGATGCTGGCGGACGCGCTCGACGCCGCCGAAGTCCGTGCGCCGCCGGAGACGCCGCTCGGCGACGCGGCCGCCGACTGTCGCGAGATGGCCCGGTCCTACCTCGCCGACGGCCGACACTTTCACGAGGCGGGCGACCCCGTGAACGCCCTGGCGTCGTACGCCTACGGCTACGGCTGGCTCGACGCCGGCGTCCGATTCGGTCTGTTTGCCGTCCCCGACGACACCGACCTGTTCACAATGTGACCTCCGCGAGGCGACATACTTACCCGTCGACGCCATCTAGGGTCGACGATGGAGACGGTGCTCCGTTCCCTCCTCACCGGCACCCGTGGGGGTCGAAACCGGGTCCGCATCCTGCGAGCGCTCGACGAGCGGCCGCGAAACGCGAATCGGCTCGCGGAGGACCTGAACCTGGACTACAAGACGATCCGTCACCACCTCGGCGTGCTCGTCGACAACGGCGTCGTCGAGGTGAGCGACGACGACTACGGCGCGGTCTACTCCCTCACCGACCGGACCCGACACAACTGGGAGACGGTGACGGAACTCGTCGAAAACGCGTGAGCGAGGCCGAACCGTCGCCGAGTCGAGCCGGTCGAGAGCGATAAACTCTCCTTTCAGGGCGCGAGTATGTGATTTTCGACCGCCTGAAGGACTCCCCTCGCGCGTGCGGAGACTGAATGCTCCCGACGACGACGGGGGCGCGACCGGTCAGAGTCGGTAGGTCGGCCCCTCGGCGCTGTCCTCGACGTCGACGCCGAGGGCTTCGAGTTCGTCCCGCAGTTCGTCCGCGCGTTCGTAGTTGCCCGCCTCGCGTTCGGCCTCGCGCACGTCGAGGACGAGTTCTATCAGGTCTTCCGCCAGGCGGACCGTCCCCTCGCCCTCGCGGCCGCCGAACGCGAGTCCGAGGACGTCGCCGCCGAGTTCCTCGAACGTCTCGACGGCGCGGCGCAGGCCCCGGTAGTCGTAGGCGTCGACGTCGTCGACGTGGCGGTTGACCGCCGAGGCGAGTTCCAGCAACGCGGCCGTCGCCTCGCGCACGTTGAAGTCGTCGTTCATCGCGGCGGTGAACTCCGCGCGCGTCGCCTCCACCGCCCCCCGGAGCGCCGGGTCGTCGACCTTCGTCCGGGCATCGACGCTGTCACAGGCGTCCGTCGCCGCGTCGTAGGCGCGTTCGAGGCGCTCCCAGCGCTCTCGGGCCTCGTTCATCGCCGCCTCGCTGAACGTCTGTTTCGACCCGTAGCCCGTCCCGAGGTAGAACGTTCGCACGACGTTCGGCCCGAACTCCTCCAGGGCGTCGGCGACGTAGAAGTAGTTGCCGAGGCTCGAACTCATCTTCTCGCCCGCCGTCTCCAGCAGCCCCGTGTGGAGCCAGTAGCGGGCGAACTGCTGACCGGTGGCGGCTTCGCTCTGGGCGATCTCGTTCTCGTGGTGGGGGAAGACCAGGTCGTGGCCGCCGA
>JBDGTU010000059.1:0-15507 GCA_042216495.1 Haloferacaceae archaeon
GAACGCGCTCACCGACATCGTGGAGAAAGCGTCTCGGCAAGCCGTCGAGTACGCAAAGCAGTTCGAGAACCCGGTGTTAGTGATGGAGGACTTGACGCACATCCGTGAGCGTCTCGACTACGGGAAGTACATGAACCGTCGCCTTCACTCGTGGGCCTTCGCCCGACTGCAAGGACGCATCGAGGACAAGGCAACGGAAGCAGGCATCCCAGTTGAGTACGTGAATCCGGCGTACACCTCGCAGACGTGCCACTCGTGCCACCGTATCGGTCGGCGGGACTCGCAAGCCGAGTTCCGGTGTCCGAACGACGACTGCCACGTTTCGACGTTTCAGGCCGACATCAACGCTTCCGCGAATATCGCACGACGGATTGACCCGTGGGGAGAGAGCGTCCCGCTTGACAAGGCGGAACGCGATGACTCGCCTCGGGATGGGAGCGGTTGTGACACCGCCACGACTCACCGTGAGAAGAGCGTACCAGCGCAGATGACGCTCACGGCCTACGAAGAGTCGAAACCCTCTGCCAGCGACGACTAACTGGTATTCCCCATGCGTGGGAAGCCTCGCCGTTTACGGCGAGGAGGATGTCACCGCACCTCACGGACCCGCGCCACGACGTCCGCGAGGCGACCGTCGTCTTCGAGCGCGTCGAGGAGGGCGTCCGCGTCGCCGTCCAGCGTGTAGGCGGGACGGCCCTTGCCGACCGCCGAGGTCTCGTCGACGCGTTCCTGAACGAGGAGGTCGTCCGCCTCCAGGCGATTCAGCGACCGGATGACCTCGCGTTCCGAGACGTCGCCGAGGACGTCGCCGTCGACGGCGTCGAGATAGTCATCACAGACCGCGTCCACGTCGGCGGAGTTCACGGGCGCGCCGTCCGTCGACGCCGCGACCACGCCGAGGAGCACGAGACGTTCCGTCAGTGTCGTCGAATCCAGGTCGGGCAGGTCGTCCATGGTTGACACATACTCGACCGGACATTAATCAATAACGGATGTTGGTTCACGTTTCGGAAGGTGGGCCACGCAGCGCTCGGGCGGGACCGTCGTCGAAGAAAAACGGAGCCTGGGGCCGACGATTGGGAGGCGATGCGAGGGTCAGGCGGTGGGGGTGTAGGTAGCGTCGCGGGCCGGGCTTACATCATGCCGCCCATGCCGCCGCCCATACCGCCCATGCCGCCGCCCATGCCGCCGCCCATGCCGCCGCCGGGGCCGCCGGGCATCTCCTCGCCCTCGTCGTCGTCGCTGCCGCCGCCCTTCAGGTCGCCGGCAGCGATGACGTCGTCGATGCGGAGAATCATGACGGCCGCCTCGGTGGCGCTCTCGATGGCCTGGGTCTTCACGCGGAGGGGTTCGACGACGCCCTCCTCCTCCATGTCGATGATGTCGCCGGTGTAGGCGTCGAGGCCGGCACCGAGTTCGCCGCCGTCGTGGCGCGAACGCAGGTCGACCAGGGAGTCGATGGGGTCGAGACCGGCGTTCTCGGCGAGCGTGCGCGGGATGACGTCGAGTGCCTCAGCGAAGGCTTCGACGGCGAGCTGTTCGCGGCCGCCGACGGAGTCGGCGAAGTCGCGCAGGGCGAGCGAGAGCTCCGTCTCGGGCGCACCGCCGCCGGGCAGGACCGTCCCGTCCTGCAGCGTGGTGCGGACGACGCCCAGCGAGTCCTCGACGGCGCGCTCGACCTCGTCGACGACGTGTTCCGTGCCGCCGCGGAGGATGAGCGTGACCGATTTCGCCTCTTCGACGTCCTCGACGAAGATGCGCTCGTCGCCGCCGATGTCCTTCTGGGCGACGGAGCCGGCGAATCCGAGGTCGTCCTCGGTGATGTCGTCGACGCTGCCGACGACGCGCCCGCCCGTCGCGCGGGCGAGCTGTGCGAGGTCGCTGTCCTTCGCGCGGCGGACGGCGAGGATGCCCTCCTTGGCGAGGTAGTGCTGAGCCATGTCGTCGATGCCCTTGCCGACGAAGACGACGTCGGCACCGACGTCGACGAGCGTGTCGACCATCTCCTGCAGCTGTTTCTCTTCTTGGTCGAGGAACTGCTGGAGCTGGTCCGGGTCGGTGACGTTGACCTCGGCGTCGATTTCCGTGTCCTTGACCTCCAGAGCGCCGTCGACGAGCGCGACGTTGGCGTCTTCGACCGCGTAGGGCATGCTGTCGTTCGCGCGCTCCTTGTCGACGATGACGCCCTCGACGAGTTCGGAGTTGTCGATAGCGCCGCCGACGACCTTCTCGACGGAGACGTTGTCGGTGTCGATGCCGTCCTCGTCACGCACGGCCAGGACGGCGTCGACGACGAGTTCGGCCAGCTGGTCTTTGGCGCTCTCCGCGCCCTTGCCCGTCATCGCCGTCGAGGCGATCTTCACGAGCGTCTCGCGGTCGTCCTCGGAGACTTCGATGGCGTTCTCTTCGAGGATTTCCTTGGCCTTCTCGGCGGCCTGTCGGTAGCCCTGCGCGATGGTGGTCGCGTGAACGTCCGAGTCGAGCAGTTCCTCGGCCTGGTCGAGGAGTTCGCCCGCGACGACGACGGCGGACGTGGTGCCGTCGCCGACCTCGTCCTCCTGGGTCTCGGAGACCTCGACGATCATGTTGGCCGCGGGGTGGTCGATGTCCATCTCCTTCAGGATGGTCACCCCGTCGTTCGTGACGACCACGCCGCCCGAGGAGTCGACGAGCATCTTGTCCATCCCTTTCGGGCCGAGCGTCGTCCGTACGGACTCGGCCACGGCCTTGCCGGCCGTGATGTTCATCGACTGTGCGTCTTTGCCCTGTGTGCGCTGGGAGTCCTCGCCGAGAATAATCATCGGCTGTCCCTGCTGCATTCGCTGAGACATAATCACTCTCTGATTGATTGTGATTCTATAAAAATGCTTCGGAACTGACCGCCGTCTCATCGTCCCGACGTCACGGAATTACGCCGGTATGGGGGCTGGGTCGCAGGGTGAGGAAGGGTACCGAACCGACCGCCGGAACTCAACGCGAGGGGGTGACGTCGAACCCCTGCGTGAGTTCGTTGTGTTTCCGTTCGAGGAAGGAGTAGACGGCTCCGTGGGGTGCGCCGTCGAGGAGCATCTCGACCGCGCGGCGGACGGCCTGTACCTCCTCGGGTTGGCCGATGATGCCGAGCGTCGTCCCGTAGATGACGACTTCCGCGCCCGTGAGTTCCTCCATCAGTTCGCGCGTGCGGCCGTCCTCGCCGATGAGTCGGCCCTTGTGTCGCTGCAGGTCGTTCTTGTTCCGTGCGGCCTCCTCGATGTCGATGAGGTCGAACATCCGCATCTCGTCGTCGAGCAGCGAGAGCGCGGTGTCGGGGGTGAACCCGCGACCGACGGCACGGACGATGTCGGCGGCGACGATGCCGGTGACGGGGTCGCCGACCTGTTCGATGGCGACGCTCCCGTTCTCGGAGTCGATGTCGAGTCGGACCTCGGCCGCCCGTTCGATTTCTCGCATGGTCTCGCCGCCCTCGCCGATGAGGACGCCGATACGGTCCTGCGGTACCTTCACGTGCTGCATACGTTCGGTACCTGCCGGAGCGGTTTAAGCGTTCCTTCGGCGTCGGGACCCCTCGGCGACCGACTCAGCCGTCCTCGACGCGGTAGGCGTTCGCCGTCTCGCCGCCGACCAGGAGGACGCCATCCGTCGCAGCGACGTCGCTATCGGCGTCGCCCTGGGCGGACTCGTGGACGTTCGTCCCGTCGTCGCGTGCGAAGCCGGTGAGGGTTCCCCCCTCGTCTATCGCCCACGCGTAGCCGTCGGAGAGCGCGACGCCGTACACCGGGTCGGCGGTGCGCTGTTGCCAGCGTCGCTCGCCCGACTCGGCGTCGAACGCCGTGACGAACGACGTCTTCGTCCCGAAGACGACCAGGTCGCCGTCGGCGGCGGGCGGGATTCGCCCCCTGCCGCCGCCGCCGGACGCCGACCACTTCTCGGTCCCGTCGTCGAGGCTGTAAGCGCGGGCGGCACCGTCCCACGCGGCGTACAGCGTCCCGCCGTGAGCGTAGCCGGTCCACATCCGCGTCCACATCGAGTCGTACGTCGCCGTCACCGACCCCGTCGATGGGTCGAGGACGCGGCCGCCCTGGGACCCGAAGACGACGACTACCGCGCCGTCGTGGGCGACGACGTTCGAGACGAAGCCGGCCGGGACGTCCGGCGTCCCGGTGCGCCACAGCTCTTCGCCCGTCGCCGCGTCCACGCCGTAGACGATGGGCGTCTGGTCGCTCTGGGACCCGTAGTCGGCGGCGGCGACGACGGCCGTCCCGTCGACCAGCGCCGCCCCCTCCGCCGCGTGGTGAGCGCCGTCGGCGGGCGCGTCGAGCGTCCACAGGTTCTCGCCGGACGCCCGGTCGAACGCACAGAAGTACGCCCCCGCGTCGCCGTCGGAGTCCGGACTGAAGCCGAACAGCGCCCGTTCGTCGTCGAGCGCGAAGGTTTCGACGGCCGACCCGTCTACTTCGCCCGACGTCGCGTCGACGCTCCACCGGAGGCCGTCGGCGACCGAGGCCGCCCCGGCCGCCGCGTAGGAACTGAAGAAGAACGCCGACGCGTCCGCCCAGACGTGTTCGGCACCCGCGTCGGCCGTCCACGCCTCCGCGAGCGTCACGCTGCGTTCGTCGGTGCCCGTGCCGTCGCTCGCGGTGCCAGTCGACGTACCGGTCGTCGCGTCTCCCGCGTTCGACGACGTGTCGCCGCCCGTGGACTGTGTCGTCTCGCCCGGCGTCGTCTCGCCCGTTCCGCCCGGCGTCCCCGCGCCCGATGCCTCGGCCTGCTGGAGGCGGAGACAGCCCCCCGTTCCCAGTAGCCCCAGCGTCGCCAGTAGCGCCCGTCGCTGCATACCGGAGTCTCTGGCCGGTCCCACTTAGCCGTTCCCTCGGCTAGCCCTCGGCGGTCACGAACGCGTAGAGATCGGACGCCGAGCAGTCGAGGCCCTGGCGCGAGAAGAAGTCGGCGACGTTCCGGCAGTCGCGTTCGAGGAAGTCGTCGGCGTGCGGGTGGTGGACCGTCACCGCCTGTCCGAGGTCGATGACGTACAGTTCGCCCTCGTGGACGATGAGGTTGTACTCCGAGAGATCGCCGTGGACGAGCCCCGCCGAATGCAGACGGCGCATGTACTCGCGGACCACCTCGTAGGCCGTCTCGGGGTTCTCGACGGTGACCTCGGCGAGGCGACGCGCCCGGTCTTCGACCAGCCCGACGAGTTCCATCACCAGGACGTTGCGCTCGACGGCGATGGGCCGGGGGACGTGGACGCCCGCCTGACGCGCGCGTTCGAGGTTCGCGAACTCCTTTTTCGTCCACGCGAGGACGACCTGTTTCTTGTCGGAGCCGATGCTCTCGAAGCGCGGGTCGCCTTCGAGATACTCCCGCATCTGCCGGAAGTTCGAGGCGTTGATGCGGTAGATCTTCACCGCGACGTCCCGGCCCTCGCCGCCGAGAGCCTCGTAGACGTTGGCCTCCTTGCCGGTGGAGATGGGACCGCCGAACGCCTCGATGTAGCCGTCCTGGACGAGCTTGTAGATGGCGGCGAAGGTAGCGTCGTCGAAGACGGCCTGCTCGACCTTGAACTGGTCGGCGTCTTTCAGTCGCTTGCGGAACTCGGAGAACTCCCGGTCCCGTTTGCGAGCGATGCGGTCGGCCTCGGTGTCGGTGACGTCGATCTCCTCCCACTCGTCGCCGACGCCCTCGACGGCGTCCGGTTCGACGAGGTCGAACTCCTCGGTCATGGCGCGTCACCGGTCGGGCCCACGAGCGTCACCGTCACTCGATGTGGCCCTCGCGTCGCAACTGGTCGGCCTCCGCCTTCTCGTAGCGCCACGTGATGTCGGCCTTCTCGTCCTGCCAGTCCCACGGCTCGACGAGGACGACGTCGTCTTCGCGAATCCAGATGCGCTTTTGCATCCGGCCCGGGATGCGCGCCGTGCGCTCCGTCCCGTCCGCACAGCGTACCTTCACGCGATTCGCTCCGAGCATGTTCGTGACGACGGCGAACACCTCGTCCTCGTCGGGCATACGGAGGTCCTTGCGCCCGTCACGCTCGTTTTCGCTCATACACGCCAGTTGGATGCCACGATGTTTAAAGCCGCCGACGTACGCCGGAATCGGCACAGGAGGGCGTCAGCGACTCGTCGAGAGTCGCGGAACGCTCCCGGCGTTCGCGCACGTCGAGAGCGAAGACTACTCCCGGAGGTCGCGCAGTTTCTCGCGCCCGGGCGCGACGAGGTCGTCGAGGTAGGACGCGAGGGCCCCCTTCGCGTCCGCCGGGTGGAGGTCGCCCGATTCGAGGTCCGCCGCCAGCGACTCGTACGTCTCGTAGGTCAGGTCGCCGCCGTACTGCTCGGGGCGCTCGACGACGACCGTCTCGAACCGCGGGAAGACGTGGTACTCGAATATCTGGAGGACGGGGTTGTCGCGGTCGCGCCCCTGGTCGTCGGGGTCCGGGTCACGCGTCGGCGGACAGAAGGCGGCGTTCACCTTCTCCTCGATGTCGGCGCGGGAGTCCTCCATCGAGATGGTGACGCCCTCGCTGGAGGACATCTTCCCGACGCCCGACGCCAGGTCCGCGATGAGCGGCGTGTGCAGGCACGTGGGCGACTCCTCGCCGATGGTGGGCAGGACGTCGCGGGCGAGCATGTGCACCTTCCGCTGCTCCATCCCGCCGACGGCGAGGTCGACGTCGAGGTAGACGATGTCGAGCGCCTGCATCAGCGGGTAGACCGCCTGTGACACCTTCACCGACTCCCCGCTCTGAATCTCGGCCATGGCGCGCTCGGCGCGTGCGAGCGTCGTACTCAGCTCCAGGGCGTGCAGGTCGAGGACGTACTCGCGGTCGAACTGGAACGTGGACCCGAGGACGAACTCCGTCCGGTCCTCGTCCAGTCCGTAGGCGAGGAACTGAGCCTTCATCCGCTCGGCCGTCTCGCGAATCTCCTCGAACGTGCCCTTGTCGTTGAGGTAGGCGTGGACGTCCGCGAGCAACACCGTCACGTCGAAGCCCGCCTCCTGGAGGTCGATGAGTTTCGTCGCCGTGAGCATGTGGCCGATGTGGAGGACGCCCGACGGTTCGTAGCCGACGTAGGCCCGCTTTCCGTCGGGGTGTTCGGCCAGCGTACGGACCTCCTCCTCGGTGACCACCTCGGAGGCGTTGCGAGTGATGCGCTCGTAGGCGTCCATACACGAGAGGTACAGGGGGTTCGGGATATGACTTCTGAATGGTCGGAGTCACGCGACGCCGCCCGTCGAGTCTCGCTACGTCCCGGGCAGGATGTCCGAGAGCGCCGCTCCGATGGCCATCGCGACGAACGCGACGGTGACCTGGGCGAAGGCGACCCACGGGTCGGCCCAGTCGACGCGCCCCCAGAGCGTCATCGTGGCGAGCGCCGTGCCGAACGAGACGCCGAGGACGCCGACCAGCCGCCGGGGGAGGAAGCCGAAAAACGGGTCGTGAACGCGGACGTCCTGGATGTCCGAGACGTAGAGGATGCTGACGACCATCGCGACGGTGGCGGCCAGCGTCGCCTCGATGGCGAGGAGGTGGTCGGCCAGGAAGCGTCCGACCTCCTGTGTCCCGCCTTCGACGAGCATCGGGATGCCGAAGACGACGCTCCCCAGCAGCGCCTCCGCGACGTCGCCCCGGTCGAACCCGGTGACGACGCGGCCGAAGACGCCCCTCGGCCGCGTCAACTCCTCGACCGCCTCCCGGACGCGTTCGCGCTCCTCCGGCGTGTCGGCTATCGCCTCGAGTTCCTGGCGTATCTCCGTGACGTCCGGTTCGTCATCGCTCGCGGCCATACGTCGACTGCGGCCGGCGGGCGCAAAAATCCACCCGCCCCTCGCGACCCGTCCCTCGCTACCTGCCCCGGCCGTCGGCGCGGTGTTCGCTGATGATCTGGTCGACCATCTCCGATTTCTGCTCGCGTTCGCGCTCCTCGGCGCGGGACTCCCAGTCCGCGATGGCCGCCTCGACGTCGCTCTCGCGGGCGACGGCGAGTTCGTCCACCTCCTGCATCGTCACGTCGTCGGCCGGCGCGACCGGGATTTCGCGGTCGAACAGCACCGCGTCGGCGACGTCGGAGAGGTTGCCGTCGCGGAGGACGACCCGCGGCGACTTCGCGGCCAGCAGTTCGGCCGTACTGCGCCCCGCGCCGCTCGCGTCGCGCAGGTAGACCACGTCGCCCTCGACCAGGCCGTACTGCTCGTCGGCGCGTTCGATGGCGTCGGTGGTGAACTGCTCGACGACCTTCACCGGGACGAGATTCCGCCCCTCGGAGACGTCGGCGAAGTTCGAGTGGTCGAGTTTCCACAGCGCCTTCAGCCGGTCGAGTTTCGACTCCAGTTCCTCGACCCGTTCGCGGGCCTCGTCGCGTTCGCGTTCGAGCCGGCCGTTCTCGCGTTCGAGGCGCGACACTTCCCGTCGTTCCCGGGCCTCGCGGCGCTCCTCGCGCCGGGCCTCCGAGAGTTCCGCCTCGTACTCCTCGATGCGCTCGTCTTTCTCCCGAATCGTCTCCTTGAGGTCCTCGGCGTGGGATTCGAGCCGTTCGACCCGCGTCTCCAGCTCCCGGATGCGCTTTTCCTCGTCGGTGAGTTCCCGGGGGTCGTGGTCGGTCGACTCGTCCGCCTCGCTCTCGTCGGTATCCAGGTCACGGAGCACCGCCTCGACGGACTCCTCGCCGGCGACGACGCGGGCGACCACCTCGTCGCGGTCGAACGTCGGCGGCACCTTCCGCGAGATGCGGGCGAGCTGGTCCTCGTGAGCGTCGAAGGCAAAGAGGGCGGCCGCGAGCGCGTCGCGTTCGTGGTCGTCGTCGTAGGCCACGTCGCGCGTGCGGTGGAGTTTCTCGTCGACCGGGAGGTCAGAGGCGGGCGTCCAGCCGGCGGCGTCGAAGCTCCGGCGGAACTTCTCGACCGTCTCGGGCATCGGTTCGACGTCGGCGGCGACGACGATGGGCCGTCCTCGGTCGACCAGCCACTCGACGACGTCGGCGGTGTCGGCGGTTCGCGTCGAGTGGACGTCCAGCACCTCGCCGTCGAGGGCGACGACGGCCGCGGCAGTGGTGGTCCCGGGGTCGATGCCGACGAACACCGGGTCGCGGCGCTTCACCAGCGGTTCGAACTCGATGCCGTCCCGGCGTTCGCGTTCCATCTCGACCCGGACGTCGCCCGACCGGTGCTCCGAGACGGGGATGTCGGTGGGGGGCGCCTCGACGGTGAAGACGGCGTTGGCGTAGCCGCCGTATTTCTCGGTCACCTCGCGGTCGTAGTCGAGGCCGGCGTCGTCGAGGGTCGCCGCCACGTCGCGGGCTTCGGCCTTGACGTTGCCGTGGATGCGACGGGTGTATCGGTCCTGACTCCACCCGCCCTTGCCGGTCGAGCGCCCGCGCGACACCTTCACCGTCGTCGTGTCGCCGAAGGCGGACACCTCGTGGCCGACGTTGGCGGCGGCGAGGCGGGCGGCGGCTTCCGCCTCCTCCATCGGGTCCTTGCCGTACGGGACGCCGTGCCGGGAGGCGACTCGCGAGAGCGACTCCGGTCGCTCCGCGCCGGTCACCTGGACGAGTTTCGTCCCGTCCGGGAGCCAGCGGAGGAAGCCGACGAGGGCGTCCTTGTCGGCCGCGAGTTCGTAGACGTTGTCGGTGGCGAGAATCGCGGGCGTCTCGCGCTCGACGAGGCGGCGCAGTTTCCGGAAGGAGACCACGTCGCGGTCGAACTGCTCGCCGTCGAAGGCGACGACGGCGTAGGACGGCGCGTCGCCGCGAACGTCGCCGCTCTGGATGTCGACGCCGAACACGAGCGAGTCGAGCGCGCTCGTCCGGGGGTTCACGCCCGGGCGTAGGCGTCTCGGAGATAAATACCCCACGCCGGGTGTCGGAGCCGTCGCGGGATTACTCGGGGTACGGCACCTCGACCGTCCGGCCGTCGCTGGCGACGAAACACTCGCCGTCGAAGACGGCGCGCGCCTCGCGTTCGAGGCGGGAGGCGTCCCCGGCGTAGCGCGAGGAGATGTGCGTCAGCGCCAGGCGCTTCGCGTCGGCGCGGGCGGCCACCTCCCCGGCCTCGCGGGCCGTGGAGTGCCCCGTCTGTTTCGCCCGCGACGACTCGTCGCTCGCGAACGTGGCGTCGTGGACGAGCAGGTCGGCGTCGGCGGCCACCTCGGCAGTGGTCGACAGCGGGCGGGTGTCGCCGGTGTAGACGAACGTCCGGCCGGGGCGGGGGTCGCCAACCACCTGGTCGGGGTGGATGGTCCGCCCGTCGTCGAGTTCGACCGGTTCGCCCTCGTGGAGTTTGCCGAACTTCGGACCGACGGGGATGCCGAGTTCCTCGGCCTTCTCCCGGTCGAAGCGGCCGGGGCGGTCGGCCTCGGCCAGCACGTACCCCACCGACCGGGTCCGGTGTTCGGTGCGGAACGTCCGAACCTCGAACTCGTCGGCGTCGAGCGCCGTCTCGCCGGGCGACACCTCGTGGATGCGGACCGGATAGCCGGGGCGATGGCCGGCGGCGTTGACGAGGTGTTCGACGTCCGAGCGCGACCCGGGCGGGACGTGAATCGACAGCTGGTCCGCCCGGTCGTTGAAGTCCCAGCTCTGAATCAGACCGGGGATGCCGAGGACGTGGTCGCCGTGGAGGTGCGTGACGAAGATGTGAGAGACGTCGAAGCCCGTCCCGAAGCGCATCATCTGTCGTTGTGTCCCCTCGCCGCAGTCGAACAGGTACCGCTCCCCGTCGCGGCGGACGAGGAGGGCACTCGGCGCTCGCTGGGTCGTGGGGACGGCCCCGCTGGTGCCGAGAAAGGTCGCGCGCATAGACATACGGGTAGCTGTCTCGCGGGAGCGATAAACCCGTGTCGGTGTGGTCGACGCAGTGGCCGCTATACGGGCTAACGTGCGTCGGTTCCGGGCCGACTCGGACTCCGACGACGGCGGCCTGATAGTGATTACTGTAAGTCATTACCGGTGGTTCGCCGAGACGGTTCAGCGAACCACCGGTAAACAGTTACAGTAATCACTATGACGGGGCCACGACGGCACCGCGAACGGGTGGATTCATACGCGGCGATCACGTAGGTCGCGTCGATGGACGTCGAGGCACCGCTCTGGATAGAGACCCACGCGCCGACTGTCGACGACCTGCCCCAGTCGGAGGTCCGCGACCGACTCCGGCGGGCGGTCGACGAGCCGATGAACCTCGTCGTACAGGGGCCGCCGGGCGTCGGCAAGACGGCCGCGGTCCGCGCGCTCGCCCGCGAGACGCACGCCGACCCCGAGAACGACCTGGTCGAACTCAACGTCGCCGACTTCTTCGGCCGGACGAAAAAGGAGATTCGCGAGGACCCCCGCTTCGAGTCGTTCCTGACCGGGCGGAGTCGCATGGCCAAACGCGACATGATAAACCACGTCCTCAAGGAGTCGGCGAGTTACGCGCCCGTCTCGGGCGAGTACAAGACGGTGGTCCTCGACAACGCCGAGGCCATCCGCGAGGACTTCCAGCAGGCGCTGCGCCGGGTAATGGAGAAACACCACCGGACGACGCAGTTCGTCCTCGCCACCCGCCAGCCGTCGAAGCTCATCCCGGCCATCCGCTCGCGGTGTTTCCCGATTCCGATGCGCGCGCCGACGACCGACGAGACGAAAGCCGTCCTGCGGGACGTGCTCGACGCCGAAGGCGTCGCCTACGACGAGGATGGCCTCGAATTCCTCGCGGGGTACGCCGACGGCAACGTGCGGAAAGCGCTGTTGAGCGCCCAGACGGTCGCCACCGAACACGACGAACTGACGATGGAGGCGGTCCACGGCGCGCTCCAGGACATCGGCCACGACGACGAGGTCGAATCCGTCCTCGCGGCGGCCGAGGCGGGGGAGGTGACCGACGCGCGAAAGACCGTCGGCACGCTGCTCGACGACGAGGGCTACGACGGACAGGAACTGCTGTGCGACCTCCTCCGGGTCGCGCGCAAGCGATACGACGGCGACGAACTCGCTCGACTCCACCGTCTCGCGGGCGAAATCGACCTCGACGTCGCCACCGGCACCGACGACCGACTCCACCTCACCCACCTGCTGACCGAGTGGGGCACCCGCACCCGCGCGTGATGCGACTCGCTCCCGGGGGCTGGCGCTACGCCCTGCCGCCGTTCCTCCTCGCCGTGCCGACCCTGGTCCTCGCGCCGCCGGTGGGTCTCGCCTGTCTCCTCCTTTCGGTCGCCGTGCTCGCGTTCTTCCGCGACCCCGAGCGAACGCCGCCCGCGCGGGGCGTCGTCTCCCCCGCCGACGGCCGCGTCTCCGTCGTCCGCGAGGAGGAGGGACGCGTCCGCGTCGGCGTGTTCATGAACGTCACCGACGTCCACGTAAACCGCGCGCCGGTCGCGGGGACCGTCGACTCGGTGACTCACCGCCCCGGCGCACACCGCCCGGCGTTCTCGAAGGAGTCCGACCGGAACGAACGCGTCGACGTGACCTTCGCGGAGACGGAGGTGTCGCTCGTGGCCGGGTGGTTCGCGCGGCGCATCCACCCGTACGTCGCCGCCGGCGACGCGGTCGACCGCGGCGACCGACTCGGCCACATTGCCTTCGGCAGTCGGGCCGACGTGTTGCTGCCGGCGACGTACACGCTGGACGACGTGCGCGTCGAGACGGGCGACCGCGTCTGGGCCGGCGAGTCGGTAATCGCGCGCTCGCGGGAGTGAGCGGCGTCGCGCCGAACCCTGCTCCACCGACACAACGGGCTTTTGCCGTTCGGGTGGCTACCCCCGGTATGAGCCTCGACGAGAAAATCGCCGGCGTCCGGGAGGACCTCGCCGACCGCGACGGCGTGGTCGTCGCCTTCTCCGGCGGGGTCGATTCGAGCGTCGTCGCCGCGCTCGCCCACGACGCCCTCGGCGACGACGCCGTCGCCTGCACGGCCCGAAGCGAGACGCTCCCGGCGGAGGAACTGACGGACGCGAAACGCGTCGCCGAGGAGATCGGCGTCCGGCACGAACTCGTCGAGTTCTCCGAACTCGACAACCCCGACTTCGTCGCCAACGGCGACGAGCGGTGTTACCACTGCCGGACCATGCGCCTCGGGAAGATGTACGACCTGGCGCGGGACCTGGGCTACGCCACCGTCTGCGACGGGACCAACGCCTCGGACCCGGGCGAGGGCCACCGCCCCGGCCTCCGCGCCGTCGAGGAACTCGAAGTGTTCTCGCCGCTGCTGGCCCACGACGTCACGAAAGACGAAGTGCGCGAAATCGCCGACCGCTACGGCCTCTCGGTCGCGGACAAACCGTCGATGGCGTGTCTCTCCTCGCGCATTCCGACGGGGCTGGAGGTGACGGAGGAACGCCTCTCACGCGTCGAGAAGGCCGAACGCCTCCTTCGCGAGTGGGGCTTCTCGCAGTTCCGCGTGCGCGACCACGACGGCCTCGCGCGCATCGAAATCGCCCCGGACGAACTCGACGCCGCGCTCGACCCCGACTTCGTGCGGGCGGCGCGCGAACACCTCGCCGACGTCGGCTTCGACCACGTCACCCTCGACCTGCACGGCTACCGGACCGGGAGCGTCAGCCCCGAAGACGAGGGGGACGCCGCCGAGAGCGACGCTGCCGGCGGGACCGACGCCGACGGGAGCGACGCTACCGGCGACGTGTTCGCGCAGGAATACCCCATGGGCGACGGCTAGAGGAACTCCGTCCGATTCTCGGCGACGACCCGCGACTCGCCGTTCTCGACCGCGAGTTCGTTCAGCGCGCAGTTCTCCTGTTCCCCCTCCAGTACCGACGAGACGGGGTCGCGGCCGGCGACGTCGCCGACGAGCAACTGGAGGGGGCCGCCGTGAGCGACGACCAGTGCCGTCTCGTCGCCGCCGAGCGACTCGTGGAGGTCCCGCCAGCCCGAACGGACGCGTTCGCGGACGTCGCGCAGGCTCTCGCCGCTCTCCGGGCGAGCGTCGAAGGCGTCCCGCCCCGTCCGTTCCAGCGAGTACTCGGGCCGCATCTCGTAGAACTCCTCCTTGTAGAGGCCCTGGTAGCGACCGACGTCGCGTTCGCGCCACGACGACTCGTACGTGACGTCGTGTCCCCGCCGAGCGACGTATTCGGCGGTTTCCCGGGCGCGCCGGAGGTCGGACGCGTACACCCGGTCGACGTCGTAGTGTTCGTCCACGGCCACAGCGAGGCCCTCGGCCTGGTCGTGGCCGCGGTCGGTCAACGGGGTCGGGGCCCACCCCTGAAGCCGTCCCTCGCGGTTCCACGTCGTCTCCCCGTGTCGTGCGAGCAGAACCGTCGGCATCGGCCGGCGCTTGGAGGCGCGCCCACATAGGCGTTGAGCACGTTCGCCACCGGTTCACAGGGGTCGGGAACGGATGACACGGGAACGCGGCGAGACCGACGGTCGACCGGCTACGAGGGGAGCGCCGGCTAGAGCGGTGACTCCGGACGGCGAGGCGAATCGGGTGGGCGCGGAGGAGCGGTCAGTTCCCGGTCCACCGGAGGAGCGCGAGCGTCCCCTCGAAGAGGGTAATCATCGTCGCACCGACGATGATGGGGGCCATCCCCGTCGGGTCGGGGCTGATGAAGAAGGCCAGTCCGAGGAACGAGCCCCAGAACAGCAGTCGCTTCTCCTCCATCCACCGCCGGGAGACGAGGTTCATCATGATGGCGAGCATGATGAACAGCGGAATCTGGAAGACCAGCGCCATGTAGCCCATCAGGATGAGGATGAGGCTGAACGTCTCCTTGAGGCCGAACGCGACGACGGCCGTGCCGACGGTGTAGGAGGTGAAGTACGCGAAGATGGCGGGGAGGACGACGAAGTGGGCGAAGGCGACGCCGACGACGGCGAGAACGAGGCTGGTGGGAACGGCAGCGAGGTAGTAGCGGCGTTCGCGGGGATACAGTCCGGGGCGCATGAACAGGTACGTCTCGTAGACGAATATCGGCAGGCCGACGACGAAGCCGGCGAGAGCGGCCACCTTGACCTTCGTGAGGATGAACTCGAGGGGACCGTAGATTCGGGGGCGGCGGCCGGCGATGGTCTCCGCGCCCGGGATGTGGGTGTTCCAGAGGAAGTTGATGATGTCGCCGGCGGCCGGATACGCGGCGAGGAGGACGACGCCGCCGACGAGGAAGACGACGCCGAGGCGACGAATCATCTCCTCGATGTGGGAGGCAAGCGGCATCTCCTCGTCCTCGGCGGGGCCTTCGCCGACGATGCCGTCGTCCCAGTCGTTGCTATCGACGTCTGACGCCTCCTCGAATCCGGCGGCGTCCTCGAAGCCGTCGTCGACGGCCGGCGCGTCGAGGGGCGTCCCGCCGTCCTCGGCCGGGTCGTGTGCCGGGCCCTCGGCGTCCGCCTCGACGCCGAAGGATTCGGCGTCCGTTCCGTCGTCGTCGAGCAACGACTCCTCGTCGGCGTCGGATTCCGTCCCTACCGGGTCGCCCCGCGTCGTCAGCGATTCGGGGTCCACGTCGGCCGCATCGCCGTCGGCCGCATCGCCGTCGGCCGCATCGCCGGAAGCCCCGGTTTCGGCCGCGGT
>JBDGTU010000016.1:0-15026 GCA_042216495.1 Haloferacaceae archaeon
TCTCCATCAGCGGCATCCGCGAGGTGTTCGAGGCGGCCGGCGAGGACGCCATCAACCTCGGCCTCGGCCAACCCGACTTCCCGACGCCGGACCACGCCCGGACGGCGGCCGTCGACGCCATCCGCGCCGGGAAGGCGGACGGCTACACGGGGAACAAGGGCATCGAGTCGCTCCGCGAGGCCATCGCGGCGAAGCACGAACGCGACAACGGTCTCGACGTCGACCCGGACGACGTCGTCGCCACCGCCGGCGGGAGCGAAGCCCTCCACGTCGCCCTCGAAGCGCACGTCCAGGCGGGCGACGAAGTGGTCATCCCCGACCCGGGGTTCGTCTCCTACGACGCCCTGACGAAACTCGCGGGCGGGACGCCCGTCCCCGTCCCCGTGCGCGACGACCTGACCATCGACCCCGCGGCCGTCGAGGACGCCATCACCGACGACACCGCCGCGTTCGTCGTCAACAGCCCCGGCAACCCGACGGGTGCCGTCTCCCCGCCCGAGGACGTCCGCGAGTTCGCGCACATCGCAGACGAGCACGACGTCCTCTGTCTCTCCGACGAGATGTACGAACACTTCGTCTTCGAGGGCGAGCACCGCTCCCCGATGGAGTTCGCGGAGACGGACAACGTCGTCGTCGTCAACGGCTGCTCGAAGGCGTACTCGATGACGGGGTGGCGGCTCGGCTGGGTCACCGCCTCGACCCGCCGCGTCGAACGGATGCTCCGCGTCCACCAGTACGCTCAGGCCTGTGCCGCCGCCCCCTCGCAGTACGCCGGCGAAGCGGCGCTCACGGGTCCACAGGACGTCGTCGCCGAGATGCGCGACACGTTCGAGCGGCGGCGCGACCTGGTGGTCGACGCCCTCACCGACATGGGGCTGGACGTCCCGACGCCGAAGGGGGCGTTCTACGTCATGCCGGAGGTGCCCGAGGGGTTCGTCGAGGGCTGCCTCGACGCCGGCGTCGTCGTCGTCCCCGGCGACGCCTTCGGCGACGCGGGCGAGGGGTACGCGCGCCTCTCGTACGCCAACGACGAGGCGTCGCTCCGGGAGGCGCTGGACGTGATGCGGGACGTCGTCGCGTCGCTGTAGTCGGGGCGCGGTCGGACCGCCCGGCGGTCGTTCCGGCGTCGTCCGGGCCCCCTATCCCGGTATCACCGCATCGGGGGTGCTATTTTGGTGCTGGCACGAGACGTCTCACGCGATGCCCTCACAACAGGTGACCGAACTTCTCCAGCAGGCGTACGGGGACGAAATCGAGACGGTGATGAACTACCTGTCGAACTCCATCGTTCTCGACGGGGTTCGCGCGGAGGAGATCAAAGAGTCCCTCCAGCAGGACATTCAGGAGGAACTCAATCACGCCGAACTGCTCGGCAACCGGCTGAAACAGCTGGACGAACGGCCGCCGGGCTCCGCCGCGTTCGAAGCCCACCAGATGTCGCTCCAACCGCCCGAGGACTCGACGGACGTCCTCTCGGTCATCGAGGGCGTCATCGAAGCCGAGGAGGACGCCATCTCGACGTACCGGGCGCTCGTCGACGCGGCAGACGAGGCGAACGACCCAGTGACCGAGGACCTGGCCGTCCAGATTCTCGCCGACGAGGAGGCCCACCGGACCGAGTTCCGCGGCTTCCGCAAGGAGTACGAGAAGGACTGAGCGGGCCGTCGCCAAACCGCGTCAGTTCGCCGTCGAGACGATTTTCACCACGTCGCCCTCGTCGAGTTCGTAGGACTCGGAGATGCGGCGATTCGACCGCGCGTCGACGGCGTGGAGGTAGCCCTCGCCGATGTCCGTGTGGACGGCGTAGGCCAGGTCGCGCGGCGTCGACCCGCGGGGGAGCAGGAAGGCGTCGGGCAGGACGTTCCCCTTCGCGTCGGTCCACTTCGACTCGTTCTGGACGGGGTAGGCCGTAATCCGGTCGAGGAGGTCGTAGACGGCGAAGTCGAGGGCGGCCTGGACGCCCGTGCCGCCGTGTTCGGCCATCACCTCGCGGATGCGTTCGAGTCCCGACCGCTGGGCGTCGCTCACGTCGCCGACGACGTCGAAGTCCGCGTCGCCCGGGTCGTAGTCGACGACGCCCGCCTCGGCCGCCTTCCGCAGAGCGAGTTCGCCGTCGGCCGTCGCCGGAATCACGGGCTTGCCCGTCTCCTGCAGGCGACGGAGGTTCTCCTCGGGCGCGACGTCGGCCTTGTTGGCGACGAGGACGATGGGTTTGGTGCGCTTCCGGACGTCCCGCGCGAGGGCCTCGCGGTCGTCGTCGGTCCACTGGAGGGGGTCCGCGGGATACTCCAGGTCGCGGAGGCTGGCGGCCACGTCCGCCGCCGTCGCACCGAACCCCGTGAGCAGTTCGGTCAGCGCGTCGTCGACGTCGAAGTCCGGCGACCGGGACTTGCGCTCGACCGACTCCCAGTTCCGGTCGACGATGCCGGCGAGCCACTGGTCCATCTCCTCCTCGACGAACGTCACCTCCTCGACGGGGTCGTAGGTGCCGACCTCGACCGGTTCGCCCTCGGCGTCGGTCCCGCCGGAGGCGTCGACGACGTTGACGATGGCGTCGGCGTTGGTCAGTTCGTCGAGGAACTGGTTGCCGAGGCCGCGCCCCTCGTGTGCGCCGGGGACGAGGCCGGCGACGTCGAGCAGTTCGAGGGGGACGTAGCGCTTGCCGTCGTGACAGTTCTCGTTGCCACAGCGCTCGTCCCGGTCGAGACACGGACACCGGGTGCGGGCGTGGGTGACCCCGCGGTTCGCGTCGATGGTCGTGAACGGGTAGTTCGCCACGTCCACGTCGGCCATCGTCGCCGCCTTGTAGAACGTAGACTTGCCGGCGTTCGGCTTGCCGGCGAGGGCGAGAGAGAGCATACGCTACGTCGGCGCGAGAGGGGGAACTTACTTTCGGTCCCGACGGGGCCGGGCGGCGGGTCAGACGCCGTCGACGACCCCGACGCCGTCCGCGAGGCGAACCGTCGTCCCGAACTGCTCGGAGCGACGCGCGAGCGTCCGCAGGATGGCTCTCGCCTCCTCGCCGGTCGCGAGGACTGGCGTCCCCCGGTGCGGTCCGTCGGCCGCCGGTCGCAGCGTACACGGGTAGCAGACGAGTTCGTCGAGGGTGCCGTCCGCGCCGAACTCGCACGCCGGGACGACGGACCGCCAGTTGTCCACGTCGTGGCTGGCGTCCGCCTCGGCCTCGCCGGACGGATCGCTCACGTCGCCGGCCGCGGCAGGTCCGCCGCCGTCGAACTCGTCACTGGCCTCGCCGGACGCGCCGCCGTCTGCCGACCCATCTCCGACTGCGGCGTCGTCGCCGCGAACGTCGGGGACGGTAGACGTCGCGTCCGCGTCGGGGGCGTCCGGCACCCGATGGATGGTCTCCTCGTGGAACCCGAAGTTCCCGAGGGAGTAGAACACGGGGCGTCCCTCGTGTATCTCGACGCCGCGGAGCGTGTGCGGGCCGGTCACGACGACGGCGTGTGCGCCCGCCTCGACGCAGCGACGGGCGAACGATTCGAGGAACGCGGGCGGGTCGCTCGTGTTGCGGTTGCCGTCGCGGGACTGGTGAGCGTGGAGCGCCGCGACGACCCAGTCGGCGCGCGCCGCGGCCTCGTCGATTCGCGTCAGGACGGCGCGGCGGTCCCCGCAGTGGAGCGACTGGTAGATGCCGGGCGGCCGTCCGTCGGTCGCTTCGGCGAACCGCATGTGCATGAACGAGAACGCCCCGTCGCGGTCCCAGTCCGAGCGCTCCCGTCGGAGCCACTCGCCTTTGACCCGCTCGATGCCGGCCCGGTCGGCGACGTCGCGCAACTGCGCGAGCGCTTCGGGCGGGACGCGGTAGGTCCACTCGACGTGGAGGGGGTTGACGCCGCAACCGCCGTCGAACGCCGCCGTGTCGACGCCGGCCTCGCCGCCCGGCGGGACGCTGGTCGTCGCGTCGACGAGACCGACGCGTCCGGCCGCCGTCTCGAGATACGCCGGGGACCGGGCCTCGGCCAGGTTGCGCCCGACGCCCGCGAACGTCAACTCGCGGCCGCGCAGGGCGTCGAGCGTCGAACGGAGGCCCTCGCGCCCGAAGTCGAGGGCGTGGTTCGAGGCGACCGAGAACAGGTTCACCCCCATCGCCGTCAGGTCGTCGAGGACGCGGGGGTCGGTGCCCATAATCGCCCCCGGGAACGGGGCGAGATACTGGTACTGGTCGGTCACGCGCCGGAGCGAGCCGTGTCGGGCGTCGTCACCGACGAGGGCGGGTTCTAGCTGGGCGAGCGCCGCGTCCGCCTCCCGGAGGACGTCGGCGAGGGCGTCGAAGCGGGGACGGTCGCCCTCCGAGCGGGAGACGCCGTGTGTGAGAATCGCGTCGCCGGTCGCCGCGAGTCGGAACGGAGCCGCTGCCATGGCCTCCGGTGGTCCCGGTGGCTACAAGACGCTGGCGGACCCGCGGTTTCACTCCACGGCTCGGCTCCCGTCGGGGCGGACGATGTGCATCTCGCCGCGGGCGCGGATGGTGCCGTCGACGGTCGCCTCCTCGTGGAGTTCGAGGTCGGTACAGGAGACGTCGCCGAGGACGCGCACGTCGGGGTCGAGGGTGACGGTGCCGCCGCGAGTGGTGACGTCGCCGTGGATGCGCGTCCCCTCGGCGACGGAGACGTCGCCGCGGGCGCGGAGGCTGCCGAAGACGTTGTTGTTCGCTCCCATCTCGATTTCCTCGGCGCGGACGTTGCCGTGGAGGCGGCAGTCGTCGCCGACAACGGCGGGTTTCGAGACGCGCCAGGCGTCGTCGGAGACGGTGCTGCCGCGGGGGAGCACGAGCGGGTCCCGGTCGTCCGCCTCGTCGCCGGCGAGCGCCGAGGCGATCTCCTCGGCCGCGTCCTCTTCGCCGAGGCGCAGAAGCTGTGAGAGGACGACGAAGTAGAAGACGAGGGTCGGCATCGGGTTCCGGATGACGATCCAGCCGTTGGCCTCGAACCCCTGTTCGATGTCGACGTCGTCGCCGATGTCCAGGTCGCCCGAGACCATCAACTGCCCGCCGATGTGGACGCGTTCGCCGAGGTAGGCGTCGTCGGCGACGAGGACGTTGCCGGCGACGTCACACCACACGTCGAGGCGGCAGTCGCCGTCGGCCTCGATGTCGCCGCCGAACCGGACGCGCTCGCCGGCGACGACGTTCCGCCCGCGGACGCCGAACTCGACGGTGCTCTGTCCGCCGACGATGACGTCGCCGTCGGTCACGAGGTCGCGTTCCTCGACGGTCGTCCCGTCGGGGATTTTCAGCGTATCCAGCGGGTCCGAACCGAGTGACACGGTGGTGTTGTGTACGTCCCACCTATTAAACGGCCCGTCAGACGAGCGTCCGACGGTGTACAGCCTTTTATCCTCCGACCGTCAACGTCCGATATGACCGCACTTTCCTTCGACGAACACGGCGTCGACGTCGTCTACGAGGGGACCGAGTTCCGCCTCGACCGCGACCTCATCGAGGAGGCGACGGAGAAGTCCTACCCGAACGTCACCGACCACGAGGTGTTGAAAATCGTCGAGGAGAACCCGATACTCTCGGGCGAACCGCGTCGCATCGGCGACATCGTCTGATAGTGATTACTGTAACTGTTTACCGGTGGTTCGCCGAGACGGTTCAGCGAACCACCGGTAATGACTTACAGTAATCACTATGAGCCGCTCCGAACGGCGCTCGAATCGCGTCTCAGATATCCGCGGTTTCGCGGCCGGCCCCCCCGGACACCCGCCGGAATTGCTCTTCGACCCCGACTTTCAGAATCGACCAGCCGATGGCCGCACCGCCGCGCAGGGGGTCGAGTTTCGTCTCGCCCGCGCGTTCGCGGTAGTCGATGGGCACCTCTTTCACCCGGTAGCCCCGCATCAGCGGGCGAACGAGCAGTTCCGCCGACAGCCCCGTGTTCTCGGTCCAGCCGATTTCGTGGAGGAGGTCGCGCCGATAGGCGCGCATCCCGGTGGTGGTGTCGCGGACGCGACGACCCATCAGGAGACTCGCGAGGGCCGCGAAGGCGTGGTTGCCGAACCGGTTCAGAGCGGGCATCGCGTCCGCCCCCCGTGACAGGCGGTCGCCGCTGACCACGTCGTACCCCTCGTTGATGGCGTCGAGGAAGTCGGGGAGGCGCTCCATCGGGTAGGTGTCGTCGCAGTCGGTGGTGACGACGACGGGGCGGTCGGGCGTCAGGACGGCCTCGCGGACGGCCACGCCGTAGCCCTGTGGCTCCTGTTCGATTACCGTCGCCCCGCGGTCGCGGGCGAGTTCGGGCGTCCGGTCGTCGGAGCCGTCGACGCAGACGACCGACGCCCGGCCGTCGGTCACCCGGTCGACGTCGTCGAGTACGGTCGTAATCGCCTCCTCCTCGTCGTACGTCCCCATCACCACGGCCACGTCGTCGAAGGTGAACGCGTCGGTCATTACTCCCCGTATCGGGCGGCTCTACTTGAACTTTTAGGTTCGCCAAAAACTCAGGCGTGCGGGAAGACGTCGCGGTGGAGGCGTGTCGTCACTTCGTCGGCGAGCGTCCGGAGGTTCTCGGTGTCCTCGCGGTTGTAGGAGACGAGGGTGTCGAGGGCGTCGTCGTCGCCGCGTTCGTACTCGCGCCAGAGGCGAACGGCGTCCCGTCCGGAGAGGTCCGGTCTGTCGCGTCCGATGCCGAGGTCCGACTCGATGCGTTTCAGGCCGCCCGTCAGGTCGAGGCGACGACAGGGGTACATCATGTCGAGGTGGGGCGTGTCGATGGAGAGGTCGAACGACTCCTCCAGGAAGGGCACGTCGAAGCGCTTGCCGTTGAAAGAGACGAGCAGTCGGGCGTCGGCGAACTCCTCCCGGACGGCCTCGGCGGTCAGGTCGCGCCCGCGGACGAGCGTCGTCGTCCCGCCGTCCCGGTGGAAACTGACCGTCGTCACGTCGTTCGAGGCGGCGTCGAGGCCGGTCGTCTCGATGTCGAAAAAGCACGTCTCGGCGGCGAAGTCCTCGTAGAGCCGCCACTGCTCGCCGCTGGGGAAGACCCGGGCGAAGAAGTCGGCGTCGTCGGCCGCGAGGTGGTCGCGGGCGACGTCGATGAACTCCGCGATGCGGTCGGCGGTGGTCGGACCGACGACGGACCCGTCGAAGTCGTCCCAGTGGGTGACCCCCGCCTCCCAGAGGCTCCGCTCGGTCGTCTCGCCGACGCCGCGAATCGGGATGAAACTGTTCTCGATGCGCACGACCGCTACCAGTTCGCCGACGGCTAAAAATCCCGCTGTTCGGCCCGGGGACGTCCGGCGTCGCACCGACGGCACGCCCCGTCGCCGTGGCTGGTCAGTCCGCTAGCTCGACCATGCCGAGTTCGTCGAGTCGGTCGCGGGTCGGGACGCCGTCGTCGTCCCAGCCCCGGAACTCGTAGTATTCGGTCAGCATCGCCTCCAGTTCCTCCGGCGGACAGTGCATCCCCTCGGCGGGACCGTCGGGGATGGGTTCGTGCATCACCCGATGCGAGAGCGTGTCCGTCTCCCGGCTGGCGACGCCGCGTTCGACGTTGATGAGGCGTTCGAGGTTGTAGACGCGTTCGCCGATGCGCTCGACCTCGTCGGTCGAGAGGTCCCACCCCGTCGCGTAGTTGATGGCGTCGCGGTAGCGGTCGTTGACGTACTTCCCCCACCCCCCCTCGCTGACGAACCGACACTGCGTCAGCGAGTCGCCGAGGGCGGTGAAGTGCTGGGACCGGGCGGCGAACTCGGGGGTGCCCTCGGTCGTCTCGGCGTGGTCGCCGTCGTACTGGGGCGTCGGGCGGGTGTCGTGGTGCGACCCGCCGCGCGTCCCCGTCGCGTAGCCGATGCTCATGCCTTTCAGTCCGCGCGGGGAGTGGGCGGCGTACTCCAGTCCCTTCGTCCCGTGGAGGAACTTCTCGGCGTCGTCGTCGAGCGAGTCGGCCAGGCGGAACGACCCCTCCGCCAGCCGGTCGCCGAACTCATCGCGGTGGGCCGTCTGCCGGGCGAGTTCGACCAGGCCGTCGGCGTCGCCGAAGTCGAGGTGGGGCGAATCCACGTTCGAGAGGAGTCCCTTCTCGTTGCACTCGCGCGCGAACGCCACCGTCACGCCCCAGCTAATCGTGTCCATCCCGAGTCGGTCACAGAGGTCGTTCGCCTTCATCACGCGTTCGGCGTCGAAGACGTCGGTCATCGTCGCGGTGGCGAAGAGGCTCTCGAACTCGGGAATCTTGGCGTCGGTCACCCCTTCGGACTGGACGGTGACGTGCTTGCCACACTTGACCGCGCAGTTGGCGCAGGTGGTGTCCTCGGTGACGTACTCCGCTTCGAGGCGCTCGCCGCTGATGGCCTCCGCGCGCTCGTCGTCGGTCCGTTCGGACTGGTAGTTGTGCTGGCCGAGTTTCCCCATCTCGTTGATGGGATTGACCAGCCCGGCCGTCCCGTACTCCTGGAGCATCTGCGTCTCCTCCATCAGCGTTCCCATGCGGCCGATGGCGAGTTCGCGCAGGTCGCCCTCCGCCGCGAGTTCGGGGTCGAAACTCCCCTCGCGGACGGCGACGGCCTTGACGTTCTTCGACCCGAGGACGGCCCCGCTCCCGCCGCGGCCGGCGACGCCCTCGCGAACCTCCGACTCGTGGAGGAGACAGGCGTACCGCACCTGATTCTCTCCCGCCGGGCCGATGGCGGCGACGTGCGTGTCGTAGCCCTCGCCCTCGCGGTCCCGAATCTCCGCACACGTCTCGTAGGTGTCGAGGCCAGCGAGGTCCGCCGCCGGCTTCACCTCGGCCCCGTCCTCGCTCACGTGGACGTACGAGAGGTCGTCGGCCTCGCCGTGGATGGCGACGACGTCGAACCCGGTCGTCTTCTGTGCGCGCGGGAACGTCCCCCCGAAGGTGCTGTCGAAGAAGCCGTTCGTCATCGGGCTGATACAGCCGACGACGCCGCGACTCGTGCTCTGGAACGGCGTCGCGTTCATCGGCCCGACGGCGAAGGCGACGACGTTCTCCGGGTCGAACGGGTCGCTCTCGGCCGGAACGTGGTCGTGGACGACCTTCGCGGCGAAGCCGTTGCCGCCGAGGAACCGGCGGGCGTCCTCGGGCGGAATCGACTCCACTTCCGTCGTCCCCGAATCCAAATGGACGTGGAGGATTCGCCCCCCGTAGACCGGCGGCAGGTCGTCGGTCATGGCGCCTCACGGCCGGTGACGGGCCGGCTCCCGTGTCGATGAATCACTCGCATACACTGTGTGTTCGGCAAGGCGCATTTAATTGTGTCGTCCGGGTACGGAACGCCCTCCCCCACCGTGTTCTTTAGGTCCTTCCCTCCGTAAGCGGGACGAATGTCCTCCCGAGAGTCGCGCCGACGCGAACGACCGACCGGTCCCGAACTGGCCGTCTTCGTCTCGGGCGTCGTCAGTATGGGGCTGGAAATGCTCGCGGGACGGATGGTCGCCCCGCAGTTCGGGAGCAGCATCTACACCTGAGGGAGCGTCATCGGCGTGTTCCTCGCGGCCCTGAGCCTGGGGTACTGCCTGGGCGGCAAACGGGCCGCCGTCCGGGCGAGCGAGCGCCGCCTCGTCGGCGTCATGCTGGCGACGGCGGCCTACGTCGCCGTCCTCGTCTTCGCCGGCGACCCGCTGCTGTCCGCCCTCGCTGGCGTCCCGTTGCCGCCGCGGTTCGCGTCGCTCCCGGCCGTGACGGTGCTGTTCGGCCCGCCCACGTACCTGCTCGGCTACGTCAGCCCGTACGGGGCCGAACTCTCCGACCGGGAGAGCCACGGTGCTGCGTCCGGGCACGTCTACGCCGTCGGCACCGTCGGGAGCATCGTCGGGGCGTTCGCCACGACGTTCCTGCTGATTCCGTCGCTCCGGGTCGACCACATCGGCGTCGTCTTCGGCCTCCTGCTGGTCGGGACGTCGCTGGCCCTCCTCTCGCCTGCGTTTCCCCGACGCGCCGTCGGGGCCTCCGCCCTCGTCGCCGTCCTCCTCGTGGGCGGCGTCTCGCTTCCCGCCGTTGGCTACTCGCTGCACGGCGAGACGGTCTACCGAACGCAGACGCCGTACCATAAACTCGTCGTCGCCGACCGGGGCGACGTCAGGACGCTCTATCTCGACGGCCAGCCACACAGCGCGATGGACCTGGACGACCCGACGCGACACGTCTTCGACTACACCGCCTACTTCCACGTCCCACTGCTCCTGACCGACCGCGAGGGGGCCTCTGCCACCGACGACGTCGACCGCGTCCTCTTCGTCGGCGGCGGGTTCACCGGCCCCAGGCGGTTCGTCGCGGCGTACGACGCCCCGTCGACGTCGTCGAAATCGACCCCGAGGTCGTCGAGGTCGCAACGGAGTACTTCCGCGTCGAGGAGGCCGCAGTTGAACGTCTACACCGCGCCAGCCCGGCAGTTCCTCCGCGAGACGAACCGGACGTACGACGTCGTCGTCCTCGACGCGTACAAGAAAGACGAGGTGCCCTTCCAGTTGACGACCGTCGAGTTCATGCGACTCACCGAGCGCCGACTCGACGACGACGGCGTGGTGCTGGCGAATCTCATCTCGGCACCGTCCGGGCCGGCTTCGAAGTTCTATCGCGCCGAGTACCGGACGATGAACCGCGTGTACCCGCAGGTGTACAGCTTTCCGACGGTCGGCGGCTCCGCCGTCCAGAACGTCGAACTCGTCGCGACGAAACGCGAGGCGCGCGTCACCGAACGGGAGCTACAGCGGCGCAACGACCGCCGGGCCCTGGGCATCGACCTCACGACCCAGATACGGACGTATCGCGCCGACGTCGACCCGGGCGACGCGCCCGTGCTTCGAGACGACAGAGCGCCCGTCGACGAACTGTTGAAGCATCTGGCCGGCCGTCGATACGTCGTCGACGGTCCCGGCGCGAACGACACTCGTAGCACGCGGGTGGGGCGCTCGACGGCGACTCGAAGGTCCGTGGCCGCCCGGCCGACTGCGACGGCGCGCGTCGAGGGCGCGCCTACCGACGCCGGAACGCGTCGCCGTCGAGACGGCGGCCAGTCAGTCGAACGTCCCGACGTCCGCGCGGATTTCCCCCTGCACGCGCCGGTAGTGGACGTAGCCGATGTAGACGAAGACGGCGACCAGCAGCGAGAACGAGCCGTAACTCAACAACAGGAGTTCGCGGGTGACGCCGAAGGCGCTGCCCGAATTCGGTGAACTCCAGACGAGCAACGACGCCGCGATCAGCGTGAGGTAGATCGTCCCGATGAGGCTCATCTGGGCCAACTCCGGAATCCGATTCAGGTCGAAGTCCTCGACGGGGATGCGCTGGCCCGACCCGAAGAAGCCGTACGTGCTCACCCACTCGAACAGCGGTTCCCGGTCGGCCAGTTCGGTTTCGAGCGCGACGAGGTGGCGCTGGAGGTAGAGCAGCCGGATGCTGTATTTGAGGCCGTCCATCACCACGATGCCGTAGAGTATCGGGGTCAACGCGACGAGTCGCCACTGCTCGAAGAGGAACACGTACGCGACGATGACGCCGATGACGAGGTGGCCGGCGGCGAGTCGCCAGAACTGCCACTTGCGTTCCGTCCGGGCGCGTTCGTTCAGGAGTTCGTAAAGGCGCATCCGGAGTTCGTCGTCCGGTAAGTTCGTCGGCTGAGAGGTTCCCCCGGGCATCGTCAGCCCTATCGACGTCTCACGGTAGAAAATTGTTTGGGGGAATTCCCACTCGACAGGGTCCCGTCGTCCCCGCGAGAGAGGGACTGCGTAAACGGCGGGAGCAATCCGTATCCGTCCGCGAGACGAAGCCGTCCACGGCCGACGCCACCGGTAGCTACTGGCCCTGGGTCGCGCCGCCCTCCTCGTAGGGCTGGATAACGACGAACCCCTCCGTGCCGGTGAAGTCCATCTGTATCGTCTCGTTGGACTGCTGGCCGATTTCGATCATCTTGTTTTTCGCGATGGACGGCGAGAGGTTGGCGCTCCAGGCGACGGTCGCACTGGGGTCGGTCTTGACGGGCGGCGTCAACACCAGCGGGTTCCCGTGGGTCGTGATGGCCACCTGTCCCGGGCCGGTGAGATAGACGTTCGTCAGGCCGCCGGCGGCGGCCCCCGAGAGACTCCCGATGGTCTTGATCTCGTAGTCGACGCTGGAGTCGAACGCGAGGACGTCGTCGCCGTTGACCGAGATGGACTCGCCCTCGTCGAGGTCGAGTACCTGAATCTTCTTGCCCTGGTCGGCGACGTAGAGGTGGCCGGCGCCCTCCGCCTCCATGATCGGCGTTCCCTCGCTGGTCACGGCGTCCTTGACGAATCCCGTGATGCCGCCTTCCGCGGAGGATTTCCCCGTGAAGGTGATGTCGCCGGTGTAGGCGATCATCGAACCCGCCTTCGTCATCACCGTTCCGTCGAGGTCGATGTCCAGGAGCCGATTGTTCTCCTTCTGGAATCCACCGCCTCCTTCCGCCGGGGCGTTGGATCGCGTGAATTCTTCGAGTTCCATGGGTGATCGAAGCCGTATCGTCTACGACTCGTCGGAATTCGCTCGGAATGACAGTTAAACCCTCGGATGGCTGAAACTGGCGCTGAGCCGCCGGTCGAATCAGTCCGCCGCGATGCCGCGCGACGGCCGCTCGTCCGACGCACCCGCGAGCGTGTGGAGGTAGTCGTCGAGGTCGAGTGCGAACGGCGCGTCCGTCCGAAGGTCGAGCCAGGAGAACGCGAACTCGGCTCCGCGTTCCGGACCGGTCCCGGTGACGGTGTGCGTCCAGGCGTCGCGGGGCTCGTGGACCGCTGCGTGGTAGAAGTTCCGCACGTACCGCCTGGGCGGCGACTCGCGCCGCGTCCAGACGTCCGTAGCGAGATGCCGGAACCTCTCGAACGTTGCCAGCCCGCTCTCCTCGACGACCTCGCGGTGGACGGCCTCCCGCGGCCGTTCGTCCGGTTCGACCGTCCCCTTCGGTATCTGGAAGCCGTCGTGACCCGGTCCTTCGAACACGAGCACCTCCGTCTCGTCTCTGGTGATGTAGGCGCACGCCTTCTCGACGTACGTTACGCGCCGTTCTTCCATGTGTATTAGTCACACACTCTGGCGTATAGTAGTACCCCGGTATGGTCCTTTAGGTGTACTAGGGCCCCGGAACGGCCGGGGCGGACGACGATGCAGTCCGGGTTCGGGACAGATTCATTACGGGCCCGCGCCCAACGACGGCCATGGCGGATTCGACGTCGACGGGGCGGTTGCTCTACGCGCTCGCGCTCCTCGCGACGCTGGTGATGGGGCTGGGATTCGCCGTCGTCTGGGCGTTCTCGTACGGTCCGCTCTAGTCCTTGCCGTGGGTGACGCCGTCGCGCTCCTCCGCGCGCTTCCGGCGGACGGCCGCCGCGGCGTTGCTCGCGTCGTAGCCGAAGAGGACGTCCTTCGCGTACGCTTCGGCGACGTCGGCGGCGTGAATCAGGTCGTCGACGTCGACCTGGACGGCGTAGAGTTCGACGGAGAAGGGCGTTCCCGCCCCGTCGAGTCGGCTCTCGAATCCCCTGGCGATGGTTTCGAGCCAGTAGGTCGTCCCGTAGGCGGTGTCGTAGAGGGGGACGACGAACTCGTCGACGTGGGCGGCGAGCGCGTCGACGTCGAGACCGCTCCGCTCGTAGAGGTGACCCGGGTAGGGGTCGGGATACAGCGTCAGGTACGACCGTCCCGGGATTCGGTCGGTCGCGTCGGCGACGAACGACTCGACGACGTCCGCACGCCACGCCATCCGGTCGTCGAAGTCGCTCTCGGCGAACAGGCGGTCACAGCGCTCGCAGTGACAGTATTCCGCGCGGGGGAAGCCGACGTCGTCGAGGCGGACCGCCCCGTTCTCGGCGGCGCAGTCCTCGACGATCTCCAGCAGACCCTCGCGGTAGCGTTCGTTCGTCGGGCAGATGTACGACCAGTCGAAGTACGTCTGGTCGCGGGTCGCGGGGTCGCCGGCTTCGTTCACCGGGACGAGTTCGGGGTCGTCCTCCGCGGCGGCGTTGTCGCCGAAACAGGAGACCATGTTGACGGCGTTCGACAGCGGTTCGGCCGCCCGGCCGGTGACGTCTTTCACCTCGTAGAATCCGACGTCGAACTCCGACCACTCGACTTCCTCGACGTTGCGCGTGACCACCCCGTACATGGGGGCCGATTGGGCGGCGCGTGGGGTAAGTCGTTCGCTCCCGGCCGTCGAGACGTCCGTATCGCCCTCACCGCCGGCGGACGTACCAGACGCCGAAGAGGGCGGCCAGGACGACCAGTCCGCCGAGGAAGACGAGGAGTCCGGGGGGAATCTGCGGGCCGGTCGAGGCTGCCGTCTCGACGGCCATCGTGCCCATCTGTCCGCCGCCGGCGTCGCCCGTCGTGCTGACTTCGCCGCCGGCTTTCGCGCCGAAGGGGAGGCCCCGGAGGTAGAACTGGACGAGGGCGCTCACCACGGCGAGGACGGCGACGCCGCCGAGGAGGCTCTTGAGCGCCGACTGCAGGCCGTCGCTCTCGGATTCGCTGCCGGCGAAGACGACCAGCGGTTTGTCCGCCGGCGCGTACACCTTCATCTCGCGGCCCTTCTCCGAGTAGACGGTGTCGACGACGTCGATGAGGTCCGCCTCGTGGAGGTTGCCGAGGTGGTACTGGGCGTTCTGGAGGGAGGTGTCGACCCTGTCGGCGACGGCCGAGGGCGTGTCGGGTTCTTCGTGGAGGGTAGCGAGAATCTCCCGCGACGTCTCCGAGGAGAGCGCGGACAGGAGTTCGTCGGCACCGTCGCTGTCGAGGCCGATGACGCGCGGTTCGGCCTCGTCGACGGCCGGCGTGTCGGGACTGGAGGGCAGTAGTCCGGCCATGTGTGGCGTATACTCTCCCCGGGGTACAAATCTCCCTCGCTCGACGGTCGCGTCGGGACGAGGATTAACGCGGGCGAACCAGCCGTGACCACGGGGGCGACGCACCGGACGACGTTCGCAAGAGCGGAGCGCTTGCACGGCCCATCGGCAATCGGCGGTCACCGAGGACGGCGGCCGACCCGCTCCGCGGCAGCGCCATTCTTCAAGGCGAGAATCCCGCCCTTTA
>JBDGTU010000075.1:0-13972 GCA_042216495.1 Haloferacaceae archaeon
GTTCCCGCGTTCGGTGCCGAGCGTTCCCGCGTTCGGTTCCCGTCCGTTGAAAATCGAAGCCCTGCTTATAATGGAGCCTGAAATACTCCGGCGTATGGCAGAGTTCGCACGGCCGGCGGCGTTCGGGGAGACGCCAGCGTCCGGCGGAACCGACGGCGTCGCGATGTCGGACGCGGAGATCGACGACTTCCTCTCGGAGCAGGGAACCGGCGTTCTGTCGCTCACCTCCCGCGGGGACGCGTACGCCATCCCCGAGTCGTTCGGCTACGACGAGGGGACGCTCTATTTCCTGTTGGCGGACCACGACGACAGCCGGAAGATGGCGTATCTCGAACGCACCACGACCGTCTGTTTCGTCGCCTACGAGCTGTCGTCCGTCGACGACTGGGCCAGCGTCGTCGTCAGGGGTGAACTGACCCCGACCCCCGACGATGCCCACGAGACGGCGGCGGCCGCTCTCGCGTCGAACGCCGTCATTCCCGGGAACGGCATGTTCGGCCACTCCGCCGACGAACCCAGTTTCGAGTGGTACGAACTCGACCCGACCGAACGCTCGGGACTGCGCGCACCCGACCGCTGACGCGAACATATTCGGGGACGGCTACCTGTCCGTTCCCCGCGTCGGTTCACACATGACCGCGACGCCCGACGGCCTCGACGCGACCGACGCACCGGCCGACCGACCGACCGAGACGATGGACGTGCGACAGGCACCGCCGCCGGAACCTCTGCGGCGGACGCTCGAACGCCTCGCCGAACTCGACGACGGGACGGTACTGGTGCAACTGAACGACCGCGCGCCTCAGCACCTCTTCCCGAAACTCGACGACCGGGGCTATCGCCACGAGACGGTCGAAACCGACGACGCCGTCGTGACGGCCATCTGGAAGTGATGCGGACCGCTCCCGGTCAGTCCCATATCGACCACCCACGTCGGGGGTCGTGGGACTCAGTGAGAGCGGGCCGTCCGAGTCAGCGGTCGAGTCGCTCCCGGAGAACGGACCGGTGACTCCGTTTCTTCTCGCCGTATTCGTCGACGAGAAGTAGGCACTCCCCGCCGGCGAGTCGCCGCCGTACGTCGCCGAGTGCTTCCCGCGCCGACGCGGAGTCGTCCAGATAGTCCGCGTACCGACGGCCGAACGAGACGGTTTCCCACGCCGCGTTGTGCGCGCCCTCCTCGCAGAGCCCCCGCATCTTCAGGTCGTCGCGCGTGGTCGCGAAGTCGTCGAGGAGCGATTCGGGCGGGCCGAGTTCCGGGCGGTTCTCGTCGACGACGGCCCGCACCGCGCGGGACGGTCGGCGGACGACGCCGACGCGGGTCACGTCGGTCGGCGGGTCGACCAGGCGGCGATAGAGCGCCGCGGCCGACGCGTCGTCGAGCGTCGCGCGCGACGCGTTCCGGTCCGCGGTCATCGCTCCGGCCCGTCGAACACCTTCCCCGGATTGAGGACGCCGTTCGGGTCCAGCGCTCGTTTGACGGCCCGCATCGCGTCGACGGCCGCCTCGCCGTGTTCCTTCGCGACGTACGCCTGTTTCCCCAGGCCGATGCCGTGTTCGCCCGTGGACGTGCCGCCGAGTTCGATTGCCCGGTCGACGATGTCGGCTGACGCCGCCTCGCCGAGGGCGACGTGGTCCGGGTCCGTCGGGTCGACGTAGACGGTGTAGTGGAGGTTGCCGTCGCCCGCGTGGCCGAAACACGGGATCTGCAGGTCGTGTTCCTCGGCGAGTCCCTTCGCGTACTCGATGATTTCGGGGTATTCGCTGATGGGGACGGTCACGTCGCCCGGCGTCAACGGCTTCATGTCGGGAGCGTAGGGAGCGAGCGCTTCCGCCAGTTCGCGGCGCACCTCCCACAGGTCGGCCATCTCCGCCTCGGAATCGGCCACCTCGAATCGGCGGGCGTCGTGGGACTCGAAGACGGTCCGACAGAAGTCGATTTCCGCCTCGACGCCGTGGTTGGCGTGGAACTCGACGAACACCATCGGCCTGTCGGGCAGGTCGGCGTCGAGGTGGTCGTTGGCGATTTCCGCGCTCAGGCGGTCGACGAGTTCGATCTTCGCGACGTCGACGCCCGACCGGACGGCGTCGAAGACGGCCTGGGCCGCGTCGTCGAGCGCGTCGAACAGGGCGCGCCCGCCGCGAATCTGCTCCGGGCGACCCGTCAGGCGCATCGTCGCTCGCGTGATGATGGCCAGAGTCCCCTCGCTGCCGACGATCAGGTCGCGGAGGTTGTAGCCGCTCGACGTCTTGGCCGCCTTGCTCCCCGCCGTAATCACCTCGCCGGTCGGCAGGACCGCCTCGACCTCCAGCGCCCAGTCCGCCACTTCGCCGTACTTGACTGTCTTCATCCCCGAGGCGTCGTTGGCGAGCATCCCGCCGATGGTCGAGATGTTCCCGGAGGCGGGGAGCGACGGGAGAAAGAGGCCGTGTCGGGCGACGGCCTCGTTCACCGCGGAACCGAGGAGTCCGGGGCCGACGTCCACCTGCAAGTCGTCGGGACGGACCTCGTGGACCGCGTCCATCCGCGTCACGTCGAGGCTGATGCCGCCCTCGACGGGGACGGCGTTGCCTTCGAGACTCGTTCCGGCGGCGTAGGGCGTCACCGGCACCCCGTGGTCGTTGGCCGCCCGCATCACGGCGGCGACGTCGGCAGTGCTCTCGGGCCAGACCACGACGTCCGGTTCGACACCCTCCTCGCGGGGCGTTCCCCAGTCGTGGGCGTGGTCCGTCCGGTCGGCGCTGGTCGTCGAAATCTGGTCGTCCGAGAGGCCCAGTCCGTCCAGAGCGGCGACCGCGTGGCTCATACGTGGTGATTGTTAACAACGAACTATAGCTCTTCGGACGGAACGTCGCCCGTCGCGAATCGACCGAAAAATCAGCGCACGAGCGGGCGGGTCACTCGATTTCGACCTGTTTACCGCCCTCGGAAGGCGTCGTTTTGGGGAGCGTCACCGTCAGCACGCCGTTCTTGTACTTGGCCGTCACCTCGCTCTCGTCGACCGCTTCCGGGAGCCGGATCGACCGGCTCATCGACCGCCGGGAGCGTTCCTGTCGGATGTATCGGCCTTCCTCCGCCTCCTCGTGTTCCTCCTCGTGGTCCGCGTGGATTTCGAGCGTGCCGTCGGAGAGCTGGACCTCGATGTCGTCCTTGTCGAACCCGGGGAGGTCCGCGGTGACGACGAACTCGTCCTCCCGGTCCTCGAGGTCGATGCTCATCGATTCGCCGCTCTCGACGCCGAAGGGTGACTCCTTCCACCGGCTCGACGACTGGTCGAACTGCTCGGACATCTGTTCGAACATCCGCTCGATCTCGCGAAACGGGTTCCGTTGTGAAGTCATGGTGCCACTCGACGTTACGCCGAACGAGCCATTAAATGTGTCTCCGATTTCATTTGGGTGAGAAGAGCGATTCGCTCCGCTCAGACGAGGCTCCGGTAGCGGTGGCTCCACGGTCGGACGCGCTCGAATGCCCCACTCGCCGCGAGTACGTCGTCGTCGGCGAATCGGCGGCCGACTATCTGCATTCCGACGGGCAACTCGCCGTCGGTGAAGCCGGCCGGAATCGACGCCGCCGGATGGCCGGTGTAGTTGACGGGGTGGGTCAGACACCACCCGAGACAGGGGTCGACCGGTTCGCCGGCTATCTCCGTCGGGCCGAGCGTCGTCCCCTCGTCGGCGTTCTCGACGGGTGGGACCGCAAGCGTCGGCGTCACGAGGAGGTCGTACTCCGCGAAGACGCCCTGGACGGCCTCGTAGACGTCGGTTCGAACGACGTCGTCCCGTTTGTACTCGACGGCACCCAGCGAGTTGCCCAGGTCGAGGAGGTCGGCGAACTCGGGCGTCAACTCCTCGCGACGGGCGAGCAGGTCGACGACGCCGCCCGCCTCGAAGTTGGCGGCCATCTCGGCGTAGAGGACGCCGATCTGACGCATCCACACGTCCGTCAGCGTCGCGTGTGAGTGACCCAGGTCGAGGTCTATCTCCTCGACGCTCGCGCCCGCCGTCTCGAATTCGTCGACGGCGTCGTCGACGACTGCGCGCACCCGTTCGTCGACGGGGAAGCCGCCGAAGGTCGGGCTGTAGGCGACGTCGAAGCCGTCGATACCGCGCCGACTCGCGGCGACGTAGCTATCCGTGTCGTCCTCGGGGAGGCTGAACGGGTCTTCCGGGGCCGGGCCGGCGACGACGTCCATCATCAGGGCGGCGTCCTCGACGGTCCGGGCGTGCGGGCCGTGGTGGATGTACGGCGTGTGGTTGGCGAAGGCGTCCGGGCGCGCCTTCAGCGGGACGCGGCCGAACGAGGGCTTGATGCCGTACACTCCCGAGAACGCCGACGGGATGCGGATGGACCCGCCGCCGTCCGCTCCCTGGGCGAGGGGCACGAGTCCGTAGCCGACCGCCGCGGCCGCGCCGCCGGAGGAGCCGCCGGCGTTCCGGTCGAGGTCGAACGGGGTGCTGGTCGGCCCGAACAGTTCGTTGTCGGTCAGTCCCTTGTGGCCGAACTCGGGGACGTTCGTCGTCCCGAGGACGATGGCCCCCGCGCCCTCCAGTCGCTCGGTCACGAGCGCCGAGTAGGGCGGCTGGAACTCCCGGAGCGGGGCCGACCCGAACGTGTTTGTCAGGCCGTCCTTGAACCCGAAGAGGTCCTTCAGCGCCACCGGAACGCCGTGTAGCGGGCCGAGGCGCTCGCCCGCTTCGACGGCGCGTTCCGCCGCCTTCGCCTCCTCGCGGGCCTCGTCGAGACGCGTTGCGGTGAAGGCGTTCACGTCGTCGTGGTTCCGGATTCGCTGGGCGTACGTGTCGACGACTTCCACGGGCGAGAGGTCGCCTCGTCGGATACGCGTCGCTAGCTCCGCGGCCGATGTGAGTGGGTCTACCATGGCAACCGCAGGTGTTATTTTCCCAATATATTAACTGTAACGCGGGAGGGACCGTACCCTTTTGCCGACGGCGTGAGTCGTTCCCCATATGACCGCAGACGACGCGCCGCCGAACGAAGACGACGGGCCATCGGCGGAAGGGGACGCACCGCCGGACGAAGACGACGGGCCGCGGGTCGGAGATGCCGACGGCGGTCACGACGACGGTCCGGGAGGGAACCCGTCGCCGCGCGAAAGCGGGGACAGCGAGCGGACGCCGGCCGCATCCGCCGACGCGGACGCCCTCTCGGAGAGCTACCGACTCCTCGACGAGAATCACCGCCTCCGGACGACGCTCCTCTACGCGACGGTGCTGGTGTCAGTGCTGTACGTCGCCCTGGTTGGCTCGACGCTCGTCTCCGCGCTCGGCCGTCTCTCGTTCGCCCGCGGCGTCTATCTGCTCGTCGCCAGCGTCCCCTTCCTCGCGTTCGGCGTGCTAGTGCGTCGCCTCGGTGCCGAACTCGCGGCACTGACGGACCGGCGGACGTCGGTCGCCGACCGTCTGTTCCCGCCCGACGCGACGCCCGCCGTGACCGGGGAGGCGCTCTCGGTCGACGAACTCGCAGGCGTCTACTTCCTCGCCTTCCTCGCGTGTGCCGGCGTCGGCGTCCTCGGCGTCGCTGCGGGACTGCTCGGCTGACTGCTGGTCCAGAGGTCCCCTCTCCGGGGAGCTCACGCCCGAGAGACTTTACCACGCCGTCCGTAGACGGGCGCATGCGCGGACTGTTCGTGGGGCGCTTCCAGCCCTTCCATCTCGGTCACTACCAGTTCGTCGAATCGGTCGCCGCGGCGGTCGACGAGGTTCTGGTCGGCGTCGGCAGCGCACAGGCCTCACACACCGTCGAGAACCCCTTCACGGCGGGCGAGCGAATCAGCATGGTCCACAACGCCGTCGCGGACGTCGCGGCGACGACGATGGCGGTTCCCATCGAGGACGTCGACCGGTACGCCGTGTGGGTCGGCCACGTCGCCGCCACCTGTCCGCCGTTCGAGGTGGTCTATACCAACAACCCCCTCGTCGAACACCTCTTCGAGCGCGAGGGGTACGAGGTCCGGGGCGTCGACCTGTTCGACCGCGAGCGATACCGCGGCACCGAAATTCGCCGGCGGATGCTCGCCGGCGAGCCCTGGCGACACCTCGTCCCGGACGCCGTCCCGCCCGTCGTCGACGAAGTCGACGGCGTCGAACGACTGCGCAGCGCCGACGCACACGAACGCGACGGCGACCTGGGTTAGCCGCGGCCGTTATCACCCTCCGCGCCCACACACGACACATGACCGACACGAGCGGACCGCTGGTGTCCATCCCCACAGACGGCGTCGAACTCGAAGGCGAACTCGCGGTGCCGGACGGCGCGGAGGGGCTCGTCGTCTTCGCCCACGGGAGCGGAAGCAGTCGCAAGAGCCCGCGGAACAACTTCGTCGCCGAGACGCTCCGCGAGCGGCGACTGGGAACGCTGCTGTTCGACCTGCTGACGGAGGCGGAAGACCAGGTGCGCGAGAACCGATTCGACGTCCCCCTCCTGACCGACCGCCTGGTGGCGGTCACGGAGTGGGTCCGGGAGCGGGACGACGTAGGGGACCTGAACGTGGGGTACTTCGGCGCGAGTACGGGCGCGGCGGCCGCCCTCCGTGCCGCGGCGCGCCTCGACGGCGACGTCGACGCCGTCGTCTCCCGCGGCGGGCGCGTCGACATGGCGTCGGCGGTGCTGTCCGAGGTGACGGCCCCGTCGCTGTTCGTCGTCGGCGGCGCGGACACGCAGGTGCTCGAACGCAACCGCGAGGCGTTCGCCCGACTCCACTGCGAGAAGGACCTGGCCGTCGTCGAGGGCGCTGGCCACCTCTTCGAGGGACCGGGCGAACTGGAGGAGGTGGCCGAACTCGCGGCCGACTGGTTCGAGGCGCACCTCGCCTAGCGGGTTCGCTTCTCCTTCTCGACGACGCGGACGTCCCCGATCCCGGTGTCGGGATACTGCCCGTCGTCGTCCTTCTCCGCGGCCTTCACCATGTCCCAGACGACGTTGAGGCCGGTGGTGACGCCCTCCAGCGCCTCCATCTCACAGCCGGTCTTGCCCGTCGTCTCGACGGCGACGGTGAGGACGACCCGGTCGTCGCGCACGTCGAACGCCGTCTCGACGTTGGTGATGGGAATCTGGTGGCACATCGGGATGGTCTCCCAGGTGTGCTTGACGGCCTGCACGGCCCCGACTCGCGCCGTCGCCAGCACGTCGCCCTTCCCGATTTCGTCGCTCCGGACGGCGTCGACGGTCGACTCCTGGAGCCTGATTTCGCCGCGGGCGACCGCCCGTCGCGAGGTGTCCGGCTTGTCGCCCACGTCGACCATCTGGACGTTGCCCGACTCGTCGGTGTGGGTCAGGTCGTCGCCGGCGTCGTCACGCATCGCCATCACCCCGCAGGGCGTGCGGGAGGCGAGCGAGGAGGTCGGAGGCGAGGAGGCCGTAGCCGTTCGCCTCGACCACCGCGTCGCCGGCGCGGCCGTTGGCGTACGCGCCGATGGCGGCGGCGTCGAGCAGGGGGAGGTCGGGGTCGTGGGTCGCCGCGAGTGCGCCGACCGCGCCGGCGAGGACGTCGCCGGTACCACCGACGGTCATGCCGGGGTTTCCGGTTCGGTTCGCGCGCGTCGTCTCGCCGTCCGAAATCACGTCGTAGGCCCCCTTCACCAGGAGCGTGTGCCCGAGTTCGGCGGCGAAGTCGGCCACGAGGGCCGCCCGTTCCTCCCAGTCGTCGGCGACGGGGCCGCCCATCGCCCGCAGTTCGCCCTGGTGGGGCGTACACACCAGGTCGGCGTCCGTCGCCACCTCGGGAACGACCCGGAGCGCGTCGGCGTCGACGACGGCTCGCCCCTCGTAGTCGGCGAGGAAGTCCGCGACGGCGTCGAGGGTGGCGTCGTGGTCGCCGAGTCCCGGGCCGAAGACGACGGCGTCGTGGTCGGCCGCGAGCGCGCGGACGTGGTCGAGGTGTTCGGGGGCGAGGTGGTCGCCGGCGAACGGCCGGAGGATGAGGCCTTCCTCGAAGGCCTGCACCTCGCGGGCGACGGCGTCGGGACAGGCGACGCGCACGAGGTCGGCACCCGCCCGCATCGCCGCCTGGCCGGCGAGAGCGGGCGCGCCGGTGTAGGGGCCGCCGCCGACGACCAGCACCTCGCCGTGGTCGCCCTTGTGAGACTCGGAGCGGCGCGAGAGTCGCCGCACGTCGCCCGGTCCGACGAACGTCTCCGCCGCTTCGGGGATGCCGATGTCGGCGACGGTCACCGCGGCGTCGAGGTCGGCGAGCCCCGGCTTCTCGTCGTGGAACGTGACGACGTGCTCCGCGTCGACGGCGACGCCCGCCGATTCGCCCGTGTCGGCGTCGACGCCGGAGGGCACGTCCACCGAGACGACGGTGGCTCCGGCGTCGTTGATTCGTCCGACCACCGTCGCCTCGGGTTCGCGGAGCAACCCCGTCACGCCCGTGCCCAACAGGGCGTCCACGACGACGTCCGGGTCGCCGAGTGCGAACGCCCGCGAGTCGCGCACGACGCGGGCGTCGTACTCGGCTCGCCGGAGGGCGTCCCAGTTCTCGCGGGCGATGTCCGTCGAGATGCTCTCGGGGCGGCCGACCAGGTGGACGACCGTCTCGAAGTCGTCGAGAAAGCGTGCCGCGACGAAGGCGTCGCCGCCGTTGTTGCCGCGGCCACAGACGAGCGATACCGAATCGCCGGGGTCGGCCACCTCGTCGACGACGGCGGCGACGGCGCGCCCGCTCGACTCCATGAGCTGTTTTCGCGGGACGCCGAGGGCGGCCGCGTTCTCGTCGACGGCCGCCATGCGTGCTGCCGTTATCATGGCCGGTCGTTCGCACGCCCGTCCGTTAATCTCTCGGGTCGAAATCGGGGAGGTGGTCCTCGGTACCGGAGCACAAACCCTTTCGTCGTCGAGGGTGATGGAGTGAGACATGGACGGCATCCACGACGTCGGCGGCATGGACGGGTTCGGCGACCTGCCGCCGGACGAACCGGACGACGCCTCGCCGTTCCACGAGGGGTGGGAGGGGCGCGTCCAGGCCGCCTACATCGCCGGCCTGGGCAACGACGTGTTCAACCTCGACCAGTTCCGCCACCGACTCGAACGGCACGACCCGACGTACTACCTGGAGACGCCCTACTACGAGCGGTGGCTCACCGGCGTCTCCCAGCTCTTCGTCGAGGCGGGCGTCGTCACCGAGGAGGAACTCGCGGCGCGCACCGCCGCCTTCGAGGCGGGCGAGGCGGAGATGCCCGACGCCGACGGGCCGTCGCTGGCCGACCTCGTCCCGGGCGTCGCGGACCACTACCGGTCGGAACGGCCCGACAGGGAGCGAGAGCCCGTCTTCGAGGAAGGCGACCGGGTTCGCGTCCTGAAGGAGCATCCCACCGGCCACACCCGGTGTCCGCGCTACGTCCGCGGCGCGGCGGGCGTCGTCGTCGCCCACCGCGGGACGCACGTCTACCCCGACGCTCACGCCCACGGCGAGGACGCCGTCGAACCGCTGTACAACGTCCGGTTCGACGCCGCCGACCTCTGGGGCGAGGACCACACCGACGCCGACGCCGTCCGCATCGAACTCTGGGAACGATACATCGAGGCCGACGATGAGTGACCACCACGACCCGACGGAGGCATCGACCGCCGACCGACTCCGCGACCACGACCCCGAGGCCCGCGCTCGGGCCCTCCAGTCGCTCCTGATAGAGAAGGGCCTGTTGAGCGCCGAGGCCGTCGACGACGTCATCGCCACCTACGAGGACGACGTCGGGCCCCTCTCGGGGGCGAAGGCGGTGGCGAAGGCGTGGACCGACCCCGACTACCGCGAGCGCCTGACGACGAACGGTATCGAGGCCGTCGCGGAGGTCAACGCCGAGGTCAACGACGAGGTGATGGAGTTGCGCGTCGTCGAGAACACGCCCGACACGCACAACCTCGTCGTCTGTACCCTCTGTTCGTGTTACCCGTGGGCGGTGCTCGGACTGCCGCCGACGTGGTACAAGACGCCCGCCTACCGCTCCCGCGCCGTCGACGAACCCCGGGCGCTCCTGGCCGAGGAGTTCGACACCCACCTCGACGACGACGTCGAGATACAGGTGTGGGACAGCAACTCCGAAATCCGGTATCTGGTGCTCCCGCAGCGACCGCCCGGGACGGCGGACCTGAGCGAGTCCGAACTCGCCGAACGCGTCACCCGGAACGCGATGATCGGGGTGGAGCGCCTCGCATGAGCGACGCGCTCCCGCCGGACCCCCGCGAGGACGCCCCGACGTTCGACGCGCCGTGGCAGGCCCGCGCCTTCGCCCTCGCCGTCGCGTTCACCGACGAGGACGACCTGCCGTGGGACGAGTTCCAGACCCGCCTCGTCGACGAGGTCGACGCCGACCGCGAATCGGGCGCGGACGCCGACGACGTCTACTACCGGCAGTGGCTGGCGGCGCTGGAACGCCTCCTGGTCGACCGGGACCTGCTCGACCCCGGCGAACTCACCGCCCGCGTCGGCGAGTTCGAGGCGGGCGACCGCTCGGCCCACGAGTTCGTCGACGGCGACCCCCACGGTCACGCCGACGGCCTCCCCGAGGGCCACGCGGCGGGGAGCGCCCACGACCACGCTCACGACCACTCACACTGAGTGTCGTTCCCGCCGGACGGTCCCTCGTCCCCGAACGACCGGAGTCGGAACGTTTGTGACCCGTCTCGCCGAAGCGCCGGTGTGACGCGACGCCTCTTCGGGACGCTCTGTGGCTTCGTCTTTCTCGTCAACTTCGGACGAGTCACCTTCGCTCCCCTGCTCGAAACCTTCCGGACGACGTTCGACGTCGGTCCGGCGGCCGTCGGCGTCGTCGCGTCGCTGGTGTGGGTCGGGACGGCGCTCCCGCGAATCCCGGTCGGCTACCTCCTCACCCGGATATCGCGCCGCTGGGTCGTCGTCGCGACGGGGGCGTTGCTCGTCGTCGCCGCCGCCATGACCGCGATGGCGACGTCGCTGACGACCCTCCGCATCGGCGCGTTCGCCGTGGGCATCGCCTCGGGCGTCTACTACGCGACCGCCATCCCCATCGTCGGCGACCTCTATCCCGACCGCGTGGGACGGGCGGTCGGAATCCACGGGTCCGCCGCCCAGATGGCCGCCGTCATCGCCCCGACGGTAGCCGTCACCATCGTCGCGTTCGCCTCCTGGCGCGAAGTGTTCTGGTTGCTCGCCGGAACCGTCGCCGTCGTCACGCTCCTGTTTGCCGTCTTCGGCGACGGCGGCGACGGCGGCGGCGACCCCGACCGAGACTTCCTCGCGGCCGTCTCCCACTGGCGAGTCATCCTCGCCGGCGTCGCGATGGTCGGCGCGGCGGGGTTCGTCTGGCAGGGCGTCTTCAACTTCTACGTGACCTACCTCGTCGCCGCGAAAGACGTGACCCAGGGTCACGCGGGGGTCCTCCTGACCGTCGTCTTCGCCGCCGGGACGCCGGCGTTCTGGTTCAGCGGTCGCCTCGCCGACCGCCTGCCACACGTCCCCTACGTCATCGGCATCGTCACCGTCTTCGCCGCGAGCGTGTTCGCGCTGACGGCCGTCAGTTCCGGGCCACTGCTCGCCGTCGTGAACGTCGTTCTCGGCTACTCCATCCACAGCCTCTTTCCGGCGCTCGACGCCTACATGCTGGAGACCGTCCCCGACAACCGCGCCAGCGCCTACGCCGTCTACGGCGGCGTCGCGTTGCTGTTCGAGGCGACGGGCAGCAGCGTCGTCGGCATCCTCACCGAGGTGGGCTACTCCTTCGACGCCGTCTTCCGGGAGCTCGCGGTCGGGCTCTTCCTGTTCGCGGCCCTCCTCCTCGCGCTCCACCGATCGGACAGAATCCCGACAAGTTGCTGATACCCGACGGCGGTCGAAACTGCCAGGACGTATCAACTTCCGGTATCGTTCCGAAGCACTTAGTACGGAGGAAGTGAACGAATCCGCATATGTCAGGGCTGCTACCCTCCCAGTCCGACCCCGACGTCGCGGCCGACGACGGGGAACTCCGCGTCGTGTCGCTGACCGACGACGACGCGGCGACGCTCATCCGGTCGCTCTCCTCGGAGACTGCGCGTGCAATCGTGGCCGCCCTCCACGAGGACCCCGCGACGGCGTCCGAACTCTCGGAATCGGTGTCGACGTCGCTCCAGAACGTCCGCCACCACCTCGGCCAACTCGAAGAGGCGGGCGTCGTTCGCGTCGCCGACACGCGGTATTCGGTGAAGGGACGCGAGATGAACGTCTACGCGCCGAGCGAGGACTCGCTCGTCGTCTGTATCGGCTCCGAGACGGACGAGGAGCGCTTTCTGGATTCGCTGGAACGGCTGGTCGGCGCGCTCGCCCTCCTCGTCGGCGTCGCCCTCGTCGTCCAGCGTGCGTTCGGTGCCGGCGTCGTCGACCTCGGCGGGCCGGGCACGGCCCCGCGCGTCGGCGACGGCGTCGGCGAGGCGGTCGGCCCGGTTCTCGGCCTCCTCCCGCCGGGCGTCGCCTTCTTCGCCGGTGGGGCGCTCGTTCTCGCACTCGTGGCGGCGTGGCACCACTGGAGCTAACCCGACGGATGTTTCGAATCGACGCCACGGTGGGCGCGGCTATCCTGCTCGTCCTCGTCGCCGGCGTCGTGCCGGCGTTCGGCGGCGCGGACCCCGGACCGGAGCGTGACCGCTCGCTCACCGCCGGCGACGCCCGCCTGTCCCAGAAAGTCGAACGCGCCGTCGACCGGGACCCTGCGACCGGGAACGCCGGTTCGGGCGTCCGTGCCATTCGCGCCGACCACGTCCGCGCCCGTGGCACGACCGGAAGCGGCGTCCGCGTCGGCATCGTCGGGAGCGGATTCGACGCGTCGAGTCGCGCCGTCGGCCCGCACGTCGCTGCTCGTCGGCGCTTCTCCGACGACGCCTTCGGCCCCCGAGTGACGGCCCACGACACGGCCGTCGCGGAAGTCGTCTCCGAGACGGCGACGTCGTCTGACCTCTATCTCGCGTCCGTCGGCCGAACGCCGACGGCCGCCGACTACGCCGAGGCCATCGCGTGGCTGGTCGAACGCGACGTGAGCGTCATCGTCGACTCGGGGAGTTACTTCCCCACCGTCGAGGGAGAGAGCGCGCGCATCACGAACGCGGCCGAACGAGCCGTCGACTCGGGCGTCGTCTTCGTCACCTCGGCCGGCAACTACGCCAACCGCCACTGGTCGGGGCGGGGCGTCACCGACGGCTGGGTCGTCTTCGACGACGGCGTCGAGGCGAACGCCCTCGCGAACGGGTCGCCGACACGTGGGCGGGTATCGCTCCGGTTGCGGTGGTCTTCCGGTGCGGACTACGACCTCTATCTCTACCGGCGAACGCCCTTCGGCGGCGACAGGGTCGTCGCGGAATCGGCGACCCGCGAGTCCGATCCGGGGCGGACAATCGAGGCCATCGACGTCGCCGTCCCCCGCGGCCGGTACTACGTCGCCGTCCACGCTCACCGCGGCGTCGACTCCCCCGGTTCAGTCCAACTGTTCGCGGCGTACCACGCCCTCGAACACGCGACGGCGCGAGGGAGCATGGTCGCCCCGGCGACGAGCGACCACGTCATCACCGTCGGTGCGTCGGGCGACGGCGGTCAGCAGGGGTACACCTCCCGCAACGCCGCGGGGCGCGTCGACGTGAACGCGCCCGGCTGGGCCCAGACCGCCGCGGTTCCCGGATTGACCGGCACGTCCGCCGCCGCCCCGTACGTCGCCGGAACGGCGGCGTTGATGCAGTCCCGGAATCGGAACCTCTCGCCGGCGGAAATCGAAACCGTCCTCGAACGCACGGCCGGGACGGACGTCGACGCGCTCGCCGCCGTCGACGCCGTCTCGGGGACGACGTCCGTCCCGGCCGACCGGTCGGTGTCGGCCGACCGTGGACGAGCGTTCGGTCCCGGCGGAGCGGCGGCCACCGACGGAACGCCGCCCTCGTCCGCCGTCGGTGCCGTCGCCAACGCCACGCGGAACGAGACGCGCCCCGATGCTCGGGGCGACGACGGCCGGAGCGCCG
>JBDGTU010000067.1:0-13656 GCA_042216495.1 Haloferacaceae archaeon
CGGCGAGCGTCGCTGCGCCCGCCGTTTTCAGGACTCGCCGCCGGTTCACGTTCCGACCTCCTCCCTCTCGATTGTTATTATCTGCCATGCCATCGATAGTCATGCTCCTCGGGGAATAAGCCTTTGCCAACCAGACAATATCCAGTGCAATTTCGGACGGTCGCAAATACTGCGACCCGGTGACGGCGACGAGCCAGCGGACCGGTCGGCAGCGTCGCTATTCGAGAAGGGATTCCGCCGCGGCAGCGACGCCGAGGAGACGTCGTTCGTCGAAGGAGCCTCCGAGCAGTTGGAGTCCGGTCGGGAGTCCCTCGACACGTCCGTTCGGGAGCGTGATCGCGGGCCGTCCGGTGACGTTGGCCGGGAGGGTATTTCGTGCGTAGTTGAAGCCGGGCTGTTTGGCCTCCTCGACGGTCGGCGCGGTCGAGGGCATCGTCGGCGTGACGAGGGCGTCGACGCCGCTCGCGGCGTCGTCGAACTCGGCTTCGAGGTCGCGCGCCGCGGCGAGGGCGCGCGTGTAGTGGCGTCCGTTGTGGGCCTCGACGAGTTGCGCGCCCGCGAGGAGCCGTGCTCGGTAATACTCGTTCACCTCCGCGCTCGCGGCGCGCGTACTCCGGGCGAACGACGCCTGATAGTTCGGGTCGACGCTCCCGCCGCGTCGATAGGGCGCACCGCCGTCCCGCCAGTGGGCGGCGAGTTCGGCGTAGCTTAGGACGTATTTCACCGGCGCGGCGTCCTCGTAGTGGCCTATCGAGACGCTCCGGAGCGTCGCGCCTGCGTCGGCGAGGTCGTCGAGCGCCGCCCGCGTTCGCGTGACGATGGCGTCCTCGACGGACTGCTCCGCGGTGCCGTTTCCGAACCCCTCCTTGACGACGCCGAGTGTCACGTCGGAGAGGTCGGGCGGAGCCTCGGCGGCGTCGACGTAGCCACCGACCGCGTAGTCGTCGCGGCCCGCCGCCTGCATACTCGCGGGGTCGTCCCGGGTCTTTCCGGCGATGATTTCCAGAACGGTCGCCGCGTCCCGTACCGTCGACGTCATCGGACCGACGTGATCGAGCGTGTACGTGTTCTCGACGATGCCGTCGAGCGGCGCGAGCCCGTAGGTCGGTTTGAGCCCGACGATACCACAGTGCGAGGCCGGCATCCGGATGCTCCCTCCGGTGTCCGTCCCGAGCGCGACGTCGACCCGATCGGTGGCGACGGCAATCGCGCTCCCGCCGGACGATCCCCCCGGGACGTGCGCGGGATCGTGGGGGTGTCGCATCTGGCCGTCGGCGGACACGGCACGGGACCCCCCCGCGAATTCGTCGAGGTTCGTCTTGGCAGCGATGGTCGCTCCCGCGCCGCGGAGTCGGTCGACGACGGTGGCGTCGAAACCCGGAATGTAGCCGCGCATGGCGTTCGAGCCACACTGCATCGGGACTCCTGCGACGGCGACGATGTCCTTCACTCCCACGTCGACGTCGGCCAGTCGCTCCGAACCGTCCGTCTTCGGTGGAACGTCACAGGCGGTCGCGATGGCGTTGTAGGGATCGTCGGCCGGTTCGCGCCAGGACCGAGCCCCGACGTCCGCCGTCTCGGTGCCACCGAGCGACGTCGACGTCGCCGCGTCGAGTCCGTCGAGATTCCGGGCGACCTGCGTCTGGACGGCCGCCACTTCTTCGTCGTCGAGTTCGATGCCGAAACGGTCCGCCAACTCCAATAGCTCCGACTCGGACGGGATTCGCATGGGCCACACACCGCGGGGTTCCGTAAATAACCTCGGGCGCGAACGCCCGGCGAATCAGTCCTCGTCGACGAAGCCGTCGACCAGTTGCCGGCGCTCGTCGGTGGCGAACTGCTCCCACCAGAGGTCGCGTTCGTACTCGCGAGCCTCGTCGGGAGTCGCCGCGTCGGCGGCCCGATTGAGGGCACGCTTCGAATTTTTCACCGCCCGTCGCCCCGTGTCGCCGACGGCGTCGACGAGTTCGTCGACCGCTGTGTCGAGTGCCTCGTGGTCGTCCACGAGTCGATTCACGAGGCCGATGCGGTGGGCTTCCTCGCCGCCGACGAACCCCGCCGTGAGGACGAGTTCCTTGGCTTTGGCCTCCCCGACCAGTTGGACGGTCCGGGAGGTCGCGCCGCCGCCCGGAATCTGGCCGATGTCACAGGTCGGAATCCCGAACGTGGCGTCCGCAGTCGCGATGCGCACGTCACAGTAGGTCGCGAGGACGAGTCCGCCGCCCACACAGTAGCCGTGTATCTTGGCAATCGTCACCGGATGGACGTTCCGTGCCTTCCGGAAGACGTCGTAGAAGAGTTCCTGTCGGTCTTTCTGCCGAGGGTCGTTTTCCTCGGCCGTGCCGGCGTACTGCTCGATGTCAGCGCCCGCGGAGAACGCCTCGTCACCCTCGCCCTGGATTACCACGGCGTCGACGGAGCGGTCGAGCTGGATCTCGTCGAACGCCCGCTGGAGGTCGAGGAGGACCTGCGTCGAGATCGCGTTGAGGCTGTCCGGGCGGTGAAATTCTATCGTCGCTACCGAATCGTTCACGTCCACGGAGAGGCTCTCGTACGCTTCGAAGTCGACCATACACTACTCCCTGCCGAAGTGATGAAAACAGTTTGGGTCGTGGTAACGTACTGTAGTGGACACTCCCGTCGGTAGCGGGGTCAATCGAGTCTGTAGGCTTCGAGGACGTCCTCGTCGAGTTCGACGCCCAGGCCGGGGCGTTCGGGGGCAGGGACGCTCCCGCCGTCCCGAACGTAAATCGCATCGGCGTTCTCGACGTAGGGGCCAGCCACGTACGTTCCGGGGTCGTCGACGTCCTCGTCGAGCACCGCAAATTCCACGAGTGAACAGGCGCGACTCGCCGCAGCGACGTGGAGACTGGCCGCGTAGTTCACCGCGGGACCGAGCGCGTGCGGGACGAGTCGCTTGTTGAACGCCTCGACGAGCGTGGCGACGCGGTTCGCGCCCGTGACGCCGCCGACGTAGTCGAGCGACGGCTGGTAGATTTCGAGGGCGTTCGAACGGAGGTGGTCGACGGCGGGATAGTGGGGCGTGTGCGTCTGATAGCCCGATATCGGGACCGACACGCGACGATTCAGTGTCGCTTGTCCCTCGATGTCGGTGTGCGAGATGGGCTCCTCGAACCACTCCAGTTCCCGTTCGCTCGCCGTCTCGGCGACGGCGAGGGCGTCGTCGAACCCGTAGGACGTGTTCGCGTCGATAGCGAGGCCGAAGCCCTCCGGGATGCTGTCCATCACGGCGTCGATTCGCTCTCGGTCCTCGGCGACGCCGAAGCCGGCACCGATCTTCATCGCCCGAAAGCCCTTGTCGGCCAGCCACCGAGCGGAATCCTGAAGTTCCGCGGGCGTCTTCGAGGCGGGGAACGTCGCGTAGGCTTTGACGTCGCTCGCCTGCCCCCCGAGTAGCTGATACACCGGCTTCCCGGCGTCCTTGCCCTTGACGTCCCACATCGCCTCGTCGAGTGCGCTCAGCGCTCCCCACGCACCGGAGCGCTTGACGTGGACGTGCAGGTCGTGCCACCGCGCAGTCACGTCCCGGGGGTCCTCGCCGACGACGTGGTCGCCCATCGCCTCGATGCTCCGGGCGAGAAATCGGTTGTGCTCGACCGAGCGGTAGAACGACTCCCCGAGCCCGGTGATGCCCTCGTCGGTGTGGAGGCGGACGATCACGGAGCTGATTTCGATGGATCGCTCGTCTACTTCCGCGGGGAGCGACGCCGCGTCCACGGCACTGTCCATCAGGATCGTCTCGACATCTGTTATCTCCATAACATGCAACTCGCCGGTGACCGTGAACAGCTTTCGGGAGCCGGAACTCTGCGGGTCCTCGCCGCCCAGCAAGTGTCGCAGGCGCGTATCACGCCGGTTCCCACAACGTCCCAGTCCGCCGGCGACGCACTCACCCGAAGTGGTGACGCGCCTCCGGAACGAGGCGTCCGTCGACCACGACGATGACCGCTACTACCCCGACGGAGCGAGCATCGGATTCGCCCCCGTCAGCACGCCGCCGGTCCACCTCGCTTCCGCGGCCTTCGACCCGAACGAGGGTTTCTCGCGGCGGATTCAGGAACGACTCGTCGAGCGCGGCTCCAGGCGGTCCCACATCGCAGTCGGCGAACGCGTCGGAAGGGTGTGGCCGCGGCGAATCCCGATGTGGCGAGCCTCGGAGAAGGCCAGGCGTCCAGCGACGACCGACCTGTCCGGCCGACAGCACGGCGGCACCGACCGTCCGAACCACGTCCGGCGAGTCGTCGCACGTCGCCGTCCGTCACTCGAGGTCCTCCGGTTGCGTGCCGACGCCGTCGATCCAGCCGGGGGGTTTCGCGGCGGTCGGCTGGGCGTGGTCGCGTTTGAGCACCATCCCGGTCCGCTCCAGAGACAGCACTTGCTCGTCCTCCTGATTGAACGCGCGGAGTTCGGTGGTGACGATGCCGACGTGGTCGCGGGAGTCGCTGTCGCGTTTGTCCAGCACCTCGCTCTCGGCGAAGATGGTGTCGCCGTGGAAGACGGGCGCGTGGTGGCGCACGTCGTCGTAGCCGAGGTTCGCGGTCGCGTTCTGGGAGACGTCGATGACGCTCATCCCCGTGGCCGTGGCGATGACGACGAGGCCGTTGACGAGGCGCTCGCCGAACTCGGTCTCGGCGGCGTAGGCCTCGTTGAAGTGCATCGGGTTCAGGTTCATCGTCACGTTCGTCAGCCAGACGTCGTCCGTCTCGGTAATGGTCCGGCCGTAGGGGTGCTTGTAGATGTCCCCGACGGTGAAGTCCTCGTAGTAGCGACCCTGCCAGCCGGCGACCAGACGCCGGTCCGTGTGTTCGTCACTCATGGGCGTTCACAGAGGGCCGGCGTTCAAATAAGGGTGGAGGATACGTCGCCGACGCGTCGGCACGTTACGGGAGGTATATATGCACCCTTCGACAAGGTTGCGACGAATGTCGTTCCCGAAGACGCCCACAGAGCGGGGCGAGATTCGGGTTCTCTACGCCGGCCCGGCCTCGGGTGGGCGAGGAATCGGGACCGCGATAGAACGCGAACACGAGCGAGTCGCTGTCGAACAGATTCGCCCCGAGCGACTGATGGCGGGGGCGTACGACGACGCCGACTGCGTCGTCTGTGACCACTGTCCCCCCGAGGTGGACGGCGTCGAAGCCCTTCGAGCGGTGCGCAGGCGGACGCCGGACCTCCCGTTCGTGCTCGCTCCGAGCGAGGGCGACGAGACGGTCGCAGCCGACGCCGTCACCGCCGGCGTCAGCGAATACGTCCCGGACGGACCGGACGTCCGCGACCGGGTCGCGGCGGCAGTCGAACGGGCCGTCGTCGCCGGCTACGAACGGAGTCGAGTGGACGAAGCGCGCCGCGTCGCGACGGTCATCCAGGACGTGACCCGCGCCGTCGTCAGCGCCGAGACGCGGGACGAACTCGAACGGACGGTGTGTGACCGTCTCGGCGAGTCGGACCAGTACCAGTTCGTCTGGTGCGGCCGGGTCGACGGGACGGCGGCCGACGCCGTCACCCCGGACGTCGTCGCCGGCGACGACGACGGCTACCTCGACGACGTCACCATCACGGTCGACGAGCGAGAGACCGGGCGCGGGCCGACGGGCGACGCCCTCCGGACGGGCGAGATACGGGTGGCACAGGACGTCCGCGAGGACCCCGCGTTCGAGCCGTGGCGCGAAGCGGCCCTCGAACGCGGCGTGCTCGCCACCGCCGCCATCCCCATCGTCTACGAGGACACCACCTACGGCGTCCTCTCGCTGTACGCGGACCGTCCGTGGGCGTTCGACGACTCCGAGCGCGAACTGCTCCGTGACCTCGGCGACTCGATGGCCCACGGCATCCACCACCTGGAGACGCGAAACGACCTCCAGACGTTCCGGAAGGCCGTCGAACACGCCGGACACACCATCTACATCACGCGCCGCGACGGCACCATCGAGTACGTCAACCCGCGCTTCGAGGAGGTGACCGGCTACGCCGCCGAGGAGGCCATCGGAAAGACGCCGAGCATCCTCAAGTCCGGCGAGCACGGACCGGAGTTCTACCGGCGGCTCTGGAGCACCATCCTCTCGGGCGACGTGTGGACGAGCGAAATCGTCAACCGGCGCAAGGACGGGACGAAGTACCACGTCAACCAGACCATCGCCCCGCTCACCGACGACGAGGGGGACATCGACCGCTTCGTCGCCGTCAACGACGACATCACCGAGGAGAAGCGCCAGCAGCGGGCGCTGGAGCGGCAGAACGAACGGCTGAATCAGTTCACCAGCATCGTCTCGCACGACCTCAGGAACCCGCTGAACGTCGCGCAGGGCGAACTCCAGCGCGCGAAGGCCGGCGACGTCGACCGACTCGACGCCGTCGAGACGGCCCTCGACCGGATGGAGCGACTCATCGAGGACCTGCTTCACCTCTCGAAACAGGGCGAGACGATTGCCGAGACGTCGCCGGTCGCCCTCGCCGACGTGGTGCGGACGGCGTGGGAGACGACCGACACCGACGGAGCCACACTCGACGTCGCGTTCGACGACGACGTGACCGTCGTCGCCGACGAGGACCGTCTCGTGCAGGTGTTCACGAACCTCTTTCGGAATTCGGTCGAGCACGGGCCGACGGAGCAGTCACCGGCGCTGGCCGAAGGGGGTTCGAGCGGGACGACGGCACGAACTGCCGACGGGGACTTCCGTCGTGGCGGCGAGAGCGCCGGGCTGACGATAACCGTCGGCGTCGACGGCGGGACGCTCTTCGTCGCCGACGACGGCCCCGGCATCCCGCCGAGCGAGCGCGAGGACGTCTTCGACCACGCCTACACCACGGACGAGGGTGGCACCGGCCTCGGCCTCGCCATCGTCGACTCCATCGCGAAGGCCCACGGCTGGGGGACGCGAGCGACCGAGAGCGAGGCCGGCGGCGCGCGCATCGAGTTCCACGACGTCGAGTTCGCCTAGCGCGTCCGAACGAGAACGTCCACCGCCGCGAGGCCGTCGGCGTCGAGGACGACCGGGTTCAGGTCGAGTTCGTCCACGTCGTCGCGTTCGGCGGCGAGCCGACTCACGTCGGCGACGAGCGACGCCAGCACGTCGAGGGCGGCCGTCGTCCCGTACTCTGCATCCAGGAGGTCCGGGAGCCGCGTCCGGTCGAGGGCGGCGCGGGCCTGCGCCTCCGTCACGGGCGGGAGGAGGTGGGCGGCGTCGTCGAACAGTTCGACGAACGTGCCGCCGGTGGCGACGGTGACGACCGGGCCGAACTCGGGGTCCCGCGACAGGCCGACCAGCGCCTCGACGCCGGCGGCGACCTGTGGCTGGACGAGGACGCCCTCGACGTCGGCGTCGGGGAGGTGGTCGCGGGTGTTGTCGAGCACCTCGGCGTACGCCTCGCGAACCTCGCCGGGCGAGTCGAGGCCGATTTTCACCGCGCCCACGCGGTTGCGGTGGCCAACGTCGGGCGAGTCCACCTTACAGACGACGGGATAGCCGAGCGTATCGGCCGCGGCCGCCGCCTCCTCGGGGTTCGCTGCCCGCCGCGTCGCCACGGGTTCGATGTCGTAGGCCGCGAGCAGGTCCGTCGCCTCCGCCCACGTCAGCAGGCGGCCGTCGGGGAGGTCGGGGCCGCTCTCGGTGGCGGCCGACGCCGGCGAGAGCGCGGCGTCCGCGGGCGGAACGCGCGCCCGCGCCTCGCCGAACTCGACGAGCGACGACAGCGCGTCGACCGCGTTCGCGGGGTCGTAGAAGAGCGGCGCGGCCTCGCGGAGTCGTTCGTACGGTTGCGGGTCGTCGAGGTCGGCGGGGTCCTTCCGGCCGGTCCACAGGAGAACGACGGGGTCGTCGGCGCGGTCCACGACGTCGACGAGGTCGTCCGCTATCTGCGCCGCCCGGTCGTCGACGGCCGAGAGGCCGATGGCGAACAGGTACGAGTCGAAGCGGTCGTCGGCGAACAGGTGGTCGGCGATTTCGGGGATGACCTCTGCCCCGTAGCCGCGGATGTCCGCGGGGTTGTGGAGTTCGCCGAAGGTGAGCAGCTCCTCCATGTCGAGCAGGGCTCCCTCGGTGTCGGGGGAGAGCGGCGGGAGTTCGAGGCCGCGGACGTCCGCGAGGTCCGCGAGCAGAGTGGCGAGGCCGCCGCTGGTCGAGGCGATACAGGTCCGCGGCGAATCGGGCGCGTCGAAGGCGGCGTGGACGCTGGCGCGGCCGATGAGGTCCGGGACGTCGGGGACGCGTTCGACGCCGGCCTGCCAGAGGGCGCTCTCCCAGACGGCGTCGTTGCCGGTGAGCGACCCGGTGTGGGAGGCGGCGGCGGCCTGGGCCACCTCGGAGCGGCCGATCTTCACCGCCAGTACGGGCGTCCCCGACCGGGTCGCCGCGGATGCCACGTCGACGAACCGCCGGGGGTCGTCCAGCCCCTCGACGTAGACGCAGACGACGTCGACGTCGGGGTCGCCCGCCATGTACTCGACGTAGTCGGTGAGCGACTGGTCGGCCTCGTTGCCCGTCGAGACGACGTGGGCGAAGTGGACGTCCTCGTCGGCCGCGCGTTCGAAGAAGGTGGTGAACGCGAGCGCGCCCGAGTGGGAGGCGAGGCCGATGTGGCCCGGTTCGGGCTCCCGCGAGCAGGTGCTCGTCAGCACCGTCCCCGACTGCGCGTTGGCGAGGCCGATGCAGTTCGGCCCGCAGACGCGGACGTCACGTTCCTCGGCGACGGCCGCGAGTTCGGCTTCGAGTTCCGCGCCCGTCTCGTCGGCCTCGCCGAAGCCGGCGGTGATGACGAGGGCGGCGGGGACGCCCATCTCGCCAGCGTCGCGGACGACGTCGACGACGTACTCGCGGGGGACCGAGACGACGGCGAGGTCGACCACCTCGGGAACGTCGGTGATGCTGTCGTAACAGGGTCGGTCCCACGCCTCGTCGCGACTCGGGTTCACCGGGTAGACGTCGCCCTCGTAGCCGTAGTCGAGGAGGTTGTCCATCAGGCGCGAGGAGTACCACGAGTCGGGGCTCGCGCCGACGACGGCGACGGAGTCGGGGTCGAACAGAGGGTCCAGGTCGGGGCGTGACTGGTTCATGCGAGGGGCCATGCGGGACGGGGATAAACCGTTTGCCGTTTGCGACCCCGGAACACGGCGGGGGGTCGAGCGGACGCGAGACGGACGGTCGCGTTCGACCGGCGACGCGCCGGTTCAGTCCCCGAACGCGCCGCCCTCGCGCCACTCGTCGAGCGTCGTCTGCTCGCCGGCGACGTCCGCGAACACCTCCTCGGTGTGTTCGCCGAGGCGCGGGGCGGGCGAGCGGACGGAGACGTCGCGGTCGGGGAAGTGAATCGGGTGTCCCGGGAGCGTCACCTCGCCGCTGTCGGGGTCCTCGACGTCGACGAGGAGGTCGCGGGCGCGCGCCTGCTCGTGGTCGGCCACGTCCGCGACGTCGTTCAGCGGGCCGTTGGGAAAGCCGTAGTCGGTGAGTTCGTCCAGCCAGTAGTCGGTCGGCTCCGTCGCGAACTCCTCCTGAACGATGCCGACGACCTCCTCCCGGTGCTCGACCCGGTCGTCGTTCGTCGGATAGTTCAGGAGTTCCTCGCGGCCGAGCATCTCGACGAAGTCCTCCCACCGGTCGTCGGAGGGGACGCCCGTGACGACGCTCCCGTCGGCCGTCTCGAACAACTGGTACGGAACGACCGTCTGGTGGCTCGTCCCCTGGGGGCCGGGCACCTCGCCCGTCATGGAGTAGAGCGTCGGGTACTCGTTCATGAGGGAGACGATGGCGTCGAAGAGACCGACGTCGAACTGGCCGCCGCCGTCGCCCCGGTCGCGTTCGTGCAGGCGCGCGAGGACGCCGATGGTGGCGAACATGCCGGCCGTCAGGTCGCCGACGGCCTGGCCGACCTTCACCGGGTCGCCGCCCTCGGGGCCGGTGACGCTCATGATGCCGCCCTCGGCCTGCAGGATGAGGTCGAGGCCGGGTTTCTCCTTCAGCGGCCCGGTCTTGCCGTACCCCTTGACGCTGGCGTAGACGACGTCCTCGTTGACGTCCGTGACGTCGTCGTAACCGATGCCGAGGCGCTCGGTGACGCCGTAGCCGAAGTTCTCGACGAACACGTCGGCGTCGGCGACGAGTTCCATGAACGCCTCGCGCCCGGCGTCCGATTTCAGGTCCAGCGTCACCGAGCGCTTGTTCCGATTGAGCGCCTGGAAGTAGCCCGACTTCTTCTCCGGGCCGGGGCCTTGCGTCCGCGCCGGGTCGCCCGCGCCGGGGCGTTCGACCTTGACGACGTCCGCGCCCATGTCGGCGAGCAGCGCGCCGCAGAACGGCCCCGCGCGGTGGCCGGTCATCTCGACGACGGTGAGGTCCGAAAGCAGGCTCATTCGTCCTCGTTGAACTCGTCGACCAGTCGCCGGCGCTCGTCCGTGGCGAACTGCTCCCACCAGAGTTCGCGTTCGAACTCGCGGGCCTCTTCGAGGCTCTCGGCGTTGGCCGCCTGATTGAGTGCGCGCTTGGAGTTCTTGACCGCCTGCCGGCCGGTGTCCTGGATGGCGTCGACGATGGACTGGACCTCGTCGTCCAGGGCGTCGGCGTCCTCGGCGACGCGGTTGACGAGGCCGATGCGGTGGGCCTCGTCGGCGTCGATGAAGCCGGCGGTCAGGATGAGTTCCTTCGCCTTCGCCTCGCCGACGAGCTGGATGGCGCGGTAGTTCGACCCGCCGGTCGGAATCTGGCCGATGTTGCAGGTCGGAACGCCGAAGGAGGAGTCCTCGGTGGCGACGCGCATGTCACAGAACAGCGCCAGGATGAGGCCGCCGCCGACGGCCCAGCCGTCGATTTTGGCGATGGTCGTCGCGTGGCAGTCGTAGGGCTGGCGGTAGATGTCGTAAAAGAGGTCCTGGCGGTCCTTCTGTCGCGGGTCGTGGTCCTCGGCGGGGCCGGCGTACTCCTGGATGTCCGCGCCGGCCGAGAACGCCTCGTCGCCCTCGCCCTCGATGACGACGACGTCGATGGAGCGGTCGAGTTGAATCTCGTCGAACGCGCGGTTCACGTCGTGCATGACCGTCGTGCTGAGGGCGTTGAGCTTGTCGGGGCGGTGGAACTTGATGGTCGCCACGCCGTCGGCGACGTCCACGCTGATGCTCTCGTACGCTTCGTATGCCATATGACCGAGGGTGGCGAGCGGGCATAAAACACCTTTGGGATGGGACAACGGAGCACGGCGCGTCTCGACGAATCCCGGAGTGGCGGACTCAGACGACTGTTTCGACGGCCTCGCGCGCCTCGACGAGGGTCAGCGGGTCGCCCTTGCGCTCGGCGGCGTCGCGGATGGCGGCGAGGGCGTCCTGGACCAGTTCGGTAGTCGGGTCCGCGCCGACGTCGGCGAGCAGCGCCCGCGCCGCGCCGCGACCGGTGCCTTCGCCGAACAGCAGTTCGCGTTTCCCGCCGTAGACGGCGGGGTCGAACGGTTCGTAGGTGCTCGGTTCGCGCAGCATCGCCGCGGTGTGCATCCCGCTCTCGTGGCGGTAGGCCAGTTCGCCGAGGACGGGTTTGTCGTCCGGCACGTCCACGTCGAGGGCGTCGAGGACGCGCCGGCAGGCCGGGACGAGTTCCGAGACGTCGATGGCGACGTCGTCGCCGCGCTGGGTGAGAAGCGCCGTGACTTCCTCCAGGGGGGCGTTGCCGACGCGTTCGCCCACGCCGCCGACGGTGACGTCGGCGCTGGTCGCGCCGGCGTCGACGGCCGCGAGAGTGTTGGCCGCGGCGACGCCCAGGTCGTCGTGGGTGTGGACGGCGATGCCGATTTCGCCGCCCACCTCGTCGGCGACGGCGGCGACGGTGTCGGCCACCTGGTCGGGAGTCCCGCTCCCCGTCGTGTCGGCGAGGGTGACGTGGTCGACGCCGGCGTCGGCGAGGCGGCGCGCCCCCTCGCGGAGGAAGTCGTTGTCGGCGCGGACGGCGTCCATCAGCGACGCGCCCACGTCCGCGCCCTCGGCGGCGCGGTGGACGTTCGCCTCCAGCACGTCGAGGGCCTCCTCGCGGGTCTTGCCGAGGGCGTACTCCAGTTGCACGTCGGAGGCGTTGACGATGACCTCCACCTCGTCCGGGTCGACGTCGAGGGCGGCGTCGACGTCGGCCTCGACGGCGCGCGCGAGGGCGGCCGTCCGCAGGCCGAGGTCGTCGGCGTGACGGTACCACGACGCCCGCGGGTTCGCCCGCGGGAACGCGATTTCGACGCAGTCGACGCCGAGGGCGTCGAGGGCGTCGAGGACGGCCATCCCGGCGTCCTCGGTGATTTCGAGGCCGGGCACCTGTGCGCCTTCGCGGAGCGTGAGGTCCTTGAAGGTGGTTGGCATTGCGCTCCCTTCCCCGCCGCACCTGTTAGGTGTTGTCATCGGCCGTGGCCCGACGCGTGTCGAGCAGTCAGCGGCCGCGACCCGACGCGTGTCGAACGGGAACGCCTATCACTCCGGGGGGACAGGGAGGGGCCATGTCCACCACCCGACTCGATTCGGAGACGCTGGAGCGGTTCGCCGCGGCGCTGCTCGAAACGTACGGTGCGCCGGAGACCCACGCCGAACGGGTCGCTCGGTCGCTCGTCCTGGCCGACGCGAGCGGCCACACCTCCCACGGCGTCCTGCGCGTCCCCTACTACGGCGACCTGATTGCAGACGGCGTCCTCGACCCGACGGCGACGCCGACCGTCGACCGCTCGACGGCGACGACGGTCAAGATGGACGGCCGCGACGCCTTCGGCCAGGTGGTCGGCCGCGACGCCGTCGCGGCACTGACCGAGCGAGCGCGGGACGGCGTCGCCGTCGTCGGACTGCGTGACGCCACCCACCTCGGCCGCGTCGGCGAGTGGGCCGAACGCGTCGCCGACGAGGGCCTCCTGTTCGCGGCGTTCGTCAACTCGCAGGGGGGCGGCCACACCGTCGCGCCCGCCGGGAGCGCCACCCGTCGCCTCTCGACGAACCCCATCGCGTTCGGCATCCCCGCCTTCGACGCCCTCGAGTTCGACCTCGTGTTGGACATGGCGACGAGCCAGGTCGCCCACGGGAAGATACGGGAGCGCGAGGCGACGGGCGACCCCATTCCGGAGGGGTGGACCACCGACGAGGCGGGCGAGTACTTCCTCGACGCCGCCGCCTTCGAGGCGGGCGAGGGCGCGCTGATGCCCCTCGGCGGCGAGGTGGCGGGCTACAAGGGCTTTGGCCTCTCGCTCGTCGCCGAACTGTTCGCGGGACTCGTCGGCGACGGCCTCGTCGCCGGGGAGCGCGAACCCGGCTTCTCCAACAACGCCGCCGCGTTCGTCGCCGTCGACCCCCTCGCGTTCACGACGCGCACCCGGGCGCGCGAGCGACTCGACGCCCTCACCGACCATCTCGCGGAAGCCGACTACGGGGGCGGCCCCTCGGCGGGCGTCGCCGCGAAGGGCGAGGGGAAGCTACCGGGCGAACCGGAGTTCGAGTCCCGGGCGCGCGCCCGAGAGGACGGCGTGGCGATTCCGGACCGCATCTTCGAGCGACTGCGCGACGTCGCGACCGACCGGGGCGTCGCCGGCGCCGTCCCGGAGCGGTAGCGTCGCCGGGGGCGACCGGCGGGCGGAGACGTCGAATCGGCGGCGGCGAGAGACAAACCGCCGGCGGCGGCGAGAGACAAACCGCCGGCGGCG
>JBDGTU010000028.1:0-13174 GCA_042216495.1 Haloferacaceae archaeon
CCCGGCGGACCGTGCAGGAGGACGCCCGACGGCGGGTCGACGCCGACCTCCTCGAACATCTCGGGCGACGTGAGCGGGTCCTCGACGGTTTCGCGCACCTCGCGCACCTGGTCGTCGATGCCGCCGATGTCGTCGTAGACGACGTCCGGCGAGGCCTCGATTTCCATCGCCTGTGCGCGGGCGTCCGTCTCGTCGTCGAGGACGCTCTGGACGCTGAAGGAGTCGTTGACGGCGACCCGGTCGCCGGCGTCCAGTTGCTCGCGGAGATGCGAGGACGGCTCGGTCAGCACCTCCTGGTTGTTGCCGTGTTGCTTGACGATGGTGCCGTCGTCGCTCACCTCTTCGACCGTGGCGACGTACAGCGAGGAGGTCTTCAGCACTTCGTTGCGGCGCTTGAGGCGGTCCACGTCGTCCACGAGACTCTCTCGGCGTTCGTCCGCTTCGTCGAGTCGCTCTTCGAGCTCCTCGTTGACCTGGACGATGCGGCGGTAGTGCTCGCGTAGCGCGTCGAGTCGCTCGGCGTCCGACATCTCAGGGTCGAGGTCGAGCCGAGGTCGGTCCGGGAGCGACGGACTCCGTGACATTGGTCGCCGTAAGGTTCGGTCGTAAATGTGCCTTTGGGTCGAACGGCGGCGTGCAGCCACCCGATTTACCGGGCGGAGCGCGCCCCGAGCGGCCGGTACCGGTAGGCGAGACAGCCGAGCAAGAGAAGCGTCACGCCCCACAGCGGCGGCGTCGCGACGGAGAGGACGCCCCGCGCGCCTCCGAGGAAGACGTCACGGACGAACGTCGGCAACGGGACGAACGCGAGGAGCGCACGGACGTCGTCGAACTGGAAGGCGAAGTTGACGACCGCACCGCCGAGGAGCAACAGCGTCCGCGCGGGACGCGCCTCGACCAGATAGAGGAGCGGTACGAGCGGGTAGTAGAGGAAGACGAGGTAGAGTGGCAGCGAGGGGACGAAGACAATCGCCGCCGCGAGCGTTCCGAGGACGGCCGCGAGGCGTTCGTGGTCGACGAGGGGGCCGCGATAGAGAGAGAGGACGGGCACCGCGAGCACCGCGGCCGCGACGGCGTCGAGTCGCGACGGCGGGACGCCGAGCGCCGCCAGCGGCCGGCGGACGGTCACGTACGGCTCTCCCGGCGGCAGACCGCCGGCGAACAGGGCGGGGTCGAGACGTCCCGCGACGACCCCCGTGAAGAACTGTCGGGTCGCGTCGACGCCGAAAATCGCGAGGCCGAGCACGAGGCCGACGACTCCCGTCACGGCCGCCACGGCGAGCGGTCTGTCAGCCCGGGTGCGGAGCCACCACGCGCCGAAGAGCGCGGGGAACACTTTCACCAGCGCCGCCAGGCCCAGGGCGACGCCGGCGAGCGTCTCGGACGTCTCGTCGAGCACCGTCCGGGCCGTCTCGGACTCGTATTCGAGGGCGGCGAACGCGACGGCGACGAGGAGCGCGAGGAGGAGATTGACGTTGCCGTAGACCAGCGACGGGAGCGACAGCGACGACCCGGCGACGTAGCCGTAGATGAGCAGGCGGTCGGCGAGGGGTAACAGCGAGCCGCGGCGGCGTTCGACGACGGCGACGAGGAGGCGTGCCAGAAGCACGCACGCCACGAGGGAGACGACGGTGATGGCGGCGTAGCCGGTCTGCCAGTCCGGCGCGAGGACGAACGGAAGGAAGAACAACACCGTCACCGGCGGGTAGAGGTAGGTGTACTGGTCGGGCAGCCCCGGCGGCACGGCGCTGTAGACGTCGCCGCCCTGGAGGGCGGTCTGGGCCGCGACGCGGTAGACGCGGAAGTTGACGCCGAAGGCCGGTTTGAGCGCGAACGTGTAGCCGAGATAGGCGAGGCCGAGCAGGAGTCCGACGAGGAGGACGAGGCGCGGACCGCGGTCGGAAGCCATACCGGCACCAACCGACGGGGAGGGCTTTGGTGTACCGGTCTACGGGCGACGCGGGCCGGAGGTTACAGCAGCGACGCCATCTCGTCGAGGAAGTCGTCGTAGACGCCGATGGCCTCCTCGACCGGGGTCGGGGACGTCATGTCGACGCCCGCCGCGTCGAGGACGTCGAGAGGGTAGGCACTCCCGCCCAGCCGGAGGGCGTCGCGGTACTCCGCCGCCGCCGACTCGCCCTCGTCGAGGATGCGTTCGGCGATGGCCGTCGCGGCGCTGATGCCCGTGCTGTACTGGTAGACGTAGTAGTTGTAGTAGAAGTGCGGAATCCGCATCCACTCGCGCCGGACGTGGTCGTCGACGACGGCGGGTTCGTAGAACTCGGCTTTCAGGTCGCCGTAGAGTTCGTCGAACCGGTCGGGGGTGAGCGCGCAGTCGTCCTCGACGATCCGGTGTATCTGCAGTTCGAAGTCGGCGAACATCGCCTGGCGAAACAGCGTCGACCGGAAGCGTTCGAGGTACTCGTCGAGGACGTGCCGGCGGAACTGTTCGTCCTCGACGGCGTCGAGCAGGTGGTGGGTGAGCAGCGTCTCGTTGACGGTGCTGGCGACTTCGGCGACGAAGATCTCGTAGCCGCTGTACTGCCACGGTTGCGCCTCGTGGGTGAGTTCCGAATGCATCGAGTGGCCGAGTTCGTGGGCGAGCGTGAACATCGACGCCACGTCGTCCTGGTAGTTCATCAGGACGAACGGCTGGGTGTCGTAGGTGCCGGAGGAGAACGCGCCCGAGCGCTTGCCCCGGTTCTCGTAGACGTCGACCCAGCGGTTGTCGAGGCCGTCGACGAGTCGGGACTGGTACTCCTCGCCGAGGGGGGTCACCGCCTCGGTGACGTAGTCGACGGCGTCCTCGTAGGGGACCTCGGGCGGGTCGCCCGACGCCATCGACGCGTAGAGGTCCCACATCCGCAGGTCGTCGACGCCGAGTGCACGCCGCTTCAGGTCTGCGTGTCGGTGCAGGGAGTCGAGGTTCTCGCGGACCGTCTCCAGCAGCGTGTCGTACACCTCGACGGGGACGTTCGGCCCGTTCAGCGCCATTTCGCGGGCGGTGTCGTAGTTCCGCGCACGGGCGAGTTTGACGTCCGACGTGACGCTCTTTTTCAGCGTCGTCCCGACGGCGTTGCGCACCTCCTCCCACCGCCCGTAGAACGCCTCGTGGACCTCGCGGCGGAACTCGCGGTTCGGGCGCTTCTGGAGTTTCGTGAAGTTCCCCTGGGTAATCTCTATCTCCTCCCCGTCGGCGTCCTCGACGGTGGGAAACGTCATGTCGGCGTTCGAGAGCATCGAGTAGACGTCGCTGGCCGTCCCCGTCACCTCCGAGAGGTCCGCCAGTAGCTCCTCGACCTCCGTCGACCGGGTGTGGGGTTTCATCCGCAACACGTCGTCGAAGAAGTGCTCGTACTCGGCGAGGGCGGGTTCGGCCTCGACGAATGCGTCCACCTCGTCCGCGGTGAGTTCCTGTAGCTCGGGTTCGACGAAGCTCGTCGCGCTGCTGGCGTCGGCCGAGAGCGACTCGGCGCGGGCCGACATGGCCTGGTACTCCTGGTTCCGGGTGTCCTCGCTACTGCGGAGGTTCGCGTAGGTGACGACCTTCGACACGTCGCGCATGACCTCTTCCCGCAGTTCGAGCAGTTCGAGCAGCGTCTCGGCGCTCTCGGTGACCCGCTCCTCGTAGGCGTCGAACTCGTCGAGGCGGTCGGCGACGGACTCGTAGGCCGCCTCCCACGCCTCGTCGCTCTCGTAGATGCTCTCTAAGTCCCACTTGTACTCCGGGTCGACTTCGCTCCGCTCGGGCACCGAACTCATGGCCCGGGCCTACGGGCAGGTCGGCCCTAAGTGTTCGTACTCGGCGACGGCGGTCGGACGCCCCCGTCTCATAGTGGTTACCGTAACTGTGTACCGGTGGTTCGCCAGGACGGTCCAGCGAATCACCGGTAACGACTTACGGTACTCACTATCGCTCGCCGACGCCGTCGAGAATCGTCCCCGCGACGCGGGCGGCTACGAGACCCTCGACGCGCTTGTCGGCGAATATCTCCCGGGTGCCCGCGAGCGCGTCCTCGTCGACGGCGAACGCGACGCCGGGGTAGTCGACGCCGGTCAACGCGAGCGGCGTCGGCGGCGCGGGGCCGACGCCGTCGGCTCCATCCAGCGGTTCGGACGCGAGCACTCGGTCGATTCTGTCGAACTCCGAATCGCCCGCGGCGACGGCGTGGACGAGCGTCACCACCCGGCGGACGAGTTCGCGAGCGAACCCCGCCGCCGAGACGGTGAACGCGAGGAAGTCGCCGTCGCGGGCGAGCGAGACGTCGAGCGTTCGGACGGTGTTCTCGTCGTCGGGCGTGAGGTTGTGGAAGTCGTGTTCGCCGGCGAGGGCGGCCGCCGCTTCGCAGGCGCGGGCGTCGTCGACGTCGGGCGCGTAGCGGTGGTAGGTGTAGGTCCGAGAGACGGCGTCGTGAGTCGCGTGGAAGTCGTCGGCGACGTCGGCGGCCGCCCACGCCCGGACGGACGGGGGCAGGACGCCGTCGAGCGCCGCGGGCGAACACCACTCCGGGCACTCGAAGGCGATCGTCTGGGCGACGGCCGAGACGCCGGCGTCGGTGCGCCCGGCGGCGGCGTAGCCTGCGGGCACGCCCCCGTCGACGACGTCGAGTTCGCGGAGGGCGTCGAGAATCGCGTCCTCGACGGTGGGGACGTCGGGTTGGCGCTGGAAGCCGTAGAACGGACGGCCGTCGTACGCGACGCGGAAGGCGCGCATCGACGGCAGTGGGACCGGGCGGTCCTTAGCGGTTCGGAATCGCCGACGACGGAGCGCGCGGCGTCGCTACGCCGGGACGGCGGCCCGCTCCGCCAGTTCCAGCGTCTCGCTCACGAACGCCGGCAGGTCGTCGGGGACGCGCGAGGTGACGAGGTTGTCGTCGACGACGACGGGTTCGTCGACGTAGGTCGCCCCGGCGTTCTCGATGTCGACCTCGAGCGTCCAGTAGCCCGTGGCCTCGCGCCCCGCCAGCACGTCGGCGCTGACGAGCAACTGCGCGCCGTGACAGATGGCGGCGATGGGTTTCTCTGCGGCGTCGAACGCGGCGACGACGTCGGCCGCCGCCGGGGATTACGAGGAGGTCGTACTCCGCGGCCCACCAGTCGGGCGCGTGGGCGTCGATGGCCCAGTCCGCCTCGAACTCGTAGCCGTACTCGCCCTCGACGGACTCACCGCCGGGCGTCGCGACGTCGACGTCCCAGTCCGCCTCCCGGAGGCGGTAGAACGGATAACTGAACTCGCTGTCCTCGAAGCCATCCGTGGTGACGATGAGCCCCTTCATGGCTCCGCCCGAAACTAGACTCGCGATTCTACAAGAATGTTTCGGAGATTGAAGAAATAGCCGAGCTAAGAGCAACTAGAGGGTTTTTGAGGGGCGTTCCGTGACGAGAGTTCGGGGGTTTAAGAGTCCAGTCAGGCGAGGTCGTCGTCGGTCGGGCGCTCGCTCGCGGGGAACTCTTCGGCCGGGACGGTCGTCTGGTCGCCGGAGGCCATGTCCTTGACCGTCACCTCGCCGTTCTCCAGGTCGCGCTCGCCGACGATGACGACGGTGTCGGCGTTGACGCCGTCGGCGTAGGACATCTGCGCGCCGAAACTCCGGTCGGCGACGTCTGTCTCGACGACGTTGCCGGATTCGCGCAGGTCGCGAGCGATGCGGGCGGCGGTCGGACGCGTGTCGCCCACCTGCAGGACGTAGTAGTCGGTCGTCAGCGCCTCCTCGGGCCAGACGCCCGCCCGCTGGAGCAACAGCGAGAGGGTGGCGTGACCGGGCGCGACGCCGACGGCCGGCGTGGGCTGGCCGCCGTAGCTCTCGATCAGGTCGTCGTAGCGGCCGCCGCCGAAGACGGCGCGCGACACCTCGCCCTGCGTGTCGAAGCACTCGAAGACCGCGCCGGTGTAGTAATCGAGGCCGCGGGCGGTTTCGAGCGAGACGGTGCAGTACTCGCGGACGCCGAAGTCCTCGGCGGCCGCGAGGACGGCCTGGAGGTTCGAGACGGCCGCTGCGACCCGGTCGGTGCCGGCGAAGTCGACGAGTTCGTCCAGGTCGTCGGTCGCGAGGAGCGCGTCGAACTGCTCGGCCTCCTCTTGGGAGAGCCCCGCCTCCGCCAGCAGGTCGTAGTAGGCCGCCTGCTCTATCTTCTCGCTCTTGTCGACGGCGCGGATGGCCGCCCGGACGTCGACGTCCGCCTCGAACGAGCGGAGCAGGCCGCCGAGGATGTCGCGGTGGGAGACGCGGAACTCGAAGTCGTCGCCGGTCAGTCCCAGGTTCGTCAGGGCGTCGGCGGCGAAGGCGAGCACCTCGGCGTCGGCGTCCGGTTCGGCCGAGCCGAAGATGTCGACGTTCGTCTGGTAGAACTCGCGGAAGCGCCCCTGCTGGACCTGTTCGTACCGCCAGAACGGCCGCGTCGAGAACCACTTGATGGGCTTCGAGAGCTCCTGACCCTTCTCGACGACCATCCGGGCCACCGTCGGCGTCAGTTCGGGCGTCATCGCCACGTCGCGGCCGCCCCGGTCCTCGAAGGCGTACAGCTCCTCGACGATCTCCTCGCCGCTCTTGTCGGTGTAGAGTTCCACCCGTTCGAGCGCCGGCGTCCCCACTTCCCGGAAGCCGTAGCGGCGGGCCGTCCCCTCCAGGACGTCCGTGACCTCGCGCCGGGCGGACATCTCCTCGGGGTAGAAATCGCGGAAGCCCTTGAGTCGGTCGTACATGTGGGCCCGTTCACGGAGTACGCGCTTGAAAGCTCTCCTTCTGTGCGGGCGGCGTCCGACGCTCTGTGCGGGCGGCGTCCGACGCCGCCTCGACCGCCACGATACTTACCCCTCGACCGGTAATCACCGCGCATGAAAAGCGGAGTCATCGTCGCCGGCGGCCGGTCGACCCGGTTCGGCGACGCCGACAAGGCCGTCGCCGAACTCGCGGGTGTCCCGATGATCCGCCGCGTCGCCGACCGGCTCGCGGGCGTCGTCGACGCGCTCGTCGTCAACTGTCGGGAGGGGCAGGTCGACGCCGTCCGCGAGGCGATGGCGGGGTACGACCGCCCCGTGCGCTACGCCGTCGACGACGAACCCGACCGGGGGCCGATGGCCGGCATCCGGAACGGCCTCCGGGCCGTCCCCCACGACTACGCCTTCGTCGCCGCCTGCGACATGCCCTTCCTCGATTCCGATTTCGTCGCGTACCTGTTCGACCGGGCGGCCGGACACGACGCCGCCGTCCCCCGCCTCGACGGCTGGTTCGAGCCGACCCACGCCGTCTACCACGCCGACGCGATGGCCGACGCCTGCGACGCCGCCCTCGAACGCGGGGCGTCGCGCATCGTCGCGCCGCTGGAGAACCTGAAGTACGTCGTCGTCGACGAGGACGAAGTCGACGCCCACGCCGACCGCGCGACGTTCGAGAACGTCAACACCCGCGAGGAGTTCGAGGCGGCGGCCGAGCGACTCGCCTGACCCGCGACGCCGACGATTCTGACAATCGCCTACTCCACGACGTCGACGACCTCGGGAACGTTCATCCGCGCGAGGACGACCCGCGGGACGTCGGTCCGGTCCAGAACCTCGGCCGCAACGTCGCGGCCGACGGCTTCGAGTTCCGCGTCGTCGACCATGTTCAACAGGGGGACGACCGTCGCGCGCGACGGGACGCGCTTCAGCCCCCCTTCGCGACTGGCGAGGACGCGAGCGACGTCGACCGGGCGAATCGCGTCGCCGAGGTCGCGGTCGGTGATGGCGGCGACCCGTTCGGGCCGGTGGACCGTCGCCTCGTCGAGCGGTTCGCCGACGGCGCGGACGCTCGCGACGGGGACGACGGTATCGGCCGTCATCGGCAACTGTGGCTCGCGGTCGTTCGGGGCCTTCAGGAGTCGCGTACGCGCGCCGTCGGCCTTCACGAGAACGACGTCGGCGTCGTCGGACGCGCCGAGTGCCGTCACCGTCTCCCGAGGGTAGCCACGGTAGCGGTCGTCGCGCTCCCGCTCGGGGACGAGGCCGACGGGCCACGCGTCGACGTCGCGGAGCGCGTCCACGGGGTCGTCGGTGACGACGACCCGCTCGACGTGTGCGTCGAAGATGGGAATCCGGACGGTGGCGGTGACGACGGCGCGGTCGAGGCGGTTCGCGAGCGCGTAGAGCGTCGTCTTCTTCCCGCCGGCCCCGACGACGCAGACGAGGCCGGCGTCAGCGCCGAGCGCGGAAACGAGGTCCATGACCCCCGTTTCGCGCTGCGGTCACTTCGGCGTATCGGGGGACTTCACGGCGAGGCGTCGGAGTCGCGGAGCCCCTCGACGTAGGTCTGTTCGTGGTCGGGGAACACCTCGACGACGGCCTCGACGCCGTAGTCCCGCGCGAGCAGTTCCCGGAGTTCGCCCTCGTAGTCCGCCTTCGGAATCTGCTCGCTCGGTCCGGTCCGGACGTCGAGGGTCGACTCGACGAGCCGGTCGACCGCGCCCCGGCCGAAGCCGGACAGCGGGGCGATGTAGTCGACGCCGTGGCGGTCTTCGAGGCTCTGGGCCTGTGCGCGGGAGACGGTCGGCACCCGGTCGTCGCGGCGGGTGCCGTCGGCGACGGCGGTGACGTCGAGTTCGGCGACGGCGTCGAGGGCGTGTTCGTGGACCGCCTGGATGCCGTTTCGCGGGTAGCCGTCCGCGACCATCCGCTCGACCGCCGCCTCGGCCACCGACCGGTCCAGGTCGACCGTCCGAAAGTCGTAGTCGAGCGACGACGCCGCGTCGCGGGCGTGTTTCCAGTCGTCGGTCAGGCCGAAGTGGGCGGTGACGAGGGTGACGTCGTAAAACGAATCGAGGAGGAGCGCCGCGAGCGTCGAGTCCTTGCCGCCGCTGTAGAGCAACGCGAGTTCCATCACCGACGACGGATGTCGAAGCTCTTGGATTCGGGTTTGAGTTCCTGTAGCAGCTCTTTCATCTGGTCCTCGTCGATGCGGTCCTGGATGCGGCCGCTCTGGGCCAGCGCGACGAGTTGCTGTTCGACCTTCTCGGCGAACTCGGGTTTCGACATCTGGACGGCGTTGAGTCGCTGCCGTGCGCCGTCGGTCAGGTGCTGTTTGAGGAGCGCCTGCTTCTGGGCCTCGGCCTGTTCCTGGGCCGCCTGCTGGGCCTCTTCCTGGCCCTGTCCCTGGCCCTGGTCGGCCTGCTCCTGGAGCTCTTCCATCTTCTGTTTCCGCAGTTCTTCGAGCCGCTCGTCGTCGGGTGACCCACTCATGGATAGGAGTAATCCGTTTGAACGGCAAAACGGTTTCGGAGGCCGGAGTCGTCGAACTACGCGTACTTCTCGAGTTCCGGACGGTCGAGTTCCGACAGGACGTCGTTGGCGACGTCGTCGAGGAAGCTCCGTCCCTCGGGCGTGATGCGCCGACCCTCGCCCTGGGCCGTCTCGACGAAGCCCTCTTCTTCTAGCTGCTGGAGGATGGTGCGGACGATTTTCTTGCTGCCGGTGTCGGAGTGGGCCGAGGCGACGGCGTAGCGGTTCGTGCCACGTTTCCGGCCGCCGTACTCGGTCGCGAGGCGGTCGACGCCGACGGGCCCGTTCACGGCGACTTTCCGCAGGAGGCTCCCGGCGCGGACGAACCAGAAGTCGTCCTGTTCGGGCGGGAGTTCGCGGGTCTGGCCGGTCTTGGCGTAGGTCATCCAGTCGGGCTCGTCGATTCGGTCCGCGAGACGGGGTGCGAGCTCCTCGATGAGCTCGTCCGCCGGCACGTCATAGAGGGTTACCATTGCCTACGGTTTCTGGCGGCCGAAGTTTAAACCCATCGTATTAGCCGCGCTTTCGCAGGCTAACGTACCCCGTCACGGCCCCGCCGAGCACCGTCGGCGTCCAGTAGACCATCCCGCGGAAGATGACGATGGCGGCGACGGCGACGGACTCGGTGACCAGCGGGAGCGGTGCCGCGACCAGCAACACGACGAGGACGCTCTCGATGCCGCCGGCACCGCCCGGGAGTGGCGTCACGCCCGCGATGGCTCCGATGGGGACGACCAGCAGCGCGATCGAGAGCGGAATCGGCGTCTGGAGGGCCTGGAAGGCGAGCCAGAGACCGACCATCTGACAGAGCCACCCGAGCGACGAGAGCGCGAGCGCGAGCGCGAGGCCACGGGGATTGGACGCGACGCGCTCGATGGCCCGGAAGAAGCCGTTGATGCGGCGCTCGACGCCCGACGCCGTCGGCACGGGGACGCGCGGGACGTGGCTCGCCACCCGGCGGACGAGCGGCGTCAGCCCCCGGACGACGCGCGCTTCGAGTTCGTATCGGCGCTGCCAGCCGAGATAGACCACGGCCGGCACGCCGACGGCGAGGACGGCGACGGCGGCGATGGCCAGTTCGAGCCGGCGGTTCGTCCCGAATGCGACCTCCGTGAGAAAGTAGCCCGCGCCGATGATCGCGATGGTGATGGAGGGGACGAAGTTCAGCGTGTCGACGCTGGCGATGGCGGCGAGCCCCGTCTCGTACTCCGTGTCGCCGACTTCGGAGATCAGCAGGGCGGTGACGGGTTCGCCGCCGGCCTGCCCGAACGGAGTGACGTTGTTCGAGAACATCGCGGCCGTGAAGACGAAAAACGACTCGAACACGGACAGCGAGACGCCGAGGACCGAGAGGACGACGCGGAGCGCGAACCCCCACGCGGCCAGCCAGCCGAGCGTCGCGAGAAAGACGAGGCCGACGACGCTCGCGTCCGCCCGCGAGAGCTTGGCGACGAGGCGGTCGAATCCGGCGAACGAGAACAGCAGCGCGAAGACGACGAGTGCGCCGGCGAACCCGAGGGCGGTCGCCCGAAGCTTCTCGCCGGTCATGTATGTCGGATGGGTCAGCGACCGCTTGAAGGCACCGAAACCGGTCGTGACGGCGGCGCGGCGTAGCCACGCCTTCTCACAGGGTTTTTCGCCTCACCCGCCGAACGCCGTCCATGGACGAGCGAAGCGCGCTTGGGCTGCTCGCGGCCGAACTCCCCGGCGCGGGCGACGACGCCGCCGTCGTCGACGGACTGGTACTGACGACCGATATGCTCCACGAGCGGACGGACTTCCCGGCGGGGACGACTCGCTACACGGCCGGGTGGCGAGCGGTCGGCGCGTCGCTCTCCGACGTGGCGGCGATGGGCGGTGCGGCGACGGCAGCCGTCGCCGTCTACGGCGCACCGACCTTCGACGAGGACGACCTGCTCGCGTTCGTGCGCGGCGCGTGCGACGTGTGCGATTCCGTCGGCGCGAACTACGTGGGTGGCGACCTCGACGGTCACGACGAGTTCACCGTGGCGACGACCGTCGTCGGGCGGACGGACGGCCCCGTCAACCGGCGCGGAGCGCGCACGGGCGACGCCGTCTGCGTCACCGGCACGCTCGGCCGGAGCGCCGCCGCCGTCCGCGCGTTCGAACGGGGCGACGCCGAGCGTGGCAACGACCTGTTCCGATTCCCGCCGCGGGTGCCCGCCGGGCGCGCAATCGGGGCGTACGCCACCGCGATGATGGACTCCAGCGACGGCCTCGCCCGCTCGCTCCACCAGCTCGCGGAGGCGAGCGACTGCGGATTCGACGTCGCCTCCGACCGCTTCCCGATAGACGACAGCGTGGCGGCCGAAGCCGAGAGCGAGCGCGAGCGGCGGGAGATGGCGACGTTCTTCGGCGAGGACTTCGAACTCGTCTTTACCGTCCCGCCGTCGTCGCTGGCGGACGTCCGGGCGACGTCGCCGACGCCCGTCACTCGCATCGGCGACGTGACTGAGGACGGGGTCGTCGCGGACGGCGAGCTCCTCCCCGACCGGGGCTTCACGCACTCATCAGCTGGATAGGGACGAGGAGGAAACAGAGCATCCCGAGCGCGAACGTGACGACCCCCAGAAACTGTCGCTTCCAGTCCAGCGGCGTCTCGTCTGCGGGCGTCGCCGGGCCGTTGTAGGCGATGAAGGTGGCGAACAGCCCCCAGAACATCCAGAGGCCGACCGACTCGTTGAGACCGAGGCCGCGGACGAAGTGGAGGTAGGCGGCGAGGCCGAACAGCGCCGCCGGCACCATCGCGGCCACCGTCTCCTGTCGCCGGCCGAGCATCGCCCGGAGCATGTGGCCGCCGTCGAGCTGGCCGACCGGCAGGAGGTTGAGTACGGTGAAGAACATCCCGACCCACCCGCCGATGATGACGGGATGGACCGTCTTCGAGGGGTCGGCGTAGCTCGTCGGCTGGTCGATGGCGGTCGCGATGATGTCCAGCAGCGGGGGATTGTTGAAGACGATGACCTGGCCGCTCGTCGAGAGGACGCGTTCGGGGACGACCATCGGGTCGAGCGAGAGGCCGACGACGGTGACGACGACGGTCGCCGCGAGGCCGGCCAGCGGGCCGGCGACGCCGATGTCGAAGAGCACGCGCCGGTCCGGCATCCGCCCTCGCATCCGGATGATGGCACCGAGGGTGCCGAAGGGGACGATGAAGGGAATCAGATACGGGAGCGAGACGTCGACGCCGTGGTAGCGGCCGACGACGTAGTGGCCGAGTTCGTGAGCCGAGAGGACGCCGAGGACGGCGGCGGTGAAGGGCCACGCCCGCAGGGCGAGAAGGGGATTCGCCGAGAGCGCGGAGACGGGGATGTAGTACCACGCGGCGGCCCCGACGAACAGCGTCGAGAAGACGGTCATCACGAACAGCGCGAGGTTCTTCCAGGGCACGCCGTCGACGCCGGCCGTGACCGGTTCGACGACCAGCGTGGTCTGGAAGCCGGACGCGTCGGCCTCGACGGACAGCTCGTATCCGGCGTCGCGAAAGACGGGGGTGAGTTCCCGCGAGAGCGTCCGACGCGTGACGAGGGGCTCGCCACGGAGTCGAACGGTGTCACCTTCGACGTCCGTCTCTTCGAGGTAGAACACCGAGTGGAGCGCCTCCGTCGGAACGTCGACGGGAATCGTGTCGGCCGAATCCATCGCTCGCCGGTAGGGTGTTCGGCCGTATAAACCTCTTGGGGACGTGTCGGCGGACGCTCCGGTCTCGGGGTGCGAAGGGGGGGAGAGAATGGAGCGCTGTAGGGGGACCGGAGCCGATTATGCGGATTCGATGCGCCACGTGGTCGCGCTCGTGTACGACCACTTCTCGATGGTCAATTCGCCGGCGGAATCGCGGAGCTTGACCATCAGCGCGCCGATCTCCTTGGGCGAGAGGCCGACCTCGTCGGCGATGAACTTGCT
>JBDGTU010000055.1:0-11882 GCA_042216495.1 Haloferacaceae archaeon
CGCAGAACGTCGTCTCGGAGACGACCGAGATGCGCGTCGAGGTCCGGGGAGCGACGACGGAGATACGCGACTGGATGTACGAGCGGGCGAGACGCGTCGTCGACGGCGCGGCGACGATGCACGGCGTCGACGTCGACGTGACGCTGTGCGGGCGGGCGGATTCGTTCGTCGCTGACGACGACCCGGTCGACGCGGTCCGCCGTGCCGCCCGTGAGTGTCCGGAGGTCGAGATGGTCGAACGGCGCGACCAGATGGGGGCGAGCGACGACGCTGCGAATCTGCTCCGACAGGTCCAGGACTACGGTGGCGAGGGGACGTACGTCTGCATCGGCGCGAGCAATCCCTCGGGCCACCACACGCCGCGGTTCGACATAGACGAGGACTCCCTCGACATCGGTGTCGACGTGTTGACCGAGGCGATACGGAACGTCTCACGGAACTCGGTCGAACAGTCGTGACCCGCGCGAGCGGGTAGCCGCCGTGTGTGACCCCGTCACGGGGGTATAAATCACCACTCCCCGAATACGACATAGATGATACCCATCCACGGTTCGTTCGAGTTCGACTACGCCGGCTGCGACGTCGTCTACGGACGAGGCACCATCGAGTCCCTCGACGCGTACTTCGACGACTACGGTTTCGAGGACGCGCTCGTCGTCTGTGGGACGAATGTCGGCCGAAACGACGAGTTGATGGACCTGGTAAGACACGGCCTCGGAAGCCGCCTCGCGGGCGTCTTCGACGAGACGACGCCCGAGAAGACCGGCGAGACGGTCTACGACGGCATCGAGACGATGCGGGAGGTCGACGCCGACGTGCTCGTCGGACTCGGTGGGGGGAGCAGCCTCGACGTGGCTCGACAGATGAGCGCGTTCGCCGCGGACGGCCGTTCGCTGGCGGAGTTTCGCGATGCCGCGCGGGACGGCGATCTCACGGCCCCGGTCGCCGGTGACGCTCCGACGCCCGTGGCCGTCGTCCCGACGACGCTCGCCGGGGCGGGCATCTCCGACGCCGGCTCGATGCGCATCCTGCCGGCCGAGGAGTCACCGACCGGCGGCACGATTCGGACCGGTGGATCGGTCATGCCCGTCGCCGCGTTCTACGACCCGGACGTCTTCGAGACGACGCCCCCGAGCGCGCTGGCCGGGTCAGCGATGAACGGCTTCGACAAGGGCATCGAGACGATCTACGCACGGAACGGTACCGCGCTCACCGACGGGACGGCGATCCACAGCCTCCGGCTATTCCGGGAATCGCTCCCCCACCTCGTCGGGGGAGAGGCCGCCGGCGACGAGGCCGACCGGGCGATAGACCGTGCGGTCGTCGCTGTCGTTCTCGCGCAGTTCGACCGCCGAATCTCGGTCGTTCACGCGTTCGGCCACGGGTTCTCGCGACACTACTCCGTCCATCAGGGGGTCGTTCACGGCGTCGTCGCGCCCCACGTCCTTCGCTACGTCTTCGACGAGGTCGACGCCCGGCGTAGTCTCATCGCTCGGGGCCTGGGACTCGACCCGACGGCCCTCTCCGCCGAGCGACAGGCGGAAGCCATCGTCGACGCCGTGGCGGACCTTCGCGACAGTCTCGGGCTCCCGTCCCGGCTGCGCGAACTCGACGAACTCGACGCCGACGACCTCCCGCTCATCGCGGAGTTCGTTCTCGAAGACGAGATTCTGTCGCAGGGGCCGGAGGCGTTCGGCCCGACCGTCGAGAGGGTCGAGTCGGTACTCCGCAAAGCGTGGTGACGCGACGGATTCACTCGCCGCCGAACGCGCCGCGGTCCCTGAGGCTCGCCACGTCGAGGTCCGTCGCTGCGAACACCTCCTCGGTGTGTTCGCCGAGCGCCGGCGGGTCCAGGCGCTGTTCGGGGGCCATCCGGTCGCCGACGACGGGCGTCAGCGCCGTCTGGAGGTCGTGTTCCTCGCCCTCGCTCTCGGCGGTGAACTCGGCGAGCAGGCCCGCTTCCTCCAGGTGGGGGTCGTCGATGAGGTCCGACGGCTCGTTGACCGGCGCGGCGGGGACGTTTTCCGCCTCGAACGCCGCGAGGAGTTCCTCCCGGTCACGTCCCTGCAGGCCCTCGGCGACCGCCTCCGTCAGTTCTTCCTTGCGTTCGCGGCGCTTCTCGGCCGTGTCGAAGCGCTCGTCGGCGAGCAACTCCTCCATGTCGGCCGCGCGGCAGAACGCCGGCCAGTGGCGCTCGGTCGTGACGCCGACGAACAGCCAGCCGCCGTCCGTCTCGAAGACGTCGTAGAGGCCCCAACTGGGATGAGAGGCCCCGAGTGGCTCGGGGTCCTCGCCCAGCAGGTGGGCGTAGGTCATCCAGTAGCCCATCCAGTGGGTGCTCGCCTCGAAGAGGGTGCCGTCGATGCGCTGGCCCTCGCCCGTCTCGTCGCGTTCGCGGAGCGCCATCAGCACCCCCATGACGCCGTAGAGCGCCCCGCCCATGTCGGCGATGGAGGTGCCGACGCGGACCGGCTGGCGACCCTTCTCGCCGGTGACGCTCATCAGCCCCGACATGGCCTCCGCGACGACGTCCATGCCCGGTCGGTCGCCGTACGGCCCCTCCTGGAACCCCTTGATGGAGAGGTAGACGAGCCCCCGATTCACGTCGCGCAGATCGTCGTAGCCGATGCCCAACCGCTCGGCTGCGCCGCGGCCCATGTTCTCGACGAACACGTCGGCGTCGCCGACGAGTTCCACGAACGCTTCCTTCCCGGCGTCGGCTTTCAGGTCGAGCGTCACCGAGCGCTTGTTCCGGTTGAGCGCCGCGAACATCGCGTCGCCCGTCTGGCCCGAACTGCGGATGATGTCGCCCACGCCGGGGCGTTCGACCTTGATTACCTCCGCGCCGAGGTCCGCGAGCATCAGGCTCGCGAACGGCCCGGCGACGATGTTGCCGAGTTCGACCACCGTCACGTCCGACAGCGGGAGAGTGTCAGCGTCCATGCTACGAGGGCGAACGGGGGTGTAGTAAAGCGTACTGTCTTTCGGAGGCGAGTGACCGCGACGCGTCACACCGGCAGTCGAGCGGTCGGCCGTCCCGTACGGCAACACTTAACAGGCGACTCGTCTTGCCATCGGCAATGACATCCGGAGCGCGATTTCGCGAACTGGTCGACCGCGACGAAATCCTGCTGGCCGTCGGCGGCTTCGACGCCCTCTCGGCCAAGCTCGTCCAGCGGGCGGGCGGCGAGGTGGCCTACATGAGCGGGTCGGCCGTCTCGACGAGCGTCCACGGCAAGCCCGACGTCGGGCTGACGACGATGACGGAGATGGTCGAACGCGCCCGCTCGTTCGTCGAGGCGGTGGACGTGCCGGTCTTCTGCGACGCCGACACCGGCTACGGCAACCCGCTGAACGTCCGCCGGACGGTCCAGCAGTTCGAACGCGCCGGCGTCGCGGCGGTCCACCTCGAAGACCAGCGCTTCCCCAAGCGCTGTGGCCACTTCGAGGGGAAATCCGTCGTCCCGCAGTCGGAGATGGAGCGCAAACTGGCGGCGGCCGTCGACGCCCGCGAGGACCTGGCCATCGTCGCGCGCACCGACGCGGCGGCGGTGACCGACCTCGACGACGCCGTCGAACGCGCCCGCGCCTACGGCGAGGCGGGCGCGGACGTCCTGTTCGTCGAGGCCCCCGAATCCCGCGAGGAACTCCGGTACGTCGCCGACGAACTGGCCGACTACCCGCTCCTCGTCAACATGGTCGAGGGGGGGAAGACGCCGCTCGTCCCCGCCGACGAACTGGAGGCGATGGGGTTCGACGTCGCGCTGTTCCCGACGACGGGTCAGAAGGCGATGGCGAAGGCGCTCCAGCGCGTCTACGGCGAAATCTTCGCCGAGGGTACCCAGGAGGCCGTCCTCGACGAACTCGTGACCTGGGAGGAGCGCAACGAGATAACCGGTCTGGACCGGATGAACGAACTGGAAGCGCGGTACGCCGCCGAGGAGTAGGGTCGCCCCCGTTTCGCACGCGACTCGTCTGCCGGACGGGACGTGACCGGGCCCGTTTCGAACGGCACGCCGCACCGTCGTCGATGCGGCCGTCCATATATCAATCACGATATTCGGGCCTTCAGAGTTATATACCGCTCCGTCCCGCATGGACCCGAGATGCAAGCTTCGTCACACACGGCAGATATCGGTGCGTTCGGCATCGAACAGGTTCTCGACGGAGTCGGCGCTCCCGTCTTCATCCTCGACGCCGACCACCGAATCGCTGCGTGGAACACGGCCATCGAGTCGTTGACGGGCGTGCCCGCCGCGGACGCACTCGGGTCGGAACACGCGAGCGAGGCGTTCTATCCCGACGGCCGGCGGGCGCAGACGCTCGCCGACAAGGTGCTCGAAGCGCCGGAGACGGCCGACGCCGAGTTCGGCCTCGACCGGGTGGCGGCTGACGACCGACTCTACGTCGATACGAGCACGATGGAGGACCGCCACGGCACCGAGCGACACATTCGCTTCACTGCGATGCCGCTCTACGAGGGCGACGAGGTGACGGGAGTCATCGAAGTCGTCCACGACCGGACCGAGGAGGTCGAACGCTCGGCGGCGACGTCCGAACTCCTCGCCGAATTCGGCGCGACCATGGAGGCGTTCGGCGCGGGCGAACTCGACGCCCGCGCGTCGTTCACCGACGAGCGAGACGTCCTCGACGACGAGATGCTCGCGGTCGTCGAGCAGTTCAACGAGATGGCCGAGCAGTTCGCCGAGACCGCCCACGAGGTCGAGGCGACGGCGACGCGTCTCGACGAACTCATCGACCGGGCGAACGCCGTCGTCTCGGAGGTCGACCACGAGGTGAGCGAGCAGAACGTCCGACTCTCGGAGGGAGCTTCGGAGATGCAGGACCTCAGTGCCAGCATGGAGGAGATCGCCGCCACGTCCGACGAGGTGGCGACGGCGGCCGAACAGGCCCGCGACGCCGCGGAGAACGGCCGCGAGGCCGGCGAATCGGCCCGGCAGGCGACCGATTCGCTCTTCGACATCAGCGACGACCTCCTGGAGACGGTGACCGAACTCCAGGAACGAATGGAAGCCATCGAGGACGTCGTCGAGGTCATCGCGGAAGTCGCCGACCAGACGAATCTCCTCGCGCTCAACGCCAACATCGAGGCGGCCCGCGCCGGCGAGGCTGGCGACGGATTCTCCGTCGTCGCCGAGGAGGTCAAACAGCTAGCGAATCAGACCCAGGAGCACACCGAGGAGATCACCGAGAGCATCGACGAGATTCGCACCCAGGCCGACGAGACGGTGGAAGCGACTCGGGAGTCACACACCCACATTCAGGAGGCCGGCGGCGAAATCGAGGCCGTCCTCGACGAACTCGCGGCCATCGACGAGGCCTCGACGGACGCCGCCCACGGCATCGACGAAGTCGCCCACGCGACGGACGAACAGGCGGCCCACATCGAGGAAGTCACGGCCACTATCCAGACGGCCACCGAACACGCCGACAACGCCGACGACGCGACGACCGAAATCGCCGACGTGTTCGAGCAACAGGCCGACGCCGTCGGCGAACTCGTCGAGCGAGTCGAGCGCCTCCGCGGCGCGAGACGTTAATCACCCACCGTACAGCCGCCGGTGTATTCGATGCCTTCGATGGTGTCGACGGCGTCCTCGCCACAGACCGGACAGTCCGGGCGGCGCTGGTAGGGCACCGTCTCGAAGGTCATGTCCATCGCGTCGTAGAAGAGGAGGCGGCCCACCAGCGGGTCGCCTTTGTCGAGGAGCAACTTCACCGCCTCGGTCGCCTGAATACAGCCCACCGTCCCGGGCAGGACGCCCAGGACGCCCGTCGTCGCACAGTCCGGCACCGTCCCCGGTTCGGGCGCTTCCGGGAACAGACACCGGTAACACGGCCCGTCGGGGCCGAGCGTCGTGACCTGTCCCTCGAACTTGTAGATGGCTCCGTGGGCGATGGGGATTCCGGCGAGACGGCAGGCGTCGTTGAGCATGTACCGCGTCGGGAAGTTGTCGCTGGCGTCGACGACGACGTCGTAGCCCTCGACGACGGCCTCGGCGTCGTCGGGTTCGAGGCGCATCTCGTGCGTCTCGACGTCGACGTCGGGGTTCAGACGCTCGACGAATCCCCGCGCGCTCTCGACTTTCGGCGTGCCAACGTCGGCGTCGGCGTGGATGACCTGTCGCTGGAGGTTGCTTCGCTCGACCACGTCGTCGTCGACGATGCCGAGGTGACCGACGCCCGCCGCCGCGAGATACTGGATGACGGGCGCGCCCAGGCCGCCCGCACCGACGACCAGGGCTCGCCCGTCGAGGAGGCGTTTCTGTCCCTCCGGCCCGACCTCGTCCATGATGATGTGCCGGGAGTAGCGGTCCAGTTGCGTCGCGTCGAGCGAGAGGCTCATAGCTCTCCTCCGTCGTCCGGACGGATAAATCCGTTCAGGAGATACTTTCCGCCATCCCGGTTCGGATGCAGGACCTTCCGCCGTCTCTGTCGACGGTCACGGGGCGGTTCTCGACCGTGACCGACTGTACGCGAGCGTTTCGGGGAGTCGTCCCGGTTCGGCCCGTCGCGAGCGACCGCAGGTGTTCCCGGTGTAGCGCGGCTTAACTCCGTCGTGTCCCTACGGAGGGATGCATGGTGTCGAACCTCCTCGTCGCGGCGGTCGTCGGCCTGGGACTCGGAGTCTTCCTCCAGAAGGGACGATTCTGTTTCGTCCACGCCTTCCGCGACCTGTTCGCGTTCAAGGACACGCGGGTCACCAAGGGCGTCGTCGCCGCGACGACGCTCACGATGGTGTTCTGGAGCATCGCGTACGCCCTGGGCTACTACCAGGGCTTCTGGACGCCCGGCTGGGGGCTGACCGGCCTCGTCGGCGGGTTCGTCTTCGGCGTCGGGATGACCTACGCCGGCGGGTGTGCGAGCGGGACCCTCTATCGCGCCGGCCAGGGGTACCTGCACTTCTGGCTGACGCTCCTGTTCATGGGCGTCGGCTACGCCGTCTTCACCGTCGCCTTCCCGACGCTCCAGTCCGCCTACTTCGCGCCGCTGACGTTCGGCGCGGGCGCGACGCTCTTCGAGACGGCTCCCGTCCCCGCCCCGGTGCTCGCCATCGGAATCGCCGTCGGCGTCGTCCTCGTCTACGCGACGCTCGTCGGCCGCGAAGGCGGCGAGCGCTCGCCCGCCCACGGCGAGGCGGCCGAGGTCCGACTCGGCGGCGCGCTCGCGACGACGGCGGGCCTCCGGTCGTTCGCTCGCGGGACCCGGACGTACGTCCGCGGCCTCCTCTCCGTCGACGACCCCGTCGCCGCCTCGAAGCGCCCGTGGGACCCACGGACGGCGGCGCTCGGTATTACCGCACTGGCCGTCCTCTGGTTCACGCAGGTGTCCATCGTTGGCGTCACCGGCCCCGAGGCCCGGTGGACCGGCTACCTCCTCCAGCAGGTGGGCGTCGACGCCGGGAGCTACGACTACTGGGGCTCCGTCCTCTTTCGCGGCGAGGGCGTCCGCCTCACCGTCGACATGGTGATGATCGCCGCCGTCGTCGGCGGCGCGTTCCTCGCGTCCGTCTGGAGCGGCGACTTCGCGATTCGCGTCCCCAAGCGCCGGCGCGTCCCGAACGCCGTCTTCGGCGGCTTCCTGATGGGTGCCGGCTCGCGCCTCGCGCCCGGCTGCAACATCGGGAACATCTACTCCGGCCTCGCCGAACTGTCGATTCACTCGTTCGTGGCGACCGTCGGCATCCTCGCCGGCGTCTACGTCACGACGCGGTGGCTCTACCGCGAGGTCGGCTGCGCGCTCTGAGCATCGCCCGTAAACCACACTTCACGATACCAAACCATGACTGACATCTCACTGGACGACTTCGTCGAGATGCCGGACGAAGTCGACGACGAGACGGCGAACGAACTCGAAGCACGGGCGGCGGCCGAACAGGACATGACCGGCGAGGTCTGTCCGTATCCGCAGGTCGAGGCGAAGAAGGCGCTCGCGGGCCTCGACCGGGGCGACGTCCTCGTCCAGACGACGGACCACGTCCCATCGACCGAGAACGTGCCGCGGGCCGTCGGCGACGACGCCGACGCCCGCGTCTGGCGGAGCGGCGACGGCGAGTACCGCATCTTCCTCCGGAAGCGATGAGCGACGTCGAAGTCGACCCCGAGACGGTGGCGACGCGACTGGACGAGTTCGACGTGGTCGACGTCCGCGACCCGGCCGACTACGCCGAACGGCACGTCCCCGACGCCGAGAACGTCCCCCTCGACGACGTCGAGGACGCGGTGACCGGCCGCGAGTGGGGCGACCGGGTGGCGGTCATCTGCTACGCCGGCAGGAGTTCGGTGCCGGCGGCGAAACTGCTCGACGCCCACACCGACGCCGACGCCGTCAGCGTCGCCGGCGGCTACGAGGCCTGGGACGGCCCGGTCGTCGAATCGGTACCGGCGGAGTAGCGACGACGATATTTGATATCGCGGTATTTGATTTATCTCGGCTCGCGCCGTAGTCGCGACACTTCCGGACGGCAGTCTCCGCGTCGCGGCCTGCCTCGACGCGAACCCGGTGCGGGAGGCTGTCCGACCGCCCGTCGCTGCTGCCGTCTCGTCGTCCGGGCGCTCCGTTCGGTGGAGGCGGGCCTGGGGCCGCTGAAAACGAAGGAAAATCGGGACGCGAGGTCGCTACTTGCCGCGACGCCGGTCGCCCGAGATGCTCGGGCGGGTGTGTTCGGTCCCCTTACCGCGCGTGCGCTGCCCCCGCCCTTTCGTTCCGGCGCTGGTCAGCCCACGGAACGCACGACCCTTGTGCTGGGGCTCGCAGATCCAGTTCAGGTCCGAGTCGTTCTCGATGGCGGGGTGGTTCGGGTCGAGGAGGATCACTTCGTGCCACTTCTGGGAGCCGTCTTCGCCGACCCAGTAGGAGTTGAGCACGCGGAGGTTCGGGTACTTCCGGGACGCGCGTTCTTCGGCGATGCGCTGGATGCTCTTGCGTCGACCGATGCGGTTGACGCCCTGGCGCTTCGAGCGACGACCGGCCTTGTGCCGGCGCTTTCGCGCCCCGCCCTTGCGGACGGATGCGCGGACGACGACGACGCCCTGTTTGGCCTTGTAGCCGAGTTCGCGCGCCTTGTCGAGGCGGGTCGGGCGGTCGATTCGCTCGAGCGCGCCCTGGTTGCGCCACTCCTGTTTTCGTTGCCACTGCAGTTCGGCGAGCTGCCCCTCGTCGGGGTCGCGCCACGCCTCTCGGATGTGCGAGTAGAAGCTTCGTGCCATTGTGTATCACCACGGGCGCTTGCGATTCAGCCGAGCGTGGGCGGGCGCTCCGCCCTGGCCACATTTCGTCCCGTTCTCACAGGTGCCCGCTGGAGCCCGTCCGCCAGCGAGTTGCCGACTCTACCGCCGGATTGCCTTTAAGCACTTCGAATCGGCTCGATTCGACTCGATTCGACTCGACTCGGCTGCGTCTCTCCCGCCGGTGGCCTCAAGGCCCCGCCCGACGAGCGTCCACCATGGACGTCCATACCCTCGACCACGCCGTCCTCTACGCGACGGACATCGACGAGACCTGCGACTTCTACGAACGACTGGGCATGGAACGCCGGGAGTTCGGCGACGGTCGCGTCGCCCTCCACTTCGGCGAGCACAAACTCAACCTCCACCAGGCGGGCGACGAGTACGACCCGCACGCGCGCGACCCGACGCCCGGCGCGGCGGACTTCTGTCTCGTCACCGACGACGACGTCGACGACGTCGCCGCCGAACTCGACGACGCCGGCATCGACGTCGTCGAGGGGCCCGTCCCGCGGACTGGCGCACGCGGCGACCTGCGCTCGGTGTACGTCTACGACCCGGACGGGAACCTGGTCGAAATCGCCGCCTACCAGTAGGACGCTTCGGGTCCCCGCGAGGCGTCGACGCTCGACCGATTAGGCCGCCGATTAGGGACGTCCGATTTGCCGACCGAAGCTGTTTTTCCGGTACCACGGTGCCGGCCGGGAACGCCAGCCCGCGTGCGGGCGTCGTGACGCACACGTTCTCGTTCGGGATGACCGGTTCGGTGACCGCCGACCGAATCGCCGTCGACGGGCGGCGTCGCGAGCGTCGAGGCGTTCGGCCTCCGGGCTGGCGACGGCGACGTCACGCTCGTCTTCGCGGCGACCGAACCGCTCGAAAACGTCTCCGTCGACGTCTCCGGGGCACACGCCGCGACGCTCGTCCGGAGCAACTTCGCGCTGGAACAGCGCGGCGACGTCTTTCGCTACACCGCCGCTCTGGACGCGGAGACGTGGGGCACGTACGTCGCGGAAGTGGAGTCGGCCCGTTCGATTGACGGCGACCAGTTCGGCGGCGGCCGGCGAGCGGAACTCACGACCACGCCGCCGTCCGTCGACCGGTTCGAACTCGTCGCCGCCGGCCGGGACGTCGACCCGGTCGTGCGTTTCGGGTCCCGAGTGGAGTCTGCGACGGTGCAACTCGGCGACGGGGCGGTCGGAACGCTCGACCTGTCGGCGTTCACCTGTCGCCGGGACGGGGGGCAGTACGTCTATCGCGCGGACGTCGTCACCGGCTACAACGGTCGATTCACCGCGGCCCTGACGTCGCTGAACGGCCTGCGCACGGGCGACGGTCCGCTCGGGTCGGACGCCCTCACCGTCGACGTCGTTTCGGCGTCGGCGAACGCCATCCCCAGTGCACCGAACGCGACTGCCAGCCACCGATACACCGTTCGCGTGCCCCCGGGCGCGGATGCGACGGGAGACACGCTGGCGTCGCTCACCGTCTCCTATCCGGACTCGTTTCGCGCCGCTGACGGGCGAATCTCGCCGGTGAACGACTCGGACGTCACGCTCCACGTCGTCGCGACGGCGGTGTGGCGCTTCAACTGAGTGCGGGGGACGCGAACCGATTCGCTATCGCGATATTCGATTTATGAGTGGTCCCGAACCGACCCGAACTCCCCGTTCGCGATGGCGGCCGCGACGGCCGTACAGTCGGTCGATTCGGGCGTCTCGCCGGGATACTTCCGCCGGAAGTATCGAACCACGTTCGCCACGTCGCGTTCGAGGAGTTCGCGTGCGTTCTCGTGGTCGGTCGCGACCGCCTGTGGCCAGTCGAAGATGGTGATGCCCTCCTCGTCGACGGCGACGTTGTACTCGCTCATGTCGACGTGGACGTAGCCAGCGTCGTAGGCGCGTTCGAGTTCACGTAACACCAGGTCGAGCACCGGCACGACCTGTTCGGCCGCGAGTTTCGCCCGCGAGAGTTCGACGCCGTCGAGTTTCTCCATCACGATGGCGTGGCGGTTCTGGTCGACGGGTCGTGGGACCGACACGTCGGGGTAGAGCGCCTCCAGCACCTCGTGTTCGCGTTCGGCGGCCTTGCGCGCCGTGTAGAACCACGAGACGTGGTGGTGGTCGGCCGTGTACTCGCGTTCGCGATTGACTTCCCGGAAGTTGGTGTACCCCTCACGGTGGAACTTCAGCGCGAACGGCCGGTAGGACTGCACCTCCAGGACGTCGCTCTCCTTGCCGACTCCGAGGGGCGCGCCCACGCCCTCGATGGTCTCGCGTTCGGCGAACGCCCGTAACGCGAGGGCGTCGTACCCCTCGAAGGAGAGCTGGTACCCCTCGTACTGCATCGTCTTGCGGCGAATCAGGTCGCGTTTCATACACCGGTCGAGGCGGTAGTCCACCTCCTCGCCGGTCAGCCCCGCGTACTCCGGAAGCTTCCCCCGCTTCACCCACTCGCTGAAGCGCATCCCCTGCTCGACGCCCGAGAGGAGATAGAAGTCCTCGGGGTCGAGCTCGCGCATCACGCTCGCGACGTTCTGAACCATACGGAGCGTGGACGGCGGAGGCGTAAAAGGCAACCGCGTCGAGTGATGTATCACATGTCGCTATATCGAATCGGCGCAACCCGGAATCG
>JBDGTU010000061.1:0-11670 GCA_042216495.1 Haloferacaceae archaeon
GCGAGGACGCCCCAGAGAATCCACCGTCGGGAGTCGCGCCCGGACGTCGACGGAGAGGCCGTCGGCTGTCGGACATGAGTACCGTTTGGGGGGTCGCGCGCGGTGAAAACGAAAGTGGAGGGAGGAGCCCACGGCAGGGGGACCGGGACAGACGCGAGGGGCGGCAGGCAGTCAGGTCACTCCTCGACGACCACCGTGCCGGTCATGCCCGCTGCCTCGTGCGGGATGCAGAAGTAGGCGTGTTCGCCGGCCGTCTCGAAGGTGTGGACGTAGGCGTGGCCGGACGTGACCGCGCCCTCGCCGTTCTCCCAGCCCTTCGCGGCCGCGTCCTGGGAGTCGAAGCCGCCGGAGGCCCAGTAGCTCGCGCCGTCGGGGATCTCCTCGCCGTACGCGGTGACCGTGTGGGGTTCGCCCGCGGCCCACTCCCACGCCACTTTGTCGCCGACGGAGACGGTGAGTTCCGCGGGGCCGTAGGAGACGGCGTTGACCTCGACGACGTGGTCGGCGTCGGCCGGGACGCCCTCGACGACGTTCGGGCCACCCGAGAGGTTGCTCCCGCCGCCACCGCCCCCGCCGCCGCTCTCGCCACCGCCGGCGGAGATTTTGGGGGCGTCGTCGATAGCCCCGGCGACGGCGAACGCCGCGTTCCGGGTCGCCTGCGCGTACCGCTCGGCCGCGGCGTCGACGCCCTCGCCGCTCTCCAGTGCGGAAACGTAGTCCGAGAGCGCCGACTCGAAGGTCTCGTAGGTCTCGTGGTCGCCCGCTTCGAGGGCCTCGTGGACGCGCGCGTTCTCGAAGGTGGCGAACACGTCGCTCACGAGCGCCGAGAGGGCGGCGTCGTCGCCTGAACCGCCGGTGCCGGCGTTCTCGACGACGGCGTAGACCGCCGCCGTCGACTCGTCGGCGAACGTCGTCGCCGCCTCGTAGGCGTCGCCGTCGCCCGTCGCCGCGGTCCGCACGGCACCGAGTGCCTCCTCGAAGGCGTGGTAACGCTCCTCGCTCGCGTGTTCGACCGCTTCGTGGAAACCGTTGGCACCGGCCTCGAAGTAGCCGAAGGCGTCGCTCGCGACGGTTTCGGCGCGGCCGGCGTCGCCGAGCGTCGCGAGGACGCCCGCGTCACAGGCCCGACCCGTCATGTACGCCGAGGCGGCGGCGCTCGCGGTGGCCGTCGACCCGGCGCTCGACTCGAACTCGACGAGCGCGTCGGCGGCACCCGAGAGGTGCGTGTCGACGGCCTCGTCCTCGCCGCCGCGGAGCGCGTCGGGCAGAGCGGCCAGGTGCTCCTCCTCGAAGGTGTGATAGAGGTCCTCGCTCGTTGATTCGAGCGTCTCGTGGAAGCCGGCCTCGTTCGCCTCGAAGCGGGCGAAGAGGTTCTCGACGATGGTCGCTGCGGCCTCGCCCTCGCCGCGCTCGTAGCGCTCGCGGGCGTCGCCGAAGCGAGCGCGGAAGTAGCCCGATTCGAGGACGGGAGCGGTCTGGCCGGCCAGCGATTCGATGCCGGAGGTGAGGCCGTCGTGGACCGTCGACACCGCTTCGTCGACGGCCGCGGCGTCGTCGTTCTCGATGGCCGAGACGAGTGACTCCAACCCCTCGTGTTCGAAGGCCTCGTAGGCGTCGGGGGCGGCCTCCTCCAGCGCCTCGTGTGCGCGAGCGCCCTCGAAGTGCTGGAAGATGGACTGCGCGGCCGCCTTCGCCGCCTCGGACTGGCCGGCGTCGAAGAGCCACGCCGCGTCGCGAACGCGAGCACGGTAGCCGTTGAGGCCGGCAGCGTGGGCGAGAGAGACGCCGGGACCGCCCAGATTCGCCGCCATCTCGGCATCGAAGCCGACGGCACCCATCAACGAGAGGTGGCCGATGCCCGCGACGTCCGCCGGGACGAGTTCGTACGCGGCGTCGACGACGGCGGACGTCGAGGCGAGCGCCGCCTCGTGGACGGCCCCGGCGTCGCCTGCCTTCGCCGCTTCGATGGCGTCGCCGAGCGGTCCTTCGAACGCCTCGTGATACTGCTCGCCCGCGGATTCGAGCGTCTCGTGGGCCGATGCCCGTTCGAAGTCGGCAAAGACCCGCTCTCCGACCGTCGCCGCCGCGTCCGTCGCACCGGCGGCCGCGAAGGCGTCGACGTTGCGAACCCGGGAACCGAAGACGAACAGGGTCAGCACGTCGGCGACGGCGTCGGAGGTCCGTTCGCGCTGGGCGGCGAGCAGGTCGTCCCCCGCGCCGTCGACGGCCCCGATGGCGGCGTCGCTCGCCCCCTCCTCGAAGGCCGAGCGCGCGTCGCCGAGGTTCCCCTCGAAGGAGCCGTAGCGGTCCTCGCTGGTCGATTCGAGCCCCTCGTGTGTGCCGTACTCGCCCGAGGCCCGTTCGAACCGGGCGAACACGTCGCCGACGAGCGACGCCGCCGCGGCGTCGTTGCCCGCCCGACTGAGCGCCACTGCGTCGTGTAGACGCGCCCGCATGACGTTCCAGTTGGCGGCGAGTGCCACGTCGGCGGACGCCTCGATGGCGGCAGACGCCGAACTCGACTCGGTCGACGTCGACGTCGGCGTGGACGTCGACGTCGTAGTCGCCGTCTCGTCGACCCCGCCGCTACTGGTCCCGCCACAGCCAGCCAATCCGACTCCGCCGAGGGCGACGCCGGCCATTTCGAGCAGCTTCCGTCTCGTGTGTCGCATATATTTTAGGCCAGCCTAAAAATATAAAAGCGCACCGATTTAGGCCGGCCAAAAACACCATGGCATAAGGACTCTGCGATTAGGTCTGCCTAAAATAATAAAAGTGTGCGGATTTAGGACGTCCGGCGACGACGGCCCGACTCGAACGCGAGCGCGCGGGGACTCAGTCTGCGCGCAGGAACCGGTCGAAGGCGGAGGTGAAGCCCTCGTCGCCCTCGACGGCCTCCTCCCACTCGACCAAGCCCCGCTCCCGGCGCGTTCCCTCGACGGTGTTGTCGAGGAAGAAGGCGACGAGGCCGCCGACGGCCATGCCGGTGCTACCGATGACGTAGACGGTGTCGGCGACGAGTTGCGTCCCGAGGACGGGACCGAAGACGGCGACGCCGCGCATCCCCTCGCGGAAGGCGGCGGCGCTCTCGACGTTCCCCATGTACGCCGGGACGGCGAGGCCGACGAACAGGGCGACGCCGACGACGAAGATGTTGCGCGAGGAGTCCAGGTCGACGTACTTCAGGTTCGAGAGGCCGACGGCGACGATCTGGCCGAACATGGCGATGTAGAGCCCCCCCACCACGGGGTCGGGGATGGTGGCGATGAGCTGGCCGAAGTAGCCGACGAACCCGACGAACAACATCACGACCGCGCCGATTTGGACGACGTAGCGCGAGGCGACGCCCGTGAGGCCGATTGCGCCGATGTTCTCGGAGTAGGAAGTAGAGCCCCCCGTCCCCATGACGCCCGCGAAGACGTTCATGATGCCCTCCATCCCGATGCCGTGGTTGATGCGGCGCTCGCTCGGCGCGCCGACGCCCGAGAGGCGGGCGACGGCGTGGTAGTCGCCGAAGCTCTCTATCATCGAGGCGGCGACGCCGGCGAGCATCCCGACGACGTACGAGAGCTGGACGTTCGGAACCCCCCACTGGAGGGGGTAGATGGGCAGGAGGGCCGGCGCGGACGCCACCGACCAGAGATCGACGTAGCCCGAGGTGCCGGGCTGGTAGACGCCGGCGACGGAGAGAGCCGCCGCGACGCCCCACGCGACGACGACGCCGAGGAGGACGGGAAACAGCTGGAACGCCGGGTGACTGTCGCCGAGATACTGCGAGAACAGGACGACGAGCCCGAGCGTCAGGCCGAGCAGCCACCAGTTGCCCGTCGCGGACGTGATCTGCGGCGTGTTGAAAAGCGAGAGCCCGATGAGCGCGATGGTCGGCGCGATGACCACCGGCGAGAGGTAGTTCCTGAGGCGACCGAACAGCCCGAGATAGCCCACGGCGACTTCGACCAGCGCCGCGACGACTATCGCGCCCTGCAACTGGAGCAAGGCCGCCTCCCACGCCGCCCCCGTCGGATTCGACGCCTGCACGACGCCGACGACGGCGAGCGCCGGCGCGAGCATCGAGAACGGCGCACCCTGGACGATGGGGTAGCGGTTCCCGAACGTCGTCTGTGCCAGCGTCGCGACGCCCGAGACGACGAAGAAAGTCCCGACGAACCGCGGGATGACGCGCTCGGGCATCCCGAGTGCGCCCGCGAGAATCAGCGGCACCGCGATGTTCGCACCGACCATCGTCAGGTAGTGCTGGACGCCCAGCAACGCCGACGTCCAGAACGGCGGTTTGTCCTCGATGCCGTACTCGACGAACGAGGAACGTCCGGACGAGTCGTCCCCGCTCATGGTTCGCTCCCATCCATGGCTGTCGGCAAGATGGCGGGCCGGTATAAATCGGTCACTGTTCGTCGACAGACCGGGAGGACTTAACACCCGGTCGGTCGTAGCGAGCGCCGATGACTGCCGACGAGGCCGGACCGGGCCGGTGGCTCTACGACGGCGAGGCTCTGCAGGCGACGGCGACGCTGAACGACGGGTGGGTCGCCGTCACCAGTCACCGCGTCGTCGCGTTCGACCCGGACGCGGACGGGCAGTCCTTCACCTCCCTCGCCCGGCCGAACGTCACTGACGTCCGCTTCGACACCGCAGGCGACGAGCGATACCTCCGCTGGAGCCTGCGAGCGGGCGTCTACGGTCTCGTCGCCCTCGGCGGCGGCGTCGCCCTCGACGCGGCGAACGTCGCGTCGATGCTCACCGTCGACGCCGACGCGACGGCGCTCTCGGGCGTCCTCTCGCTCGTCGACCTGTTCGTGACCGCGATTCGGCTGGCGACGGCCGTCAGTCTCGCCGCCGGCGTCGCCCTCCTCGTCGTCGCCGTCGCCGTCGGTGCGCTCTACGCCCGGTCCCGGCAACCGTCGTTCGTCCTGGACCGTGCCGGCGACGACCCGATTCGCTACGCGACGACGCGGACCGAGGGACGACGCGCCGCCGCCGAAATCGGCGCGGCACTCGGCGACGGCGACTGATAGTGATTACTGTAACTGTTTACCGGTGGTTCGCCGAGACGGTTCAGCGAACCACCGGTAATGACTTACAGTAATCACTATGAGCCCACCCCGTCGGCGCCCCGCTACTCGACGTCCCAGCCGACGAACTCGTCGCCCGCCTCGATTTCGACCCCGAGGGCGTCGATGACGCGTCCGAGGGCGACGTAGCCCGCCGCCGTCGCCGCCGCTCCCACCAGCGTCTCCCTGTCGAAGTGTTCGGACGCCGCCTCGTGGAGGACGTCGTTCACGCGCCCCCGTGCGACGGCGCGAGTGTAGGCGACGAGCGCCTGTTCGGCCGTCGAGAACGGGGAACGGTCGTCGCGAGCGAGAGCGCTGATTTCGGCCTCGTCGAGACCGGCGTCGATGGCGATGCTGACGTGCTGGTGCCACTCGTAGGCCGAGTCGATTTCGGTGGCCGCGGTGAGAATGACGATTTCCCGCTGTCGGTCGGTCAGCCCCGAATCCGACCAGAGCGCACCGAGGAAGGCGCGAAAGCCGCCGAGCACTTCCTGGTTGTTGCCGATGGCGCTGTAGACGTTCACCGTCTTGCCGGGTTGGAGCGAGGAGACGATGAGGTCCTGATACTCGCCGTCGAGGTCGTCCTGCGTGACGTATGGTACGCGTGCCATGGGACGTGAAGACGTGGGTCACGAATAATCCTTGTCGTCCACGCGGCGCTCGCTACGCCGACGTAGCGTGGCCGAACGGCGGACACGAGCCAGCCACGGGAGTTATGCCGTTCGGCGGCGTATCGGTCGTCGATGGAACTGCGTCGACTCGTCCGGGGCCGCGTCGAGTGGTCTCGGCTCGAACGTGTCCTCTCCGAACTCGGCGAGCGGTACGACCGGGAGAACATGCACGTTCGATTCCTCGACGCCGACAACTGGCTCTCGACGCCGATGGTCGTCGACGAGGAGTTGTTCGTGAAGGTCATCTCGCGACAGAACTCCCTCGTCCACGCGCTCTTCACCACGGGGCGAAATCTGGGCATCTTCTCCAGCGGGACGGAGGGCTTCTTCGAGCACTTCGGGACGCCCTTCGAGATGGCGAAACACGAACTGGAGGCGACCCGAAAGATGCGTGACATCGGCCTGAACGCCCCCCGTCCGGTCGAGGCGTTCGAGGTTGACGGCCTCGGCGTCCTCGTGTTGGAGTACCTCCCCGAGTTCCGACCGCTCGACGAACTCGACCGGGAGACCGAAGCGCGCCTCGCGCCCGAACTGTTCGCGGCCCTGCAAACGCTCCACGACAACGGCCTCGCCCACGGCGACCTCCGGGCCGAGAACGTCCTCATCCTCGACGGCGACCTCTACTTCATCGACGTGACGAACGTCGGAGAGGGCGGCCAGGCCGACGCGCGGTCGTACGACCTGGCCTGTGCGCTGGCGGCGCTAGAGCCCCTCATCGGCGGGAAAGTGACCGTCGAGGCGGCGCTGTCCGTCTACTCGGTCGAGGCGCTGCTCGACGCGCTCGAGTTCCTCGACTTCGTCAACATCCGGCCGGACCACGACTTCGACGCCGCGGCGCTCAAAGGCGAAATCGAGAAGCGGGCGTCCTAGGCGACACCTATCGTGGCGAACGACGACGGTTCGGCCTCGACGTGACGTTCGAACAGGGCGACGTTTCGCTCGTTGGCTCGCCAGACGGCGTCGAACGCGACGCCGACGAACGGTATCGCCCCGACGGAGACGTCGAGAGCGACGTTGAGACACATCCTGAGCAGCGTCGTCTTCGGGACGCCGCACCGAACGGCCTCCGCGACGACGTACAGCGCGACGGCCCCGCCGAGGAAACTCCCGCCGGGAAGGAAATCGAGGAGGGCGTCGAGACCGAACCGGAACTCGGTACCGGGGACGCGCAGGGCGTCGTCGAAGAGCCACCCCACGAAGCGGACTCGCCTGAGCGCTGCGGCGGCGTCGGCAGCGCCGTCCGCCGCCTCGGCAGCGCTTCTCACGGCGTCGTCGTCCGGTCGAACCATGGTCGTCGATTCCGACGCGTGGCTACTTGGACCTACCGCCGCGGGGACGAGCCCCCGCCGTGTGAAAGCGAAACCACCTAACGCGCGCCGCCCGTCCCTCCCGTATGCAGGATTCTCCCGAAGTCACGGTCCTCCGCCTCGGCCACCGCCCGGGACGGGACGACCGGATGACCACGCACATCGGCCTGACGGCCCGCGCGCTGGGTGCCGACCGGGTCGTCCTCGTCGGCGACACCAGCGGCCCGGCCGAGACCGTCGAGAGCGTCACCGACCGGTTCGGCGGCCCGTTCGACGTCGAGGTGCGCGAGTCGTATCGGCCGCTCCTCCGGGGATGGGACGGGGCGGTCGTCCACCTGACGATGTACGGCGAACGCGTCCAGGACGTCACCGGCGACGTGAGAGCGAGACACCGCACCGACCCGCTGCTGGTCGTCGTCGGGGCCGAGAAAGTCCCCTTCGAGGTGTACGACCACGCCGACTGGAACGTCGGCGTCACGAACCAGCCCCACTCCGAGGTGGCGGCGCTGGCCGTCTTCCTCGACAGGCTGTTCGAGGGGCGCGAACTCGACCGGGAGTGGGAGAACGCGGACCGCCGGGTGGTTCCCGAGGCGACGGGCAAACGCGTCGAGGACGTCGGTGGCGACGACGACGAACTGGGCGGACCGGCCGAATCGGCGTGAGCGACGGGGTCGGCGTCGGTCGAGCGGCCGCGGCGGGGGCTCAAAAGACTTAACAGCCAATCAGACGGAAGGTACCGTAATGGCTTTTGAGGAGCTTCTGAGCGACCCTGTCATCCAGAAATACCTCCACGAACTGGTCGGACCGACGGGGATGCCCGTCGCCGCCGCGCCCCCGGACGGCGAGGTGACGGACGAGGAACTCGCCGAGGAGTTGGGGCTCGAACTCAACGACGTCCGGCGAGCGCTGTTCATCCTCTACGAGAACGACCTCGCCAGCTACCGGCGAGTCCGCGACGAGGACTCGGGGTGGCTCACGTACCTCTGGACGTTCGAGTACGAGAACATCCCCGAGAACCTCGAAGAGGAGATGTACCGGCTACTGGACGCGCTGGAGGAGCGCCTCGAGTACGAACGGACCCACGAGTTCTACCTCTCGGAGCCCGCCGGACTGCGCTTCGAGTTCAGCGAGGCGATGGAGTTCGACTTCCAGTGTCCCGAGACGGGAGCGCCGCTCGAACCGATGGAGAACGACGACCTCGTCGACGCGGCCGAGGAACGCATCGAGGAACTCCGGGACGAACTCAACGTGGACGTCACCCGCTGATGGTCGTCCTCGCAACCAAATGTTACGTCGAAGGGAGCGCCCGCGAGCGGGCCCTCGACAGCCTCCGGTCGCTCGTCGAGAACCACCTCGGCGACCTCGACGTCGAGTCGGTGGTCGGCGTCCGCGACGACGCGTTCGTCGCCGTCACCGTCGAGGGGCCGGACGAGGTGGCCGCCCGCAACCTCCTGCGCGAGGAGTGGGGCGAAGTCCCGTCGCACTTCGAGGCTGGCGAGACGTACGTCGGCACGCTCGAATCGTGGTCTGCCGACGGCCTCGTCCTCGACGCCGGCGAGGAGGTGCTGATTCCGGCGTCGGAACTCGGCCTCGGCCCGGGCACGCCCTCCCAGGTGCGCGACCGATTCGGCCTCGTCCAGCACCTGCCCATGCAGTTCGTCTACGGCGACCCCTCGCGTCTCGCCGACGCGGAGCGTGACCGCCTCTACGAGTGGTCCCGCGGCGAAGGGCGGGTCAACGTCAACAGCGCCACCCGCGGCGAGGTGCGAGCCACCGTCAATCGCGCGGGCCACGCCCGCGACATCGTCACGGTCGAACGTCTCGGCCTCCTCGAACAGAGCATCGTCTGCAAGGAGTCGACCGACCCGCCGGGACTGCTCTCGAGCATCGGCCAGTATCTCCCGGCCGAACTCAAGTGCGTCATTCCATGAACCGTAGACGGGCCCTCGGCGTCCTCGGACTCGCCGCGCTCGTCCTCTCGTCGGGCTGTATGGGCCTGTTCGGAGCCAGCCCCATCGCCGACGAGAAACTCGACGCCGAGCCGCCGCAATCGTACGAGTGGACGGCCGACGCGGACGCCCACATCACGCTGACCGAGAAGGCCCGCTTTCTCGCAGTGTACGACCTCAACCGGACCTCCGTCGAACTGTTCCGCCGTGACGGCCTCGGCGGGCGCAACGCCATCCCCGTCTCGGCGGTCCGCTATCGCTATCCGAACGGGACGGTAATCACGGGGAGCGAACTCGAAGCGCGGGGCGGGGCCGTGACGCGGAGCCGGGAGAAAGTCACCGTCGAACTCCCGACCGACGGCCCGGAGAACGAAACGGGGAAACTCGCGTTCACGTCCGAGAGCACGCCCAAGCGATTCAGCCTGCCGACGTTCGTGAAAGGCTCCTACGAGGTGGTGTTGCCGCCGAATCGACGGGTCGAGGCGTTCCTGTTCGGAAAAGTTTCGCCGCCGGGACACGAGGTGACGCGACCCGACGGGCAGACGCACATCCGCTGGGAGAACGTCACCGCCGACGCCGTCTCCGTGCGGTACTACCTCCAGCGCGACCTGCTGATATTCGGGGCCATCGCCGCCGTCCTGTTCGTCGTCGGCCTGGGGGGTGCGTTCTACTACAAGCGCGCCATCGAGGCGCTCCGGGAGCGACGCGAGGAGATGGGCCTCGACGTCGACACCGAGGACGACGACTTCGGGCGCAATCCGCCGCCGGGGATGTGACGCATCCGGCGCGACCCGCCACCGGGCGATGGCGGTGGCCCGCCCGATTCGTCGTCGCCGAAAGTCGGACGACCGCCCCGCGGGCGGGCCACTTTTACCTCCGCTCGCCGAAAGGCGGGTATGCGAGTCGCGGTAGTCACCGTCGGAGACGAACTGTTGAGCGGTGACACGGTGAACACGAACGCGACGTGGCTCTGTGACCGGTTAGACGAACGGGGCGTCGGCGTCGAACGGGTGGCGACGCTCCCCGACCGAATCGCGGACATCGCCCGCGTCGTCAACGAGTACCACGCGGAATACGACGCCGTCGTCGTCACCGGCGGCCTCGGACCGACCCACGACGACGTGACGATGGAGGGGGTGGCGGCGGCGTTCGGCCGCGACGTCGAACCCCACACCGAGGCGCTGGAGTGGCTCACCGAACACGGCGGATACCACGCCGCCGACCTGACCGAGGGGACGACCCACCTGCCGTCGGGAGCGCGGATGCTCCCGAACGAAGTCGGCGTCGCGCCGGGCGCAGTCGTCGGCAACGTCTACGTCCTGCCGGGCGTCCCCGAGGAGATGAAGGCGATGTTCGAGTCGATCGCCGAGGAGTTCGAGGGGACGCCTACCCACTCCGAGACGGTGTATACGTCCGAGCCGGAGAGCCAGTTGCTGGACCGGATACGCGACGTCCAGGAGCGGTTCGACGTGAGGGTCGGCAGCTACCCCGGCGACGGCGTCCGGCTGAAACTCACCGCTGCCGACCGCGCGACGGTCGAGGCAGCCGCCGACTGGCTTCGCGAACACGTCGAGTCCGGGGACTAACGATACAGGTAGAGTAGCCAGAGGACGGTGACGAGCAGGCTCACGACGAGGACGACGCCGCCGGTTTCCGCGGCCGGGAGTGATGCACCTTCCGTTGCGAGTGGAATCATATCAGGGGGCTTCCGTCGGCTCCCGCTTAAGTGTTCGAGTTTTCTCCGCTCCGTCCGATGGGCGTCGTTCGGACCGGTACGTCGGTACTGTTCAGATTAGAGCGAGGCGACCGAGGAGAGCCTACTTATCCAAGCGTATCTGAACACTATCGCCTCATCAACCCGGGTGGTTATTACGTGAGACACGCTAGTAGCGTACGGAGGCACCAACGGATCATGGCTGGAACGGGGTCACAATCGAGTTCGGGCGGGACGATGCCGGAGATCGTGAAGACAGACGATGTCCTCGGCGGGGACCCCCGGATCGAGGGACGCCGCATCGGCGTGTATCACGTCTACCAGCGCTACGTCGACGGAGACGACACGCCAGAGGAGATCGCCACGAGCTACGACATCTCGGTCGCCGAGGTCCACGCCGCGCTCGCGTACGCCTTCAGCCACCCCGAGGAGATGCGTACCATCGAGACTCGGAACCAGTCGATGTACGAGGAGCACGCGCCGAATCGCCTCGTTCCTGACGAGACCACCTAGACGTTCGATGGAACTACTCGCGGACGAAAACGTCGAGAGCGAGTGGATACAGGCCCTCCGCGACGACGGCCATGATGTCGTCCGCGTCGTCGACGTCGAGGATCTCGGGGTAAGCGCGTCTGATCTGGGCGTCCTAGCCGTTGCAACCCGAAAGGACCGCGTTCTGCTGACAGCCGATCAGTCGGATTTCAGTAATCCACCGGCAGACGAGCATCCTGGTATCATCATTATCGCGGACGTGACCCGGACGGGCGGCGAAGTGATTACTGTAAGTCATTACCGGTGGTTCGCCGAGACGGTGCAGCGAACCACCGGTAACAGTTCCTCCCGGTTGGCGCATCTTTATTTCTCTCGAATCAACCCATATTTTAGACAATATAATAGATAGTTGAAATGAATGGCGTCCCGTGGAACCTACGTCTTGACCGCAACGCGAGAGGCTACCGA
>JBDGTU010000044.1:0-11414 GCA_042216495.1 Haloferacaceae archaeon
TCGGCGGCCTCGTCGACCCGACGGAGGGCGAGATACGACTCGACGGCGAGCGGATTACGGGCCCCGACGAGCGCGTCGGCATGGTGTTCCAGAGCCACAGCACGTTCCCGTGGCTCTCGGTCGTCGAGAACGTCGAATTCGGCCTGAAGATGCGCGGCGTCTCCAAGACGGAGCGCAACGAACGAGCCCAGGAGATGCTCGACCTGGTAGGGTTGTCCGGCTTCGAGAACGCCAGTCCGACCGAACTCTCCGGCGGGATGAACCAGCGCGTCGCCATCGCCCGGACGCTCGTGATGAACCCCGAGGTGATTCTGATGGACGAGCCGTTCGGTGCCCTCGACGAGCAGACCCGTCTCATCCTCGGCGAGGAATTGCTCCGCATCTGGCGCGAGACCGACGCGACCATCCTGTTCGTCACGCACAACATCAACGAGGCGGTTCAGCTCTCCGACCGCATCGCCGTGATGAGCGCCCGTCCGGGAACGTTCAAGACAGTCGTCGAGAACGACGTCCCCCGGCCCCGCGACGACGACACCATGTCGACCGAGACGTTCAACGACCACGTCCAGTTGCTGTGGGACGAACTGAAAGACGAGAGCCGAAAGGGACTCGAACAGAAGCAGGAAGCATGAGCGCAGAGACGAGCGACCCTGCGTCGAGCGTGGCAGCACCTCCCCGGTTCGCCAGGTCGACCAAGGTCCGGGCCGTCCAGGCCACCGTCGTCGTCGGCTTCCTCGCGTTCGTGGAACTCGCGCCGCGGACCGGACTGGTGAGTCCGACGACGCTGGTTCCCCTCTCGGAGATGCTGACCGTCCTCCTCGAACAGCTCGCCAGCGGGGCGCTCACCGCCGACATCGTGAGCACGTTCTCGGCGGTGTTCGGCGCGTTCGGCCTGGCCGTCTGCACGGGCGTCCCCGCCGGCGGCGCGCTCTGGAAGTTCGACGACCTCAAGCGCGTCCTCGACCCGTACCTCCTCATCTACTACGCGATTCCCTTCTTCGCGTTCTACCCCCTGCTCGTCTCGCTGGTCGGACTGGGGACGCTCCCGATTCTGCTGATCGCGTGGGGATTCAGCGTCGTCATCATCGCCACGAACACCGCTTCGGGGCTGGAAGAAGTCCCCGAGGAGTACGTCCTCGTCGGCCGCGACCTGAACCTCTCGCCGTGGCAGTTGTTCCGGTCGGTCTACTTCCCGGCGTCCGTGCCGTACGTCTTCACCGGGCTGAAACTCGGCTTCGTCTACGCGCTCATCGGCACCGTCGCCAGCGAGTTCATCCTCGCCGAGAACGGCCTCGGCCACGTCATCAAGTACCAGTACAACAACTTCGGCGTCACGAAGATGTACGCCGCGATGATGCTGGTCCTCCTGCTGGCGCTGGTCGCCAACGGGACGCTGACGCTCGTCGAACGCCGGCTCTACCGGCGGGTGGAACGATGAGCACCGTCGACGCGCCGGAGGACCTCCACATCACCGCGGGACGCATCGCCGTTCCCGTCCTGGTGCTCTTGCTCTGGCAGGTGCTGGCGTCCGTCGCCGGCGAGTTCACTCTCGCGCCGCCCGCGGCTTCCTTCGCGGCGCTCGTCGGCGGCTTCACCGAGGGGTGGATGGTGCCGGCACTCAGACAGACCGCGGTCGAACTCGTGCTGGCGTACGGCATCGCCGTCGTCACGGGCATCTGGCTCGGCGTCACTCTCGGTCTGAACGACTTCCTCAACGACGTGTTCGAACCCCTCGTCGTCGGCGTCTACTCGATTCCCAAGGTGACGCTGTTCCCCGTCTTCCTGATGCTCTTCCAGCTCGGTACCGACATGATGGTGGCGTTCGGCTGGTTCCACGGCATCTTCCCCATCGCCATCGTCACGCTCGGTTCGATGGCGACGATTCGGGACGAACATCTCAAGCTCGCGCGGTCGCTGGGGCTGTCGCGCCTCCAGACGTTCCGGGAGATAATCGTCCCCTCCATCCTCCCCGGCCTGGTCATCGGGCTCCGACTCGGCTTCAACCTCACCTTCCTGGGCGTCGTCCTCGGCGAGATGTTCGCCTCCTCGGCCGGCCTCGGCTACGCCCTCCGGAACTACATCACGGGCGACCAGACGGCCCGGATGCTCGCCATCATCGTCGTGCTCGTCCTCGTGGCCACGGCGGTCAACGGCCTCTTCTTCTACATCGAAGGCCGCCTCGGCGCGCAGGACGAGCACGCGTCGATGCGGGCCTGACCACGCCGGGGCTCTCCGCGCGTCGCCCAATTTATAGTGATACGAGGTAACGCCCGTGTATGGAACGCGCCACGCCGGTCGCGGCCGGCGGCGACGTCGCCTTCGACGTGCCGACGCTCCCGCGACTGTTCGAGACGCGCGCCGACCGCCACGCCGCGAGCGTCGCCCAGCGGTACAAGGGCGGCGTCTACGACCGGTCGCTCGCCGACGGCGGCGTCCTCCCGTCCGCCCCGGACGGCGACTACGCCGGTCTCACCTACGCCGAGATGCGCGACGTGGTCCGGAACCTGGCTGCCGGCTTTCGCGACCTCGGCGTCGTCGGGGACACGCGGGTCGGCGTCGCCGCCCACACCCGGATGGAGTGGGCGCAGGTGGACTTCGCCGTCCAGGCCGCCGGCGGCGTCGTCACGACGGTCTACCCCGAGTCGACGACCGACCGCGTCCGGTACCTCCTCGACGACGCGGACGTACTCGGGGCCGTCGTCGAGGACGCCGGCCTCGTCGAGACGACGCTCGCGGCGACCGACGACCTGTCGTTCGTCGTCGTCCTCGACGCCGCGGCGGCGTACGCGGACCGCGACGACGTGTTCACGCTCGCGGACGTCCACGAACGGGGCGCGGCGACGTTCGACGCCGACGCCTACGAGTCGTGGCTGGACGACCGCGACCCGGCGGACCTCGCCAGCGTCGTCTACACCTCGGGGACGACGGGTCGCCCGAAGGGGGTACGACTCTCCCACCGGAATCTGGGGGCGAACGTCGAGCAGTTCCTCGACCGATTCGACCGCTCCGACGGCCCCGCCATCGACGCCGACACGACCCACCTCTCGGTGCTCCCCCTCGCGCACGTCTTCGAGCGGACCGTCGGCCACTACCTGCCGTTCGCCGCGGGAGCGACCGTCGCCTACGCCGAACGACCGGACACGCTGGCGGCCGACTTCGCCGCCGTCCGGCCGACGATGACGACGGGCGTCCCCCGCCTCTACGAGCAACTCTTCGCGGCCGTCGAGGCGAGGGTCGGGGAGAAGCCCTTCGGCGACCGCCTGTTCGACTGGGCCGTCGACGCCGGGCGCGCCCACCGCGAGGCGGACGACCCCGGTCCGGGGACCCGACTCCGGTACGCCCTCGCCGACCGCCTCGTCCTGTCGAAGGTTCGGGACGCCTTCGGCGGCCGCCTCGACTTCGGCATCAGCGGCGGAGCGAGTCTCCCCGCGGCCCTCTGTGCGCGCTACCACGACGTCGGCGTCCCGCTCCTCGAAGGCTACGGGCTGACCGAGACCGCGCCCGTCGTCAGCGTCAACCCGCCCGACGCGCCGAAAATCGGCACTATCGGTCCGCCCGTCGCGGGACTCGACGCCCGCATCGACCCGGACGCCGGCGACGCTCCCGGCGACGACGCCGGCGAACTCCAGGTGCGCGGTCCGAACGTCACCGAGGGGTACTGGCGGCGGCCGGCGGCGACGGACGAGGCCTTCACCGACGACGGCTGGCTCAAGACCGGCGACGTGGTCGAACGCGACGGCGACGGCTACCTCACCTTCCGCTGGCGGGCCTCCGAGACGGTCGTCCTCTCGACGGGCGAGAGCCTCGCGCCAGCGCCCATCGAGGGCGAGGTGACGGCCGACCCGCTCGTCGCCCAGTGTCTCGTCGTCGGCGACGAACGGCCGTACGCGGCGGCCCTCCTCGTCCCCGACGTGGAGGCGGTGCAGGCGTGGGCCGACCGGCAGGGCGTCGACCTCCCGTCCCCCGACTCGTGGCCGACCGACCGCCTCCGCGCCCGCCTCGACGAGACGGTGACTCGCGCCAACGAGGGACTCCAGTCCCACGAGCGCGTCGAGCGCTTCGCCGTCGTCACTGACCCGTTCAGTCGGGAGAACGGCCTGCTGACGCCGACGCTGAAAAAGCGCCGGCGGGCCATCGTCGAACGCCACGCCGAGACCGTCGATGCGCTCTACGGCGAGGACGGGTAGGCGAAATGGACTAACTGTGCGCTAATCGCTGATAGAAGGAAACGTTCGTGTAATTATCGCCCGGAAAATCCACGTCGAATCGTCGGGTTTTATCCTTCTCGCACACAAGGGACCAGTCACATGGAGGGACGCTAATGGCCGCCGGTGGCGGAAATCTCATCACGCTCGTCGCGGCGCTCATCGGCATCGGCGTCGTGGCGCAGTTGCTCTCCGACCGGTACCAGGTTCCGAGCGTCGTATTCCTGCTCGCCTCGGGCGTCATCCTCGGCCCCGAGGTCCTCGGCGTCGTCGGTCCCTCCTCGTTCGGCGACGCCCTCTCGGCCATCGTCGGCCTCTCGGTGGCCATCATCGTCTTCGAGGGGGCCTTTCACCTCCGCATCGACCGGTTGCGCGAGGCCCCCGCCGCCACCTTCCGCCTGGTGACCCTCGGCGCGCTCATCGCCCTCGCGGGGACGGCGCTGGCCGTCCACTTCGTCCTCGGCGCGTCGTGGCGACTCGCCTTCCTCGTGGGCGCGTTGCTGGTCGCGACGGGGCCGACGGTCATCGCGCCCATCCTCGAAGTCGTCCCCGTCCGCAACCGGGTGGGGACGGCCCTCGAAACCGAAGGCATCGTCAACGACGTGACGGCGGCCATCTTGGCCGTCGTCATCTTCGAGGCGATAATCAAGGACGTGAGCGCCCTCGACGCCGTTCTCGCGCTGTTCGCCCAGCGACTCGGGACGGGCGTCGTCGTCGGCGCAATCGTCGCCGGCGTCGTCTACTACGCCCTCCGGTACGTCGACCTCTCGCCGGGGAACGCCCCGCAGAACGCGCGCTTGCTCGTGCTGGCGGGCGCGCTCGTGGCCTACGGTGCGGCCGAAGCCGTCGCCACGGAGGCGGGCATCGCCGCCGTCGCCACCGCCGGCGTCCTGCTCGGCAACGGCGACGTCCCCTACGAGGAGGACGTCACCGACTTCAAGGGCGACGTGACGCTCATCGTCCTCTCGTTCGTCTTCATCTCGCTCGCGGCGCTCCTGCGGTTCGAGGACCTCCTCGCGCTCGGCCTGCGCGGACTCGCCGTCGTCGCCATCGTCGCGCTCGTCGTCCGGCCGCTGCTGGTGTTCGTCAGCGTCGGCGGCGACCGCTTCACCAGAGAGGAGAAACTCTTCATGAGTTTCGTCGGGCCGCGCGGCATCATCCCCGCGTCCGTGGCGACGCTGTTCGCCATCGAACTCCGGGCGGCCGGTCTCGACGAAGCCGCGAACCTGCTCGTCGGCACCGTCTTCCTCGTCATCCTCATCACCGTCGCGTTCGAAGCCGGATTCGCCCGACAGATAGCCGAAACTCTCGACGTCATACCAATGCGCGTACTCGTAATCGGAGGCGGACAGGTGGGCCGTGCGCTCGCCCGCCGCCTCGAAGACCGGGGTGAGAACGTCGTCCTCGTCGACGAGGACGTCGAAATAGTGGAGCGGGCCCGCAACCAAAGCTTCACCGTCCATCACGGCGACGGGACCGACACCGAGGTGTTGCGGTCGGCCGGGGCCGAGAACGCCAAGATCGTCGTCGCCGCCACCGGCGACGACGACGTGAACCTGCTCGTCTCGCAGCTGGCCAACTCGAAGTTCGACCCCGAGACCATCCTGGCGCGGGTCAACAACCCCGACAACGTCGAACCGTTCGAGGACCTCGGCGTCCGGACCATCTCCTCGGTGGACGCGACGGCGATGGCCCTCGACAACTACATCGAGCGGCCGTCGATGGTCAACTGGATGAGCGAAATCGGCCGCACCGGCGACGTCCAGGAGATCGAAGTCACCGCCGACTACCTCGTCGGCGAGACGATCCGCGAAATCGGGCCGCAACTTCCCGAGGGGTGTCTCATCACCCTCGTCGCCCGCGACGGGGAGATGCTCGTCCCCTCCGCCGACTTCACGCTGGAGCGCGGCGACCGCATCACCATCATCGGCGGCCGCGACGCCGTCCGTGAAGCCATGAAGTTCGCGAACCCGAAGCGATAGCGGCCCGGGCGACTGTTCTCCGGGTCCCACGAGCGGGCGGCCCCGATTGCGCCACGCGCTCGACGCCGTACGGGGTCCACACGCGCTCCCTCGTCGGTTTCGACGGCCTTATGCGACCCCACCGACTAGCCTTGAGGGATGAGTGACCCGGCCCTCGAGGTGGTCGAGTTCCTGCTTACGGCCCACGTCTACACGAACGACCGGACGCTGGACGAGAACGACCTGCCCCCGCGGTACCGGCGGGTCTTCTGGGCCGAATCCACCTCCGACGACGACGACGCCGACGCCGACGCCGACGACACCGACGTTCGCGGCGGCATCGAACGACCGCTGGTCGTGACCGAACGGGTCGCCCGACAGGCGACCGGTGTCGAACATCCGTGGGAGGCCGTCTCCGACCTGCTGTTCACCCAGAAGGAGGATTTCTCCGGGCGAATCACGCTGACTCAGCCCGACATGGCGACCGACTGGGTGCTTGACCGCGCCGAACGTGACCGGCTGGCGACGAACCCGACGCTCGTGTCGGCAATCGAGGACCGCGACGACGTGGACGTGACCCACGCCGAGGCGCGCGAGCAGAACCGGCCGATTCACGCCGACCGCGTCTGGATCGACAGCCTCCTCGACGAGTACTTCGACGACGACGACGACGCCGAGATGCTCGACCTGGTGCAGGTGCGCGCCCCCGAGGAGATCGAGATGACCCTCGACGACCTGGTGCTCACCGCGGACCAGGAGGGCGAGATTCAGAAGATAGTCAAGGCCATCGAACACCGGGAGTATCTCGCGGAGATCGGCCTGCGCGAGATCGGTAAACTCCTCTTCGTCGGGCCGCCCGGGACCGGCAAGACCACAGCCTCGCGGGCGCTAGCTCACGAACTCGGCCTGCCGTTCGTCGAGGTGAAACTGTCGATGATTACCAGCCAGTATCTCGGCGAGACGGCCAAGAACGTCGAGAAGACCTTCGAGGTGGCCAAGCGGCTCTCGCCGTGTATCCTCTTCATCGACGAGTTCGACTCCGTCGCCAAGACCCGCCGGAGCGACGAACACGCCGCCCTCAAGCGCGCGGTCAACACCCTGCTCAAGAGCATCGACGACATCAGCCTCATCAGGGACGAGGTGTTGCTCATCGGGGCGACCAACCACCCCGACCAGCTCGACGCCGCGGCCTGGCGGCGCTTCGACGAAATCGTCAACTTCCCCAAGCCCGACGCCGGGATGCGCGCGGACATCCTCGAAGTCATCACTCGGCGGATGGACATCGCGGAGTTCGACCCCGCGGACGTCGCCGAACGGACGCAGGGACTCACCGGGAGCGACCTGCGGATGGTCCTCCGGGAGGCGGTCCTGGAGGCGCTGACCGAGGAGCGAACGACGCTCACCCAGGAGGACCTCCTCGACGCCGTCGCCGACTTCGAGGAGCGTGACAACCTCAAGAACATGGACATGATGGGCGACCAGGACGGCCTCGTCGCCGGCGACGGCGGCGGCCCGAGCGCCGCCGACGAGTCGACCCATCAGGGCCACGACCACTGACGCCCGATGCGGGTGACGCTGCTGGGCACCGGCGACACGACGGGCACCCCCACGGTCGGCTGTGACTGCGAGACGTGCCGGGCGGCCCGCGAGCGCGGCGTCGAGCGCTCCCGGTTTTCGGTCCACATCGAGAACGAGCGCACCGGCGAGTCGCTCCTTGTCGACGCCAGCCCCGACTTCCGCCACCAGTTTCTCACCCACGACGTCCCCCTGCCCGACGCCGTCGTCGTCACCCACATCCACTTCGACCACCTCGACGGCCTCGGCAACGCCTACCGCGTCTTCGACTCCCTGCCCGTGTACGCCGCCGACGAGGTCGACCCCGTCACCGGGGAGAGCGTCGCCGACACCGTCCGCCGGAAGTACGACTACCTCGACCGGGTGACGGTCCACGACCGGTCGCCGATGGCGACGTTCGAGACGTGCGGCCTCGAACTCCGGTTGGTCCCCGTCGACCACCCGCCGCTGCGCTGTTACGGCCTCGTCGTCGTCGACCCCGAGACGGGCGGGAAACTCTCGCTGACGGGCGATACGAGCTACGCCCTCCCCGACACGTCCCGCGAGGCGCTCGCCGACCCGGACCTCCTCTTGGCCGACGCCATCGTCCCGGCGGCGAACTGCGAGACCCACCCCCTCGGCGGCGACCACCACGACGCCGACGGCGTCCCGCGGACGTTCGGGAGCAAACACATGACCCGGGAGGGGGCGCTCGACCTGGCCGCCGAACTCGACGCGACCCGGACCCGCCTCGTCCACCTCGCCCACTACTACCCCGCCGACGAGGCGTTCGAGGACCCCCTCGCCGTCGACGGCGAGCGCTACGTGCTCTGAGTTCCGACAGCGTAATGTCGCCCGGGACGCACCTCCGTGGTATGTCGGCACTCGGCCACCTCGGGCGTGCGGTCGCCAACGGCCTGTTCGCCGTCCTCGCGTACGCCGCCGCCTCGCGCCTCCTTCTCGGCGGGGCGGACTGGCGCGGTGCCGCCGGCTTCGGCGTCGTCGTCGCCGTCGCCGTCGTCGGTCTGTCGGCGTGGCAGGCCCGGTGACGTCCGACCCGGGCCGTTCAGGTGAAGCGACCCAGCCCCGCCTGTCGCCGCGTCACGCCGTCGGGGTCCGCGACCCACGGCGTCCGTGCCGCCCTGCGTTCGTCTCGGTCGACGTCGGGTGCCGGTCCAGGTTCGTGGTGCGGGCAGTCGGTGCCACAGTCGCGCCCCGGGTCGACGACGCGTTCCAGTGCCGGACAGTACGGACGGCCGTCGTCGGTCGGCCGTACCCGGGCGCAGTCCGGCAGCGCCGGTCGCCAGCCTTTCCCGTAGACGCGCTCGGCGAGGCGGCGTCGCGCCCGCGCTTTCGCCGCCGCGCTCACGAGTTCGACGTCCGTCCGGAGCGGGTGGAACTCGACGGGTTCGACGCCCGCCGACCCGACCGCCAGCGGGGCGGGGTCGCGGACGACCGTTCGCTCGCCCGTCTCGGGGTCGAACCGCCAGACGCCCACCGCGTCGGGGATGCGGTTCAGGTGCGCGCCGGTGACGTAGCTCCCGGTGGCGAGGACGACGGCGTCGAAGAGGCCGAGGCTCACGTCGGTCCGGAGCTGGCGCTGTAGGTCGCCGGGCGTCCCGAGGTCCGGTTTGTTCTCGACGCCGACGAGTCGCGAGACCCAGTCGGGGTAGCGCGTCGTCTGCCGGACGTAGCGCCGGCCGCGCCGACGCTCGCTCTCGAAGAAGCCGACGTCGACGGCGCGGTCCGTGACGCGGCGGGCCACGTCGGGGTGACAATCGAAGGCGTCCTTCCAGTAGACGGCCTCGCCCGGCCCGACCTCGCTCTCGACGGCCCGCGGCGGGATGGTCGACGCGGTGATCGCGGCCCGCGAGTCGAACTCCGGGCCGGGAACGACCGCACAGACGTCGACGACGCGACGCCCGGGCGTCTCGACGGCCGCGCCGAGCTGCCGGCCGGGCAGCCAGTCCGTCGTCTCTTCGAGGTGAGAACACAGCGCCAACTCGAACGCGAACTCCATGCCCTCCGGTCAGTCGTCGACGACGACTTCCACGGGACCGTCCGATGCGGCTTCGTCGGTCGCCTCGCCGTGCTCCCGTTCGCGCCAGAGGAGGACGCCGGCCACGAGGAGGACGACCCACGACCGCCAGTTGGCGAGGTTGAGCGTGTAGCCGACGCCGAACGGCTTCTCGACCAGCATCCCCTCGCCGGGCTTCCAGTAGGCCGAGAGCATCCGGCCGAGGCTCGGTCGCTTGAAGTTGTACGGCACGCCGAAAATCGTCCCCGATTCCGGTTTGTCTACCATGGGACGGGATACGACCGCTCGGGATAAAGCGTTTGGGCTCGCCGTCGGTTTCCGGAACGCGTCGGCGTTCGACTCACGCCCGATAGCCGGCGACTCGGTCGCCGACGCTCAGTTCACTTAATGGGCTCGCTCTCGCCGTAGGCGGCGAGGACGACGGCGGAGGTGAACCCGTCGGCGTCGGCGTCGGCGGCTTCGACGACCACCTCTCGGTCGTCGAGCGTCCAGTCGCGGAGGGCCGCGCCGGCGTCGAGTCCGCGACGAATCTCGTCGGCCACGTCGTCGGGGTCGGTGCCCGACGCCTCGTAGAACAGGCCGGGGCCGGGACCGGTCGCCCACCCGAGGCCGGCACAGACGCGTCCCGACCGGCCCGTCGTCGCCCGGGCCTGGACGACGGTGAGACGGTTCCCCGCGGGGCCGAGGTCCGGTGCGGCGTCGACGTGTTCGACCGCGGCGTCGGCCGGGACGATGGAGGAGACGGTGACGAGATTGTAGTTGTGGAGGTTCGCCGCCGCGAGCGCCGCGTCGTACGACGACATCTCGGTGGGTCCCGTCGCCGTCCCGCTGGTGACGTAGATGGTGTCCATCACGGGCACCTGGAGAGCGCGAAGAATAAGCCGTACGACTCGAAGTCGAAGCCGTACGCTTCCGCGTCGAAGCCGGTCGGTCCCCGTCGCCGCCCCGAGACGACTCAGTACTGGTAGTCCGTGAACTCGGTGATGGGACCCGTCTCGCCGCTCTCCTCGATTTTCTGGTGGGCGTCCTCGAAGTCCTCGATGCGAACCTCGGTCCGGTCGTTGCGGATGGCGAACATCCCCGCCTCGGTGGCGAGGCTGGCGACGTCGGCACCGCTGTACTCCTCCAGTCGGGTGGCGAAGTCGTCGAAGTCGACGTCGGCGGCGACGTTCATGTCGCGGGTGTGCAGGCGGAGAATCTCCGCGCGCCCCGCCGCGCCGGGTTTGGGGACCTCGATGAGGCGGTCGAAGCGACCGGGCCGGAGGATGGCCTCGTCGAGCATGTCGAAGCGGTTGGTCGCGGCCATGATGCGCACGTCGCCGCGCTCGTCGAAGCCGTCCATCTCCGAGAGCAACTGCATCATCGTCCGCTGGACCTCGGCGTCGCCGGACGTCTTCGAGTCCGTCCGCTTGGCGGCGACGGCGTCGATCTCGTCGATGAAGATGACCGCCGGTTCGCGCTCCTCGGCCAACTCGAAGAGGTCGCGAACCAGCCGCGAACCCTCGCCGATGAACTTCCGGACGAGTTCGGAGCCGGCCATCTTGATGAAGGTGGCGTCCGTCTCGTTGGCGACGGCCTTCGCGAGCATCGTCTTGCCCGTGCCCGGCGGACCGTGCAGGAGGACGCCCGACGGCGGGTCGACGCCGACCTCCTCGA
>JBDGTU010000049.1:0-10633 GCA_042216495.1 Haloferacaceae archaeon
ATAGATGTTCTGGGAGTCCAGCGAACGCGATTAGAGTAGTTCGAGACCGTCTGCTCGGTGATGTCCGTCCTTTCGGCGACGTACGACCGCGATTTCGGATAGCCGTTGCCGAGTCGAAGGTACGCGCCGATGGCCGCCTGTCCTGCCGTCGCTACTTCGATGGGGATGGCGTTGCCCTCGGGTTGGACGAACGGGACGCACATCCCCCGGAGACCGAACGCGAGGCGCGCCATCTGGAAGGTTTCATAGTGATTACTGTAACTGTTTACCGGTGGTTCGCCGAGACGGTTCAGCGAACCACCGGTAATGACTTACAGTAATCACTATCAGACGAACCCGGGGTTGAAACGTCCCACTCGGCGGCCCACATCGCGTTCCCGCGCGAGAGTTTCAGACGAACCCCTGCCGCCCCCCTCACGGCCAGCGCGCTATGGACGCCCGCTCGTCGGCGTGAAGCCTCGGTCGGCCGAACCGTTCGACGCCGTCGATTGCGCGCTCAGAGCACGTCGTCGTCGACGACCTTCGGCACGATTTCGGCCTCGGCGAGCGGCGCGACGTTGACTTCGACGCCGTGTTTGCGGTTCGGTCGGTAGCCCGCGGTCGTTATCTCGTCGCGCGCGCGGTCCGCCCAGTCGGACGGCAGGTCGCTCGCGAGTTCGTCACACGCCGATTCGACGTCGTCTGCCAGCGACCGGTACTCGTCGAGGCCGCTCGCCAACTCGGACAGCAGCCGTCGGCGGCCGGAGACGTCGCCGTCGTCGAGGCGTGCCTGGTCGGCCGCGTCGAACTTGTCGAAGTAGTAGGTCGTAAAGAGGATGCCGTTGCTCGCGTAGTGGGCGGAGCCGACGAGGTCCGAGACGTATTCGAGGAGGTCGTAGCGGTGTGCCGCGACGGGTTCGGTTCCGTCCCGCGCGTACGCTTCGAACGCGCGCTGGAGGTCGTCGAGGGCGTCGAGCCACTCGTCTCGGTTCGCCTGCACCGTCTCGTAGAAGGTGGGACTGAACAGCTCTTCGACGTCGACGTCGTCGCGCGCGGCCAGTGCGTCGAGCGTCTCCAGGCGCGACGCCGTCTCGGCGCGGAACGCGGCCACCTGCTCGGTCGCCTCGCGCGCGACCGCCCGGTTCTCCGCGGGCCACTCGCGCGGCGAGGGCTGTGCGAGGTCGGCCAGGCGCTCCTCGAACGCGGCGATCTGTTCGAGGCCGCTCTCACAGCGGGCGGACGCCTCGGCGGCGGCGGCTCGGTCGGACGCCGAGAGCGAGTCGTCGCTCCGCCGCCGGTTCGCCGCGCTCCGGCGCTCCCGGAGGACGGCCTTCCGCGGTTCGAGATACCGATTCCGGAGGCGGTCGAAGACGCTGGCGTCGAGCTGGTGGTAGTCGACGAGGCAGGCGAACCCTTCGCCCTCGGGGTCGGAGACGAGACGCTCCGTCGTGAGTCGCCACAGAATCGGCGTCCGGTCGAACGCCGAGACGTGATAGTCGAACAGTTCGGTTTCGAGCCACTCGCGGAGGTTCGGATAGGCTTCGTCGTCGGCCGTCTCGTCCCCGAGCACCCGGTCGACCTCGACGAGGCGGTCCGTCGCGTGGTCGCCGAACAGGCGCGAGAACTCGGCTTCGATGCGTTCGAGGAGGCGGGGTTCGTCGCCGACGTCCGAGAGCGGGACGATGCCGTCGTCGTCGGTCTGGACGGCCCGGATGGCGAGGTGGAGCACCAGGTCTTTCACCATCTCGGGGAACGCCTCCGTCGGTGCCGTGATGGCGTCGGGGTCGTGTTCCGGTCGGTCGCGCGGGTCCTCGATGGTCCGGAGCGCAATCTCCCGCCGGACCATCTCCCGCTGGTCGGCGGTGAGTCCGAAGCAGTCGAAGACCGCGTCGTCGATGGCGTCGGCACACCCCTGGAGGTTCGCCTCGACGCGTTCGAGATGTCTCGCGGCGGCGACGCCCATCTCGGACAGGGAACTGTCGGCGCTCACTGTCTCGGACGGGGCGTCGAGTTCGACACGCTTCCGGAGGTCCCTGTGGGGGTGGTCGTAGCTCGGAAGCGGGTCGTCGATGCCGAGGACGGCCAGCAGCACCGGTCCTCGGTAGTGCGGCGAGTCGAAGTCGTACTGTCGCTTCGTCACGAGGTGGCCGATGGCGTGTCTGGCGAGACGTGCGGCGTCGTCGTTCGCGGCCAGTTCCTCCGGCCAGGGGAGTTTCGCCACCTGGCTCCCCTCCCACATTCGCTCGGTCGTCTGGGCCAGCATCAGGTAGGTGACGAACCGGCTGTTGGCGTACGCCAGCAGGAGCCACTGGTCGACGTCGCCGAGGATGACCGGGCCCTTGTTACCGAAGATGGAGTCGGGGTGGAGGTAGCCGAAGCGACGCCCGGACCGCTTGACCCGGTTGTACGTGACGCCCTCCCGGAAGTAGTGCTCAGCGTTGCTCACGTTCGAGTTCGGATATCGAACGATTTCGCGCCCTTCGTCCGCCCACAGCACCGTCTCGGTGACGCGCGGGAGCAGCCAGGTGTCCCGCCCCCCTTTCGCCAGCGGGACCCACTCGTCGCCCGGCCGCTCCCAGAACGACCGGATGAACCGGTCGTTGTTCCCCGTCTGGAGCCCGATTTTGATGGAGCCGACGTCGGCCTTCTCGACGCCGGCGTTGTCGGCGTCGACGACCGTCTCGGCGTCGTACAGTTTCCGCAGCTCCCACGGCACCCAGTACGTCAGCGGCGTGCCCGGGATCGCGCCGAACTCCGAGAGGTCCCGGGTGAACAGTCGGTCGACGTCGGGGTCGCCGTCGCCGAAGGCGGTCCGCAGGAACGACCGCTCTTTCTCCGCTTTGGCCACGTCGGAGAGCCGGATGAACGTCCCCTCCCGGGCCCCTTCGGCGTCCGAGCGAACGACGGTGCCGACGGTGCCGACGGTGGCGTTGTCGAGGACGTCGTAGCCGAACTCCGCGAAGAAGTCGAACGACCCCCGGTCGCCGACGAAGTCCTCGCGGAACGCCTGGAACGAGCGGTTGAACATGAACGACCAGGGGACGAGCATCCCGATGCGGCCGTCGGGCTTCACGAGGCGGTCGCACGCCTCGAAGAAGTTGACGTAGTACTCGCTCGTGTAGCTGTAGTGGTCCTCGACGTACGACTGGACGTCGTCGGGCATCCGGCCGCGTGCCCCGTAGGGCGGGTTCATCAGCGCGACGTCGTACTCCTGGGTCAACACCACCAGCAGATTGAGAAAGCTCCGGAGGTTCCGTTCCCCGAACGAATCCGTCGTTCGCTCCGAGACGGCCGCCCGCAGGTCGCGCAGGAAGCCGTTCAGCGTGTGAGGACCGTCGCCGCCCCACTCCAGGACGTCCGTCTGGGCGTCCATGAACGTCTCCGAGAGCGCCCCCTGGACGTCGAGCAGGCTCCCCAGGGCCTCGATTTGCTGGAACTCCGCGACGACGTCGTCGAGCGCGTCGCGGACGTCCGTCCCCGTGCCGGCGACGTCGTCGAGGACGCCGACGGCTTCCTCGATTTCGGCGACGCGGGCGTCCGCACAGACGACGCCGAGCGTCGGCATCGTGAAGCCGTCGTTCCCTTCCGCCTCGGCGCGCGTCCGTGCCTTCAGATAGAGATTGAACGCCGAAAGCTGGCACGACCGCAGGTCGATGTCGACGCCGTAGAGGTTGTGTTCGAGAATCTTCGCCGGAATCTCCGCCCGGTCGAGGTCCGTCTCGGCCCACCAGATGCGTTCGAGGACGTCGAAGGCGTAGAGGAGGAAGTGGCCGCTCCCGCAGGCCGGGTCGATGACGCGCAGTTCTCGCGGATGGTCGAAGGAAGGCGCGTCGCCGTCGGCGTCGTCGGGCAGGAGATACGTACAGAGTTCGGGGACGCCGGGCGCGTCCTCGGGGGTGACGGAGCGGTTCTTTCGCGCTTCGGGAGCGCGCGCTCCGGGGTCGGGCATCGACGACTCGCGGCCGGTCGCTTCGAGGTAGAGCTTGCCGAGTGAGTTGTCGGCGAGCATCCGCACGACCCAGTGGGGCGTGTAGAACTGGTTCGCCGGGCCGACGTCTTCGGGTTCGAGTGCGTTCTTGGCGTCGAGCGCCTCGACGACGGGGCGGTTGTAGTACTCGTACACCCACCCGAGGACGTCGTCGGCGCGCCACACCTCGTCGGGCACGTCGTCGAGGCGTCGGCAGAGGTCCTCGAACGTGTCCTCGTCCGGGTCGACCAGGCTGTAGGCCGACGACCGGTCGAACAGGATGCCGACTTCCTCGGCGAGGTCGTCGCAGGCGTCGTGGTAGGCCCGGAGGACGGCTTCCCCCTCCAGCAGGAACTCGTCGTGGACGAGCGTCTCGGCGGCGGGCGTCAGGCCGTTCTCCTTGAACACCGTGACTTCCTCGTCGACGAAGCCCCGAACCTCCATACAGCGCAGCGCAGCCAGGCGATTGACGACGGTGTAGCCGACGCCGGCGACGTACGATTCGAACGCCTCGTCCCAGGCGTGGCCGTCGCCGCCTTCGAGTTCGATGGCGTCGACGAGTCGCCGGTCCTCGGCCGAGCGGTCCGTCGAACCGTCCGGCGCGTCGTCGAGCCCTCGTCGTTCGAGTTGGAACCTGACGTTGTCCTCGACTCGTTCGCGGAGCGACTCGACGACCGCTTCGAGGTGTTCGCGTTCGGCTTTGTCCAGTTGCACCGTGCGTCGAGAAGGTGACTCGCCTGCCATAGACTACTCAGTATGCGACAAAGGAGCGGCGGCCCCGGTTTTAACGTTGTCGAACGGGACCCGGCGTCGCACCGTCGCCGCGCGTCGACCGCGCCGCGACGCCTCTCACCGTCGTCGGTTCGTCGCCACCGGTCAGAAAATCACGTCGCGGGTCGGCCCGCCGCGGAGAACTAGTCGATGTGGCCTTCGCGTCGCAGCTGGTCGGCGTCCTGCTCCGTGTAACGCCACTCGATGTTGGCTTTCTCGTCCTGCCAGTCCCACGGTTCGACGACGACGACGTCGCCTTCGCTGATCCAGGTCCGGTACTTCATGCGGCCGGGGATGCGGCCCATCCGGTTCTCGCCGTCCTCACAGCGGACGCGGACGTGATTTCCGCCGTTGTGTTGTGTCACCACGGCGAACAGCTCGTCGCTCGAGGGCATGCGGAGGTTCCGCCGCCCGGTTTCTTCGCTCATACCATCCATACGTGATGGACACTGATAACTTATCGGAGAGACGTGGTACCGTTTCCCTCGGACCGGTTAACCGTGCCCCCCCGTTCGATTCACTCGGTTTTTCCAGCGATGCGTCGCGGCGGGACGGCCGCCACTCCCAGCCCCCTACTCTCCCAGCGGCGTCTCCGCCCGGTAGTACATCCGCATCGGAAGCCCCGTCGGGTCCGTCTCGGGCGTCGGCGGCAACGTCCGCAACTCGCCCGGTCCCGGACGGACGGTGTACGCGAGGGCGACGGCGTCGAGGACGTCGTCGACGGCGACGTCGTGGCCGCCCGTCGCCTCCGCCGCGGCCTGGACGACCGGCGGTGCGTCGCGGTCGTACTCCGCGAGCGTCCGCATTCGCTCCGCGTAGCCCGCGGCGACGCGCTTCGAGTACTCCAGCGGTTCGCCGGCGAACGCGCGGAAACAGACTTCGGGGTGGGCCTCGGCGATTACGTCCCGCGCTTCGGTGATTTCCTGCAGGAGTTCGTCCACCGCGGCGATGCCGTCGCTGATGGCGAACGCCTGCTTCGAGAGGCTCTTGCCGGTCTTGCGCTCGTTGACGCGCTTGGCGGCCGGATACCGACGTTTGCGCGTCGCTTCGCGGACCGGCGGCGTGAACACCGACGACCGCCGCGGACCCAGGACCTCTCGTGCCAGGGCCTCACACTGCCGTCCCTCGGCGTCGTCTTCGACCAGGCCGATGGGGACGTCGAGGAGGATGCGGTCCGCTCGCTCTTCGTAGCGCAACCACAGGTCGCCGACTTCGTCGAAGACGTCGGCGTGGTCGTACCCCTCCCGGTCGAACGTGACCGCGACCCACGACCCCGAACTCCAGTCCGCGCCGACGTACAGCGGGTCGTCGCTCATGTTCGTACCAGTCCCTCGGATGGCAAAAATCCTCGTCAGACGACGGGCGGCAGTCGGCGTCTCGCCGGACGCAGTCGCCGTTTCCCCACCGTCGCCCGTCGCCGGGCGGGGACGTGGCAATCGCGACGGCCGGCAGCGACTCGTCGCCGCCGGCGGCTACGTCGGGTCGACGACGTCGCCACACTCCGGACAGTCGGCGTAGGCGGCCGGTCCCGTCGCCGTCTCGTACTCGATGAGGACCCGTGACGCCGGAATCGACGCCTCGCAGTGCGGACACCTGCCGGTGTTTCGACTCGTGGATGACATGGGAATGGGGGAATGGAGCGCGTCCCACCGTGGGGCGCGACGGGAACGACTACGCCCCCACCGCCCATATACCTCCGCCATGCGGAGTGAAAGTGAAACTGGTCGCGGCGACGCCGCTCAGGGGGGGACGGCGGATTCCTCGTCGAGATGGGTCGCTTCCCACTCGCGTCGGGCTTTCAGTTCCCGCTCCCCGCGGGCGGTCAACTCGTAGAAGTTGCTTCGCTTGTCGAGTTCCCCTTTCTCGACGAGTCCCTTCTCGACGAGCGTGTCGAGGTTCGGATAGAGGCGACCGTGGTGAATCTCCGTCTCGTAGTACGTCTCGAGATTCGACTTGATTTCGAGCCCTTTCGGCCGGTCCATGCCCGCGACGACGTACAGCAAATCCCGCTGGAAGCCGGTTAAGTCGAACATTCCGTAGAGAATTGTACCTACCACACACACTTGTGGGTTCCGACACGCGACCGGGTCACGGTGGGTTCTCCCCCTCCCTGTCCGATACTATATGGGAACTTACATAATAATTATATTTCACCCTCGGATGAGACGACGTATGGGTTCGAACCACAACCTCCCGGAGTACGAGACGGTCCGAGCGGAGTTCGCGTGGGACGACGTCTACGACGAGGCGGACTGGGACGCCCCCGACCGTCTGAACGTCGCTCACGAGGTGTGCGACCGACACGCGTCTGACCGCGGGAACGTGGCCCTCTACTGGGTTGGCGCGGACGGCGACCGCGAGACGGTGACGTTCTGGGAACTCGCGAACCGGTCGAACCGCTTCGCCAACGGCCTCGAAGCCATCGGCGTCGAGGCGGGCGACCGCGTGTTCTCCTACATGCCGCGGGTTCCGGAGCACTACACTGCGCTCGTCGGGACGCTGAAACGCGGGGCCGTCTTCGGCAGCGTCAACGAACGCTTCGGTCCGGACGGCATCGCCTACCGACTCGACGACTGCGACGCGAAAGTCGTGGTCACGACGCCGGACAACCGCGAGACGGTCGAGCGAGCGCTAGAGGACGTCCCCTCCGTCGAACACGTCGTCGTCGTCAGCGACGACGGCACGGGCATCCGCCCCGGCGACGTGAGCTACCACGCCCTCGTCGACGACGCGAGCGACGACTACGACGCCGCCGAGACGTCCGGCGACGACGACGCGCTCCTCTACTACACCAGCGGGACGACGGGCCTCGCGAAGGGCGTCCTCCACGAACACCGGTGGGTCGCGGGCGTCGCCGCCACTCAGCGCTACGCCGTCGACGTCCAGGACGACGACTGCTACTGGAGCACTGCCGACCTGGGGTGGCTCACCGGCCCCATCAACACCCTCGGCGCGTGGTTCTGGGGGACGACCCTCCTCACCTACGAGGGCGAGTTCGACCCCGCGACGTGGGCGGACCTGCTGGACGAGTACCCCGTATCCATCCTCTTTTCCGTGCCGACGGCCTACCGGATGCTCCGCGAGAACGAGGCGGTCTTCGAGGACGTCTCCCTCGACTTGCGCCACGCCCTCAGCATCGGCGAACCTCTCAGCGCCGGCGTCGTCGAGTGGGGCGAGGACGTCCTCGGCGTCACCATCCACGACACCTACGGCCAGACCGAGACGGGGAACATGATCATCAACAACTATCCGACGATGGACGTCCGCCCGGGGAGCATGGGCAAACCCCTGCCCGGCATCGACGCCGACGTGGTCGACCCCGACACCGGCGAACCGATGGACCCGGGCGAGACGGGCGAAATCGCCCAGCGCGGGGACTACCCCTGCTTCTTCGCGGAGTACTGGCAAAAGCCCGAGCAGACGGCCGACTGCTTCGTCGACGGCCCCGACGGCGAGTGGTACCTCTCCGGCGACCTGGCGTACAAGGACGCCGACGGCTACTTCTGGTTCGAGGGCCGCGCCGACGACGTCATCATCTCGTCGGGCTACCGCATCGGTCCCTTCGAAGTCGAGAGCACGCTCGGCGAACATCCGGCCGTCGCCGAGGCAGCGGTGGTCCCCAAACCCGACCGGGAACGCGGCAACATCGTCAAGGCCTACGTCGTCCCCAGCGAGGGGACCGACACCTCCGCGGCACTCAAAGACGAGATTCGCACCTTCGTCCGCGAGGAACTCGCCGCCCACGAGTACCCCCGCGAAATCGAGTTCCGCGAGGACCTGCCCAAGACGGTGACCGGCAAGATTCGGCGGACGGAACTCCGCGAGCAGACCGAGGGTGCGGAATCCTGACCGCCCCACCGACAGCTATTATGGTCTCATCGCCCGATTGTCCAGTTCAGGTGACCTAGCGTGGACTTTCGCGACCCCCCCGAACACTCGATGATACGGTCGACCGCCCGGGAAATCGCCGCCGAGTACGGCCCCGACTACTGGCGCGAGAAGGAGGAGGCGGGCGAGTTCGCCGCCGACTTCTGGGACGAACTCGGCGAGGCCGGCTTCCACGGCCTCCTCGTCCCCGAGGCGTACGACGGGGCCGGCATGGGCCTCCAGGAGATGGGCGTCGCCATGGAGACGCTCTGTGCCGAGGGGTGTGGCATGGCCGGGACGTGGTATCTCGTCTTGACCGCCGGCATGGCGACGATCGGCCTCCGCGAGTACGGCACCGAGGCACAGAAGGAGTCGTACCTTCCGGACGTCGCCGCCGGCGACCGGAACTTCTCGATCGGCATCACTGAACCCGACGCGGGGACGAACACGCTCGACGTCGAGACCAGGGCCAGAAAGGACGGCGACGAGTACGTCCTGAACGGCAAGAAGGCGTGGATTACCTTCGCGGACCGCGCCGACGACGCGATTCTGGTGACGCGGACGACGCCCCGGGACGAGGTGGAGCGGGCGACGAAGGGACTCAGCCTCTTCCTCGTCGACATGGACGACCCCGGTATCGACGTCTCGCCCATCGAGAAGCACGCGATGAACTACTCGAAGTCGTGTGAGGTCTTCGTCGAGGACGTGCGCGTCCCCGAGACCAACCTCCTCGGCGACGAGGGCGAGGGGTGGTGGGCGCTGGTCGACATGCTCAACCCAGAGCGCATCGGCTTCTCGGCGGCGGCGACGGGCATCGCCCGCCTCGCAGTCGACCACGCCGTCGACTACGCCAACGACCGCGAGGTGTTCGGCGCGCCCATCGGCACCCACCAGGGCGTCTCCTTCCCCATCACGGAGGCGTTCGCGGCCGTCGAGACGGCGTCGCTGATGCGCCAGAAGGCGGCGTGGCTCTTCGACCAGGGCGAGGACTGCGCCTACGAGACGAACGTCGCCAAGGCCGTCGCCGTCGACGCCGGCATCGAGGCCGTCAAGCAGTCGATGCAGGCCTTCGGCGGGTGGGGCTACGCCACGGAGTACGACGTCGAGCGCTGGTGGCGCGAGATTAATCTCACTCGCCTCGCGCCCGTCTCCCAGCAGATGGCGTACAACCACATCGCCCAGCGGATGGGCTTCCCGAAATCCTACTGATGGCACGAACGATTCGAGGTGACTCATGGACGTACAGGTAGACGGCGCGACGGCGGAGGAAGCACAGGCCATCGCGGCGGCGCTCGCCCGGCGATTCGACGAGGCCGTGCGCGTGTTCGGCGACGCGGACGCCGACGAACCACTCGCCGAGAGCGACCCCTCGGCAGCCGTCGAGGTCGGGAGCGACGCGGACGTCGCCGGCGACGCCGCTGCCGACGAACTCGGGCCGACCGACCGCGAACGCCGCCTCCGCGAGGAGATCGCGGACATCGAACGCGGCGGCCCGGAGAAGTACCGCGACCGCCTCGCCGACCAGGGCAAACTGTTCGTCCGCGACCGACTCGACCGCTGGTTCGGGGAGGACGGCCTCCTCTTCGAGGACGGCAAGTTCGCCAACTTCGACGCGTGGCACCCCGACTCGCCCGAGGTCGACGAGGACGAGGGCGACCGACTGCCGGCCGACGGCCTCCTCACCGGCGCGGCCGACTTCGAGGGCCGGAAGGTCCACTTCATGGCCAACGACTTCACCGTCAAAGCGGGGAGCATGGCCGAGAAGGGCGTCGAGAAGTTCCTCCGGATGCAACGGCGCGCCCTCGAAACGGGCCGGCCCGTCCTCTACCTGATGGACTCCTCCGGCGGCCGCATCGACCAGCAGACCGGCTTCTTCGCCAACCGCGAGGGCATCGGGAAGTACTACTACAACCACTCGATGCTCTCGGGGCGCGTCCCGCAGATATGCGTCCTCTACGGCCCCTGCATCGCCGGCGCGGCCTACACCCCCGTCTTCGCCGACTTCACCGTCATGGTCGAGGGGATGTCCGCGATGGCCATCGCCTCCCC
>JBDGTU010000074.1:0-10507 GCA_042216495.1 Haloferacaceae archaeon
TTGATGGCGTCCTCGCCGGCCGCCTCGAACACCTCGCGGATGCCGCTGATGGAGATTCGTTCGACTCGGTCTGCGAACTCGGTCATACCCATAGCGTGACACCGTCCGGGATAGTTCTTTCCGCTCCGTCGGCCGTACGCTCGACCTGCCGACCGGGCCCGTCAAAGAAGGTGACCGTTCGCCGGTTCTCTCCGGACAGCACTCACTCGGAGACCCGGGTGACCGTAAACAGGCTATCGTCTTCGAGAACGGTACGGACACGGCCGTGCCACGCGTCGGCGAACGCCTCGCGGTCCTCCTCGCTGGCCGCCCCCTCGATAATCTGCCGGAGGTGGCCGAGCGCTGGCCCGCCACCCGGGACGTCGCTGACGTGGTAGGTCACTTCGACAGTCTCGCCCGTATCCGTCCGGCGGAATCGGAACGTCGGCTCGGCGCTGTCGGAATCGAACGCGTCGAACGACAGCAGGTCCCGGCGGTCGCCGTAGCCGCCACCGAGCCCCCCGAAGCCGTCCTCGCCGGACGCGCCGGTCACGTACGAGAGCAGACGCCCCATCACGCCGTACGTGGCGTCGTCTCGCGGTTCAGGGGCACGTACTTCGATTTCACTCCGGACCGGAAGGTCGTCCGCGTACAGGGCGTCGAGGCCCAGTCGTGCCATCCGGTAGGCACCGGATGCGGTCGGGCAGGAGTGCCCCGCCGCCTTCACCACGTCCGCGTAGCTGACGACGAACGGCTCGCCGGGTTCGAGGACTGCGAGCGCCTCCGCGACGGGGTCGCGGATGCTAATCGGGTCGACGTCGTATTCGACGGCCCAGTTCGAGTCGGGACGGTTCGCGTCGGTCGGAATCGTGTTCTCTGACATCGGTGTTGGTTTTCGAGTGTCGTCTCGGCTCCGTTCCGTTAGTACCGCAGGAGGCGCATCCCGTTGAGGATGACCGCGAGGACGCTGGCCTCGTGGACGAGCATCCCCAGCGCGAGCGTGACGTAGCTCGTCAGCACGCCCGCGAGCAGGAGCGTCACCGTCAGCACCGCGAGGCCGACGTTCTCGTAGATGTTCCACCGGGTCGCTTTGCTCAGCGTCACCGCGTAGGGGATACGCTCCAGATCGTCGGCCATCAGCGCCATGTCCGCCGTCTCGATGGCGGTGTCCGTGCCGGCGGCACCCATGGCGATGCCGACGTCGGCGGTCGCCAGCGACGGCGCGTCGTTGATGCCGTCCCCGACCATCGCCGCGACGTGGCCCGCCTCGCGGTACTCCTCGACGACGGCCTGCTTGTCCTCGGGCAGCAGTTCCGCGCGGTAGTCGTCGATGCCGACCGCCTCGGCGACGGCGCGAGCGGTCCGCTCGTTGTCGCCGGTGAGCATCACCGTCTCGATGCCGGCGTCCTGCAACTCCCGGACGACGCCGGCCGCGGCCTCCCGCAGTTCGTCCCGAAGCGCGATAGCGCCGACGACGACGCCGTCCCGAGCGACGTGGACGGCGGTCTCGCCGCGCTCCTCGCGCCCGCGGACGTACTCGGCGATTTCGTCGGAAGCGTCGATTCCTCGCTCGGCGAGCAGCGCGCGGTTCCCGACGACGATATCGCGGCCATCGTGGCGAGCGACGACGCCCTTCCCGGCGACCACCTCGAAGTCGTCGGGGTCGGGGAGTGACCGCGCGTCCGTGGCCGGTGGGCCGGCGTCTGGCCGGGGAGCCGTCGTTCCGCCGTCGGTCGCGGGAGTCCGGCGGACCTGAGCCGCGTCGAGGATGGCGTCGCCGAGGTGGTGTTCGCTCTTCTTCTCGGCGACGGCCGCGAGGTCCAACACGTCGCGGGCGTCGACTCCGAACCCCTCGACGTCGGCGACTGCCGTCTCGCCCCTCGTGAGCGTCCCGGTCTTGTCGAAGGCGACGAGGTCAATCTTGCCGGCCCGTTCGAGGTGTTCACCGCCCTTCATGAGGACGCCGTTTCGGGCGGCGTTACCGATAGCGGAGACGATGCTGACCGGCGGCCCGATGACCAGCGCGCCCGGACACCCGATGACGAGGAGCGTGAGCGCGAGCATCTCGTTTTGCGTGACTGCGTAGGCTCCAATCGACAGCGCAATCACACCGGGCGTGTAGTATTTCGCGAAACGGTCGATGAGGCCCTCGGTGGGCGACTGGGCCTCCTGGGCCGCTTCGACGCGGCGGATGATTCGCTGGAGCGTCGTATCCGTACCAGCCCCGGTCGTTTCGACTTCCAGTGCCCCCTCCTGATTGATCGTGCCGGCGTACACTTCGTCGCCGGCAGTCTTGTGGACGGGCGCGCTCTCACCGGTGACCGGCGCCTGATTGACGGCAGTCTCGCCGTCGACGACGTCCCCGTCGACGGGAATCTTTTCGCCGGGCTTGACGACGACGGTTTCACCCGCTTCGACCGTTCGGGCGGGCACCTCCTCTTGCTCGCCGTCGCGGCGCACGGTGGCCGTATCCGGCGTCATTTCGAGGAGTTCTTCGAGGGCGTTGCGCGTCTTGCGCATCGTCCGCCCTTCGAGGTAGGAGCCGAGGGCGAACAGGAAGACCACCGCGGCGGCCTCCCAGTAGGACCCGATGGCGATGGCACCGACCGCCGCGAGCGTCACGAGCGTCTTGATGCCGAGCGTCCGGCTTGTGACCTCGTAGTAGGCGGTCTTGGCGACGTCGTACCCGCCGACAATCGCCGCGAGGATGAGTATCGCGGTGCTCGCGGCGTCGAAGGCGGAGACGTAGCCGAGGCTCCAGCCGCCGGCGTAGAGGAGGCCGCTCGTCGCGACGACGATGGCCTTCCGGTGTTTGCGGTAGTACCGTGTGACCGATTGGGTCTCCATGACGTCGTACCTCAGGCGGGTTGGGGCGTGTAGCCCTGGTTTTCGATGGTCCGTTCGAACGTGGCAGGGTCGGACACGTCCGCGTCGTAGTCGATTTCGACGCGACCGGTCGAGTAGTGGACGTCGACGCTCTCGACGCCCTCGACGTTCGAGAGGGCGCGCTCGACGGTGCTCGCACAGCTCGGACAGTCGAAGTCCATCACGCGGAGTTGCGTTGTTTCGCTCATCGCAGTTCTACGTAGCGTCCGCGTTCACTAAAGTATTTTTTAGATGATATGTTTGAACGCATACACGGGACGTTTGAGCGGACAAACGGGTCGTCTAGAGCTTCCACCCGGGACTTTCGAACGGCACAGCGGTCGCGGTTCGTGCGGCAGTCGTCACTACTTAGCGCGTACACGCCGTCGGGTCACGTATGGACACGTCCGACGCCGAGCACGAACTCGAGGACATCGCCGTCCGAGATACGCGGGTGTCTGCCGCCATCGACGAACCGATGCGAGCGATGATTCTCGACGCGCTCGCCGACGAGGCGCTGACGGCGAGCGAGGTGCACGACCGCCTCGCCGACCGGGGAATCGAGCGGACGGAGAACACGATCCGCCACCACATCAACGAACTCCGGGATGCGGGACTCGTCGACGTCGTCCGGTTCGAAGAGGGGCGTGGCGGGACGAGGAAATACTACGGGGCGAACACGACCGTTCTCTCGTACTCGCTACCGGGGTCGACTGACCCCGCCATCGAGGAGATGGTCGACGCGATCCAGCCCCAGGTGGAGACGGCACTCGCCACGTTGACCGACGAGTACGGGGACGTGCTCGACGACATCACCGAGGAGATGCAGCCCTGTGAACACTGTCGCACCCAGCAATACGAGACGTACGTGCTGTTGACGGTCCTTCGCCGGGCGTTCGTCCGCGCACATCGAGACGGGTGAGCCCCGTCCGAGTCGTGCCGCGTCTCGGCGCGAGACCGTCCGCCCGCTCGTCTCCAGTCCCCGGACGACAGCCGTCTACGGTGTCTTCCCGTCCCGCGCCGAGGAATCGACGTGTCTGTGGCAGACGCCGCGTTCGGCATCGCCGCTCGTCGCATACAGCTGGGGTAAACTACCCCACCCTACTCGCTCACGACTTCGCCGTTCGCTTCGTTGGGGGTTCCGTCAGACGAGGTCTGACGACGTGGAGGCTGTGAGCCTCCACTGGGGCTTTCGCGTGGACTCCCGCTCTGGCCGGACTCCCCGGCAGGAGGGTCATACTCTCCGTTCGCGTTCAACGTCCCGCGATTCAAGCGCACGCCTACGGGTGCGCCTCCGCCGTCCCCAGTCTGGTTCCGGCGGAGATACCGCAAGCCGACGTTCTTCGCTGCGTTGTAATCGGCATGGTTCTCGGACCCGCATTTCAGGCACTCGAACTCCTCGCCGTCGCGGTTGTCCGGGTGGGTGAACCCACAGTGTGAGCAACGGCGTGACGTGTTCTCCGGGTCAACCTGTGCTACGTCGATGCCGTGGAGTTCGGCCTTGTATTCGACGTACTCGTACAACCGCTCGAAGGCCCACTTGTGCCCCCACGAGGCACCGGAGAGCCGGTCGCGGATGCCGGTCAACTCCTCGAAGGCGATGACCGTACAACCGTTCTCGACGGCTTCCTCGATGATGCCGTTCGCAATCCGGTGGAGCATCATCTTGAACCGACCCGTCTCTTTGCGACCGACTGCCTGGATGTTCTGGTGGGCGTGGCGCGACCCACACTGCTGGAGGGATGCACGCCGCTTTTCGTACTCGCGCCGCCAGTGGTCGAACTCGTGACCGCTCCAGAACGTGCCCGTCGAAGTGACAGCGAGTTGGTTCACGCCGAGGTCAACGCCGAGGACTGTGCTGTGCCCGGTCGTTGCCTGCTCCGGCGTGTCAGACTCCATCTCCGCCTTTGTGCGGAGGTGAAGGAACCACTCGCCGTCCTTGTTGTGAAGTTCCGCTCCCGTCACTTCGTAATCGTCGTTGTCGAGATACCGGCTGTGAGGCGTGTCGCGGTTCTCGTCGGGGAGGACGTACGCAACTTCGATACGCCCGTCTATCGTGGCGAGAGAAGCGTACTCGTCGTGAAACGTCGCACACCGCTTATCATAGACGATAGTGGGCTTCGAGAAGTGTGGTTTGCCAGCAGACTCACCCTGTTTCCAGCGGGCGACAACGCCCTGTACGGCGTCGGCGGCCTTGTTGCGAGCGTTCTGGACGAGATTCGCGTGCAACCGTGTCTGGTCGCGTACCTCGTCGTAGGTTTCCTCCTGCAACTGGGCCTTGCTGGTCGTCTTGTATTCGCCCTGCCAAGCGTGGTCCACGACGTAGTTGGCGGCCCACAGAAACTCGTCAACGGTTTCGCGGAGAAGTGCGGCGTGGTCGCTGTCCACGTCGAGTTTCACTGGGACAGTGCGCCGCACCTCCATACATCAGATGTATACCTGATGGGTTATCAACGTTGGAGAGAAAGGACGGCGACAGTTCGTGGGACGTGGTGGGATTGTCGGCTTCCTCTCCGGCTTACTCACTCGCTTCGCCCGCTCCTTGAGGCCGGAGGCTCCGCCTCGAAACTGCTGATACGGGACACCGATTTCCCGTAGTAGACAGGAGGGGTGCCGACCCCTTCGTACCTTAGACACTCCGGACGGCGTCGAGCACCCCGTCGTAGTCCGGTTCGTTCGTCGGGTCGTCGGCGACCCAGCTGAACGCCACCGTCGCGTCTTCGTCGAGAACGAACACCGCCCGGTTCGCGATGCCGTGCAGTCCGAGCGCTTCGATGTCGATTTCGAGGCCGTACGCCCGGATGGCTTCGCCAGCCATGTCGCTGACGAGGTCGAATTCGAGCCCGTGTTCTTCGCGAAACGCACCCTGAACGAACGGCGAGTCGGCACTCACACCGAGAACCGTCGCACCCGCGTCCCGAAATTCGTCGAGTCGGTCCTGCAAGGCGACCATCTCGTTCGTGCAGGGCGGCGTGAAGGCACCGGGGAAGAACGCGAGCACGACGGGGCCGTCGCCTATCGCGTCCTCGAGGTCGAATCGTTCGTGTTCACTCGTGCCACGTGTCGCGGAGAACGTCGGCGCGGTATCGCCAGGTTCGAGCATCGGGAACGTATCGTGTGTGGACGGCCATAAAGACCGGTCCGAACAAATTTCCAGTCGCACCCTCTCGGGGATTTAGCTCTGTACGTTACCGGACGAGTCGGTCGTTCGGTGGCCGGTTTGCGGGGGCAGCGCTCCTGCTGTGTCGGGCCGTCCACGCCACCCGTCTGACCACATCGGCGAACGCCTCGTACGACCACTGCCCGAGGTGCCGGCCGCCTCGGTGGGCGTCGGCTACGACCCGCGGCGACTGGTGGACGCGCTATAGTCGCTGTCGGTCAGTACGCACCGCGAACTACCAGCAAAATATGCCCATATATACGACGGCCTGTTTCGGGTCTTTCGTCCGTCTAACGGCCAGCATTCCGCGTTCTATGCCGTTGCGTGCGTCCAGGGATGCACCCGTTGTGCACGACTCTTACCGGGGACGTGACTCGGAAAACCCCCAGTCCCGTACCGTACTCAATGTCACCATCTGTGCGACGCGACGTACCGAGCGTCTCCAGACGTCGATTCCTCGGGTCGGCCGGGACGGGCGGGGTCGCTGCGCTCGCCGGCTGTACCGGCGCGATTTCCGGCGGGAGCGACGCCGGTCTCTCCGAAATCCGGGTCGCCTACATGCCCATCTATCCCGACATGCAGTACTTCGTGATGGACCAGGAGCGCTACTTCGACGACCTCTCCGTCGACGTTTCCGGCGAGGTATTCTCCGACGGCCCCTCCATCGTGCAGGCCTCCGCGAAAGGCGACTTCGACGTGATGATGTTCGGCATCGTCCCCGCGATGATCGTCATGGACAAGGGAATCCCGGCGAAGATCACCGCCGCGAACATCAAGAACGCGATGAAGATTCTCGCAACGGACGAGTTCGCGGCGCTGTGGGAGGAACACGGCGTCGACGCGTTCGCGGAGTTCGAGGCCCGGAAGGGACGAAAGTTCACCTTCGGTACGTTCCCGCCGGGGTCGGTGCCGGACATCCTGCTGCGCTACTGGATCGAACAGGAACTCGGGCTCGACCCCGAGTCGGACGTGGAAATCACGGCACTGGGTGGTGCTGGTCCGGTCCGACAGGCGCTGCTCTCGGAGAAGGTCGACGGGACGTCCATCATGGAGCCAGTGCCCACGGTCGTCGAGCAGAAGGGCGCGCCGTTCTCCTCGATTGCCTGGGCGGGCGACTTCATGCCGGGTCAGCCCGCCGCCGTGACGCTGATGCACGACCGACTCCGTGAGGAGAACCGCGAAATAGCCGTCGAGTTCGTCCGTCAGCACCGGCGCGCGACCGACTTCGCGCTGAACAGTCCCGACGTCGCCGCGAAGCACGCCTCGACGGTCATCGGCGCGGAGGCGTTGCCGGTCGAGACGGCACGAAAGGCCATGGAATCGCGAGCTTCGGCGTTCATCACTAACCCCCACGATATCGAGGACGGTGCGACGGTGTTCGCCGACTACGCCAACCGCCTCGGGAAGACCGACCAGAAACTGACCGTATCGAAGATGTTCGACTACGGCGTCTACGATAGCCTCTGAGATGAGTATCGACGTCGACACCCCGACCGACGCGGAGGCGACCGCTCCCGGATTCGACGCCAGTTCGGTCGCCGCGCTGGACGCTCGGCGCGCCGCGCTTGGCCTCCTCGGTACCGCTGGCTTTCTCGCCCTGTGGCAGACCGCGGCGCTCGCCATCGGCAAGCCGTACCTCCTGCCGACGCCGCTGGCGGTGGTCGAGGCGTTCCTCGTCGAACTCACCGCGCCGGCGACGTTCACCCCCGTCGGCGGCGTCGAACTACCGGTCACGCGAATGGTCGCAAAACTCTTCCAGAGCCTCTTTCACTACGTGCCCGGTCTGGTCGTCGGGTCGACGCTCGGCATCGGCGTCGGCGTCGCGATGGGATGGAACGAGACGCTCGATAGCGCGCTCACGCCGGTCACGCGCGTCCTCCGGCCGATTCCGCCGCTGGCGTGGATCGCCTTCGCCATCGTCTGGATCGGCATCGGCCACGGCGGGGCCGCGTTCATCGTCGGCATCGGCGCGTTCTGGATAAACTTCTACAACGCCTACTCGGGCGTCGAAGGAGTCCCCGCGGAACTGAAGGAAGTCGCGCGCTCGCTCGGAGTCGACGACGACCTGGGGATGATTCGCAAAGTCGTCCTGCCGTCGGCGTCGCCCGCTATCATGACCGGTCTGCGGACCAGCATCGGGCAGTGCTGGATGATCGTCGTCGCCGCCGAACTGTTCGGTGCGCCGGGCGTCGGCTTCCAGATAATCAACGCCGCACAGAACCTGCAGATGGACGTCTCCGTCGCGTACATGCTCGTCATCAGCCTGGTGTTTCTCGCCAGCGACGGCCTCTTTCGCCGCGTCGAACGGAGGGTGCTCGAATGGCGCGCGTAGACGACTCGCCTGACGGCGGGCACGACGGGCAGGCGACCCGACCCAAAGTCGTCGTCGACGACCTCGGCAAGCGATACGAAACCGACCGCCAGACGGTCCAGGCGCTCGACGGCGTCGATTTCACCGTCGAACCCGGGGAGTTCGTCTGCATCGTCGGCCCCTCCGGGTGTGGGAAGACGACCCTGTTCCGGACCATCGCCGGGCTAGAATCGCCGACCGATGGGGTCGTCCGCCTCGACGGCGACCCGGTGACGGGCCCCGGCACCGACCGCGGGATGGTCTTCCAGGAGTACGGCCTGTTCCCGTGGCGGACCGTCCGCGGGAACGTCGCGTTCGGCCTCGAAGAACAGGGCGTCGACGGAGCCGAGCGTGACCGCCGCGTGAGCCGGATGCTCGACCTGGTGGGACTGGAGGCGTTCGCTGACGCCTACCCGAAGGAACTCTCCGGCGGCATGAAACAGCGAGTCGGCATCGCCCGCGCGCTCGCCGTCGACCCGGAACTCCTCCTCATGGACGAACCGTTCGGGAGCGTCGACGCCCAGACGCGGGACATGCTCCACGGGGAACTGCTCGACATCTGGTCGAGGACGCAGAAGACGGTGCTGTTCGTCACGCACGACGTCGAGGAGGCGGTGACGCTCGCCGACCGCGTCGTCGTCATGGCCGCCGACCCGGGCCGCGTCCGCGACGTCGTCGACGTCGACCACGACCGGCCGCGACGCCGGACCGACCCCGACTTCGCCGCGACGGTCGAACGGATTCGCGCGCTCATCGGCGACTGAGGTCGCGACGCCCGCCGGCGCTCAATCCTCGTAGACGTCGCGGAGCGTGCTGATGTCGTCGCCGAGTTGCGAGAGCGCGGCGTCGGCGTCGACGTAGCCGTCGTCGTACTCGTCGTAGACGCGCTCCGCGTCGGTCAGGAACTCCTCGACCGCAGTAGCGAGGTCGCGTTCGGATTCGGACATGGTCGACAGTGCGCTCGCAGGGCATTTATTTCCCACCATCCAAGGGCGAGTGATGCTGACGCTCCGGTACGACGACGGCACGATTCGACTCGACGGCGACGTCCCCGACCTCCCGGCCGTCGAGTTCGACGACCGGAGCGACGTCGCCCGCGCGCCCGCCCACCGGTACGCCGCGCTCCGGCGCGCGCTCGACGAGCGCGGCGTCGACTACGCCGACGACGTGCTGGAGTCGGCGGCTCTCGACCTCTCGACGACGTACGACCTCCGGGAGTACCAGCAGGCCGCCCTCGACGCCTGGGAGGCCGCCGACCGGCGCGGGGTCGTCGAACTCCCGACCGGCAGCGGGAAGACCGTCGTCGCCATCGCCGCGATGGCCGCCCTGTCGACGCCGACGCTCGTCGTCGTGCCGACCGTCGACCTGCTGGACCAGTGGCGACGCGAACTTCGCGAGGAGTTCGACGCCCCGGTGGGGCAACTCGGCGGCGGCGAGCAGCGCCTCGAAGCCCTCACCGTCTCGACGTACGACTCCGCCTACCTCCGGGCGGACGACCTGGGCGGCCGGTTCGGCTTCGTCGTCTTCGACGAGGTCCACCACCTCGGCGGCGAGGGGTACCGCGACGTGGCGCGTCTGCTGGCCGCCCCGGCCCGGATGGGCCTGACCGCGACGTTCGAGCGCCCGGACGGCGCACACGAGGTGGTCGAAGACCTGGTCGGCCCGGTCGTCTACGCTCTCGGTCCCGACGACCTGGCGGGCGAGCACCTCGCCGACTACGACGTCCGCCGCATCGAGGTGGAACTCACGCCCGAGGAACGCGAGGCCTACGAGGAAGCCCAGGGGACGTTCGTCGACTACCTCCGGACGTCGAACCTCTCGCTCCGGAGCGGAAGCGACTTCCGAAAGCTCGTGACGCGCTCCGGGAACGACCCCCGGGCGCGGGAGGCCCTGCTGGCGAAACAGCGGGCCCGCGAGATCATGATGAACTCGGACGCGAAGGTTGACGCCCTCGAAGACATCCTCGACGCCCACCGCGACGACCGGGTCATCGTCTTCACCGCCCACACGGACCTCGTCTACCGCCTCTCGGAGCGGTTCCTGCTGCCAGCGATTACGAACGAGACGGGCACGCGCGAGCGCCGCGAGATTCTCGCTCGGTTCCGCGAGGGCGAGTACGGCCGCGTCGTCACCGCGAACGTCCTCGACGAGGG
>JBDGTU010000024.1:0-10240 GCA_042216495.1 Haloferacaceae archaeon
TCGTAGAGTTCGTTCAGCGCGACGGCGGCGGCGGCGGCGCTGGCGGCCGACGACCCGAGTCCCGACGACGGACGGACGCCCTTGTCGATGTGAATGTGGGCCGGGGCGTCGAGTGCGTCGGCGACCGCACCGACGGTGTTGCCCGCCGGGTCCTCCGGGATGTACTCGGCCCCGTAGCCCGTCACTTCGATGGTCGTCCGGTCTGCCTTCTCGACGCGGACGACGTCCGCCGGCCGGTCGAGGGCCACGCCGAACACGTCGAATCCGCTGCCGAGGTTCGCACTCGTCGCGGGTGCCCTGACCGTAATCATGCACCTCCGTTTCGGGAGTCGACTGAAAAATCTGCCGAACCGGGGGGGTCCGGACGGACGGTCGCGCGGTCGCTATCGACCCGTGGCGGCACCGCGAAGGAGGGGCGACGGCCGTCTCAGTCGGACGCGACGACGTGTTCGGCGTCCGAGCGCGTCATGTCGAGGACGTCGTCGAAGAAGTCGAGCGAGTCGTTCGGGCCGGGGTTGGCCTCGGGGTGGTACTGGCGCGTGATGATGTCGAGGTCGGGGTTCTCCAGCCCTTCGGCGGTGTCGTCGTTGACGTTCACCTGTGTGACCTCCAGGTCGCCGGGTTCGCCGACCGTGTAGCCGTGGTTCTGGGTCGTCATCACGACGCGGTCAGTCCGGAGGTCGCGGACGGGCTGATTGACGCCGCGGTGGCCGAAGGCCATCTTCTCCGTCGTGCCGCCGAGGGCGCGGGCGACCACCTGCTGGCCGAGACAGATGCCGGCGATGGGGAGGTCGCCGACGAACTCCTCGACCAGCGTCGTCGCCGCGCCGAAGTTCGCGGGGTCGCCCGGCCCGTTCGAGATGAACAGGACGTCCGGGTCGCGTTCGCGCACGTCGGCGGGCGCCGCGTCGTAGGGAAGGACGTGGACCTCCGCGCCGCGGGCGGTCAGCGAGTCGATGATTGACCCCTTCGCGCCGCAGTCGACGAGCGCGACGCGGGCTTCGCTTCCGCCCTCGTACACCTGCGTCTCGTCGACGCTGACCTGGGCGCCGATGTCGACGTGGTCGCTCATACCCTTGCACTCGGCGAGTTCGGCCTTCGCGTCCTCGGGAGTCACGTCGTCGCCGACGGCGATGCCACACTTCATCGCCCCCTCCTCGCGGATGGAGGTGACGAGGTCGCGCGTGTCGAGGTGGTCGATGGCCGGGACGCCCTCTGCGGCCAGCCACTCGACGACGTCTTCGGTGAACTCCTTCGCGACGGCCGCCCGCGGGTGGACGCGGTCGGACTCGAATCGCTCGCTTCGGACGCCGTAGTTGCCGATGAGCGGGTACGAGAAGGTGAGGACCTGCTCCTCGTAAGAGGGGTCAGTGAGGCTCTCCTCGTATCCCGTGTACGCGGTCGTGAAAACCAGTTCGCCACGTGTGCGGCCCGGAACGCGCCCGCGCGCTTCGACGACGCGGCCGTCCTCCAGTGCGAGGTAGGCGTCCGACATTACGAGAAACACAGGAATGCCGCGCAAATAAGCCTTGCTTTCGAAGCTGAGTTACGAATTTCGTAATCGGTAAGTCGCTCCCGCCCGACTGGCGGACATGGACGACCTGGACCGACGGATACTGAACATCCTGCGGCGCGACGCCCGGACGCCGTACACCGAAATCGCCGACCGGGTCGGCACCTCCGAGGGGACGGTCCGCAACCGCGTCGAGCGAATGATCGACGAGGGCGTCATCGAACGGTTCACCCTGGCGACCCGGACCGGGAACATCAAGGCGATGGTGGAGGTGTCCGTGGCCGTCGACGTGGACACGACGGACGTCTCGGAGCAGATGGCCGAGTGGCCGGAGGTCGACTTCGTCTGGCAGGTCTCCGGCGAGGAGGACGTCGTCCTCGTCGTCGACGCCGCCGACACCGCCGCCGTCAACGACCTCATCACGCAGGCCCGCGAACTCGACGAGGTCAAAAGCACCAAGACGCGCCTGATTCTGGACGAACGCATCGGCTAGTCGCGTCGGCCCGACGTCGCCGTCCACGACGCGCCCCACCTCGCCGTCGGCGCGCTCGCCGCATCGAAGCCATCTTTACGCACCTCGCCGTTAGTTCTCCTATGAGTGCCAACGAGGGTCGGGGACCCGACGACGGGACGGACCTCCACCCGAACGCGCGACAGGACGTCATCGTCGTCGACGGCGACGACAACGAACAGGGAACGGCCAACCGCCTCGACGCGCACACGGGCGAGGGCACCCTCCACCGGGCGTTCACGTCGCTCGTCTTCGACGGGGAGGGGCGCATCCTCCTCGCCCAGCGCAGCCCCGAGAAGCGCCTGTGGGACACGTACTGGGACGGGACCGTCGCCTCCCACCCCCGCGTCGGCCAGACGCAGAAGGAGGCGACCCGAACGCGTCTGGAGGAGGAACTCGGCATCACGCCCGACCAGTACGGCGACCTTCGCGTGACGGACAAGTTCGAGTACAAGCGCTACTACATGAACGAGGGACTGGAGTGGGAGGTCTGCTCGGTGCTGAAGCTCACGCTCGACGAGGTGGACCTCGACCCGAACGAGGAGGAGATCGCCGGCATGCTCTGGGTGGACTACGACCACCTCCACGACCACCCGAAGTGGTACCGGCAACTGCGCCTCTGTCCGTGGTTCGAAATCGCCATGCGTCGTGACTTCGACTGACCTGATTCTCGCGTCCGACGTCCGCCGTCGCCTCCTCGCACACGCCCGCGAAGGCGCGGCCGCCGACCCGCCGCGGGAGGTGTGTGGCGTCCTCGTCGGCGAGGGCGGTCGGGTGACCGACTGCCGGCGCGTTCCGAACGTCGCCGCCGACCCGCGGACGCGGTACGAACTCGACCCCGAGGCGACGATGGCCGCCGTCGACGACGCCGAGGCGGCGGGCGACGACGTGGTCGGGTTCTATCACTCCCACCCCGAGAGCGCCGCCGTCCCGAGCGACGCGGACGTCGAACGGGCGACGTGGGTGAGGTACGTCTACGCCATCGTCTCGCCCTGGGACGACGAGATTCGGGCGTGGCGCTGGACGGGCGACGCGTTCGAATCGCTGGACGTCCGCGTCGGGTGAGAGCGCCTGCCTACGCTCCGTCGGCCCGTCGCGCGAGGCGCTCGTACGCTTCCCACGAGGGGTCGACGCGCGGGTGTTCGATTCGCTCGCCGTCGACGTAGACGCCGTCGCCCTCACGCACGTCGCCGACGCGGGCGACGGGCGTCCCGCGCGCTTCGAGCGCGTCGACGACGGCGTCGCTCCCCGCCGAATCGACGGTCAGCACCAGCGACCCCGAGGTGGTGGCGGCCCACGGGTCGATGCCGAGGGCGTCACAGGTCGCCATCACGCCCGGGCGAATCGGTATCGCCGACCGGTCGACGTCGAAGCGGACGTCCGCGCTCCCGGCCATCTCGACGAGCGCCCCGTGGACGCCCCCTTCGGTGGCGTCGTGCATCGCGGTGACGGGGCCGGCGGCGGCCGCCGTCGTCGCGTCGCGGACGCAACTCGCCTCGTCGAGTCGGGCCTGGGCGGTTTCGAGCGTCGCCGCCGGCAGGTCGACCTGGTCGGGAAAGAGCGTGGTCAGCAGGCCCGTCGCCTCGACGGCCGGTCCCTTCGTCACCAGCAGGTCGTCGCCGGGACGCGCGCCGTCGGGGCGAATCACGTCGGCCGGGTCGCCGACGGCGAACGCCGTCGCGCCGCCGACCCACGGGAACGAACAGCCGGCGTAGCGGGCGGTGTGTCCCGTCACGACGCTCACGCCCAGGTCCGTCGCTTCGGCGTCGATGGCGCGCCAGACGGTCGCGAACGCGTCGTCGGCCATCTCGGGCGGGAGCGTGAAGGAGATGGCGAGATGCGACGGCGGGAGGCCGCTCACCGCCACGTCCGCGAGGACGACGTCGAGGGCGAACCGGCCGGCCCGCTCCAGGCCGAGTTCGGGGAGGACGGAGACGGGGTCGGTGGCGACGGCGACGGCGGCGTCGCCCACGTCGACGACGCCGAAGTCGACGCCGTGGGTCGGACCGAGGCGGACGTCGGACCGGTCGGCCCCGAGGTAGGGGCGGATGCGTTCGTCGAAGAATTCGGGGGGCACTTTCCCGAGGTCGGACATACGTGGGCGTGGCGTCCCGGGCGGCAAAGCGGTGACGCTCGCCCGCGCTCGTACGGATTGCGTCCGCTGGTTCCGACGGCGACTGTCCGCCCGTGAGCGGTCGGTGTGGGATCGACCGAGCGCAGTCCGTCTCATAGTGATTGCTGTGAGCGTTTACCGGCGGTTCGCTGAACCGCCTCGGCGAACTACCGGTACTGACTTACGGTAACCACTATCAGGTCGGCGACGCCGACCCGCCGGCGTCGGCGACGACGGCGCAGGCCCCGCCGACGAGCATCGCGACGGCGGCGACGCCGACCAGCGTGTACCGGACCGCACCGCCGAAGCCGAGCGCCGGCCGCGAGAGGGCGACCAGCGCCCCGACGACGAGCGGTGCCGTCGTACTCCCGACCCGGCCGACGGACTCGACGACGCTGACCAGCGACCCGCGGAGCGTCTCGGGGGGCAGCGCCGTGGCGAGGCTCCGGTAGAGCGAGAGCACGACGCCGAAGCCGAGGCCGATACAGAGCGACCCGACGCCCGCGACGACGAGCGACGGGGCGACCCCGAGCGTCGCGAGTCCGACCGCACAGGCGAGCGTCCCGCCGACGAGAGGGCTTCGACGCGTCTCGAACGCGGCGGTGAGTCGTCCGACTTGCGTCGCGCCGAGCGCACTGGCGGCGCTGGCGAGGGCGACCAGCACGCCGGCCCGTCCCGCCGTCCCGTCGAGCAACTGGACGACGACGATGGAGTTGTAGGTCAGAAAGCAAAACCAGAGAAACGACAACACCGTTCGGCCGACGACGGTCGCGGCCACGGCCGGCCGGCGAAACACCGTCAGCAGACCCCGGAGCGTACTCGCGTCGCCGCCCTCGCCGCCGGCAGTCGATTCCGCGGGCCGGTCGCGCCCCTCTGACGGTTCGTCGAGGAGGAGGAACACGGCGACGGCGGCGGGAAGGCCGAGCGCGAACAGGAGGAAGGGGTACTGCCACGCGAAGGCGACGGCGAGGCCCGCGACGAGGGGAAACACCGTCAGCGAGACGCCGACGACGGTGAATCGGAGCCCCTGTGCGGTGGCTTCGCGGTCACCGGCGTAGAGGTCACCGACGGCGGCGATGAGTACGGGCGCGATGCCGGCGTAGCCGACGCCTTGCAGGAACCGCAAGAGGAGTGCGACCCGGAAGCCGGTCGTGCCCGCGAGGGCGACGCCGGACGCACTGAACAGGACGAGCCCACTCGTCAGGATGGGGACGCGGCCGTAGCGGTCCGAGAGCACCCCGACCAGCGGAATGACGACGATTGCGGGCGCGGTGAAGGCGGCCATCAGCAGGCCGATTTGCGCCTCGGAGACGCCGTAGACTCCCGTCAGCGTGTCCAGTAGCGGCGAGACGACCGACGACCCGAGCGGCGAGACGACGCTCGCGAGCAACAGTCCCTGGAACCCCCGGTCGTACACGAGGTCGGCGTCCTCGCCGAAGAACGTCTGGAGGTAGCCCACGTCATCCGGCACTCCGCGTTCCGTGTTGAGCCTTCCGTTACCGGTCGAAGTGGTCGCGGAGCAGCGCGACCACCCGGTCGGGCCGTTCGTGCTGGACCCAGTGGGTCGCGTCGGCGAGGAGTTCGAGGCGGCCGTCCCGACAGAAGTCGACGCTCTCGCTCGCCAGTGCCCGGTCGAGGAACTCGTCGTTTTCCCCCCAGACGACCAGCGTCGGCGGGTCGACGCGCTCCGTCCGCGGCCGACTGCGCTCCCGACCCACGGCCCGGTACCAGTCGACCATCGACCGTATCGCCCCCGGCCGCGACCACGCCGTCCGGTAGTAGTCGAACGCCGTCTCGGAGAACGTCCCCGGGCGGCTACTCCGGCGCATCGTCCGCTCGAAGAGCCACCAGTCGCCCGCGCTGGCGGCCAGTTCCGGCAGCTTCGGTAGCTGGAAGAAGAGGACGTACCAGCTCTTTCGCTTCTGGCTCCACGTCCGGCGGAGGCGACGCCGCATCGCCGTCGGATGGGGGACGTTGACGGCGGTACACGTCCGAACCCGGCCGGGGTGGTGGAGCGCGGTCCACCACGCCACCATCGCGCCCCAGTCGTGGCCGACGACGTGGGCGTCGTCGTAGCCGAGGGCGTCCGCGAGCGCGACGACGTCGCCGGCGAGTTCGTCCGGTCGGTACGACGCCACGCCGTCGGGCTTCTCGCTCCGGTTGTAGCCGCGCTGGTCGGGGACGACGACTCGGTAGCCGGCGTCGGCCAGCGGTTCGACGGCCTCGTGCCACCCGTACCAGAACTCCGGGAAGCCGTGCAGGAGGACCGCGAGCGGGCCGCCGTCGGGGCCGGCCTGGACCGTGTGCAGGCGGACCCCGTTCGCGTGGACGAACACCGACTCCGCGTCGCCGGGCAGCGGCGGCTCGGAGAGTGAACTGTCGACCATGGCGGCCCGTCAGATGCGGACGACCCAGGCGCGGTAGTCGTCGTCGCGGCCGTAGACGTCCTGGAACGCCCGGTCGACGAACGCCGCGAGGCGGTTCGCGTCCGAGCGGGCGGTGATGCGGACGTTCGCTCCCTCGGCTTCCTCCGGGCGTTCCAGTCGGTCGATGCGGAACTCGGGGAACGCCTCGAGCAACGACTTCAGGCGCTCCAGTTCGTCGTCGGTGCAGTCGAGGTTGAACGTCTCGACGGCCAGTTGGACCCACGGCGCGACGGCTTCGTCGTCGGTCGGGTCGGCCTCGACGGTGAGGAAGTCGCTGTCCCGGTCGCGGTGGGCCGCGACCGCGTCGGCGAACAGCTTCCGCCGCTCGGTCCGGTCGTCGGCGTCGAAACGAGTCATACGTAGGCTGTGTGCGGCGACGGCAAAAATACGGGCGGTCGCTCCCGTCCGCTCGCGCATTCCTTCAACTCTTTATGCGAGGAATGGGTGGGTGGGAGTATGGGTGAGAAACATATCCTCCTGCTCGGTGCGCCGGGTGCCGGGAAGGGGACGCAGTCGAAGCGCCTCGCCGACGAGTACGACCTCGAACACGTCACGACCGGCGACGCACTCCGTGCGAACAAGGACGTGGAGACGGAGTACGGGACGCCCCGCGAGTACATGGAACGCGGCGAACTCGTCCCCGACGAGGTAGTGAACGCCATCGTCGCCGAGGCGCTCGACGCCGCCGACGGCTACGTCCTCGACGGCTACCCGCGGAACCTCTCGCAGGCCGAGGAACTCGACGGCATGACCGACCTCGACGCCGTCGTCTTCCTCGACGTGAGTGAGGGGGAACTCGTCGACCGACTCACGGGGCGGCGCGTCTGTGACGACTGCGGCGCGAACTACCACGTCGAGTTCAATCCGCCCGCGGAGGAGGGCGTCTGTGACGACTGTGGCGGCGAACTCGTCCAGCGGGACGACGACACCGAGGAGACGGTCCGCGAACGCCTCCGCGTCTACGAGGAGAACACCGAACCCGTCGTCGAGCACTACCGCGACGAGGGCGTCCTCGAGACCGTCGACGGTGAGGGGACGCCGGACGAGGTGTTCGACCGCATCACGGACGCCGTCGAGGCGGCGACAGAGTAAAAGGTTCTTAACCGCCGGCAGCGAACCCGAGTTGTAATGGCACGGATCGAGCAGAAGGTGCGAGACCTCGTCGCCGAGGACCCCGAGATGCGTCGGGCGGTCGAGACGGTCCTCGACAGCGCCGAGGACGGCGAGGTCAAGTGGGTCGACGTCCGCGACGACATCTCCAGCGGACAGTGGGGGCGACTCATCGAGAAGGGCATCCTCGTCGACGGCGACGTCGGCTTTCAGGTGGCCGACGTCGACGACGCCCGCGCGGGACTGAAAGACGAAGAATCGGACGCGGGGACGTCCGGCTCGGACGACGAGATCGAGAGTTCCTCGTGGTCCGTCTGGGACAAGGGCGCGGCTCTCGTCACGGTCGGCCTCTTCGCGGGCTACTCGTGGGCTCCGATGCGGAATCTCATCGGCAGCACCATGAACGTCGCCCTCGGACCCATCGAGGAGATGCTCCCCTTCTACGCCGTCGTGATGGTGCTGGCGCTGGTGACCGGCCTCTACTCCACCATCCTGCAGGCGAACCTGATGAACACCGAAATCGTCGGCGAGTATCAAGAGCGGATGCAGGAGATACAGGACAAACGGAAGAAAGCGAAGGAAGCGGGCGACGAGGAGGCCCTCGACCGCATCCAGGAGGAACAGATGGAAGCGATGGGCGACCAGATGGGAATGTTCAAAGAGCAGTTCCGCCCGATGGTGTGGATCATGTTCCTCACTATCCCCGTCTTCCTCTGGATGTACTGGGGCGTCGGCATCGGCGGGAACGCACAAGCCCACTTCCAGCTCGAACAGCTCGTGCTCCCGCTGGTCGGCCAGAAGTCGTGGACCGACCCCGTCCTCGGCCCGATTCAGGCGTGGATCCTCTGGTACTTCCTCTGCTCGATGGGGTTCACCCAGATCATCCGCAAGAGCCTCAACATCAACATCAGCCCGACCTCCTCCTGAGCGGGCGGCTCGTTTCGGCGGACGCAAAGGCAATCTCTTTCAGTCCACCGCCCCGAGAGGACGTATGTTGCTGACCGTCTCCGGCCCGGCAGGCAGTGGCAAGAGCACCACTGCGGCCGCCCTCGCCGACGCGTTCGACCTCGACCACGTGAGCGGCGGGGACATCTTCCGCGAACTCGCGGCGGAACGCGGCCTCACGCCGGTCGAGTTCAACGAACTCGCCGAGGAGGACGAGGACATCGACCGCGACCTCGACCGCCGTCTCTACGAAATCGCCCGTGACCGCGACGACCTGGTGCTGGAGTCGCGCCTCGCCGGGTGGCTCGCCGGCGACGTCGCCGACTTCCGGTTCTGGCTCGACGCACCAATCGACGTCCGCGCGGCCCGCATCGCCGACCGCGAGGACAAGTCCGTCGACCTGGCCCGCGAGGAGACGCTTCGGCGCGAACTCAGCGAGCAGACTCGCTACTCGACGTACTACGACGTCCCCATCGACGACCTCTCCATCTACGACCTGGTGGTGAACACGGCCAGGTGGGGCCCGGAGGAGGTGACTGCCATCCTCGAACTGGCCGTCGAACAGTACCGCCCCGCCGTCGACGAAGGCAAACATCCCGTCGACGGCGTCGACTACGACTTCTGACGATGGCGTTGCGTGGCCCGCCGTCCGACCGTCCGCTCGGCGAACTGCTCTCGTTCGGCGTCGTCAACCTCGACAAGCCACCCGGCCCCTCGGCCCATCAGGTCGCCGGGTGGATGCGCGACCTGGCAGACGTCGACCGAGCGGCCCACGCCGGGACGCTCGACCCGAAGGTGACCGGCTGTCTCCCCGTCCTGCTGGGCGACGCCACCCGTCTCGCGCAGGTCTTCCTCGAAGGCGCGAAGGAGTACGTCGCAGTCCTCGAACTCCACGGCCCCGCCCCCGACGACCTGGCCGCGACCGTCGCCGAGTTCGAGGCCGAAATCTACCAGAAACCCCCGCGCAAGAGCGCCGTCTCCCGCCGCCTGCGAACCCGTGAAATCCACGCATTGGACGTTCTCGAACGACAGGACCGACAGGTCCTCCTGCGAATTCGCTGCGAGAGCGGCACCTACGTCCGAAAGCTGTGTCACGACCTCGGCCTGGCGCTCGGGACCGGCGGGCACATGGGCCACCTCCGGCGGACGGCGACGGACCCGTTCGACGACACCGACCTCGTCACGCTCCACGACTTCGTCGACGCCCTCGCGTTCGCCGACGAGGGGGACGAAAGTCAGTTACGGGACGTCGTCGCCCCCGCCGAACGGGCGCTCACGCACCTCCCGCGCGTCGTCGTCGCCGAGAGTGCCGCCGAGCAGATCGCACACGGCGCACCCGTCTACGCCCCCGGCATCCTCGACGCAGACGCCGCCGAGAAAGGGTCGCTCGTCGCCTGCGTTACCCCCGACGACGCCGCGGTCTGTCTCGGTCGCCTGGTCGGTGACCCCGACGCCGACGCGGGCGAAGTCGTCTCGCTGGAACGCGTCCTCGTCTGACGGACGGGCGCGAAACGAAGCGCTTAACCGCGATACTCACGTGGATTCGAACGCGGGACCGTGGGGTAGTGGTATCCTCTGCGGATGGGGTCCGTAGGACCCGAGTTCGACTCTCGGCGGTCCCA
>JBDGTU010000023.1:0-9922 GCA_042216495.1 Haloferacaceae archaeon
CGATGCAAGCACAGCAGGCGAGCGAAGCGAGCCGAAGCGCGCAGCGAGGCCCGGCGGGTCGAGAGCGCGAGGGCGTTCGAGGCCACTGTCGTCCCGACGGTCGAGAAAAAGGCGTTCCAGACCACGGTCGGTCCGCGACGAAGAACGGCGAAAACGCGGCTGCCGAAGGCGAATTCGACTACAGTTCGCCTTTCGTACTCGGCGTGTCGGACCGGCGCTCGTCGAGTCTGGTCGCGTCGTCGAGCGACCGGGCCAGCGCCTTGAACAGCGCCTCCACCTCGTGGTGGGCGTTCTCCCCGTCGACGTCGACGTGGAGGGTCAGTCCGGCGTTCATCGCCAGCGTCCGGGCGAAGTGGCGCGCCATGGCGCTCGTGAACTCGCCGATGCGTTCCTGTGAGAACGCGCCGTCGAAGCGAAACAGGGGGCGGCCGCTCACGTCGACGACGACGCTCGCGACCGCCTCGTCGAGCGGGACCGAGCGGTCGGCGAAGCGGACGATGCCGCGCTTGTCACCGAGGGCCTCCGCGAAGGCCTCGCCGACGACGATGGCGACGTCCTCGACGGTGTGGTGGTCGTCGACGGCGAGGTCGCCGTCGCACTCGACGGTGAGGTCGAACAGACCGTGTTTGGCGAACGCGGTGAGCATGTGGTCGAAGAAACCGATGCCGGTCTCGACGCGGGCGTCCCCCTCGCCGTCGACGTCGAGCGTACAGTCGATGGCCGTCTCGGCGGTCTCCCGCGAGACGGCGGCGGTCCGGTCCATGGTCGCACCTCGCCCGCCGAACGTATGACCGTTGCGCCCTGGACGCCGGTCGCAGGGACTGAGGGTTCCATCGCGCGACCTCAGACGTCCAGCGCGTCCTCGAGAGAGAATCGGCCCTCGTAGAGCGCGGTGCCGACGACGACGGCCGCCGCGCCCGCGCCTTTCAGCGCGCGCACGTCGTCGAGGGTGGCGACGCCGCCGCTGGCGACGACGGGGATATCGACGGCGTCGACGACGCGCCGGACGCGGTCGGTCTGGACGCCTTCGAGACGCCCCTCGACGTCGACGTCGGTGAAGAGAATCGCGCCGGCCCCCAACTCCTCGTAGCGGCTGGCGGCCTCGGCGGGGTCGAGGCCGGTGCCCTCGGTCCAGCCCGAGACGACCACCTCGCCGCCCTTCGCGTCGAGGCTGACCATCACGGACCCCGGGTAGTCGTCGCTGATTTCGGCGACGACGTCCGGATTCTCGACGGCGGCGGTCCCGAGGATGACGCGGTCGACGCCGCGTTCGAGGAGGGACGCGGCGTCCGCGGCGGTGCGGATGCCGCCGCCGAGCTGTATCTCGACGTCGACGGCGTCGACGATGGCCTCGACGGCGGGAGCGTTCGCGCGTTCGCCCTCGAACGCGCCGTCGAGGTCGACGAGGTGGAGCGTCTCCGCGCCGGCGTCGACCCATCGCCGGGCCGCCTCGACGGGGTCGCCGTAGCGCTTCTCGGTGCCGCGCTCGCCCTGGACGAGCTGGACGACGTCGCCGTCCTGCACGTCGACGGCGGGGACGACTTCGAACGACGGGAAGTGGGACATAGCGGCCCTCGGGCGGGCGGCGGCCTAATACTGTCGGCTTCCGGGACGCCGCTCCGCAACGGGCATCCGGGACGCCGCTCCGCAACGGCTTTGGACCCGGCCTCCCGACCACTGCCCGATGCAACTGTTCGGGTCGAGCGGAGCGCGGGGCGTCGTGGGAGAGGGCGTCACTCCCGAGTTCGTCACGCAGGTCGCACAGGCGGCGGGCACCGTCTGGGACGCCGAGCGGGCCGTCGTCGCGCGGGACACGCGCACGAGCGGCGAGATGTTCGCGAACGCCGCCGCGAGCGGCCTGGCGAGCGTCGGCGTCGACGTCGACCGCGCCGGCGTCGTCCCGACGCCGGGCGTCGCCTACTACTGCGAGCGCGAGGGGCTGCCGGCCGTCCACGTTACGGCATCGCACAACCCCCCGGCGTACAACGGCGTCAAACTTCTCTCGGCCGAGGGCGTCGAGTTGGGCGTCGACGAGTACGAACGCGTCGAGCGGCACGTCCTCGCCGAGGAGTTCGACGTCGCGCCGTGGGACGCGGTAGGCGACACCCGGCGCGTCGAGGGAGTGAACCGCGACTACGCGGCCGACATGCTCGCGGCCGTGAACCGGGAAGCAATCGCCGCCGCCGACCTGCGCGTGGCCGTCGACCCGGGCCACGGCGCGGGCGCGCTCGTCAGCCCCGACTTCTTCCGCGAACTCGGCTGCGAGGTGGTGACCGTCAACGCCAACCCGGACGGCCACTTCCCGGGGCGCGACCCCGAGCCAGTCCCCGAGAACCTCGGCGACCTCTGCCGACTCGTCCGCGCCGCCGACGCGGACGTCGGCATCGCCCACGACGGCGACGCCGACCGGGCCATCTTCGTCGACGAGCGCGGCGAGGTCGTCGACGGCGAGACATCGCTCGCGGCGCTCGCGGCGGCGGCGCTCGACCCCGGCGACGCCACCGTCTCGGCGGTGAACGTCTCCCAGCGACTCGTCGACGTCGTCGAGGACGCGGGCGCGACGCTCGAACTGACGCCCATCGGGTCGATGAACATCGTCACCCGCATCCGGGAACTCCGTCACGAGGGCGTCGACGTCCCCGTCGCCGGCGAGGGCAACGGCGGCGTCTTCTTCCCCGACTACCGACTCGGCCGCGACGGCGCGTACATCGGCGCGAAGTTCCTCGAACTCCTCGCCGACCGAGACGCGCCCGCGAGCGAGGTTGTCGCGCCGTACGCCGCCTACGAGAAAGTCAGGGAGAGCCTGCCCTACGACGACGAGGCGGAACTGGACGCCATGCTCGGTGCCGCCGAGCGGTTCGCCCGCGGGGCCGACGCCGACCTCGACACGACCGACGGCTTCCGCCTCGACTACGGCGACGCGTGGGTGCTCGTCCGCCCGAGCGGGACGGAACCGAAAGTCCGCGTCTACGCCGAGGCGCGCGAGCGGCCACGCGCCCAGTCGCTCGCGACGGCCGTCGTCGACGCCGTCGAGACGGGGCGAAACGCCGCGCAGAACTCGTAGGGGAGGCGCGTCCGCTCAGAACTCGTAGTCGGCCAGTGCCGCTTCGAGCGCGTCCCGTTCGGCGCGGGCGTTCGTCAGTTCCTCGTCGACCTCGCCGCTCGCGAGGCGGTCGCGCTCGTCGTCGTCGAGTTCGGACGTCGCCCGCGCCGCCTCGCGGAGGCGCTCGTAGTCGGTGTCGTCGGGCAAACCGCGGACCGTCCGCGCCTTCGCCACGACCGAATCGGGGGCGAACCGGGCGACGACGGAGACGAGTTCCTCGGCGCGGTAGCGCAGCGACGACGCCGACGGCGGCGGCCACGACACCGTCAGCGGGCCGGCGTCGAGGCGTTCGAGATACGTCCGGTGGACGGCGACGCGGGTCTTGAGTGCGCCGGCGTCCTCGACGTAGTGGTCGAGTTTCGACGTCGAGTAGTCGGCGTACTCCAGGAGGTTCGGAATCGACTCCTCGCCGGCGGGTCGGTCCTCGACGTACTCCCGAAGTTCGGTCGGCGGCTGGCGGTACTCGACGAGCGGGTACGACTCGGTGGCGGCGACGAAGTCGAACACCTCGCGAGCACTCGCCGCCGAGCGGAAGTCGTCGAACGCGTCGCGGACCGCCTCGTTGTACGCCTCGATGGGGTCGCGAAGGCGGGAGACGGGCGCGTCGAGGTCGGCGTCGCCGAGTCGCTGGAGGCGTTCCAGTTCGGCCACCCGCGAGTCGAGTTCGCGCACCCGGCGTTCGGCGGCGTGTTTGGCCTCCCGATACCGCTCCCGTGCCGCCTCGCGGTCCTCCAGCAGCGCGACGAGGTCCGCCGCCGGTTCGAGCAGTTCGCGCGCGTGGTCGAAGTCGTCCTCGCTCAGGCGGCGCTGGTCGAGGTGGTCGTTGGCGCGTTCGAACGCCTCGCGGGCCGGCAGGTCGGCGTCGAGCCCCTCCGTGAGTTCGACGAACTTCTCCTGGAACTCGACGTAGGCGGCGAAGTCGCCGGTGCCGGTGGCGCGGTCCTCGTAGCGTTCGAGGAGGTCCATCGCCTGCCGGTAGGCGGATTCGACCGCGCGGAGGGTGTCCTCGCCGTGTTCGGCGACGTCGGCCTCGGCGCGGTCGCGTTCGGCGTAGGCGTCCGCGAGAGCGGTCACGAGGTCAGTCATTCGTCGGCGTAGACCTCGTCGGGGTCGAAGACGCGTTCGCCGACGTCGTCGCCCTCGACGGTGCGGTAGAAACACGAACGGTGGCCGGTGTGACACGCGCCGCCCTCCTGGTCGACCAGGTAGAGGAGCGTGTCGGCGTCGCAGTCGACGCGGATCTCCCGGACGTGCTGGACGTGGCCGCTGGTCGCGCCTTTCTCCCAGAGTTCGTCCCGACTCCGGGAGTAGTAGTGCGCCCGCCCCGTCTCGCGAGTCCGGGCGAGCGCGTCCGGAGAGACGTACGCGAGCATCAACACCTCGCCGGAGTCGGCGTCCTGGGCGATGGCGGGGACGAGGCCGTCATCGCCGAACGCCACGTCGACGGTCATGGGAGGAATGACGCTCCTCCGACCGATAGGTTTTGTGTTGCTACGCCACGCCCAGGGCCCGCAGGAGGGAGAAGAAGACGTCGCCGTAGGTCAACGCGACGAGGAGGCCGCCGAACATCGGCACCAAAAACGGGATGCCGGGCGAGAGCCACACCGCGTCGCGAGAGACGACGAGTTCGAGGCCCTCGCGGAGTTGCTCCGGCGTCGTCCCGTAGGCCGACCCCTCGATTTCGTCGAGGAATCGCTCGGCACTCCACGGGTCGTCGTAGTCGGCGGCGGGTCCGTCGGCGGCGGCCCCGTCGGCGATTCCGTCGGCGACAGCAGCGTCCTCTGCAGTCGTCTCACCGTCCCTCGACGCCGCGTCGACGTCGGGGACGTCCCCGTCGTCGACCACCGACCCGCCGACCGGTGGGCCGTCGTCGATTGCTCCGTCCCCGGGGTCGTGCGTCTCGTCGACGCTCGCCGGGTCGCGGTGGGCGTCGGGACGTGCACGCAGGTCGGGGAGCGTCGCGCCCCGCCAGCGCAGGTACATCCGCAGGGCGTCGACGTCGAGGCCGTGTCGGGTGAATCCCTCGCGCGTCTCGAACAGGCGGCCGTGTTCGGCCGGGAGCGACGGGACGGCCACGCGGCGGCCGACGAACATGACCGGCGAGAACTCGCGGCCGAGGGCGTTTCGCACGCCCAGGACGAGCGGATACGCCAGACCGACGAGGACGGTGTTCGTGAGGATGGTCATCGAGAAGACGCCGATGGCCGTTCGCACGGCGGGAAGGGCGTAGCCGGGAAGGTAGTAGAGGGGGTAGGTGGGAAAGACGACGGCCAGTACCATCAGCGCCTTGGCGTCGGCTCCGCCGAACCCACCGATACGCCAGAGGAGATAGCCGAAGGGCACGAGGAATCCGAGGCTGAGGCCGACCCGGAGGAGGAACAGCCGGTCGTCGACGCCGGACGGCGGCAGATGGGCCAGCGACTCCCACGCGAGGGCGACGACGCCGACGACGGCGAGCGGGAGCCACACCCGATTGGGGACGCGGCGGGTGCGGACGTCGCGCCACGCCGCCCAGCCGAACGCGGGGACGACGAGGAGGCGAAGCAGGTCGGGCGTCGTGCCGAGCATACGGGGAGAGCGAGCGGCAGGGAATTAGGGGTTCCGAATATCGAACGGCATGGCTATCCGAACGGCGGCGATGAATCGCCTCGGGGTATTCGCCTTGACCGGCGATAAAAGAACGCGAGCGCGGCGCTCAGATGACGCGGTTCTGCAGGTAGTCGAGGTGTTTCGCGTTGTAGACGATCTTCACTTCGTCGGCGCTGGGGGAGCCGATGCAGGTGAGGCGGACGTTCTTCTCTTCGACCTCTTCGTCAGAGAGGATCTGCTGCATGTCCATCTCGATTTCGCCCTCCTTGACGATGGCGGCGCAGTTCGCACACGCGCCGGCGCGGCAGGAGAAGGGCCAGTCGTAGCCCTGCGCCTCGGCCGCTTCGAGGATGTACTCGCCCTGATTGACGTCGAGTGAGCCGTAGTCCTCGTCGCCGAGGTCGGCGTCGGCGGCCTTCTCGAAGAGGTCGTCGTCGTCCATCTCCCAGCCGTGGTCGTCCAGCACTTCGTAGTTGAGGTATTCTACCGTGGGCATCACGACGAAGGTTGCTTGGCCACCCCATTAGACTTTGCTGTTCGAAACTGCTTACCTCGACGCGCTGGGCTCCCGAGACGTAATCATTTCCGTCAGAGCGGGGTCGAGACGAACAGCAGGTAGGAGGCGACGGCCGAGAGCGACGGCGTCAGCAGCCAGAAAAACACCACGCGGCCGGTCGTCGACGGGTCGAAGAGGTCCCGTGCGTCGAGCGGCGACTCCTCCTGACCGACGGGGGTGACGCCGTCGGACTCCGGTTCGGCCGTCAGGACGTCGACCGACACCTCCGGGCTCTCGCCGCGGACGGCGTCGCCGAGCGTGACCGTCCGGGTGGCTCGCCCCCAGCCGAGCCCGACGATGCACATCGTGGCGCTGACGGCCAGGCTGGCGGGGATGCCGAGCTGGGAGAGCATCGTGATGAGGCTCGCGCTCACGACTTCGACGATGAGGGCCGCCAGCAGGGGCAGGTCCGTCAGGTCGTTGCCGACGGTGTCGAGCGTCCGGCGGGCGATGGTGAACGCGCCGACGCCGATGGCGGCACCCGCGATGAGCACGCCCTGCCCGGGTTCGATGGCCCCGTTCCCGACCAGCGGTGCCACCGCGTTCGCGGTGTTCGACGCCCCCGCCGAGAAGGCCATGTAACAGGCAATTGCGCCGACCAGGACGGTGCTCCAGAGTTCGCGACGGGTCGTCCCCGGCCCCAGGCGTGGGACGGGGACGGGACCGGAGCGGTCGAGGTAGACCAGCGGCCCCTCGCTCCGTTCGATGACGACCCTGGCGGCGAGATACGGGTAGACGTATCGGCCGACGACCGCACAGACCCAGAACGCGAGGACGGGGGCGACGATCCACCACGAGATGATTTCGAGCATCACCGCCTCGTTCAGCGTCCCGGTGGCGAGGCCGAGGCCGGCAATCGCGCCCACGGCCGTCATCGACGTGGACGCGGGCACGCCGAAGGTGTTCGAGACGAGGAGCGCGATGCCGACGAAAAAGAGGACGGCGACGCTCGCTTCGAGGGAGAACTGCGCCCGGGGGACGATGTCGCCCCCCATCGTCCGGATGACGTTGCGGCCGACGGTCCACCCCCCGAGGAGGGCGAACAGCGTCATCAGCGACGCGGCGGCGAACTTGCCGACGACGCGGCTCCCGACCGCGGGACCGAACGCGACGCCGGTCGAGGAGCCGCCGATGTTGAATCCGACGAAGACGGCGACCGCGAGGCCGACGAGTAGCAGGAGTTCGACCACGATACCGTATCCGCTTCGGGGGCCTTAGTTCGTGTCGATTCGCCGGTCGGTGCGGGCGGCGAGCGGCGACCCGACGCTCACCGGTTCAGCGTGTGAATCGCCTGGCCCATCGCGTTCTCCGCGGCCTCCATCACGGCTTCTGCCAGCGTCGGGTGGGTGTGCACCGTCGACGCGACGTCAGAGAGCGTCGCCCCCATCTCGATGGCCAGCGCGAGTTCGGCGACGAGTTCGGACGCCTCGGGGCCGACGATCTGTCCGCCGAGGACGAACCCGGACTCCTCGTCGGCGACGACGCGGACGAAGCCGTCGGTGTGGCCCGTCGTCAGCGCCCGCCCCGAGGCGTTGAACGGCATCTGCCCGACGACCGGCGTGAAGCCGTCCGCCTCGGCTTCGGCCTCGGTCAGGCCGACGGTGGCGATTTCGGGGTCGGTGAAGACGGCCGCCGGGATGGCCTGCTGGTCGAGGGCCGCCGGTTCGCCCGCGATGACCTCCGCGGCGACGATGCCCTCCGCCGACGCCTTGTGTGCGAGCATCGGTTCGCCCGCCACATCGCCGACGGCGTGGACGTGGTCGACCGCCGTCCGCGTCCGGTCGTCCGTCTCGACGAAGCCGTCCTCGGTCGGTTCGACGCCGACTCGCTCCAGGTCGAGGGTGTCCGTGACCGGCCGTCGCCCGACGGCGACGAGCACCCTGTCCGCCGCGTAGGTGGACTCCTCGCCGTCCTCGGTCTCGGTGGCGACGACGATGCCGCCGTCGGCGCTGTCGCGCCACCCGCTCGCCCCCTCGCCGAAGTGGAAGTCGATGCCGAGGTCCTCGGCCCGCTTGCGGACCACGCGAGCGACGTCGTCCTCGTACCCCGGGAGGGCGTCGTCGAGCATCTCGACGACGGTGACGTCGGTGCCGAGTTTGGCGAAGACGGTCGAGAGTTCCATCCCGATGTAGCCCGCGCCGACGACGACGAGGCGGTCCGGGACCGACGCCAGGTCGAGCGCGTCGGCCGAACTCAGGACGGGGTCGTCCGCGAAGTCGAACCCCGGTAGCTGTACGGGGCGGCTACCGGTCGAGACGATGCAGTGTTCGAACTCGATTGTCTCCGACCCCTGGCCCTCGCCGCCGTGTTCGACGCGGACGGTGTGCTCGTCGGCGAAGCGGGCCGTCCCCGCGACGAGGTTGACGCCGTTTGCCTTGCAGAGCTTCTCGACGCCGCCGGTGAGTTGGTCGACGACGCCGTCCTTCCAGTCGCGCATCGCCGCCATGTCGACGGCCGGGTCGGCGTGGATGCCCATCGCCTCGGCGGTGGCCGCCTCGTGGGCGACGTCCGTCGCCGTGATGTACGCCTTCGAGGGGATACAGCCGCGGTTGAGACAGACGCCGCCGTAGGCGTCGCGTTCGACGAGCGTGGTGTCGAGGCCGCGCTGTGCCGCCCGGATGGCGGCGACGTAGCCACCCGGACCCGCGCCGATGACCAGTACCTCCGTCCCTGTCGTGACGTCTCCGACGACCATGATACCGTACGTCGCGTCGCGCGGCGACATAAATACTGGCAGGAACCGTCAGAAACAGGCGTAGACCGTGCCGCCGTCGACGGCCGCGGGCGCGTCGCCGTCCCGCCCGCGGTCCTGTCGGAGGAGGAAACGGTCGGTCAAGAGGTAGGAGGCGACGCGGGAAACGCTGATGCCGGGGAGGGCCGTCCGGGTCGGCGTCCGTGAGGCAGTGACGTTCGCCGGCAACGGCGTCGGCTCGGGGAAGTCGTACCCCAGCCCGCCGAAGGAGGTGAGGCCCGCGAGAACCCACCCGTCGCCGTGGCGGAACTGCTCCACCGTCACGTCCACGTCGGCGTCGACGGGATAGGCCCCCTCGGGCGCGTCGTCCGTCCGCGAGAGCAGGAGGTTCTCGACGAACGCCGCCTCGTACGCTCGCAGGAAGGCACGCCCCGCCTCCGGCGTCAGGTCGGCGGGGCGGGCGGGATACTCGCGCGCCGTCGCCAGCGGATTGTTCGTGGGCTCCGGCGGCGACTCGGCCTCGCAGTCGCCGGGTGCTGGCGTCTCGACGGCGACGGACGCCGGCGGTGGCATCGACGACGACGGCGAAGCGGATGACGGCGACGTCGTCGACTCCCCGTCGCTCGAACACCCCGAAATCGGGAGCAGCGCGGCCCCGAGCGCGGAGAGCAGCGCGCGGCGACGCATACGCCGACGGTCGGGTCGCGTCCCTAACGGACCTTGTGGTTCACTCGTCCAGCGCGTGCCACGAGAGGCGCGGATTCCGGGCGGCCGACACCTGGTCGATGCGCCGGGCCGTCGTCCGGTTGGGCGCGCGTTCGAGGGCGTCCGCGTCCTCGTTCGCGACGGCGTTGAAGGCGGCCGCCAGGTCGTCCAGGCGCGATTTCGTCTCCGTCTCCGTCGGCTCGGTCATCAGCGCCTCGTCGACGATTTCGGGCCACTTCGTCGTCGGCGGGTGGACGCCGTAGTCGAGCATCCGCTT
>JBDGTU010000066.1:0-8819 GCA_042216495.1 Haloferacaceae archaeon
GCAGATAGGTCACCGACAACGAAAACGACAACTCAGCTACTTCGGCACCTACTGTGAAGGGGTGGGCTTTCGCCTCGCTACCGCTGTAATCCGGTAGCCGAGAAGTTCGCGCAGTTGCCCGACGACGATGGCGTTGGGCGGCGTCCCGATGAGGGTGCCGACGCCGCCGAGACTCGCCGCGTAGGCGATGCCGAGCACCAGCGCGAGTTGCATGTTCGGTGCGTCGTCGGCGGCGACCTCTACCTCCGTGACTTCGCCGACGAGACCGATAGCGACGGGAATCATCATCGCCGTCGTCGCAGTGTTGGAGATGACCATCGACAGGAGTGCCGTCGCCACCATCACCGCGAGAACGAGACGCCGCGGCGATGTCCCGAGACGGACGAGGATGTGATAGGCCACCCGGCGGTCCACACCGTGTCGCTGGAGGGCTTCCGCGAGGACGAACCCCGAGAGGAGGAGGAACACGACCGGGTCCGCGAACCCGACGACGGCGTCCTCGAACTCCGGATAGACGCCGAAGACGGTCAACAGGACGGGGATGGCGAGTGCCGTCACCGGCAGGGGGACGACGCCGGTGACCCACAGGACGGCGGCGAAGAACATGGTTCCGAGGGCGAACTGTGCCCCGGACTGGAGCGCCGCGTTCGGGGCGACCCCGGCGACGACGGCACCGGCGAGGGCGACGGCGACGACTGCAATCCGGCGTGAGGTGACAGAGACCATCGGAGTCACCCGGGCAGGGCGACGTTGACGACGGCGACGACGATACCCGCCAGTCCCATTCTCGCGCCCGCGACGGTCCATCTGATGTCCGCAATCGACCCCATGTACGCGCCGAAGGCGAACAGGGTCGCGACCCCCACCAACACCGCGCCGAGGGTACTCTGGAGCATCGACAACACCGTGCCTTCGAGGAGATACGGCGTCAACGGGAGCAGGATGCCGAACAGCGGACCGACCCCGCTCATCAGGGCGTTGAGCGCGCGCGCCTCCTGTTTCTCCTCCGAGACTCGCGTCTCGTCGAGGTCGGCGAGCATGGCGCGTTCGAGGCGGTGCAACTCGGCTTTCTTTTCGGCGCGTTCGATCTCCCAGACGCTCCAGACGCCGGAGGTACACAACCCCACCGCGCCCCCGATGCCGACGGAGACGACGGTGCCGCCGTCCGAGACGCCGGAGAGGTACGACCCCGTGGCGATGCCGATGCTCGTCAGCGTCCCGTCGAACCCGTTGGAGATGAAGTACCGCCGGGAGATCGAGCGCACTTCCTCCTTTTCGAGGGTGTCCCGGAGCGACCGGAGTTTCTCGCGCACGGGTCAGTCCTGGGGCGTCGCGCTCTCCTCGACGAACCGCTCGCCACAGACGACCTGGTCCAGGGAGTGGATCGACCCGCCGAGTCGCTCGACGACGTCGGCGACGCGGTCGAAGTCGACGTCGTCGCCCTCGATGGTCAGTTTGACGTTCTGTACCTCCTGGTCGGTCTCGACGAGGAGTGCGTTCACGCCGTCGACGCCCGGCAAGTCGCTGAGGTCGGCCGCGAACTCCAGACTCGACGGTTCGTACGGTTTCAACAGGTCCAGAACGAGGCGACGGACGGGAGCCATACGCGTGACGTATCGGCGGAGAGGTAATGGGCGTACCGGACAGCGCGTTCACAGGACGACGAAGGTGGGGAGGTAGAGCGCGAGGCAGACGACGGCGGCGCGCCGGTCGATACCGCGCCGGACGTAGAGCATCCCGAGGACGAAAATCGACGCGACGAGCATGTACGTCATCGAGACGGACACCACACCCAGGTCGGTGACGACGACGTCCGCGACGAGGGCCCCGACGCCGAGCGAGAAGACGGGGTCAGTGATGTTGCTGCCGAGGAGCGCGCCCACGGAGATGCCCTCGTCGCCGGCGCGGACGGCGAGCATCGCGACGGTTATTTCTGGGGCGGTCGTCCCGAGACCGGTCAGGACGCCGACAAGATACTCCGAGACACCGATACCGCGAGCGATGACGACGCCGCTCGTGACCAGCAGGTGGCCGCCGACGACGACCATCGCGAGGCCGCCGACGACCCACAGGACGGTTCCTGTCGGGCGTTCGTCCGCCGTGGGTTCTATCTCCTCGGCGATTTCCTCGCCGACTTCCGCTCCACCCTCGTTGGTGTAGAGCGTGTAGACGAAGTTCACGTAAGCGAGCATCATCAGGAACCCTTCCGACCGGATGATGCGGCCGTCGTCCAGCGTCAGCATCATGATCACCATCGCCAGCAGCATCGCGCTGCCGTAAATCATCACGTTGCGTCGGTCGACGGCGACGGGCGAGACGAGAGCGACGAGGCCGATGGCGAGCGTAATCTGCGAGGTTTCGGAGCCGACGATGTTGCCGACGACGATGTCGCCCGCACCGTAGCGGGCGGCGTAGATTGACGTCGTCATCTCGGGGATGGAGGTGCCGACGGCGACGACGGTGACGCCGACGAGAAACGTCGAGACGCCGTAATAAATCGCGAGTTCGCCCGCCGCCTCGACAGCGCGGTTCGCGCCGTAGACGAGGAGCGCCAGTCCGATGCCGAAGAGGGCGACCTCGGCGAGTAAGGCGACGTCAGTCGGCATTCTCACCGCCACTCCGAAGAGACGTCAGCGACACCGGTAGCTTCCAGTCTATCGGCCGGAGTCATAGTGGTATCGGCGAGAGAGCGGCGTCGACAGCGCCGGTCAGACGGTTTCGACGTGGAGTTCGTATCGCGCCCCGCAGTCGAGACAGCAGGCGTCATCCGACCCGATGAGTGCCGCGATGGACACCTCCCCGTAGTCGCAGTTCGGACGCTCGTACATCAACGAGTCCCCGGCGATGCGGTGGGCGACGGCGTTGGTGTTCTCGGCCGTGAGGCGAACCATATCGTGTGTGTAGTTACCACACCCAGGGCGAATAGCCGGCGGTGGCGCGCGGGCGGACGGCGCGTCCCTCGTCACGGTTCAGCAAGACTGATTACGCTCTCCCGGTATCGAGAGATATGTCCGACCGTTTCGACGTCATCGTCGCCGGGGCCGGGCCTGCCGGAGCGCAGTGTGCCCGCGACCTCGCGCAGCGGGATTACGACGTCCTCGTTCTCGAAGCCGAAGCCGAGGACGAGTTCCCCCGCCAGAGCAACAAGTCTACCGCCGGAACCTTCCCCTCCATGATGGCCTCGTTCGGGGTGCCCGACGAGGTGGTGATGAACTACACCGACGACGTGATACTGGAGTCGCCGAACGACCACTACGTCCAGCACCAACCCGGTGCAGTTCTGGAGTTCGCCGACTTCAAGCAGTGGCTCGTCGCCGAGGGACGTGACGAGGGAGCGACCTACCGCTTCGACGCCCGCGTAAACGGGCCGATTATGGAGGACGGAACCATCGCCGGCGTCCGGTACTCGGGCGACGAGGAGGCGTACGCGGACATCGTCGTCGACGCGACGGGGCCCGCGGCACCGCTCGCCAAGGCACTCGACGTGAGCGACCTGAGTCGGGAGCGCCAGGCCATCGGCATCGAGTGGGAGATGGAGGGCGTCGACGTCGACCACCCCGACTACGCCGACCTCAGCGAGGCGATGATGCTCCGCCTCGACCACGAGTACGCCCCCGGTGGCTACTCCTGGATATTTCACACCGGCGGCGACACCGCGAAGGTCGGGCTGTGTTACATCCAAAACGAGAGCCACCAGCGGTACGGCCGCGACGGGGCGAGCATCGACGACTACCTCACCCACTGGCTCGAAACCGACCCGCGATTCGCCGACGCCGAGCGCATCACCGACAAGCAGCAACACCGCGGCTCGGCCCACATTCAGATGCCCGGCAACCTCTGTACTGACAGCTTCTTGGCCATCGGCGACGCCGTGCCGACCATCGACCCGCTGTGGGGTGAGGGCATCCACAAGGGGATGAAGTCCGGACGCATGGCCGCCATCACCGCCGACCGGTGTTTCACCGAAGCGGACCCCGACACCTCGGCGGAGGCCATGTCCGTGTACAGCAAACTGTGGCACAGCGAAGTCGCCCCGCGGATGCGGGAGCGCCTGCTGATGACGGAGCTCCTCTATCTCGCACCCAACGAGCGCTACGACACGTTGATGGCGGACCTCCGGGCGGCCGACAGCGACATGCTGGCGAAGGCGAACGCGGGCAACGTGCGCGCGATGCTGAAGCTCCTCCACCTCGGCGACGCTCCCCTCCTCGGGAAGTTCGCGAAAGAGCGTCTTTCGGGGTGACGCTACCGGCACGAACCGAGCGTTTCACAACGCCTTTCGGCGTGCTCGCCTTCAGTTCCGAACATGACGACACCGACCAGCGACGAGGTTCCGCGAGCCGACGGAATGCCGATGCTCGGGCTCGGAACGTGGGAGAACACGGACCCCGACGCGTGTGCCAACGCCGTCGAAACGGCCCTGGAGATGGGCTATCGACACGTCGACACCGCGCAGGCCTACGGCAACGAGGCGGACGTCGGCGCTGGAATCGCTGCGGCGGACGTCCCCCGCGACGACGTCTTTCTCGCGACGAAGGTGTGGATCGACAACCTCGCGTACGACGACGTCGTCGCGACGACCGAGGAGAGCCTCGACAAACTCGGCGTCGACTACGTGGACCTGCTGTACGTCCACTGGCCGGCCCGGGCTTACGACCCCGAGGACACCCTCGCGGCGTTCGACCGGCTCTACGACGAGGGGCGCATCGAACGCGTCGGCATCAGCAACTTCGAACCCGACCAGGTGGCAGAAGCCGTCGACGTCGCCGACGCGCCCATCTTCGCCAACCAGGTCGAACTCCACCCGCTCCTCCAGCAGCGCGAACTCCGCGAGGCCTGTGCCGAACACGGCGTGGAAGTCGTGGGGTACTCGCCGCTGGCGCGCGGCGAGGTGTTCGACGTGCCCGAACTCACGGAGATAGCCGAGAAACACGGCGTCAGCGAGGCACAGGTGTCGCTCGCGTGGCTCCGCGAGAAGGACGTCACCGCCATCCCCAAGGCGACGAGCGAGAGCCACATTCGGGACAACTGGGGCTCGCTCTCGCTCACCCTCGCCGACGAGGACGTCGAGAAAATCGACGCCATCGACCGCACCGACCGCCGGGTCGACCCCGGGTTCGCGCCCTGGTGAGGCCGTCGCCCCCGGCACGCCGCCGGGCTACGGTTCGACCACGTCCTCTATCGACTCGTCGCGCAGGCTCGCGGCGACCCTGACGCCGACCAGCGAGATGACGAGGCCGGAGACGATAAAGAGCGCGAGCCGCTGGGTCGGCGAGAGCGTGACGCGACCGAACAACACCAGATGCGGGAGGGCACCGTCGCGTTCGAGAAAGTAGCCGGCGAATCCACGAACGACCAGCCCCAGTGCGACCACGCCGAAGGGGAGGTTCAGATACGGCGCGGGGACGCCCTCGCTCTCGATGAGTTCGTCGAGGAGACGCCCCGCGCTGGCGGTGAGCGCCGCGAGCGCGAGCCACGGGACGCCCCGATAGAGAAACTGCATCACGGGGACGAAGACGCCGGACTGCCGGGGCGAAATCGCCAACGCGCCGAGGAAGAGACCGACCAGAGCCAATCCGGCGGCGACGACGTAGGTGACGACCGACACCTGTCCGGAGTAGAGCGCCTTCCGTACCTGTTCGGGGAGGTCGGCGAGGTGTTCGTCGACGGCGAGGCCCTTGTAGAGGAGTGCAGCCCCGAGCAGCGACGCGAGGCCGGCGAGGGCGACCTCCGGGGTGAATCGCACCAGCAGAACGGGGAGCAACAGTAGCCCGACGCCGAGGGGGACGAGTACCGTCGAGCGGAGCTCCTCGTCGGCGAGGAACTGCTTGAGCAGGTAGTAGGTGGATTCGATGTCGCGGGCCTGCCGGACGACCACCCGGTCGACGGAGTCGACGGGGAGTCGGCTCTCGATGACGGGCACGAGCCGTTCGTCCTCGGCGCTGTCGGTGACGACGATGACCGAATCGGGGTCGTGCGCCTCGACGAGTTCGTCGAGCTGGGCGGCGACCGAGCGGTCGGCACCGACCGCGCTGTCGCCGGCCCCCGAGACGACGGCGACGACGGCGTCCTCGCGGTCGTCGCGGAGGTCACGGGCGACGCGAAGCGACTCCAACAGCGAGTTGACGCTCGAATCCTCCGGGTCGGCCAGCCCGACGTCGACGACGAGCGACTGCACGGCCTCCCACCCGACGACGGGCATCGCGAGGCCGACCTTGCGACCGATGTCGTTCGCGCGGTCGACACAGAGAACGAGCGTCGTCACAGCCGAGTCGAGCAGCCGGGAGAATAAATAACCCTCGCCGCCGGCAGCGCGGGCGGCCCGCCGTCCGTCTCAGAACCGGAACCGAAACTCCGCGTCGTCGTCGAAAGCGCTCGCGAGGCCCGCACCGAAGGCGTAGGCGAGCGACTGCCCGCCGCCCCGGAGGCGCGTCGCGAGCCCACGTGACGGGGTGAACTCCCGCACCGACACCGCCTCGTCGAGGCGGGCCTCGAGCGACTCCTCCACGTCGTCGCGGGAGCCGAGTTCGTCCACGAGGCCGACGTCGCGGGCCGTCTCGCCGAGGTAGATGCGGGCCTCGGTGTCACGAATCGTCTCCGGGTCCATCTCCCGCCCCTCGGCGACGCGTTCGACGAAGTCGTCGTAGAACTCGTCGACGATGCCCTGGAGGTAGTCGCGTTCGTCCTCGGAGAGCTCCCTCAGGGGGACGCCGGCGTCCTTGTACTCGCCCGCCGCGAACCGCTCGTAGGAGACGCCCAGGTCGTCGGCGAGTTCGGCGACGTTCACTCGCGACCCGATGACGCCGATGCTGCCGACGATGCTCGCCTCGTGAGCCCACAGTTCGTCACAGCCGCTGGCGATCCAGTAGCCGCCGCTGGCGCAGGTGTCGGTGGTGTAGGCGACGGTCGGCCCGTCGAAGGCCGCGACGGCGCGGCGGACGTCGTCGCTCGGGACGACCTGCCCGCCCGGCGTGTTGAGCTTCACGAGGAGCGCGCGGACGTTGTCGTCCTCGTCGGCCGCTTCGATCTGGTCGACCAGGTCCTCCGCCGGAGCGCCGACCACGCTCGACGGGACCGGGCCGGGAGACCCCCCGTCGCGAGTTATCGGTCCTTCGACCGCGACTTCGCCGACGTTGTAGTCGGGGAAGGCCGCCCGCGCGTAGTCGCCGGCGACGCGGACGCCGAGGAGGACGACGCCGACGACCAGGAGGATGCCGATCAAATCGGCGAGCGATCCCGGTATCTCGTAGAAGACTATCCAGCCGACGACGGCGGCGACGAGCGCACCCGTCGCGACGACGAGCAGTCGTCCGGCGGCCGCGGCCCTGTCGGTCACGCAGTCTCACCACGCATACGCGTCGCTGGGGCGGCAGTCAGTATAAATCCCCAACCGGCAGAACGGACGTCTAGAGCAGCCCCGTCTTCTGGAGCTTCATCAGGTCTTCGGTATCGAGGGTTTCGCCTTCCTTGAACTTCTGGTAAATCTCTTCGGCCTCCTGTTTGGCGGCCTCGCGTTCGGCTTCCCGCTCGTCGCGCTGCTCCTCTTCTTCCTGCTTGTCGAGTTCGCGCAGGCGCTTCTGGACGCGCACGAAGTCCTCGTGGTGGCGGTCGGCCGCCTCCTGGGCCTCGACGAAGAGTTCGTGCATGGCGTCGGCCTCGTCACGGATGTCGTCGGCCTCGCGGTAGGCCTCGATCATCTGGTTGTGGTGTTCCTGGGCCTTGTCCGCGAGTTCCGTCACCTTCTGGTGGTGCTGGGACGCCTCGGATCGAACCTCTTCGGCCTCCTCGACGAGTTCGTCGAGTTCGCTCGCGTCGTCGAGTTTCTCCTTGCGCTGCTGGTACTCCTCGCGTTTCTCCTCGATCTTCTCGATGAGTTCGCGCTCGTCCTCGGCGCTGAGGACCTCGGTCTGCTGGCGGAACTCGAGTTGCTCTATCTCCTCTTCGAGCTCCTCGAGGTCCTTGCCGTCGTCGAGTTCGAGGTCCTGTTTCATCCGCTCGACCTCGTCGAACAGCTCGTTGGCCTTCGCGTTGAGCTCGTTGCGCTTCTCCTTGTGCTCCTGGACCTGCTCGTTGAGCTCGTCGCGTTTCTCTCGGTGCTCCTGTGCTTCGTCGACCTTCTCGCGCGTCTTCGCGTTCAGGTCGTCCCGCTTGGAGGCCCGTTCGGAGGCCATCTGGTTCAGCTCGTTTCGTCGGTCGCGTAGCTGACCGGCGAGTTTGATGAGCTGACCTTTCGAACCGTCGTCTAGTTTGTCGTCCGTGAGCTCGACGTTGTTACTCGCGTCGAGTTTCTGTACGTCGTACTCGTTGAGAACGTCTTCCTGTGTTACCATGCTTGAAACCTCGATACCATCACCGCTCCGGGCGTGCCAGCGGCTCGTCGTGATGCGACCAGCCGTGGATAAGAATTCCCGATCATTCTGCGTGCGATTCCGCTGAGACGCCGGAGGCGCTCTGGTACTACCCGGTAGGACGGTGATACACATAAATACTTCGGTGGTCGTCCCGGTGTAAACAGCTACCAAACCCCACGACAACGGCCGCGTGAAGGGTTCGCACGCCCCCCGGAGAGATATATAAACCGGCCGGCGGTTCGTCCGATTACTTTCACTTTCGCCGCGCGCGTGGCGCGATTTGATAACCCATCGCGACCGAGTACGGGTATGCTCGAAAACGCCGCGTGTACGTGCGAGGGCTGTAACCGTCCGCTCGACGAGGAGTCGCTGATGCTCGCGATGCGGACGGACGCCGGCGAACGCCGCGCCTACGAGTGTGCCTGCGGTGCGGTGACGGTCACCGTCGTCCGGTCGGAAGAAAATTCC
>JBDGTU010000063.1:0-8521 GCA_042216495.1 Haloferacaceae archaeon
ACCGCGTGAAATCGAGGACGACGGCCTCGTTGACGGTCTGGCCGGCGAGGCTGGTGCCGCCGCCGCGGGGCAGGACCGGAATCTCCCGGTCGGCGCAGTAGCCGACGACGGCGGCGACGTCCTCGGTAGACGTGGGGAAGACGACGCCGACCGGCATCACCTCGTAGACGCTGGCGTCGGTCGCATAGAGGTTGCGCGTGTACTCGTCGAATCGGACGTCGCCGTCGACGAGCGACTCCAGGTCGCTCATCAGGTCCGGCCGGTTCACGTCGTCGTCGACGTAGTCGTAGTTCGCGTTACGGTCCGTCGCGGGGTCGGAGTTTGTGTGCGTAGCCATCGTGCCGTGGTATCGTCTGTCAGTGGGGGTGCGCGAAACTAAGGATGTCGGTTCGGCGACTCACGTCCCGAGGCGGGAGGTGACCGGCGGCACCGGCCCGTCCGTGCTGCCGTCGGCCTGCGACTCCGGCGGTCGGACGCGTTCGCGCCCGCGGCGACCGTCGGCCCGGGAGGACAGATAGCCATAGTCGGGTGAACAGCGAATCGTCCCTTATAGTTTTTTGTAAGAACGATAGTGACAGATTCGGGCGTCGGAGCGACGGCGGCCGGGCGTCGACCATCCGTGCGGAGAGGGAGGTCATCGACCGCAATGGAAACATTCAGTATGGTCTTCTCTCACAGAGTGGGCCATGGCAATCGAGACGGTCGAGGCGATTCCGCTCCACCGTGACCTCGGGGAGCGCTTCGCGAACGCACAGAAGTGGATCGACAGCCGGGAGTACTGCCTCGTGAAAGTGACCGCCACCGACGGCACCGTCGGGTGGGGAGAGTGCTGGGGGCCGACCGCCGGCAACCGCGAACTCGTCGAGGAGTACGTCGCGCCGTGGCTCGAAGGGCGCGACCCGACGAACGTCGAGCAGATTCACGACGATTTGACGACGAAGCTCCGCAACTCGTATCACTCGTACGTCCCCGTATCGGCCGTCTCGGGCGTCGACATCGCCCTCTGGGACCTGAAGGGGAGACTGCTCGGCGAGTCGGTGGCCTCGCTGCTCGGCGGTCGCCGACGGGACTCGGTACGGGCGTACGCGACGGGTCATTTCTGGCCCGACGCGGACTCCTTCGACGAGGTGCGCGAGGCGGTCGTCGAGGAGGCGACGGGCCACGTCGACGCCGGCTTCGACGCGCTGAAGAACAAGATCGGGATGGCCGACCTCACGCCGTGGGGCCGCGAGGAGGACGTCGAACTCGTGCGCGCCATCCGCGAGGCCGTCGGCGACGACGTGCGCCTGATGACCGACGCGAACCACGCCTACGACGTGGCCGACGCGAAGTGGGTCGCCGACAGGCTGGCCGACCTCGACGTCCACTTCTTCGAGGAGCCGGTCGTCCCCCACGACCTGGACGGCTACGAACGCCTGAACGCCGCCGTCGACGTGCCGCTCGCGGGCGGCGAGTGCTGGGCGTACGACCACGAGTTCGACGAGGTGCTCGACCGCGGCTGCGTCGAGTTCGTCCAGCCCGACGTGACCAGCGCCGGCGGCCTCACCTCGGCCCGGCGCGTCGTCACGATGGCTCACGGAAAGAACCGCCAGTGTCTCCCGCACGTCTTCGGTTCCGCCGTCGCCCTGGCGGCTAGCCTCCAGATGCTCGCGACCATCCCCGGCGAACCGATGCTGGAGTTCGACCGGACGCCGAACCCCATCCGCGAGGACCTCGCCGTCGACCCCATCACCAACGAGGGGAACGCGGTACCCATCCGCGACGAACCCGGCCTGGGCATCGAAATCGACCGCGACGTGCTCGACGAGTTCCGGAAAGACTGATAGCGGAGCGTCACGGGACGCGGAACACGAGCGTGGACCGTCACGGGAGCGGTCCGATTCTGCACATTTTTACGATTCGTCCGCGATGATGAGCCATGGCATACGACATCGCACTCATCCCCGGCGACGGCATCGGCCCGGAAGTCGTCGACGCGGTACTCCCGCTCGCCCGGGACGTCGCGGACGCACACGGCTTCGACGTCGAGACGACGCGCTACGACTGGGGCACCGAACGCTACCTCGAAGACGGCGCGATGATGCCCGACGACGGCCTCGACCAGTTGGTGGACCACGACACCATCCTGCTGGGCGCGGTGGGTCACCCCGACGTCCCGGACCACATCACGCTGCACGGCCTCCTGCTCCCCATCCGCAAGGGGTTCGACCAGGCCATCTGCAAGCGGCCGTCGGTGCTCTTCGAAGGCATCGAGAGCCCCCTCCGCGGCTACGAGGGCGGCGACATCGACTTCGTGGTGTATCGGGAGAACACGGAGGGCGAGTACGCCGACGTCGGCGGGCGCGAACACGTCGGCTTCGACCACGAGGTGGCCGTCCAGAGCGCCGTCTTCACCCGCGAGGGTACGGAACGCATCGTCCGGGCGGCCTTCGAGGCGGCGACCGAACGGGAGGGGCACGTGACGAGCATCACCAAGTCGAACGCGCAGGCACACAGCATGGTCTTCTGGGACGACGTCGTCGAGGACGTCGCCGCCGAATATCCGGCGGTAGACGTCGACCGCCTGCTGGTCGACGCGGCGAGCATGGACTTCATCCGCCGCCCCGAACAGTTCGACGTCGTCGTCGCCTCGAACCTCTTCGGCGACATCCTCACCGACATCGGGGCCATCATCACGGGCAGCATGGGGCTGGCCCCCTCGGCGAACGTCAATCCCTCGGGCGAGTACCCCTCGATGTTCGAACCCGTCCACGGGAGCGCCCCCGACATCGTCGGGCAGGGCGTCGCCAACCCGCTGGCGACGGTGTTCTCGACGTCGATGCTGTTCGACGACCTGGGCGAACACGCGGCGGCGGACGCCCTCTGGGACGTCGCGACCGAGCAGATCGCCGCCGCCGACGCGCCGCGGACGCCCGACCTCGGCGGGCAGGGGACCACCGAATCGGTCGTCGCGGACCTGCGCGGCCGGCTCTGACTCATAGTGATTACTGTAACTGTTTACCGGTGGTTCGCTGAACCGTCTCGGCGAACCACCGGTAATGACTTACAGTAATCACTATCAGGAGTCGTCGTCCGTGCCGGTCTCGTCCGCGTCGATCTCGTCGTCGTCGCTCATGGCTCGCTTGAAGTATTCCGACGGCGTGTAGGAGGCGAAGTGGTACTTCCCGAGGCCGAGACAGACGATGGCGACCGCCGCGAAGGGGATGCCGACGATGGAGGGGACGCCCGCGAACGCGGCGAGCATCACCCACAGCCAGCGAACCCGTTTCTGGGCGTAGTAGACGCCGGATATCTGGAAGACGGCCGACGACGAGTAGAGGACCGACGCCATCACGATGACGTAGGGCTGGTAGCCGTACCACCGGCCGGTCACGACGGAGTACGTCGCGATGCCGGCGAAGACGAGCGTTATCAGCGCGGAGGTGGCGAGCGACCCCGCGCCCAGCGCGACCACGCCCTCGGGGACGCGAGCGAAAAAGCCCTTCTCCTCGTCCGGGACTTCAATCGAAACGTCTTCTTCGGCCTCGTCACCCGCGTACAGCGGCGAGTCGTCGTCCGGCCGTTCGTACGGGGCCGGCTCGCTCACCTCGTCTCGCGTGTTCCCGTCACTCATTGTCCTCGCTATTCCCCGGGAGAATAAAAATGACCGCCTCCGGGATGCGGTCCCTACGCTATTCCAACCGCCGATGACCGAATGCGGGGACGATTCGCGCTCCGTTTCCTCCTCTCAGGGAACGGATACGGTCTCCCGCTCGTCTCACGTGGAAGGATTTATATTGAATAATGTAGTGTCTTGTGCTGTATGGGAGCATCTCCCTCGCTACAAGACAGTATTACCAACCACCCATTGACGATTGCAATCGTCGTGTACGCAGCGATCTGCATCCCAGTGTACCCCTGGTTGCAGGGACCTGTGGGCAACGCGGGGACAATCGACGTCTCCGTCGCACTCGGAGGGCTGTTGATGGGGGCGCTCCTGTTCGTCCCTATCATCCGCTCGAAGCTGGTACGGACGTACGGTGGTGGACAGGCGGCCCGGCTAGGGTTCGTCGAAGAATAACGGAGGCATACGACATGTACCACACGAACTACAATTCCGACGTGGCACCGCACACCGACCGACCGACGACGGAGGGTGAAGTATGGTAGACGCCGTCCTCGACGACGTACGAAAGACGTTCAACGACGGCCAGGTCGTCGCCGTCGACGACATCAGCATGCGCATCGAGGAGGGCGAACTCATCGTCCTCGTCGGTCCGAGTGGCTGTGGGAAGAGTACGACGCTCCGCTGTATCGCGGGGCTCGAGACACCGGACTCGGGGACTATCAAGTTCGGCGACCACGAGGTGACGTCGCTCCCACCGAAGGACCGCGCCATCTCGATGGTGTTCCAGAACTACGCGCTGTACCCGTCGATGACGGTGTACGAGAACATGTCCTTCGGGCTCCGGATGCGCGGCGCGGACCGCGAGACCATCGACGAGCGGGTCCGCTGGGCCGCGGACATCATGGAAATCGGCGACCTGCTCGACCGGTATCCGAATCAGCTGTCGGGCGGTCAGCAACAGCGCGTCGCGCTCGGGCGCGCCATCGTCCGCGAACCCGCCCTCTTCCTGCTGGACGAGCCGCTGTCGAACCTCGACGCCAAACTGCGCGCGGTGATGCGCACCGAGATTCAGGAACTCCAGCAGAAACTCGGCGTGGCGACGGTGTTCGTCACTCACGACCAGGAGGAGGCGATGAGTATGGGCGACCGCATCGCGGTGATGAACGCGGGCCAGATTCAGCAGATTGCGTCGCCCTCGGAGATCTACCACGACCCCAACAGCCTGTTCGTGGCTGACTTCATCGGGAGCCCGGAGATAAACTTCTTCGAGGGTTCCTACCGCGACGGCGTGGTCGCGACCGACGCCTTCGAAGTCGACGTCCCGGACGCCGTCGGCGACGAACTCGCGTCGGGGCTCGACGACGACGACGTCGTCCTCGGCATCCGACCGGAGGACATCGAAGTCGTCGACCCCGGCCAGGGGCTGCTCGACACGGAGATTCAGGTCGTCGAGCCGATGGGTGACACTCAGATTCTCTACTTCGACGTCGCCGGGAGTCGCATTCGGGCGGTGATGCCGTCGATGATGACCGTCCAGGAAGGCGACACCGTCGCCCTCGACGTCAACTGGCCGAACGTTCACTTCTTCCGCCCGGACGGACCGAAGGTACTCAAATGGAGACACGTGGCCGGCGAGGACGCCGAAATGGACGTCAGCGCCGGCGAACAGAGCACTGAGGGGGTCTGACCATGGCCGCAGTCGACCAGATAGGCTCTCAAAGGGAAGGCATCCGGGGCCTCTTCGACAAGGTCATCGAGGAGTACGGCTCGGTCCAGGGCGTGTTGTTCCTCCTGCCGACGCTCGTGCTCCTGTCGGGTATCGTCTTCTACCCGATGATCGTCAACGGCCTGTTCCTCAGCTTCAAGGAGTACACGCTGAACCCGAACGCCGTCGACCCCTGGATCGGTCTCCAGAACTACCAGTACTGGATCGCGGGCGGCGGCACCGAGCTGTTCCTGTTCAGCATCAAGATGACGCTGCTGTACGAACTGGTCGTCGTGCCGTTCGACCTCGTGGTGGCACTCGGTGCCGCGCTGCTGATGAACGAGAGTCTGCCGGCACGCCCCTTCTGGCGCGGCCTGATGCTCGCGGGGTACGCGAGCCCCGCCGTCGCCGCCGGTCTCACGTGGGGTATCATGGCGCAGGCCGCCGAGTACGGCGTCCTCTACCAGTTCCTGAACCTCTTCTTCGACATCTCGGCGTCGGGGGGCATCATCTCGAACACCCCGTGGGCGTTCTGGGGGGTGATCATCGCCAAGGTGTGGCGTGACTTCGGGTTCATGTACGTCGTCTTCCTGGCCGGCGTGCAGTCGATTCCGTCCGAACTGTACGAGATCGCCAAAGTCGACGGCGCGGGTCCCGTCCAGCGATTCCGCTACATCACGCTCCCCCACCTGCGCACGGTCATCGTCACCGTCGTGATGATTCGGACGGTGTTCACCGTCGGGAAGATCGAGATTCCGTGGGCCATGACGCAAGGTGGTCCCGTGAACTACACGTCCATCCTCGGACTGGTCATCTACAAGGAAGGCTTCCTGAACTGGAACCTCGGACGTGCCGCGGCGCTCGGGATGTTGTTCGCGATGGCAATCGTCCCGCTGATTCTGCTGTGGGTCAAGACCGAAACGGAGGACTACTGAGATGGCAACGAAAGGTTCAGGTGCGGACGATTTCCTGTTCGAGAAGGATAGCGGCCGGCTCTCGTGGGAGACCCACTACAAGCCGGTGCTGAAATACATCGGACTGGCAGTCTTCCTCATCTGGATGCTCACGCCGGTCTACTACGTCTTCGTGAACTCCCTGAAGACGCCGGAGATGATCTTCACGCAGACGCTTGGCATCCCCTGGGTCACCTTCGACCCGGTCGCGTGGTCCGGTCGGAACGCCTGGCGGACGATGTGGGACGCGTTCCCGTTCGTCGAGTACCTGCTCGCGACGTCCGTCGTCAGCGTCGGGACCGCCGGTCTGGCGACGGTCGCCGCAGTGTTCGCGGCCTACGCGTTCGCCCGCCTCGACTTCCCGTTCAAGACGAGCCTGTTCGTCCTGAGCGTCGCCGGCTTCACGTTCCCGGTCGTCCTGCTCGCCATCCCCATCTTCGTGCTGATGCAGAATCTCGGACTGCTCAACACCTACCTCGGGATGATTCTCGCGTTCACGGCGTTCACGTTGCCCTACAACATCTGGCTGTTACGCGGGTTCTTCGAGGACCTCCCGGCCAATCTCGAGGAGTCCGCCCGCGTCGACGGCTGTACGCAGATCGGCGCGTTCTTCCGCGTCATCCTGCCGCTCTCGCGGCCGGCCATCGCCAGCGTGTTCCTGCTCGCGTTCCTGCTCGCCTGGCACAACTACCTGATGGCGGTCATCCTGGCGTCCGACTCGCTGCACACGACGCTCGCGCCCGCCATCCTGCAGCTGAAGGGGACGTTCTTCGTCCGCAACTTCCACTACATCATGGCCGGGACCTTCCTCTCCATGTGGGTCCCCATCATGATGTACATGTACCTCCAGACCCACCTCGTCGAGGGCCTCTCCTCCGGCGGCGGGGTCAAGGGGTAATCGACTCGCGCGGGAGACGCTCCATTTTTTCGCGGCTCGCACGACGAGCCCCTGCCGTGCGGCGACCCGTCGGCCGGCAGTCGCTCCGCCGGGCGACGGCGACCGACCCGGCGTCCCACGGCAAGCGTCCGCGTAGCCCGTGAACAGCGTCCCACAGCGAGCGTCCGCGTAGCCCGTGAAGACGCCTCGGGACACGCGCGAGACGGCACGACCACTCCGTTCGTAGTGTGCTAGTCGTACACCCGGCTCTCGAAGCGTACAGCCGTTGCAGTGCCGGGGCTCTCGTCACGCGCTCCGGAACGGCGGGCGTCGGGGCGTGCGCCACGACGTCGCGCTCGCGACTCGGCGGCCGTACATGCTCGACGCTCACAAAGCGCGTCGTCGAAACGGGGAGCCTCGGGTCGTTCGAGAGGGCGAGTCCGTTCGAACTACTCGACTCCGGGGCGATTCACGCCGGTCGGAGCGCCGGACGGATGCTACGGAACGGCCTACGAGTGCAGGACGGCGAGCGGAAGAAGAGACGAGAGGCGGCCTATTCGCCGACGTCGACCGTCCACTCCTGGGTCTGGTCGACCTTTTCGGTCCGGAGGTCGACGATCTTGAGCGCGATCTTCGAAAGCACCCAGCCGACGGCGAGTGCGACCATCGCGGCGAGGAACAGCCCGCTGTTGGCCTCCGGCTCGTCCGCGATGGCGAAAAACGGAATGATGATCTCGCCCGAGCGCTGCCAGTCGAAGTAGAGCCCACCGAGGAACAGCGCGCCCGCGAGGGCGTACAGTGCGTTCGATACGATTTGGAGATAATCCGGCAGTTCACGCTGGTTTACGTCGTGTTGCGCGGCCTGGTTCGACATACCACATCGTAGCCTCCTGATTCATCATAAACGTTGCGTCGCAGTCCTGCCGCGCGCGAGTCGAACACTCCTGCTGGGTCGGATTCGAGACGGGCTCGTCGTTTGGAAACCCAGAACGTATGTGGTGAATTAGCAAACAACGTCCAGTTCGCTAACAGAAATGACCGGTCACCGCCGCCGATATGGGAAAACGTTTATTATAGATTCTCAATTATCCATGCGTGGGTTGTCAGACAGTGACAGATAGAAACAGCAGCTCCGACACGGACCGCGGCGTCAGTCGCCGCAAGATGTTACAGACGACCGGAGCGGGCGCGGCGCTCGCTTCGATGGGTGCACTCGCCGGCTGTTCCGGCGGCGGTGGCGGCGGCGGAGACGGAGGCGGCTCCGGCTCCGGCGGCGGTAGCACACCGACCAGCGGCGGTGGCGGTGGCGGTGGCGGTGGCGGCTCCGACTCCGACGGCGGCACGACCGGCGACACCGAGAAACCGACGCTCGACATCTG
>JBDGTU010000002.1:0-6499 GCA_042216495.1 Haloferacaceae archaeon
GCGAGCTCCTCGACCGGGACGTCGAGAACATCGTCGGGTACTTCCAGCAGAAGTATCCCGGTGACGTGCCGGACGTCGACGAGCGCGCGGTCGCTGACCGAGTTGCTGCCGGCGAGTTCAGCTCGGTTTCGGACGTCTGAGGGCGTTTTTCGGTTCGTTCCCTGTCCGCGGGAGCGTTTGCTGTACACCTGAATGAATCGCATCTCGCGATATCAAATTCCGGAATTCGAGTTGCCACATTTTCCGAACGGAGAAATCTACAAATCAGAATCTTACTGACAAATCCGCAGTGTGCCACCCTTCACAGTCAGTTCCTACACACCTCACAACCCCAACCTACCACATTTCGAAAACGAGCGTGTCATAGATTCGAAAACGAGCGTGTCATAGATTACTTCGCATAGCGTTGGTTTCAGAGGAAAGTTGCTGAACCAGCTGTTACAATCCCGTTGCTACTGTACTGCTGTAGATTCTATCGGATTGCGTCGATGTTCCGAGACACGTGCTGAATACACAGCGCGTATCTTGCACGCCGGATCTTCCCTGATCAGAGGTAATTTTAAAACAATCGCCTTAGAGGAAGAGCATATGTCACACGAAAGGCCTTCCAGCCCCTCGACGGATCGTTTCGTCCTGGCATCACTCACCTAAATACAAATGATCGAGCGACGGAAGAGGCAACCCTCTCAGTTCAGCCGATGACCGCAGAATCCACCGATCCAGTTATTACGACTACTGACCTCACCAAGACCTACGGCGACACGACAGCGGTCGAGAGTGTCTCATTTGAGGTCCACCCAAACGAGATTTTTGCTCTAGTCGGCCCAAACGGGGCCGGAAAAACGACGACCGTGGAAATCCTTGAGTGCTTGCGGACCCCGACGAGTGGTGTCACTAGCGTGCTTGGCTATGACGTGGGCGAGGAATCACGGTCGATTAAGCAACGAATCGGGGTCGTCCCACAATCGTTTCACACGTTCGATCGACTGACTGTCCGTGAAAACGTCGCGCTCGCCCGCCACATGTATGAGGAGGGGCGTGATCCAGCAGACGTACTCAATCAACTTGATCTCTCTGACTATGCCGGAACTCGATTTGCTAATCTCTCCGGAGGGTACCAACGACGGACGGGAATCGCAATGGCGCTCGTGAGCGATCCAGATGTGCTCTTCCTAGACGAACCAACGACTGGACTCGATCCAGCTGCCAGACGATCCACGTGGGAACAGATTGAACGGTTAACTGAGTTCGGAACGACGGTAGTGCTGACGACCCACTACATGGAAGAGGTCGAGGAACTGGCTGACCGTGCTGCACTGCTGGTTGATGGCGAAATCGTCGCTGTCGATACGGTCGCCAATCTTATCGAAACATACGGCGGCGATGTCAAGCTCGTCGTAACCCCTACGGAAGACCAACACGAGGAACTCGGAGCACACCTTCGTTTCACTGCTACCGACGTCTATCAAGACGACACAGGCAACCTCGTCGGGATTTTCGAAGACCGGTACGATGCTCAAGAGGCATTCGGGCAGTTACTCGATATCGAGGGTGATCACTCGATCGAACTCACTGGCGCCGGGATGGAGGACGTCTTCCTCCAACTCGCGGGCGGAACCGTGGGAAGCGGCGGTGAGCTTCAATGACCCGGGTCTGGCCGCTGTTGGTCGCGCTCTCGAAAGATTGGCTCCGGAATCGCGAAGCCGTGTTCTTCGCGTTCCTCTTCCCAGTTATCCTGCTCCTCACCTTCAGTGCCGTCTTCGGTGCCGGCCCCTCCGAGTTCACCCTCTACGTCCAGAACAACGACCGCGGACCAGACGGGACTCCCACGAATCTCTCGATATCGTTTACCGATGCCTTGGAAGACGTAGAGGCGTTACGGATCCGCTCGATCAAGCCTGGCCGTAATATCACGGAGTGGAGTCGACAACGCGGATCGGCCGGTGCGGCGCGAGTCGTGATCATCCCGGACGGATTCGCCGACCAGGTCAGGGCGGGTAGCCGTCAGGCCCGACGGTCCGTCATTCTGGATACGATGTCTCGGGCCGGTGGCCAGATCAATCAGACCAATCGGGCACGCATTCGTCAGGGAGCGAACGCGAGGGGACGTTCACGTTCACGCCGAGCGACTACCTCGGCGACGAGGACGACGACATCGTGGAGATTCAGCCCCGCGGTGACCACGGCGTCGCCGTCGGCCGCGTCGAGTACATCCGTGTCGCCGAGGACGCGAACGCCGCGGTGAACACTACCGCGTGAGGACTACCGGGGGTCGCGGGGGCGCGACCCGACTGCTCGCCGCGGGCCGCGTCGTTTATCCGGGCGCGCCGTCGTCGTCTCGGCATGGCGACTCTCGGCGCGAAGCTGGTGGGGATGGACGCGGTGCCCGCGACGATTCACTACGCCGACGGCGGACAGGACGGCCCGCTGGAGATTCAACACGTGCAGGTCGAGGACGACGTGGTGAAGGCCGTCGTGCACGTGCAGGCGGGCGGCACGCAGTCGGTCGCGCGCATCACGGGCGGCGTCGACGACGACGATCTCGCGTTCCAGATTCCGACCGAGCCCGCGGAGTTCGACTCAGTGGAGGCGTTCCTCGACGCGGACGACATCTTCGAGACGGCGAAGACCGTCGTCGACATCCGGACGAATCTGTAACGACGGCGGTCGCTCGCCGGCGCTCGGTACGCGTATCCTCCCGGAACACTCGGACGGTCAGCGCGCGCTCGCCCGGAGGACCGCCATCGACCCGCCGCCGACGGTCATCGTCAGCCAGAAGCCGCCGATGCTGTGGATGACGACGGCGGCGGCGACGGTGGGGAGCGCGGTTCCCGTCATCGAGGTGAGCAGGAGGACGTGGACGGACTCGATGCTGCCGAGGCCGCCCGGCGTCGGGCCGACCGCGGCCATCGTGCCGACCGGAATCACGAAGAACGGGACGTAGAACGGAATGGCGGCGCCGAGCGCCTGAAAGGTAACCCACATCGCGCTCGCTTGCAGCGCGAGGCCGAGCGTGGAGAGCGCGAGCGCGGCGGCGAGGTTCCGGCGGTCGGTGGCGATGCGCTCGATGGACGCGAAGAACTGCTGGAACCCCTTCTCGATGCGTTCCGGCGTGGGGACGGGGACGCGGGGCAGGAACTTCGCGCCCGCTCGGAGCGGCGGCGTGGCGGCGCGGACGACGGCCGCTTTCACGCTGTCGCGCTTGTACCAGATGGTGAGCGCGACCACCGACACCGTGACGCCGAACACGGCGACGACGCCGACCACCGACCGGAGCCGGGGGTTGACCGCGCTGAGGACGGCATACGTCGCGCTCCCGACGAGCGCGAGACTCGTCGACGGCACGAAGTTCAGCGCGTCGGCGCCCGCGATGGCGGCGAGCGCCGTCTCGTAGTCGGCGTCCGACACGTCCGTCGTGAGGAGCGCGGCGACCGGTTCACCGCCCGCTTGCCCGAACGGCGTGATGTTGTTCGCGAACGCGGCGCCCGCGAACACGAGCACGGCCGACCAGCTAGACACCGCGATGTCGAGGCTCTGCCAGACCACCCAGAGCGCGAGGCCCTGCACGACAATCCACCCGAGCATCAGCGCGGCGACGACGCCGACGAGCGAGAGGTCTGCCCGCCCGAGCGCGTCGATGATGTCGTCGACGCCGATGAACCAGAACATCAACGCGAACACGACGCCGGCGGCCGCGAACCCGACGGCCGTCGACCAGAGGCGACTCGAACTCACCATGTGCCGTTCCGTCGTGGCCGCGGCTGGTGACGGGAGAGACGCCCGGCGGTCGGGCGGCGACGCGTCCGCGCTGTCGGGCTACGTGTAGCCGAGGGCTTCGAGCTGTTCACGGTTGGGGTCCGTCTGGTTCGTGTCTGTGAGGCTGCCGGCTCGAATGTCTTTCCGTTCGTCGTACTCGGGGACCGCCCACGGCACCTTCACGAGGGGGTCGACGGGCGTGTTCTCGGGGTGGCCCCACTCGGAGAACTCGCCGACGACGCGGCCGTCGCGCTCGCCGAGCAGGTCGCCGTGGTCGGCGGTGACGACGGTCTTCCCGTCGAGTTCGGCGACCAACTCTTTGACCGGTCCCATCGCGAGTTCGAGGGACTCGCGGTACGCCCGCCGAATCGTCTCCGGTTCGACGAGCCCCTGCTTCACGGCGGCGTAGGGCTTGGACTCGTCCATCTCCGCGTCCGGGCGCATCGACTGGATGGACGCCCCGCTCGGGAGTTCGTCGGCCGTTTCCCCGATGTACGGGATGTGGGGCTGGACCATGTGGACGAGCAGGCGCTTGTGCGGGTACTCCTCGGCCGCCTCGCGCGCCGCGGCCACCGCGTCCTCGGGCATCACGGTGTCGTACTCGTCGTTCCAGCGGTCCTTCCAGACGTGGACGATGTCCGCGAACTCCCCCGTCGGCTCCTTCGCCACGCGGGGGTTCGCGTTCACGCACACGAGGTCGTCCTCCTCGACCTCGGGCGGGAAGTTCGCCGCGAGGAAGTCGCCGGTGTCCGACCCCGAGGCGAGTCGCGGCGACAGGTCCCAGTCCGGGTCCGCGACGGACTCGAAGGTGTCGTACCGGCAGGCGTCGAGGACGATGCAGTTGTCCCAGTCCGCCTCGGCGACGGTGAACTGCTCGACGTCCCCGCGGCGCTTGTACGCCCACCGCGCTCGCCGGAGCGGGCGCGTGAGGACGTTGCGCCAGAGGAACTCGGGTCCTTCGCGCCAGAACGAGGGGTCCCGCCAGTTCGCGCGGAACTCCTCGATAGTTCGGCGGAGTTGACTCATACGCCCCGATGAGTCACGGCAGGCATAAATCCCTTACAATCCCCGGCCGCGAGGCGAACGACCGGCGACGCGCCGAACCGGCCGCGTCGAACGCCGAGGCGTCGCTGGGCGTCAGTCGTCGGTCGCGGCGGACTCCTCGGTAGCCGCGTCCTCGCCCGCTGACTCCGACCGGTCCACGTCGAACTCGTCGACGGACCCGGAGAGTTCGTCGGCGCGCTGCCGGAGTTCGTCGGCGCTGCGCGCGATTTCCGCGGTGGACGCGGACTGCTCTTCGGCCGCCGCCGACACCTGCTCGGCCTCCTCGGTGACCGTCTTGCTCACCTGCGACACGTCGTCGACGCGCCCGACGACGCGCTGCGTGGCGTCGGCCTGGTCGTCGGTCGCGTCGCTAATCTCCTGGATGCCGTGGCTCGCCTCCTCGACGGCGTCGACGGTGTCCTCGATGGCGTCCGCGGCCGCCCGGACCGTCTCGGTACCGGACTGGATGCGGTCGCTCGTCGCGCGGATATCCTCGACCGTCTCGTCCGTCTCGCTCTCCACGTCCCGAATCAGTTCCTCGATGTCCTCGGCGGCGTCCTTGGTCTCCTCGGCGAGTTCCTTCACCTCGTCGGCGACCACGGCGAACCCGTCGCCGTCGCCGTCCGCCCGGGCCGCCTCGATGTTCGCGTTCAACGCGAGCAGGTTCGTCTGCTCGGCCACGTCGGTGATGAAGTCCACGAGGCTCTTGCCGAACTCAGTGAAACAGCGTGAGTATCATGCCATCCCGCAGAATGCGTTAGTGTGTGAACAACCAAACCGCATTCGGCGGGATGCTTCAGCATCTTGTTGAGCTTACATCAATAGTGTTGCGGCCAGAGCCGCTCGATGAAGAAATCGAGCGGCGCTGTAAGCACGCTTGGCAACAAGCTCCATGCCCTGATTGTGGTGAAACCGCCATCCACGCCGGGGACAGCAGTCCCCGGCTGTGGTGTTCTAACTGCCGCTATACGTTCACATACACTCGTAACACGCCGTTTGAAGGACGAACACTCACGCCTGGAGAGATTATCATCGCCTTCGTACTCTACGCAGATACGCTACTCAGCATCAACCAAGTTGCTCAGCTCTTCGAGGCGGTTTACGATACCGTTCACACAACTATCCGCGAGGTGGAAGCCGCCTTCGAGAGCGGCTTCCACCTCGTCTGGACACATCTCCTAGAGGATGGTGACAGTCCAACCCAGATCGACGAAACCGGCCAGAAGTGTTCTGGCTTCAAGGAACAGACGCCGCCGCGGGATGGTCTTTCCCGCGGCGGCGACGGTGATCCGGGCCGATCACGCTGGGAAGCCGCACCAGGCGATACGGTGACGCTCGTTGAAGCTTGCCGAGACACACTCCGTGTGATTCGTGCGGAACGTGGTGCAAAGCCTGATGAACTGAGAGAGATACTTGACGAGGTAGAGATCCTCTCGGGGAAGATTGACGAACTGTGGCACGACGGGTGGCGCGGATATGCGCCACTCGTCTATGACAACGAGAAGGTCGTTCCACACTTCGAAGAGTTTGTCACTGATGAGGGCGTCCATGTCAACCAAGTCGAATGCCTCTGGTCACTGGTAAATCCCTGGCTGCAGAAGTTCCGCGGCCTCTCGAAGCCCGGACTGGAGCAGTCCGTCCGAACCTACGGGTTCGAACGGACGCTAAACCTCGCTGGAGTACCGTTGAGCGGGCTTAT
>JBDGTU010000027.1:0-5989 GCA_042216495.1 Haloferacaceae archaeon
GCGTCGCCGTACGCCGCGATGCAGATGGCGGAGACGGTGGCCGAGGAAGTGCTGGCCGCCGGCGTCGAGGGCGTCCACGTTCGCGTCCGCGGCCCGGGCGGCAACCAGAACAAGAGCCCGGGTCCCGGCGCACAAGCGACGATTCGAGCGCTGGCGCGCGCCGGCCTCGAAATCGGCCGCATCGAGGACGTCACGCCGATTCCGCACGACGGCACCAGAGCGCCGAAGAACAGCCGACTCTAACATCATGGCATCCGACTTCGAGGTCGAGTTCATCGAACGCGACGAGAGGAACGCGCGGTTCGTCGTCCGCGGGGTGACGCCCGCGTTCGCCAACGGCATCCGCCGGGCGATGATCGCCGACGTGCCGACGATGTCCATCGACACCGTCCGGTTCGTCGAGAACTCGTCGGTGATGTTCGACGAGATGATCGGCCTCCGACTGGGGCTGGTGCCCCTGACGACGCCCCTCGACGACTACGAGGTGGGCGAGACGGCCACGCTGGCGCTCGACGTCGAGGGGCCGGCGACCGCCTACTCGGGCGACCTGCGGTCGTCCGACGAGCTGGTCCAGCCCGCCGACGACAACATCCCCATCATCGAGTTGAAAGAGGGACAGCGGCTCGAACTCGAAGCGGACGCGGTGCTCGACCGCGGCCGCGAACACGCCAAACACCAGGGCGGCGTGGCCGTCGGCTACCGACATCTCCAGCGAGTCGAGGTCGTCGGCGACGCCGGCGAGTTCGACGAGCAGGAGCCGAACGTCCTCCGCGGGGTCATCGAGACGAAGGACGGCGAACTCGTCCTGACCGACGAGTTCGACAACGACCTCACGGAGCGCTACCCCGGCAAAGAGGTCGAGGTACACGACGTCCCCGGCGCGTTCGTCTTCCACGTGGAGACGGACGGGTCGGTCACCGCAGAGGAACTGGTCCTGCGCGCCACCGACACCATCGGTGACCGCGCGGCAGAACTGGAAGAGAAGGTCGCAGTCTAAGATGACACTCGCCCCCACTATCCACCGGTCGCCTGCCCGTCCCGAGAGCGGCGTCGCCAGACGCCGGGGTGATGCCACGCACCACCCGCGGGACCGGCGGACCGAAAGTGGTTTGAAAGGGGGCGGAGTACTGCGACGTGCGTGCAGGGATAGCCAAGTCTGGCCAACGGCGCAGCGTTCAGGGCGCTGTCTCGTAGGAGTCCGCAGGTTCAAATCCTGCTCCCTGCACTTCTCTTCGAATTTTCGACGGCGAGCGACCGCTGGTCGCCACGCGTCGATCCCATTACAGGAGGTAGATTATGAGTAAGACGAACCCGAGACTACAGAGTCTCATCGCCGAGTTGAAGGCGGTCTCCCGCGAGTCAGGGTCCGGCGTCTGGCAGGACGTCGCGGACCGCCTCGAAAAGCCCCGGCGCACACACGCGGAAGTCAACCTCGGACGTATCGAACGATACGCCCGGGAAGACGAAACCGTGGTCGTCCCCGGCAAGGTGCTGGGGAGCGGTGTGCTCCAGAAGAACGTCACCGTCGCCGCCGTGGACTTCTCCACGACGGCCCAGCAGAAGATCGAACAGGTCGGTGACGCCGTGGGCCTGGAACAGCTAGTCGAACAGAACCCCGAAGGGTCGAACGTCCGGGTGATTCGATGAGTCTCGCCGAATTCGACGCCGACGTGGTCGTGGACGCCCGCGACTGCATCATGGGTCGGGTCGCCAGCGAGGTGGCCCAGCGCGCGCTCGACGGCGAGCGCGTCGCCGTCGTGAACGCCGAGGCGGCGGTCATCACCGGCAACGAAGAGGACACGATGTCGACCTACCGCAAGCGCGCGGAACTCGGGTCGGACCGCGGGCCCTACTACCCGAAGCGTCCGGACCGCATCTTCAAGCGCGCGATTCGCGGGATGGTCCCGCACAAGAAACAGCGCGGCCGCGAGGCCTTCGAGAACGTCCGCGTCTACGTCGGCAACCCGTTCGACGAGGACGCCGAAGTGCTCGCGGGCACGTCGCTGGACCGCCTGTCGAACATCAAGTTCGTCTCCCTCGGAGAGGTCTCCGAGAACCTGGGTGCTAACGTCACATGGTAACGAATACGAGCGGCAAGAAGAAGACGGCCATCGCCCGCGCGACGGTGCGCGACGGCGAGGGTCGCGTGCGAATCAACTCCCGTCCCGTGGAGCTGGTCGAACCGGAGACGGCGCGCCTGAAGATGCTCGAACCCTTCCGCATCGCCGGCGACGACCTCCGCTCGGAGGTCGACATCGACGTCACCGTCAACGGCGGCGGGTTCAGCGGTCAGGCCGACGCCGTCCGGACGGCCATCTCCCGCGGACTGGTGCAGCATCTCAACGACGCCGAACTCCGCGACGCGTTCATGGAGTTCGACCGGTCGCTGCTGGTCAACGACGTCCGGCAGTCCGAACCGAAAAAGTGGGGCGGTCCCGGCGCGCGGGCCCGTTACCAGAAATCCTACCGCTGAGGTGAGCAGACCATGATGATACCGGTCCGGTGTTTCACCTGCGGCAACGTGGTCGGCGAGCACTGGGAGGAGTTCAAGGCCCGCACCGCCGAGGGCGAGGACCCCGCCGACGTGCTCGACGACCTGGGCGTCGACAGACACTGCTGTCGGCGGATGCTCGTCTCGCATAAGGACCTGGTCGACGTGGTCTCCCCGTACCAATGACGACGCAACAACGCTACAATCGGTACGAGAAGGCACGCATCCTGGGCGCGAGAGCGCTGCAGGTGTCGTACGGCGCGCCGGTGCTGGTGGAGACGGAGCAGACCGAGCCCATCCTCATCGCCGCCGAGGAGTACGACGCCGGTGCGCTCCCCTTCACGGTCAACCGGGGGGAGCAATGACGCGCATCGCGTCCGTCTCGTTGCGGCGCGTCCTCGACTCCCGCGGCAACGCGACGGTCGAAGCCGACGTGCTGACCGAGTCCGGCGGCTTCGGCCGAGCGGCGGCACCCAGCGGTGCCTCGACCGGCGAGTACGAGGCAATCGAACTCCCGCCGAGCGAGGCCATCGCCGCCGCGCGACGCCTCGCGATTCCCCGCCTCGTCGACGAGGTCCACGCGGGCAATCAGCGCGAGGTCGACAAGGCGCTCCGCGGGGCCGACGGTACCGACGACTTCTCGGAACTCGGTTCGAACAGCGCCGTCGCCATCTCGATGGCCGCCGCGAAGGCCGGTGCCGACGTCCTCGGCGCGCCCCTGTATCAGCATCTCGGCGGCGCGTTCCGCGGCGATAACTTCCCCACGCCGCTGGGGAACGTCATCGGCGGCGGCGAACACGCCAACGACGCCACCGACATCCAGGAGTTCCACGCCGTCCCCGTCGGCGCGCCGAACGTCTCGGAGGCCGTCTTCGCCAACGCCGCCGTCCACGAGGCGGTCGGCGACCTGCTCGACGAGCGCGGGACGAGCGCCAACAAGGGCGACGAGGGTGCGTGGGCCCCCGCCATCGACGACGCCACCGCGTTCGAACTGATGGACGAAGCGGCCGAGGCGGTGGAAGCCGACCTCGGCTTCGAGATTCGCCTCGGCCTCGACGTGGCGGCCTCGGAACTCTACGACGCCGACGCCGGCGTCTACCGCTACGCGGACGAGGAGCGGACGCCGGACGAGCAGGTCGCGTACGTGGCCTCGCTGGTCGACGAGTACGACCTCGCGTACGTCGAGGACCCCCTCGACGAGAACGACTTCGACGGCTACGCCGACCTGACCGACCGGGTGGGAGACCGGACGGTCGTCTGTGGCGACGACCTGTTCGTGACGAACACGGAGCGTCTCCAGCGCGGACTCGACCAGGGGGCGGCCAACGCCATCCTCGTCAAACCGAACCAGATCGGCACGCTCTCGGACGCGTTCGACGCGGTCGAGTTGGCGAGTCGGAACGGCTACGACGCGGTCGTCTCCCACCGCTCGGGCGAAACCGAGGACACGACCATCGCACACCTCGCCGTGGCGGCCGACGCCCCCTTCATCAAGACGGGCGCGGTCGGCGGCGAGCGAACCGCCAAACTCAACGAACTCATCCGCATCGCGGAGGACGCAGTATGACGGAAAACGACAACGAACTCGAAGCCGCTGACGAGGAACTCGACGCCGAGGAGGCCCCGGAGGCCGAACCGGACGCCGAGTCCGAGTCCGAGGCGGAACAGCCGGAACCAGTCGCCGAGGAGGCCCAAGAGGCCGCCGAGGCCGAGACAGACGACGAAGAGACGGCGACGCCCTTCGACGAGGACGTCATGCCCGACGAGGAGGCCGACCTCCTCATCCCCGTCGAGGACTACCTCGCCGCGGGGGTCCACATCGGGACCCAGCAGAAGACCGAGGACATGGAGCGGTTCATCCACCGCGTCCGCGACGACGGCCTCTACGTCCTCGACGTGAGCCAGACCGACGAGCGCATCCGCGTCGCCGCGGACTTCCTCGCGAACTACTCGCCGGAGCAGGTCCTCGTGACCTCCTCCCGGCAGTACGGCCGCTACCCGGCAGAGAAGTTCGCCGACGCCATCGGCGCGCGCGCTCGCACCGGGCGCTTCATCCCCGGGACGCTCACGAACCCCGACTACGCCGGCTACATCGAACCCGACGTGGTCGTCGTGACCGACCCCATCGGCGACTCGCAGGCGGTCAAGGAGGCCATCACGGTCGGCATCCCCGTCATCGCCATGTGCGACTCGAACAACCAACTCAGCAACGTCGACCTCGTCATCCCGACGAACAACAAGGGCCGCCGCGCCCTGTCGGTCGTCTACTGGCTGCTCGCCAACGAGACGCTGGACCGCCGCGGTGCCGAACCCGCCTACGCCCTCGAGGACTTCGAGGCCGAAATTTAACGGGGCGTTTCGTTTCGCTTTCTGCGGATGTCGGACGAACGCCGCCTCCGAGCGACTGCTCTCGTCTCACGCGCCCGCTGTGCGCGAACACCCATCGTACGACGCCCCCGAGCCGAAGGGTTTTGTCCCGCGACGTCCGACAGTATGCCATGAACCTGTTTCGGAGCGTCCGGACGGTGGCCGGCGCGTCGGGCGACGGTACCGTCGACTGGGACGCCGTCGCCGAGGCGGCCAGCGAGAGCACCCGGCCGGGGACGCTCGATTTGACGGCGGCCGACCGGGCGGCGTACGCCGCCGACGTGCGCGACGCCCGCGAACGCCTCCGGACGGTCGGCGGGGTGGAGTTCGACCTGCCCCGCGTCGTCGAGATACAGAACCGCCACCACTGGATAGCGGCGAACGTGGCGACGTTCGAGCGCGTCATGCGTCCCATCGACCGACACGGGGCGTCGGCGTTCCCCGAGGTGGCGCGCGTGCTCAACACCGGGACGATGTCGTTCCTGCTCGCCTTCCTCGGACGGCACGTCCTCGGCCAGTACGACCCGCTCCTGCTGGCCGACGACGACGACGCCGACGACCACAGCCTCTACTTCGTCCATCCGAACATCGTCCGCGTCGCCGACGAACTCGACGTCCCCCTCGACCGCTTCCGACGGTGGATCGCGTTCCACGAGGTCGCCCACGCTGCCGAGTTCGGGGCGGCCCCGTGGCTCTCCGGTCACCTCGAATCGCGGATGGAACGCGGCGTCGAGGCCCTCGCGGCGGGCGACCTGGACCGGGAGGCGTTCGCCGAACTCGACGCGGCCATGACCGCCGTCGAGGGGTACGCCGAACTGCTGATGGACCGCGCCTTCGACGAGGAGTACCGCGACCTGCGGCGGAAACTCGACGCCCGGCGGCAGAGTGGCGGGCCGATGACCCGCCTCGTCCGCCGACTGCTGGGTCTGGGACTGAAGCGCCGGCAGTACGAACGCGGCGCGGCCTTCTTCCGTGCCGTCGCGGACGAACGCGGACTCGCGGCCGCGAGCGCCGTCTGGGAGCGACCGGAGCATCTGCCGACCGATGCGGAACTCGACGCGCCGGAGCGGTGGCTGGCGCGGGTGTCGGCGTAGGGGCGGCGACGCCAGCCGACGGAGACGGCCGGCGGCG